>CAZZHS010000041.1:0-25338 GCA_964654275.1 uncultured Syntrophobacteraceae bacterium
TGACGGCCAGGGAGACAAGGGTCCTCAGCAAATTCGTGGCGAAAAATCCTGGGATGAGAGGAACCGATTTGGTGGACGTAGATCCCTCCGGAAAGAAAAATGTGCAACGCGCTCTTTGTCTTCGGCCAGGGAGGGCATCCCCCGACGCCGGTGCCGAACGCGATCGAGCAAACGCCAAAGAATGTCTACGTCGTCGTCGCCCACCGACATGTCGGGGATGAGTCCGCTGGTGGTGCAGGTGGTCTTATCGATGAAAACCACTTCTTTGTTTGTGTAGCGGAAAACCGATCCATCCGAGAGTCTCGCCTCCGTTTGCGAGGAACATTTCCCGAAAGTCGGTTGGCCGATGAGTCTGGCCCGGCCGTGCCGCTGGAGAATCCCTGCAAAGATTTCCGCGGCACTGGCTGTTTCGGGGCCGACAAGGAGAAAAAGCGGCAGGGAGTACGCCGGGGTGCTCTGGGGGGCCCGAATGGGCACGAGAGTGGGATCACGACCGCGGATCCAGCCCAGCAGGCTGCCGGGGGGGAGAAACAACGCGGCCAGATCAAAAGCCTCGTAGAGGTCCCCCCCCGGGGCATCGCGCAGGTCAATAATCAGCTCTGACTCCGGGGCGAAGCGGCTTTTGCCCGCCAACCGGAAATCCAGGACGGCACGGACAGCGGCGCGAGTCGTGCCTGGACGAAAGTCGCGGATACGAAGGACCTGCACATCGGCAACGCCCAAAAGCTCCACCTCCGGTGGAGAGGACAGCATACGGCGCACCGTGACGCTTTGCGGTCGGCCTTCCGGCGTAACCACGGCAAGCCGCACCAACGAACCTGGTTCGCCCAGAAGTTTTTCGGCAATGGTCTGAAGGCTCAAGCCATCGATAGCCTGTCCATCAATGGCAAGCAGCCGAGAATGGTCCGCAATGCCGGCCTCATGGGCACCTCCTTCCTGGTAGATGGAAAGGAGAATCCGATCGCCCCGGCGGAAAAGCTCCGCCCCGATGCCGGATTTCCCGGAAAGAAGGCGCTGACGGTTGACCTCTTCAAGAGTCAAAAAACGGGCATAGGGATCAATCTGATTCAGCTGGTCAGCGAGGTTTTCCACTTGCAAGCCGCCCAATTGGTCTTCGCTCGGTGCCACCAGGGATTGCGTCTGCAAAAGCATTCGAATCTCATCAAGGACGTTAGCCTGGGCCGGAAAGGGCCAGACCACCAGCAGGAGAACACCCCACAGCACGTTGTGCATCACCGGGACAACTCGGTCTGCATTTTCATGAGCAGATCAAATTCCTTGCGCAGGGCATTGCGTTGGGCCTCGAGCTGTTTCCGTTTGAGCTCCATCTCTTCGTCTCCGAGGCCGCTCCCCTCGAGGGCGTCCAGAGAGGATTGCTGGGTGGCCGCCCGGGTTTTGAGTTCCTGGAGACGACGTTGCAGTTCCGCCACGCGTTTCTGGTCTGTCCCCCGGCGGGCAGTCAGGCCGCTGGTCTCTTTTTCCACTGCGGCCAAATCGGCCTGGAGGGCCTGCCAATTGGCCCGATCTTCTTCCAGCTGTTTTTGAAGAGAGGTTTTTTGAGCCTCCAGGGTGACTCGCTCGTCTTCCAGCCGGCGTTGCGTGGCCCGCAAGTCACTCAGACGAGCCTCGCGTTCCTCAACCCGCTTCTGGTACGTGCCGCTGGAGAGTCCGGCAACACCACCGAAGAACCCTCCTTCCCGGGGGGCATGGCTGGTGGCACATCCCCACGCAAAAAGCACCAGAAAAACAATGCAAATTTTTCGCGTCATACCGATAACCTCTGGTCAATGCGAGCCAGCTGCGTACTTCCTTCGCGCAGCTTCTCCAAGTTCTTCTGCAAAGCCGCCACTTCCTTTTCCAGTTTGGCGATGCGTGGATCATCCTGAGGACGCTCTTTGCGCCCCTGTTCCAGGATAGTGGTCTGGATCTCCAGCTCCTGGGACAAATTTTTTTCCAACTTTTGGGTATCTTCCAGACGCTTTTGCAACTCCTGACGCTTGGCCAAAAGCTTTTGCCGATCTACCTGGCCACGATCGAACTTCGCCCGTAAGACCGCAGATTCTTCTTCCAGCGAAGCGACTTCCCGAGAGATTTTCTCGTTGTAGGCCAGTGCGGTATGATTGAATTCTTGAGTGCTGGCGATTTCGGCATCTAAGAACTCTTCCGTGGTCGCATAGGCCTTTTTGCGTTTGGCCACCTCATTCGCAGCAAGGAAGCCCAAGCCCGTTCCAGCGGCCGCCCCAATGACCGCTCCCCGTTTTCCGCCGATGGCATACCCCAAAAGTCCACCGACGACCGCCCCAACAGCCGTGCCCTCGACTTTGGTGCGGGTTTGGTCACTGGGACCTCCCGAAGTGGTGGCGCAGCCTGTGGCCAGGAGACAAAGGATGACGACGCCGGCTATGATTTTGATCCCATGCATAACTCCTCCTTGTGTTATGAATCCGAAAAACGAGCAAACTGTTGGCTGAAGCCTTCCAACCAGAGTTGCGGTTCAGCCCGACGTTTCTCCGCAAAATCCAGAGCATGCGCCTTGAGCAGCTCGAGAACCGCCTGTTCCCGCCTGGTCATGGTTTGGGCTTCCAGAGCGACAAAGGCATGGTCCATATGGAAGCGGTCGTATTCTCCCAGGGAACCGATCTTTTCCCGATATCCCTGAAGCTGCTCACCGAGCGCTGTCTCAAGTTCTGCAATGGATTTTTCCACCGCCTGGACCTGTTCCTCATAACGCGAGGAAATCTCAGACAGCTCACGGGCTGTGGACAGACTTTCTCGCAGACGATCCAGACGGGAGAGGTACACCGAGAGGTTCACCCCATTACGAAGCGCATCCTGAGCAAGGCTGCGCGCACTCTCCCGTTGGGCCAACTCGAGCCGTTCCCGGGCTGTGGCCAGAGTGGCCTGGACCACTGCCAGAGGCTCCTGCAGTGCAGGATTTTCGTTGATCAATCTCTCGATGATGGGGTCCGTATCACCAATCTGCCCCGACGCCTGGGCCACCAAATTATCCAGGGTGCGGCCTGTAGGAGTGGTTCGGCGAAGCTCTGCCCGATAGGCCTCATATTCTTTTTCGATCTCGGCCCGCTGTGCTGAGTTGACCACCACATTGGAGCCGATGGCCAGGCGCACACCTGTATTGAACGAACGCCTCTCCACGACTTTTTTGGCGTCAGCGTCCCAGGCATAGATTTCCAGTTCGGCCCGAAGGGCACTGCGCAAATCCTTGATTGGAGTGGAGACGCTCCCACCGCGCACGGTCACGCCACCGGGTTTGCCCTGCCAGATTTCCGGCCGGAAAAGACCGGCGGTCATCTCCTGCACATTCCCGTGCAGATCGTAAAAGCCGCCCGGGGTCGGCTTCCGCAGGCCGATGGGACGTAGCTTGTGGTTGGCATTGCCGAGATGCCAGGCATATTCGTTGGCCTCGGATGCGGCAAACGGCAGGTTGTTCTCGAAGGTGCCGGCCTGGAGGGCTTCCAGTCCACCCCGGGCACAATACTCCCACTCATCCTCTGTGGGCAGACGGAGAAAACCCGGAGCTCCGACCAGACGCGGCATGGTATCGAGACGTTCCGGATGTGCGGGGTCAAACAACCATTGGTTGTAACGGTGGAGGAAATCACTCACATCCTGATAGCTGAAAAAAGAGAGCGGCAGCATCAGGGTTTCGTGCAGGGCGCGCCCCTGGAGCGTGGGTAATTTCTGGATCTGCGGGTCCTTGCTCACGGCCAGCAGGCGATCCATGCCCATGACCGCTACAAACTGGCCAACAGTCACCTCGTATTTGCCGAGAATGATCTCCCAGGTACCGTCCTCGCGAACAAAAGTGCCGCTGACCTGCATGCGCTGCAGCCCTTCGAACACTCCGCCGGCCGCATCGCCCACCTGAATAATCCGACTCTGGTCGCCCCAAAAACCTTTGCCCGGCACAGGCACACGCCGGAAGACCATCTGACCGCCGTCAGGCATAGGCAAAACAAGATCATCCTCGGCCGGTTTAGGATTGAAGACAGTCTGGGGTATCTGCTCGGCCAGGCATGCAAGAGGTGCCAGAAACAGCAGCAGGACCAGGGACCAAAGAAGGCGACCAGCCCCAATCTGCGGCATGGTGAAAACGAATTTATTCACGCAAAACCTCCGCTGGATCGATACGTGTGGCCCGCCAGGCAGCAGCCAGTGAAGCCAGGCCGGCCAGCAAAAACGTGACCACGGCAAAGATGAAGAAGGATGCCGTGTTCAGGATGCAAAAGGATTCTCCTGGCGCAAGCTCAGAAGCAAAAGCTCGGTTGATGAGACCAGCCAGAGAAAGATATGCTACGAGCGCCACCAGAAGACCAAACCCGGAAATTCCAAGACCTTGTACGACGGGGAAGCAAAACACGTGCCTGCGGGCAAAACCGAGCAGACGCAGCATGCCGAGCTCGCGCCGCAAACGCTCCACAGCGGCATACAGGCTCGCCACCAGGACCGCCGTCCCACCCAAAAGGCCCAACATGGCGATAAGGCGAAAAAGCCGGGTCAGCCCCTGGTCCAGAACCTGGATGCGTTCGATGGCCTGAACTGCGGCAGTCACCTCGATGCCCTCGCCGACGAGCCGGTCATAAAGTTCAGGGACATGATCGATGCTTGTGGCATAGAGTCGGAAACCACGGTAGCCGCCACGAGCAAGTTCAAAGCGCCCGGTTTCTTCCCGAAAACGCACCGTACGTTGCTGAGATGTCCGCAGCACACCGAGCAGTTCGGCTGGTATGACCGGACGTTCCCAAGAGGCGCGGCCGGCGTACTGCAACGGAAAACGCAAT
Organism: uncultured Syntrophobacteraceae bacterium; assembly: GCA_964654275.1. Taxonomy (GTDB): domain Bacteria; phylum Desulfobacterota; class Syntrophobacteria; order Syntrophobacterales; family Syntrophobacteraceae; genus SLCH01. Next base: position 4,803 of record CAZZHS010000041.1, read on the forward strand.
TCAGGGTCAATGGCGCTTTGGACCATCAGGATTTCAGAAGGTTCGAAGGCCCCCTGGGGCCAGAGTACGCGCGTGAGAACTCGCTCCCTGGGCAGGCTGCCGCCCACCGTCCTCCAGGGCGGTTCCTGCAAGCCAAGCAACGCTGCCTGCTCATCAGTCAGGGAAAGGCCGATGGGAGAGAATTCCCGGCCCTCATGCACTAGACGGATGTTGTGCGCGTAAGGAAGAAGTACCCGGGTGCGACCACGCAGTTTTTGGTCAATGGCCTGCAGGTTGGTGAGGGTGACCGCAGCGCCCGGAGCCAAAAGCTCATAGATGGTGAAATGTTTCGGAAGGGCAAAGCCCAGAAGTTCCCTTGCCCTGGCGGCATCGATTTCGACGATGCGGCCAAAGCCCGTGTTGATGATGAGGCCAGTGCGCTCAATGGGCGGCAGGGGCTCATCCAAAAGCAAGACAGCCCCGTCGTAGCTGGGCGTGGGTTCGGGGATCTCACCCGGCCAGCCCCTGGCCGGAGCACCATACCCCTCCTTGTAGGCTTCGACATCGAGAACGAAGGACAGCGGGGCATAGACGCGCGACAGAGTGCCGGCCCGCGAGGCGAGGACGGCGGCGACACGAAGCGGGACCTCGACCATTTCTGTCTGCCCCGCCCGAGTTCGTGTCACACGGGCACGAAGGTTATCTCCTCCCCCAACGCCGGCGCGGCGCGCTGCCTCGGCCGTAAGGACCACCTCTCCATCCTCGGGAATGACGCCGTTGTTCTCTAAAAGCAGCGGGTCACCGGGGGCGGTGGGAATGAGATCGAAGAGCTCGGCCCTGCCTTGCCCTGCAGGAAGAACATGGAGAACGGAGGAGAGCGGCAGGATCGTCGGCGTCAAAAACCCGACTCCCGGTCGTCTGGCCAGATCCTCAAGCCAGTCTGCCGAAAATTCACGAGTCTGGATGGGGCGGATTTCCCGAAAAACCGGGTCTTCGACGAGACGGTGGCGCAGGGTCTGGATTGTACCGTTTTTGAGCCCCAACAGGACAAGAAGCGGCGCCATGAGCGAGGCGAGAGCAATGACAAGGCAGAGGGTAAAAATCCACTCATGCCGCAAATGGGTAAAGGCCAGGGAAGAGATGAGGGGAAGAGGCCGGGACGTCATGCCCCCTCCTGAAGGGTGCAGACCGAACGGGCGGTTTTTGGGGAGATCATGGAAACGGTAAAGGAATAGACGGCGTCGGCCCGCTGGAAGACCAGGTGGACGTCATGGGTGACCACCACCACGGCCACCCCTTCTTCCCTGGCCAGTTGGAAGAGGTCGTCCATGATGGCTGCGGCCCGTGCCTTGTCCACGGCGGCCGTGGGTTCATCGGCCAGCACCAGAGGGGGCTGGTGGATGAGGGCACGCAGGATGGCGACGCGCTGGCGTTGGCCGATTGAGAGGGATTCGGGCTTTCGCTCCAGGCAATGGGCAACGCCGAGTCGGCCGGCCAGATCCTGCAGGCGCGCAACGTCAACCCTTCTGCCTGCGGCCTGGGCCGGCAGCAGAACATTTTGCCGTACCGACAAAAAGGGCAGCAAGCCCCCGGTTTGCAGCACATAGCCAAACCAGGTGCGGCGCACGGCGGCAAGCTCCCCTTCTCGGCCTTCCTGCCAGAGTCTGCCAACGTCCACCACCTGATGTGGAGCAAACCCCATCTCAAAGCGGCGGACCTGGCTTGGTGCCGAGACCAAAGCCAAAAGATCGAGGAGCGTGCTCTTGCCGCAGCCGCTTTCGCCTATGACGGCGATGAACTTTCCAGGCTGCACGGAAAACGAAGGCACGAAAAGCTCAAACGTGCTCTCGCTGTGGCTTCGGACCTTGAGCAACTCCTGCACAACGACCAGGGTCATGGGCATACCCCGGACTAGGGAAGATAGTCGATATGCAAAGGATAGACGAGGTCCTGGTCCGAATCCAGGTCATTGATCCGAAACCAGGCGTCCACCTGCTCGTTGATGACCCGATACTGGTCGAGCTTGGCCAGAATGCTCCATTCGAGCTGAGAGCGCTGCTCTGCGGTCATACTGGCGAACATCTCGTCGGACAAAGCCAAAATGTTGCTCTTGTAGGGCAGGCTCTGGATGAATGCCGGCAACAGCCCGGTATCGGCCAGACGGGTCGCACCAGCTAGGTCCTCGGGCCGCTTCATGGCCTGCCCGGCGACACTCTGCAGGGCCTCGAAGAATTGGGACTGGGTCACCTCGGCCCGCATCAAGGCCTGGACAACCTGGTCGAGGACCTGAGCCAGGGTGGAGAGCTGTTCTCGCGTCACCAGCACACGGACATCCAACGAGCGCATGGCCGGATTGCTCAGGTCACGATCAATGGTCCAGGCGACTATGTCTTTGGGTGGTGCGGCTTCCTGACCCAGATACTCGATGAGGGCCGCTTCCCAGAGTTTGTCGAACTCCTCCACTGTCCGGGACGGGGCGTTTTCGGTAGGTTCCCCACCGGTCACGGACTTGAGATTGCCCATGATCTGCGCCGTAAGCGTGTCCACAAGGGTGCGATAATCCTCTTGGGCAAAGGCATTGACCTCCACCAGGGCCGGGGTGGATTCGGTGCCGCGAATCCGAGAAAGGTGTGAAAACTGGGACAGGGCAATGGGGTGGTCCTCGGTGGCCCGGGGATCCTGCAAGTGGATGGCAAAGAGATGGATCTGCGCGTCATCGAGTTCTCGACGCAGGTCAACTTCATCCTTGCCCGTGGTGTTCTGGGAGTGCCCCTTGGGGTGCGAGCTGGCATCACCAAGGAGAATCATGAACCGCATGGCCCCGTCCCGCCATTGGGAGCGGGTGGCCAGGTCAACACCGGCGAAGACCTCCTCCGCGTAATCGACACTGCCAACCTCCGTGGCCCCGCCCTTGCCCTCCAAAAGCGCGGCCAATTCCCGGGCGCTGATCAGTTGAGGGGTAAGGTTTTGGGCCACATATTCCAGACCGGGCGCCACCTTCAGAGAGTCACGGAAGACGACGAGGCCAAAGCGAAAGCGCTCGTCCGCCTTTGCACTCAATTTCCCGGCCATGGCGGCCACTGCGTCGCGGGTCATGTCAATAAAAGGCTGCATGCTTCGGGTCGTATCGATGACAAAGACTACATCCACTTTTGCTTCCTGGAGAAGGGAGCTGCCGGCGGTGCGTTCCACCTGGGCCTGCCGGCGAAATTCCTCGTTCTCCAGGGTGTCGGCACCCCGGCTCCGCGGTACGGCGGCAGCCAATTGAACGAGACGCACGTCGTCGCCTGCAATCTGCATTTCCTCCCACTGCAGAATGGGTAGGACATAGAATTGACGGGTGATGTCTACAAAGCGCTTGGGCTCGGTGCTCACCACGCCATCGGGCACCCCGCCCGCATCGATGGTCTTGTAAAGTTCCCCAGCCCGGCCGGACATGTCCAGGTCATTGAGGATATCCTTCAACCCGGTCTTATCCCGGAACATGAGCACGGGACGACGTCCTTCCAGGGGGCTGCCGGGGTGGGTGTAGGAGACCAAAAGAGACTGACGCCACTCCATGAGGTCTTTGGCCTGCATCCAGCCCTCGGGACTCTGCCGGGAGCGGCCCACCGAATACCAACCCGTGGGATTGGCTGGTTCCCGCAAATCAACGCCCTCCCGGGCAAACACATACAGAGGGCGAAAGGCCGGGAGGTTGGCCATGACAACGGCATCTTCCCGGCTTTCCGGAGAGCGGTAGAGGTTCGCAAAGGGCCGGGGCAGGACGCGCAACGGGAGCTGGGTGCTCGCCTCCATGCAGACGGTTCCCGGCTGACACACGATCCCATCGCCCGCGGATGCGGCCAAGTCTTCCGGAGGAGAGGCAACCGGCCCTCCTCCTTCCAGAGCGGAGGCATCCCCTGGCTTCGCATGGCCATGGGTCCCCTCCAATTCCGACAAGCCGGCATATCCTGCCGATGCAGCCAGCAAAACCGACAGCACCATTCCCATTATTTTCTTCATCCATCCTGAAGCGACTCTTGCGGCCATCATGCAACCCCCATTTTTAAACCGAACGATTTCGAAAGGCTCCTCGCTTGTTTTTACATACCCAACTAAAGTTTCGCACACCCCTGGCCGGGGGAATTGACGAGTGAAGTTTCAAGTACACCAAGCAAATAGAAGAACCGGTCATGGTCAGAATTGGTGGAAAAAAGCCGGCTTGAAAGCCTGAGAATCTGCCGGATTCGAGTCCAGAGAGATTGAATGAGAGCGAATTGGAGGCGTTCACGGGCAAGCTCTTGGGACAAGGGTCCTATGGGGCCGGCAAGCCGGCGTTTGGCCGGAATGTAGACGAGGATGAGGTAGCGAATTGCCACAATCGATGCCCAGGCTGCCACGGCATCGAAGGTCTCGCTCTAACCTTCACCATGTCCCAGGAGTAATTTGCAGTCTCTGGAATAGCACTCTATGGCCCATCTGCGGGAATCATGGTCGAGAATTTCATGGGTCTCCATCTCGGCTTCGGTACAGAGGAAGACATGCCAATTCTTCTTCCTCCAGCGGACGAACACAACGTTCACCTCTCCTGAAAGGGGCAGTTCAACTTTGAGGAGGAACCGGGACCTTTCCCAAGAGCCCATCCAGTGCCTCTGCGTCGATGGAGTCAACTTCAAGATGTGCATGAGCGATTCCATTGAGAAAACTCCTGTGGCGGCGCCAATCGGAGTGACGGAATCGGGTCGCAGGCTGGCCCTTGGGCTGCGGGCAGGAGACAGGGAGTCGGCTTCCAACTGGAGGCAGTTTTTCAAAGACCTGAAAATGCTCGGAGTCGACAGCACGAAGGTCACTCCGGGGATCATGGACGGTCTTCCCGGCCTGGAAAAAGTCTTCCAAGAGGAATTGCCCAAGGCCCGATTCCAACGCCGTCAATTTCGCATAGCAACAAATGTGCCGAAGAGGCACAGCAAATTCAAGCAGGCGGCAGGCGGGGACCTTCGATTCATTTTCTATGCTTCCTGCAGAGAAAAATCGATGGCGCTGTTCACACAATTCAAGACCAATTGGGAAGCTCAGCTCCCGTCTGCCCTCTGCGTCAATATAACTGAGACACCTTGCACTGAATCAATTAGAGTAGAGGGTGGGGAAGGAAAAGCGATGCAAAGAAACCCCAACGTAGAAGAGTGGCCGTCATTCTTTGAACGGGATCCGGAGGTGTTGGAAGGAGCTGTGAGACGGAGATTCAGTGCCGCCTGCGAACTGCACATTCTCAAGCAGGCAGACTTCTGTACCGAACTTCAAAGTTTGGGGGCCCTTCTTCGAGGGGAAGGGCTGTACGCATCCAACCTCAGAACCTGGCGCAGGCATCGTGATGAAGAACGCCGCAGTGCCGTGGTTGGGGAGGTGCGCGAGGCTGCAGCTCAACTGCCGAATCAAGTTGAAGAATCGCAGTCCATCAGCGAAATTGACTCCTTAGACGGTACCTGGGATGAGACCGGTGATCTCATAGAGGTGGATGCAAGGGACGAAGCGGAGATGACGATGATCACGTTGCTTGAGGCGATCAATTACCGATGTCTGCGGTCTGTGTCGACAAGGCTTGGGCCATTTCATGTACTGGTCGGTCCCAATGCCTCCGGCAAGACGACATTTCTGGATGTTATTGCCTTTCTGAGGGATGTTGCTTCCGAGGGTCTGGATGCGGCGTTGTCAAACCGAACCACGAATCCGGAGGAGCTTCTCTACCGTCGGCAGGGCGACAAGCTGGAACTGGCAATCGAGACACTTATTCCCGACGAAAAACGCAGCTTGACCGCCAGGCCGGATTTGGATCGGGCAAGGTATGAGGTGGTCATTGGTTTCGACGAAACCAAACGTCAGTTCGAGCTGAAGGCAGAAAAGTTTCTGCTCAAGAAGTCCTCTCCGATGGAACCACGACAGCGCACTTTGTCTCCAATGTCGCAAGAAGGGCCCGACTCGTTGGTCACACCCAAGGGCGGACGCGGCATCAAGGTCGTGGTCAACAAGGTGCCGGGCGGGAATGACAATTTTTACAGCGAGACCTACAGCAAGTCCGGAAAGGGCTGGACCCCTTCCTTCAAGCTTGGACCTCAGAGATCTGCCCTTGGCAATCTTCCCGCTGACGAAAGCTCCTTCCCCATCGCTGTGTGGTTTCGCGAATTACTGACTTCAGGTGTTCAGCGTTTCATTCTCAACAGCCTCAAGATCAAACAACCCAGCCCGCCAACAAAGGTTAAGGGATTTTTACCGGACGGATCAAACCTGCCCTGGGTTGTAGCCCGATTGCGACGAGAAGATGATGAAAGTTATCACAACTGGATCGCACATCTTCAAACGTCGCTGGCTGATCTGGTCGGCATTACGACATTCGAACGACCTGAGGACAAACACTGTTACTTAATCTATGAATATGAAGGGGGCTTGAAGATCCCATCGTGGTTGGTCTCCGACGGCACACTCAGGCTTACGGCGCTCACCCTGCCCGCCTATCTCTCCGGTCTTCAGGGAGTCTATCTGATCGAGGAACCTGAAAACGGGATTCATCCGCGCGCTGTCGCGACTCTTTATGACTCACTCTCTTCAGTCTATGCCGCCCAAGTTTTGCTGGCAACTCACTCGCCGGTGGTCCTCAATGCGGCTAAGATAGAGCATGTTTTTTGCTTTGAAAAGGACAAGTCCGGTTCGACATCTATCAAATTGGGCTCCGAGCATCCCATTGTGCGGAAGTGGCAAGGGGAAGTGAATCTGGGCACATTGCTCGCTGCAGGGGTACTGGGATGAAGGACCTCGTCATACTTGCCGCAGACAAAGACCTCGAATTTGCTCTGAGGGGAATACTTGCAAGACCCGAAGCGCTCGGTATCCGACCACTGGATGTGGATATTTTTGTGGAGCCGGAGCATGACCCCGCGTGCGCGTTGCGGGGTGTGGGATTCCTCAGCAATTTTGCAGACCAATACCAACACGGCTTGCTGATTTTCGATCACGAAGGGAGCGGGCAAGAGGCGACTCCACCCCATGAACTCCAAAGACGCCTGAATGGAGAACTTGAAAATTCCGCGTGGGGCGGACGAGCCAGGGTGATTGTCTTGCTGCCGGAGCTCGAGGTGTGGATTTGGAGTGATTCTCCACACGTTGATGAAACAGCCGGATGGAAAAACAAAACTCCTGGGCTTCGTGCCTGGTTGACCGAGAAGGGCTTGTGGAAAGAAAAAGAGATCAAGCCCGCTCGTCCCAAAGAAGCCTTCGAGGCGGCACTGCGTGCGGCGAAAAAGCCTCGGAGCTCATCGCTGTACAAGCAGATCGCGCAAAGAGCCTCGTTTCGCAGATGCACAGATGCGGCGTTTCTTGAGCTGAAAAACATCCTCACTGGGTGGTTCTCTCAATGACGGGTATTTTACAAGATCGAGCGTGTCGAAGAGAGATACGATGAAGATCCGTCGATTTATCCAGATGATCGGGGGGGTGAATCGATGGGTAATGGATGGAGCGTCCATCGTGCACACAGACACCAGCGAACGCGGCCTGAAGCGACTGATCTGCACGGCGCTGACCGGTGTCTCGTGTGACCGTGGTCCTGCGCCCGCCGATACCGCGGAGGAACTGCCTTCCACCCACAGAGCGGGCTGGAGCTGCGGCGAACCTCATGACTACGACCGCGAATACTGCGTGGAACTGTTGCAGTTCTCCACCTTCCTTCGGGTCACACAACCGGAAGCTGCCGAGACATTGGCGCTCCATGAAGACGGCCACACCCGCCGAAAATTCCTTGCCCGACTGCAAGGGGAAATCAGCAAGCGCGGCACCATCGACGTGCTGCGCCACGGAATCAGGCACGGCGCGCTGGATCCTGACCTGGTCAACAATGCGCCTTCAGCGGATAATGAAAAGACCGGGAAGCGGTTCGAGCTCAATCGCTTCACTGTCACCCCGCAGCTGCGCTAAGGCCGTGACGGGACGCAGCTGGCCCTCGACCTGGTGCTCTTCATCAACGGTCTGCCGTTCTTCACTTTAGAGCTCAAAAACAGCCTGACCAAGCAGACGGTGGATGACGCGGTCTGGCAGTATAAAAAGGAGCGCAATCCGAGGGAAAAGCTCTTCGAGTTCGGGCGGTGCGTGGCCCAATTCACCGTGGGCGAAAACGAGGTCCGCTTCTGCACTCACCTCAAGGGCAAGGCCTCGTGGTTTCACCCTTTCAACCGAAGCTGGAACGACGGTGCGGGCAATTCGCCAAATCCCGGCGGCCTCAAGACCGACGACCTGTGGCGCGAGGTGCTCACCCGCCAAAGTCTCACCGACATCCTGGAAAATTACGCTCAGGTGGTGGTGACCAGGGACGAGAAGACCGGCGACAAGAAACAGACCCAGATCTGGCCCTGCTCCCACCAACTCGACGTGGTCAGGCGCTTGCCGGCTGATGTGAACACACACGGAGCAGGCCGGCGTTACCTGATCCAACACTCGGCCGGCAGCGGCAATACGTACAAGTTGTATGAAGTCCTCTCCAGGAGATACGCCATGCGGGATGCGTCCAAACCCTGGGTTTTCCGGCACCGCTACAAGGATCGCAAGACGGGGAACGAGGTGACGGGACCGTACAAGGACAGGAAATCTCTTTTGCGGGGACTGTGCGGGAAGGCAGGTGTGAAATACTTCAGATAGCATGCGCTCCGGCATGCGGGTGCTTCCATCGAGGAACCGAGCAACGTCCCCATCGGCGCCATTCAGAAGATCCTGGGCCACGAAAACAGGACGACCACCGAGATTCTATTTGCACGGCATCGGCGACATGGCAAAAGTTGCCATCAGCGTCTATGAGCAGGCGAGACGAAAGTCTCACATGGAATCTCACACAGAAACGAAAGGGGCTATGACGATGGTCTCATAACCCCTTGATTTTCCTGGAGCCGACGAAGGGATTTGAACCCTTGGCCTGCTGATTACGAATCAGCTGCTCTACCACTGAGCTACGTCGGCGAAAGAATGTGTAGGCTTATAGCACGCAGTTTCGAAAGCCGTCAAGGCGAAAGCCGGGGATTGTGCCCCTTGAAAACTGTCTCCAATCTCCCGTCGGGACCACCCATCTGCTTCGCGCTCTGCCCTCCGCGAGACTCTCAAAAAGACAGTTGGCGCACAGGCCGTGAGGTCGAGATCAGACGTCCACTTCGCGCCCTGCCCTCACCCTGGTTCGATCCGCACGCAGCTCAGGGAGTGCCCTGCAAGTAGAGCTTACGGCGATCGGCCGGAAATCGCTCGATCGCGTACCGGAGCATCGTGCGCGGCATGGTGCGGCAGCGGGGCGCCAGGAAGTCTTCCAGCGTTTCCCGGTTCTTTTTACCGACCTCCCGGAGCATCCAGCCCACGGCCTTGTGGATCAGGTCTTCCCGGTCGTGGAGCAGCTTTTCGGCGATGTCCAGGGTCGGCTCCAACCGTCCCTTCCGGATGAAATGAAACGTGGCGACGATGGCGATCCGGCGGGTCCAGAGGCTGGAAGACTCCGCCCAGTCCTGGAGGAGAGGGAGCTTTTCCGGCTCGTGCTCATCCAGGTATCGGCCGACCACGTGTGCTGCGGAAACGTCCACCAGATCCCAGTTGTTGATCCGATCCCGTTCCATGGCCCAGAGGTAGGTGTCAAAAACCTCCCGCCTCCCTGCCTCCGGTTCCCGCCCGTTCTCCCCCGGGGCTTTCATCGCCTCCACAAGGAGAATCAGGCCGGCAAGACGAACTTCATGGAACGGCGAAAGCAGCAGGGTTTTGATCTCTTCCCGGGGAAGATCCCGAAAGGGTCGGGCCAGGGTTCGAACCCGCGGCACCTTGATTCCCAGAAAAACATCGCCGTGCCCGTATTGCCCCGGCGCCGTCTTGAAAAACCGGCTGAGAAAAGCGGCCTGGTCTGCATCGGCCTCCGCCTGAAGCACGCTGATCAGATGATGAACGCGCAAGGTCACGATTTCCCCATCAGTTCCTCAGCCGTTCTCTCCACCAACTCAAGGAGACTCTCACGGGCTTCTACCTCCCTGGGACCGCCGACGCCGCAGGCTCGTATGAGGCGGGTCTCCGTGAAACCGAACGCCCTGAAGAAGTAATCGAACTTGGGAAAAATATCCGTGAAGCTGCCCTCATCGGGATTGGCCTGGGCCAGCATGAGGACAAACTTCTTTCCCGGCTCCAGCCGCGATTTCACGGGATTGGTGATGAAATCGGGCACCAGGTAGGAAAAACACCGGTCCAGGAACCCCTTGGTCTGCGCCGACACGTCCCAAAAATAGACGGGCGAAGCCAGCACCACGACATCCGCCTCGCGCACGGCATCCAGTACCTGGGTGAGATCGTCTTCCAGCACGCACCGATCCAGTTTGGTCTTGCAGAGCATGCAGCCCTGGCAGCCCCGATACTTCAGGTCGTTGAGGACAAAAGTCTTCACCTCTCCGCCCAGCTTGCGGGCCGCATCGGCAAAACGCGCGGCCAGGATCGAACTGTTCGCATGGGCCCTCGGGCTACCGAGTACGCAGACGATTTTCATGGAAACTCCTTCTTCATTGGTTGGGCAAGTCTTCGGCCATCATGGAATTTTTCAAACGATAGCACACCAGCAGCGCGCACGCCTCACACTGAAACGACCCGGCCCCCAATCGTAACCGAAATGAATTCTCAGAGCGAATCCGGAAAGATTTTTTGAAATCCATCTGTGCGGCTGAGCCGGGCAGACGCGGCGGATCCGTGTTATACAAACAATTGAGGCGATGATGCCTGGCCAAAAACTGTGAGCTCACGGGCGGGTGAGCCGCAGGCAGACAGGTGCCGCACCGCTCCGAGGGTTCCAGGCGGCTTACGGCACACGGCGAAGCACCACGAGGGAATGAGCCTCCACTTCCAGTTCCCCTTCCGCCGGTAGATTTTCCCCTTCCTCGACCCACCCCGTCGCGGTGTCCAGTTCCTTCACCCAGCCCTTGCCCCATCGGGACGGCGGGAGCCTGAAGGTCAGCGGTTCATGATGCGCGTTGAAGATGAGGTAAAAACTGTCGTCCACGATCCGCTCACCCTGCGGGTTGGGATCGGGGATGGCTTCCCCGTTGAGAAAAACCCCCAGGGACTTGGCAAACTCTTCCCCCCAGTTTTCTTCCGCCATCTGAACCCCATCCAGGGTGAACCATGCGATGTCCTTCACACCCGTCCCATGGATGGGCCTCCCCTGGAACCAGCGACGGCGCCGAAACACCGGGTGTTCTCCGCGGAAGCGAATCAGCCGGCGGCAGAATTCGAGCAATTCCCCATCGGCGCTTTCCCAGTGATACCAGGAGATTTCGTTGTCCTGGCAATAACCGTTGTTGTTGCCCCGCTGGGTGCGGCCCAGTTCATCGCCGCCGAGCAGCATGGGCACCCCCTGGGAAAGAAACAACGTGGCGAGGAAATTACGCTTCTGACGGGCTCTCAGGCTTTTGATTCCGGGATCGTCCGTGGGGCCCTCGGCACCGCAGTTCCAGGAGCGATTATGATTTTCCCCGTCCTGTCCCCCCTCCCCGTTGGCCTCATTGTGCTTTTCGTTGTAGGAGACCAGGTCGTGCAGCGTGAAGCCGTCGTGAGCCGTCACAAAATTGATGCTCGCGTTGGGTCTCCGGTTGCTTGATTCGTAAAGGTCCGAACTGCCCGTGAACCGCAAGGCAAATTCGCCGAGGGTCTGCTCTTCCCCCCGCCAGAAATCCCGCACCGTGTCCCGGTATTTCCCGTTCCATTCGGACCAGAGCGGCGGGAAGTTCCCCACCTGGTAGCCCCCTTCCCCAAGGTCCCAGGGTTCGGCAATGAGCTTCACCTGGCTGATGACCGGGTCCTGCTGGATGATATCGAAAAAGGCGGACAACCGATCCACGTCGTGCAGTTCCCGAGCGAGGGTGGACGCAAGATCGAAGCGGAACCCGTCCACGTGCATTTCCAGCAGCCAGTAGCGCAGGGAATCCATGATCAGCTGCAACACGTAGGGAGACAGCATGTTGAGAGAATTGCCCGTTCCCGTGTAGTCCATGTAATAGCGGCGGTCGTCGGGCATGAGGCGGTAGTAGGCGGCGTTGTCGATCCCTTTCAGCGAAAGCATGGGCCCCAGGTGATTGCCCTCGCTGGTGTGGTTGTAGACCACGTCGAGAATGACCTCCAGGCCGGCTTTGTGCAACGTCTTCACCATCTTCTTGAATTCCTGCACCTGGCCGCCGTCCGACGGTGCCGCGGCATACTCGTTGTGCGGCGCGAAATAGCCGATGCTGCTGTAGCCCCAGTAATTGCGCAGGCCCTTTTCCACCAGGTGCGCGTAGTGGATGAACTGGTGCACGGGCATGAGTTCCACCGCCGTGACGCCGAGGCCGGTGAGGTACTCCACGGCGGCGGGATGAGCCAGGCCCGCATAGGTGCCCCGCAGTTCGGGAGGAATGTCCGGATGCTGGGTGGTGAAGCCCTTGACGTGGGTTTCGTAGATGATCGTCTCATGCCAGGGCGTGCGCGGGTGCCGGTCGTCCTCCCAGTCGAAGCGGGGATCGATGACCACCGACCTGGGCACGAAGGGCGCGCTGTCCGCCTCGTTGACTGAATTCTCGGGATCGTGGAAACGATAGGGAAAGACCGCTTCATCCCACTGCACCTGCCCCTCGATGGCCTTGGCATAAGGATCGAGCAGAAGCTTTGAGGGATTGCACCGGTGTCCCTGCTGCGGGTCCCACGGCCCATGCACTCGATACCCGTAGCGCTGCCCAGGTCCCACGCCGGGAAGGTACCCATGCCGGCAGAGTGCCGAGACTTCCGGCAGGTCAAAAGAGGCCGAAGGCTGCCCCCGCTCATCGAAGAGGCACAGCTCCACCCGTTCGGCGACTTCCGAGAACACGGAAAAATTGGTTCCCTTCCCGTCGCAGGCAGCACCGAGGGGATAGGGCTGGCCCGGCAGCATGCGCCGTGATGCATCCGGCTTTCCGGACTGTTCGTTGCCGCTCATGGAAACCTCCCGGCACCCGGTTTGGCGGATGGATTCGCCATCCGCTCCGCGATGCCCGACGACACGGCAGATCGGAGGACCGCCCGCCTGCTGCATTTCGTGAACGATCCGATCCACCTGGATTTTGACAGGACCTCACATCACCCTGTATTCTTTCCAGATCCCAGCCGCCCCAAACCCGGCGCACGAACCCGGGCTGGGCACCCTCGAGGCTGCAGCCAAACGGTCAAGGGAAGACCCGATGCGACGGGGTTGGAGAGATCACGTTCAGGATGACTGCACGTCGGTGGGATGGGCGAGAGTCGAATTGGAAGGATTATGACACATTCAACGCCTCATGAACACAACCGGGTGAGCGCCATGCAAAAAGCTGATCGTGAGCCGGATATCCCCACCAGCGCCCGGAGAGACAGGGAGAGCTCGACCTCCGAAAGCCCCGGCCGGGACGGGAGGGACCCAAAGCAGCGCCGCCCGCGCATCAAGCGCAAGGGATTCCTCGCGGTCTTGCTGGTGATCCTTGCTCAGGGCCTTGGCTTTGTGACTTCCATCGACGCCCTCATGTCCACGCGCACCGCTCCCGGTGCCGTGGCCTGGATCGTTTCGCTCAACACCTTCCCGTATCTTGCCGTACCCGCCTACTGGGTTTTCGGACGCTCCAAGTTTCAGGGCTACGTGGTGGCAAGGCGAGAGAAAGACACCGCCCTGGGTCTGGCTCTCGACGCCAAGATCCGCCAGGTCCGGCCCCTTGAATCACACCCCGGACATGAGGCGGGACGCCTCCAGGCCCTCAAGCGGCTGGCCAAGATGCCCTTCCTTCGCGGCAACCGGCTGGAACTCCTCATCGACGGCGAAGCCACTTTTCGCAGCATCTTCGAGGGCATCGAAAATGCCCGGCGCTACCTGCTCGTCCAGTTCTACATCGTCCGCGACGACACGCTGGGGCAGGAGCTCAAAAAGCGCCTCGAACAGAAGGCGCGGGAGGGCGTCCAGGTCTACTTCCTCTACGATGAAATCGGGAGCTATCGCCTGCCGAGGTCCTACACACGGGAGCTCACGGAAGCCGGGGTCCAGGTGCGCCCGTTTCACTCGACCCGAGGTCCCGGCAACCGCTTCCAGCTCAACTTCCGGAATCACAGAAAAATTGTGGTGGCCGACGGGCACGTGGGTTGGGTGGGCGGCTTCAATGTGGGAGACGAATACCTCGGGAAAAACCCCCGGATCGGGGCGTGGAGAGACACCCAACTGCTCATCGAAGGGCCGGCAGTTCTGGGCCTCCAGATTTCCTTCATGGAAGACTGGTACTGGGCAACCGACGACATTCCGGAACTCGACTGGGAACCGAGGGTTGCGACATCGGATGACGTGCCCGTCCTGGTCCTGCCGTCGGGACCGGCCGACCGGTTCGAAACCGCGAGTCTGCTCATGCAGCAGGTGATTCACTCGGCACGGGAGCGGCTCTGGATCGCGAGCCCCTACTTCGTCCCCGATGAAGGCGTCATCGGGGCTCTTAAGCTCGCGGCCCTCCGTGGCGTGGACGTGCGCATCCTCATTCCCGAAAAACCCGACAATCCCCTGGTCTATTTTGCCGCCTATGCGTTCATCGGATCCATGCTCGAAGCGGGCATTGCGGTGCATCGCTACGAAGCCGGGTTTCTCCACGGCAAGACCTTCCTGGTGGACGCTGCGAGTGCCGCTGTGGGGACCGTCAACCTGGACAATCGTTCCTTCCGGCTCAACTTTGAAGTCACCGCCCTGGTGGAAGACAGGGAATTTGCGGCGGAAGTGGAACGGATGTTCGAGACGGATTTCGCAGCGTCCAGGAGGATGACGCAGGAAGAAATCGAGACCAAGCCCTTCTGGTTTCGCGCCGCATCGCGAGCCGCCTACCTCACGGCGCCTCTCCTCTGATCCACCAGGGCTCGCAGGCCCCTCCATTCCGTGCAGCACTTTCATTTCGTGCGGCCAGATAAGCATCCTCTGCCGCGCTCCGCCACCGCCGGCGATTACCTGCCACCGTGCCATGGCACGCATCCGCCCGGCACGCAAGCGTGCCAGGGCACCCCTGCCCGCCCACTCACGAAGCCCTACCGCATGCCGGACTATCGCATAAGCTCCTGATTCTTCTTGTTAATTTCGAAGGATTTCACTTCCTGCAAAACTGGAACACCCATTGCTGAGGAGTATCGGCAGGAGAATGGGAGAGGCAAGTCGCCGGGGGCCTTCGGGCTTCATCTGATGAGACTTCGCCTGTTCCTCGCACGACGAAGCTGGAACTGCCCGTGTCCCGCCGTTCTTCGTCCATGTTCCAGCGAACCGTGCAAGGCAGACGTCAACCCGAGTGACCGAAAGGAAGAGGGCGAATGCCATGTTTCACAGCGAGCCGTGCCCTTTTGTGAAATCACCTTCTGACGACTGCTACGTTTCCACCATGAACAGCACCAGCATTGCCGACGCCGTTTACTACTGCGGTGGGAACTACAGGGAATGCCCCATTTACAAGAGGCATATTGGAACGACCCCGGAACGAATCGCGAAAGAGACAACCAACGACCATCCCATCCAAGAAAGGAGCGGGCACATGAAAGGCATCAGGGACCCCTGACCGTCGGGCTGGCCGGAACACCGGGATTTTCGAAGGAATTGTCGGAATGGTCCTCTCGACAAATCGGAATCCCCCCCCATGGAATCGGGTCGGGTGATGAACACTTTGAGAGGGCCTCCGCATGCCGTTCGGGAAGTCCCCCAACTGCCGAAAGCTCTCTGACTGCATCGCCGCAGTCGCAGAGTCTCCGGATTGATGAGCAAAGGAGAAGCAATGAACAGGCGAAGACTCTTCACGTTCATGATTTCAATACTGGCACTGGTGGCCCTCTCCTGGGGGATCGACCAGGGTTTTGCTCAGAAGGGCAATCCGAACGCCCCGGGACAGCAGAAGAAAATCACCCAGAAAGATCGGAAAGCTGCAGCGAAACGCGCTGCGGACGGCGGCTTCGTGATGGAAAACATGGCCACCGCGGACATGGCCATGCCCGGCGCAGCCCCCCGCTACTTCACGCACCCGAACTATGCCAACAGCCCGCTGCGGATGGTCGATCCGACCACCGGAGAAATCATGGGCATTCGGAAATTTGTGGATAGCTTGCCCGGCCTCGGTTCGGACAATGCAAACAATCTGGGACAGTATATCTCGGTCGCCGTCCCCGACACAACCACCTACCCCGAAACCGATTACTACGAGATCGGGCTGGTGCAATACCGGGAGCAAATGCACACCGACCTGCCGGGGACGCTTCTGCGGGGCTATGTGCAGATCTCGACAAGCGTGGTGCCGGGGAAACAGGTACCCCTCTCCAACGAACTGCTCGACGGGACTAAGGTGTCGACCGGTCGTTTGGGCGTCGACGACCCTCACTACCTGGGTGCAACCATCATCGCCCGGAAGAACCGCCCGGTACGGATCAAGTTCTACAACCTGCTCCCCACGGGTATGGACGGCGACCTCTTCATCCCGGTGGACACCACCGTGATGGGCTCGGGACCGGGGCAGTTCCTGGATCATCATATGAATTTCATGGATCCGCTAAACCCCATGTGCAGCATGAGTCCCAAGCCTGCAGGGTGCTACACCGAAAACCGCGCTACCCTCCACCTGCACGGCGGCATCACGCCCTGGATCAGCGACGGCACGCCCCACCAGTGGATCACCCCCGCCAACGAGAACACTCCCTATCCGCAGGGCGTGAGTGTAGTCCCCGTGCCGGATATGGAAGATTCGGGCAACCCGAATGACGGGGTGATGACCTTCTATTACACCAACCAGCAGAGCGCACGGCTCATGTTCTATCATGACCATGCCTGGGGCATCACCCGCCTGAACGTCTATGTTGGCGAAGCGGCGGGCTATTTGCTTACAGACGAAACAGAAGACAAACTGCTGGAGCCCGGCGGCCCCCTCGCAGATGTTGGGCTTGGCATTCCCCTGGTCATCCAGGACAAGACCTTTGTGCCGAGCATGGAACAACTCGCCATGCAGGATGAGACCTGGGACATGGCCCGATGGGGTGGCGAAGGCAACCTGTGGTTCCCGCACGTTTATTCACCGGCGCAGAACCCCGGTGACATCGAGGGAGTCAACCCCTTCGGCCGGTGGATGTACGGCCCGTGGTTCTGGCCCCCCACCAACAGCATCGACTTCCCACCCGTGCCCAATCCTTATTGTATGCCTGAGCCTCCCGTCGATATAGATGCTTACATGAACGGCGACTGGAACTGCGACGACTCGCCCGGTGAAGGGCCCCTCATGCCCGGCACACCTTACAACTCCATGGGCATGGAATCCTTCAATGATACGCCGATGGTCAACGGCACCGCCTATCCCTACATGGAAGTGGAACCCAAGGCCTACCGGTTCCGCGTCCTGAACGCAGCGAACGACCGCTTCTTCAACCTGTCTCTGTACGTGGCAGATCCCACTGCACCGACCGAAGTGGCACTCAATGCCGCCGAGGTGGCTGCCGCCCTGGACGATCCTGCCGGAGTCTTCCCAACCCCCGATGAACTCATAAGCCCCAAAGGTCCCGACTGGATTCAGATCGGCACCGAGGGAGGCTTTCTGCCGGCTCCCGTGGTCATCCCCGCTCAACCGACCACCTGGGTGACCGACCCCACCCTGTTCAACGCCGGCAACGTGGACAAGCACTCCCTGTTGCTCGCACCCGCTGAACGGGCGGATGTCGTCGTCGATTTTTCACAGTACGCCGGAAAGACCTTGATCCTGTACAACGACGCCCCGGCGGCCTTCCCAGCGCGCGATCCGCGCTATGACTACTACACCGGTTCCCCAGACCTGACCGACACGGGCGGTGTGCCGACCATCCTGCCCGGATACGGCCCCAACACCCGAACGGTCATGCAGATCAAGGTGGCGGCTGCGGCTCCGGCTCAGCCATTCAATCTGGAAGCGCTTCAGACAGCCTTCAAGTCGAAAAGCTTGGGCGGCGGCGGAGTCTTCGAGGACGGACAGCACCCGATCATCGTGGGACAGGCAGCCTACAACGAGGCCTATGGTAGCGCATTCCGGGCAACGGCGCCCCGGGACGGTTTGGCACGCATCCATGACTTCAGCATGACGTTCGACACCCTTTCGGGGGTCAGAATGACCAACTTCCCCTTCCAGCCCAAGCAGATCCAGGATGAAATGGGAGAGGCCTTCGACCCGCAGTACGGGCGCATGAGCGGCTTTCTCGGCGTTGAAGTGCCTTTCGCGCAGGCAGGCCTGCAGAACATGATCCTGTATCCCTTTACATTTCCTCCAAGTGAGGTGGTCAAGGGTGTTGTCTTCCCCGAGGGTACGAAAGTCACCCCAATTTCCAGCGCAGACGACGGCACGCAGATCTGGAGAATCACCCACAACGGCGTGGACACTCACCCCATCCACTTCCATCTCTATGAGGTGCAGCTCCTCAACCGGGTCGGATGGGACGGGATCATCCGAAGACCTCACCCAAGCGAACTGGGGTGGAAGGATACGGTGCGCGTCAGCCCGCTGGAGGACACCATCGTCGCTTTGCGACCGATCATTCCGAACATCCCGTGGGATCTTCCCAACAGCATCCGCCTGCTCGACCCGAGCATGCCCGAAGGGGCCTTCCTGGCCAACACCACCCAGGCGGAAATCGACGGCAAGCCCATCTTGGCTTTCGATCCCAACGGCGAACCCATCGACATCATCAACCGCTTTGTCAATTTCGGGTGGGAGTACGTGTGGCATTGCCATATCCTGAGCCATGAGGAAATGGACATGATGCGGCCCCAGGCGGTCGGTATCAAACCCAAGGACCCCACCAATCTGACGGCCACACGCGTCGGAAACGGTCCCAATCGCCGGGTGGACCTGGCCTGGAACGACAACTCTAGGAACGAGACATCTTTCCTCATCGAGAGAGCGGCCAGTGTCAATGGGCCCTGGACCGAGCTGGTGACCATGGCCAGCACCACGGGACCGGCAGTGGGACAGGCAACGTACACAGATCCCATCGGCAACACCAACCAGACCTTTTTCTACAGGGTCAAGGCCTTCAATGTTGTCGGCGATACGTGGGATTACACGGATCCCAACCTCAACGAAGGAGCAAGCTTTCCGACCCTGTCGCTCGAATCCGCATTCACCAACATCGCGACTTTCGGTGCGCTTCCTCCTGCAGCTCCATCCGGCCTGACCGCCACCGCGTTCAGGTTCAACAACAACAACGACCGAGTGACTCTGACCTGGACGGATAATTCCAACAACGAGACCGGCTTCACGATCCAGCGGGCGACCAACTCGGCGTTCTCCGCCGGGCTGGTGACGAGCACGGTCGGGGCGAATATCACCACCTTCACCACTGGAAATGTGCCCCGGTTCACGACTTTCTGGTTCCGGGTTGCAGCCACCAATGCATCCGGAGCGTCCGACTGGTCGAATGTGGTCAGTGTGACAACTCCTTAGACTGCTTCCCTTGTTCAGGAGAGGGGAACACACCCCCTCCTGAACATCAAAACCGCATTCGATGAAATAACATGGCGCCACATCCGAGATGCGGCGCCAACAATCCTTTTCAATAAAAGGAGGTCTCCCATGAGAAGGCCCATCGCCGCCTTGACGATATTTTCCCTTGCATTCGTCCTGTGTGGGGCCGCTGCCCTCACGGCGCCCATGGCACAGGACACTGATAATATGGTTGACTTGGGCAAAGCCCTTTTCTTCGACAAGAACCTGTCCGTGAACCGGACTCAATCGTGCGCCAGCTGTCATGACCCCTCAGTGGGCTTCACGGGCCCGAATTCCGAAATCAACGCCCATGGAGCCGTGGAGCCGGGTGCCATGCCGGACCGCTTCGGAAACCGCAAACCGCCCACCGCTGCCTACGGGGGCGAAAGCCCAATCCTCTATTACGATCCAGACTACAACGGAGGAATGGGGTCATGGATCGGCGGCATGTTCTGGGACGGTCGAGCCACCGGGCACACCTTGGGGGATCCCCTCGCTGAACAGGCCATGGGGCCGTTCCTGAATCCCCTGGAGATGAACATGCCCGGGGCAAAGCAGGTGTGTATCCGTGTCGCAAACTCAGACTACGCCACGCTATTCGAACAGGTGTGGGGTCCCGGATCGCTGGACCCTGTGAAGGATGTGTCCGGCACCTACGAGCGAATCGCGCGCTCTATCGCAGCCTATGAGACGAGTGCCGAAGTCAACACCTTCACATCCAAGTTCGACATTTTCTGGGACAACGCCAAGGCTGCGGGCAAGGATGTGACCAAAATTCAATGCCCCGGAAACGGCATGGGATGCGGCATGGTCGGTATGGGCTCCGGGGGCGGCGGTATGGGCGGCGGCATGGGCAACTGGCCCAATCGCTGGACCAACTATCGCGGCCTGGGACTGACCGACCAGGAACTTATCGGCCTTGCCATGTTCAACGACCCCAATCGCGGCAACTGTTCATCCTGCCATGCGCTCAAAGAGGGTGCAGCAGGCTATCCCCTGTTCACGGATTTCAGCTATCACAACCTCGGCATTCCCAAGAACCCGGAGAATCC
>CAZZHS010000041.1:25438-36224 GCA_964654275.1 uncultured Syntrophobacteraceae bacterium
TGTTCACGGATTTCAGCTATCACAACCTCGGCATTCCCAAGAACCCGGAGAATCCCTTTTACTCCATGCCCAAAAAATGGAACCCGGATGGAGCAGACTGGCTGGACTACGGCCTTGGCGGATACCTCAAGAGTGCCGGCTATGGAGATGAAGTGTACGAACCTGAAATGGGCAAGTTCAAGACACCCACCGTGCGCAACGTGGACCTTCGGCCTTACCCTGAATTTGTAAAGGCCTACGGGCACAACGGATTTTTCAAATCCCTGGGCGAGATGGACGGCATCGTCCACTTCTACGCCTGGCGGGCCATGATGGACAATGGCGGCATGGGTGGCGGCGGCATGGGTGGAGGAGGAATGGGTGGTGGTATGGGGGGCGAAGGCATGACGCCCGATCCTAACCTCTTCCCCCCACCGGAATTGGATCAAAACAGGATCGTCATGCAACCCTTCAATTTCATGATGCACGGCGAGGAAATCGTGGCCTTCCTGAAGACACTTTCGGACGGTTATTTCGAAAGATAGGCTCAGCCTTCGATCTGCCGTGGCATGAACCCACTTTCAAAAAGACGGGTCATGTCACGGCCGTCACGGAGTTTCCTGCTCGGCAAGATTATACTCTTTGATTTTACGAAAAATCGTGCGTTTGCTGATCCCCAGGATCCGGGCCGCCTTGGCCTTGTTCCAGGCGGTTCGCTGCAATGCTTTGAGAATCGTGTTTCGATCGTCCTCTCCCGACAGCGTCGCGAAAGGACGATCTTTTTTCTCTGCGGCCGCCATGAACTGATTCAGTTCGGGGGGAAGGTGAACCCGGCCGATACTCCTGCCGCGGCAGAGAATGAACGCGTGCTCCAGGGCATGTTCGAGTTCCCTCACGTTTCCCGGCCAGGGATAAGCCATGAAGACGTCCATCACCTCCCCGGAAACATTCTGAATCTCCCGGCCGAACTTTTTCCCGAATCGCTCCAGGAAGTGCTCGACCAGGAGAGGAATGTCTTCTCTTCTCTCACGAAGCGGCGGCACGATCACCTTCATCACATTGAGCCGGTAGTAGAGGTCTTCCCGAAACTCACCCAGCCTGATCTTCTCGAGCAGATCCTGGTTGGTCGCCGCAATGACCCGGACATCGACGCGAATGGGCGTGGCATCCCCGACCCGTTCGAACTCTTTTTCCTGCAAGACCCGGAGCAGGCTCAACTGCATCTTCGGCGAGATGTTGCCGATCTCGTCCAAAAATACGGTGCCCTCTCCCGCCCTCTGGAATCGCCCGACCTTATCCCCCGCAGCCCCGGTGAAGGCCCCTTTCACGTGTCCGAAGAGTTCACTTTCCAGGAGGTTTTCGGGGAGTGCCCCGCAGTTCACCTTGACAAAGGGCTTCAGACTTCCTTCCCTGCCGTGATGCAGGGCATCGGCAATGAGTTCCTTGCCCGTCCCGCTCTCTCCGACAATGAGCACCGTGCTCCTGACGCCGTGCAAAGACTCGATGAGATCATAGAGGCGCTGCATCGGCTCGCCGGCTCCCACAAGATTCCGGTATCCGCGGCGTTCCTCCCGTTGCTTGCCCTCGCCCGCCTGCTCCGCCTCGTCTTTGACCACAATGGCCGCTCCGCAGAAAGCATTCCTGTCGTCCAGGAGGGGAAAAACGGAGACATTCAACACTTGGGAATCGCCGCCCCCATGCTCACATTCCACATGGCGCTCGTGGATCATTTCTTGTTTCTCCGCAGCCTCCCTGATCAGTTCCAGGCAGCCCCCTGCACACGGGACGTGTTCGGAACCCAGCGCGTGGCCCACTGCATCCCTGGAAAGACGACAGATCTTTTCAGCACTTTCGTTCAAATCCAGGACCACCAGGTGCTGATCGACACTGATGATCGCGTCTTTGGCGCTCCGAAACACGGTTTCCATGCTGGTGCGACATTTCTCTTTTTTGTCCACGGCGGCTTTGTGCTGAAGGGCCCTTTCAGTGGCGTCCAGGAGGGTCTCCTGGACCACGGGCTTGGGAATGTAATCGAAAGCCCCGAGGCGAACCGCTTCCGAGGCCGTCTTGACATCGGGATAACCGGTGATCATGACGACCGGACACAACGGGTTCTTTTCTCTCACTGCCCGCAGGACATCGATCCCCGTCTTCCCGCCCAGGACGATGTCTGAAAAAATGAGATCCAGGTCCACTCGAGAGATAACGGACAGGGCCTCGTCGTAGCTTGCCGCCGTGTAGACCTCGTGCCCCTCGTCTCTCAGAAAGGACCCCAGCGTATAGCGCATGCCTTCTTCATCGTCCACCACGAGGATGTTTGCTTTCATGTCATTCCTTTGCCGGCAGGGCCACGACCGCTTCGGTCCACTGGTTTTCCACGCTCTCCACCATGAGCTTCCCACCGTGGTCCTCGACAATCCCATGGCTGACGGACAGCCCCAACCCGGTCCCCTTGCCGGCAGGCTTGGTCGAGAAAAAAGGGACCATGATTTTGTCGAGAATCTCGTGGGGTATGCCGCACCCGTGGTCGCGAAAGGAGAGGAAAACGAAGGGGTGCCCGTCAAGCATCCCCTTCCTGCCTCGGATTTCGAGAATCTTGTCTTCATGGAAATCCGGATATTTTCCATTGAGTGCATAGCGGGCATTGCTGATGAGGTTCAGAAAAACCTGCTGAAGCTGCTGTGGATTCGCCGTTATTTCAGGGAGATCGGAAGGCACATCCACTGACAGCCGAATCCCCTGTTTCAAGATCAAAGATTCCGACAGCGTGAGACAGTCCTTCAAAACTTCACCCACATGCGCAGAGACTTTTTCCTCCTTCCGCTCGCGGGCAAAAGAGAGGAGACCGTTCACGATGCCACTGATGCGCAAGCCTTCGCTGATGATCCGGCCGGACAGTTCGCGCTGTTCCGTTCCCTCCCCGCTCCGGTTAAAAAGGATCTGCGCATAATTGATGACGCAGTTGATGGGATTGTTCACCTCGTGGGCGACTCCCGCCGCAAGCTTGCCGAGGGATGTCAGGTGAGCGGTGCGCATGGCCTCCGCCTGAAAGGCGATTCGCTCGGACACGTCCGCGATCATCTCGATGACGTTGACCACGTCCCCGGCGTCATTTCGAATCGGATAGGCCCGCACATTCCAGCACGTGCCTTCGGAAACCATCACCTCGACGCTTTCCGACTTTCCCGAGGCGAAGGTCTTGATGGTGGGGCAGTACTCGCAGGGTTCCGAGAGGCCGTGGCGAATCTGGTAGCAGGTCTTTCCCTTGAGCTCTTCAACATCGACCCCGACCATGAGGGCGGCGCCTTTGTTGGCCCAGATGATCTGCATGTCGGGTGACAGCAGAACGATCGGGTCAGAGATGGCATCCAGGAGTGCGTGAAATTCGAGGGTGAGTTTTCTGAACTTGTGTTCGCTTTCGCGCACCGCGTCTTCAGCCATCTTGCGCTCGGTGATGTTTTCAAAGAGGACTCCCACGCAGCCGTGAGGAAGCGGAAAGATTTTTACCGAAAAAAATCCGCCTGGTGCAGATTCACTGGAAAAACAGAATTCCCTGAGATCCTTCGATTTCTCGGAACGGACCACCTCAGCGTAGATTCCAGGGAGGACCGTGTCGGAGACCCAGGGGAAGCTTTCCAGCATGGGCGTCCCCAGGATTTCCTCCGGCAACTTGCCCGTGGTGGCAACCGCTGTGGGATTGGTGGCGATGACGCGGAAGGTCGGAGGCTCTTCCAGGGAATCCGTCTGCAGCACATACAACCCGAAAGGCATGTTTTGGACGACTTCCCCGTAAATCCTGAGGCTCTCCTCGGCACGGACGCGCTCGCCCACCTCCTGCTGGAGTTGCTCGTTGGCAAGCTTGAGTTCCTCCGTGCGTTCCTGGACCCGAAGTTCGAGTTCATCCCGAGCATGTCGAAGGGCGGTCTCGACTTTGTGGATGCGGGCTTCCCGCCTCCAGAGGCCCAGGATTGCCACTGAGAGGATGAGGAGCCACATGGCAACCACGACGCCGAAAAGCCGGCCGATCTGGACTTTCCGGTCGGAGAAGTCGCGCACGATCGTCTCCTCGATAAGCGCCGAACGCGCGATGATCTCTCGAAAGACAGCGTTGAAGCGGTGGTCCAGCTCTGTACCTATCCCGGCCTTCCCGGGCTCCTGCAGGCGTTCCTGCGCCAGCCCCCGGAAGTTGGAGAGCAACAGCCCAATGCTCTGCAGCTGCGAA
The DNA here is from genome assembly GCA_964654275.1 of uncultured Syntrophobacteraceae bacterium. Taxonomy (GTDB): domain Bacteria; phylum Desulfobacterota; class Syntrophobacteria; order Syntrophobacterales; family Syntrophobacteraceae; genus SLCH01. Next base: position 29,640 of record CAZZHS010000041.1, read on the forward strand.
AGCAGGTTCGGCTGAACCATCGCTCCGAGAACGATGCCTCGTTCCGTGGTTCCTCCCTCGGCCAGGACACGACCCAGCATGATCGCTGTGTCGAGATTCTCCCACACTTGAGAGGGGTCAATCGATTTCTCGCCGGCGACGACCTCCTCAAGCCACAGGTGGGCCAGGCTCATCTTGAATTGCATGTCCATGATCGCTTCCACCCGCCCCAGGCGACTTTGCTGTTCCTCGTCGACATGATGGATCCAAAAGAGCAGCCCGATCGAGAGCAGGCCCAGAAGGAGCACGGCCATCGGCACTCCGAACCATTGTCGCGAAAGCTTTTGAGTCAATATGATCCCTTCCCTGAGAAGCTCGGGAATCGGTCACTTCCCCTGGTCCCCAGCGGTTTTGTCCTGAACGATTCTGAACGGGAACACATCAGCTTGTTGAAATCACTGCGTAAAGAAAGACACATTGTCCTGGAGCTCCCTCTCTCCAAAGGGCTTGTCACAACAAGCACCCTCCAACCGAAGCAGAACTCACAGGCTGAACATAATTCCGGGCACAGCTCCACGGTATCAGGTGTCCATTTCGACACTCGGCTTGCCGGCAGTTTTTGGACCGGCATTCAGTTCTTTTACGTGGGTTCCAGCCAAGAGACTGCCGGAATGACCACCCGACTGCCGGACATTCGATCGTGCTGAGTTGTAGGACGAAATCGCTTCAGGAGAGAGGCCCGCCCTCAATGCCTTCTTGCAGTCGTTGCAGCAGGGTTCGCCCCGCATCCGGCGGGTGACCCCACGAGGGTGGGACCTTGCCGCAAGTCGGGGCTTTCGGCCGGTCTCCGGGATCGTGAATCAGCCGAGGCGATTTCAACAGCCGTCTCGATCCACTCGACTGCAACACGGAAGTTCACGACGGTGCATAACTATAAGCAATGGCGGTCCGAGGGACAAGCGAGTGCGATTTGTAACGTGGAGAGTGAGGAGGCGGGGAGGGAATGCCTCCCCGGCCTCGCATCGTTCGGAGGAAAACTGCTACGTGGTGCCTTCAGTTGGTCTGTTTCTTTTGTGCTCTGAGGGGTTCCTGTTCCCGGGTGGAAATGATGAGCATACTTCCGGGCATCAGTTTCTGTTTGTTGTTCAGTTCGTTTTGCCGGCGCAGATCGTCGACGGACACACGGAATCTTTCCGCAATGGAATAAAGGGTATCCCCCCGCTGCACGGAATAGCGGATGGTTTTGCTCTGCGCTTGAGACGACCCTGAAGATTTCTTGGCCGTCCCGGCTGATGAAGGCTTGGCGACCTGGGTTTTGCTTGCCTGGTTTTTGACCCCTGCCGCAGGGGTCACAGCTTTGCCGCCGGTGTTTCCGGCACTCTTTGCCGCAGGCTTCACCTGCGTCTGCTTTTGCCCTCGGGCAGAGGCCACAGCGGTTTTCTTCGAGGAAGCCGTCGAGGACCTGGTCGCCCGTGATGCTGCAGACCTCAGCGGCGCAAGATCGAACTCCTGGTAAGGCGGGATGGGTTCCGTCAGGGCGATCATGACCGCTTCCCGGGTGCCAAGAGGCACGCACAATTCATAAGCGGGAGCATCGGGGGGCGTCACGGTTTTGCAGAGTTCCGGATTTTGGCGCTTGAGGGTTGAGGCGTCCACCCCGATTCTTTCACCCAGCCAGCAAAGTTTCACGCCGCCCGGGACCTCAACCGTTTCATACCGCGGGGTGTAATGCCACGGCTGATAATGAAACCCATACTGAATGGGGTTTCGGCTGATGCGGATGGCGGCCATGACCTTAGGCACGTAGTCGCGCGTCTCGGCAGGCAGGTACCCGAGGTCCCTCAGTTCCCAGAATGTCTTGAGCCCGGTCTCATCGAGCGTTGCCTGCACACGGTTCTCTCCGCAGTTGTAGGCGGCCAGAGCCAGCGACCAGCACCCAAAAAGATCGTAAAGGTGCGACAGGTATTCGGCCGCGGCTTGAGCGGCCTTGAACGGATGCCGTCTCTCATCCACCCACTCGTTCTGCTGGAGTCCAAACCGCTTTCCGGTCGATGCAATGAACTGCCACATGCCCACTGCATTGGCGTGCGACTGCGCTGTGGGAGAAAAACCGCTTTCCACCAGGGCCACGTAGACCAGGTCTTCCGGCAGTCCCTGCGCCGCAAAGATCCGCTGGGCCGGGATCACATAGGCTTCGGCCCGGTCGAGAAGCGTTTGAAAGGATTTTGGATTTTTTTCCGAGTAGGCAATGGTCCAGGAATCGATGGAAGGATGGTCGGGAATGATCAACCGGTACTTGGGGGGCTGCGAGGATTCGGCAAGAGCGGGCAGGGATGCCGCCAGGCCGGGATGCTGTCCCCCCGGTCCTGCGGACAGGGGAGCCTGGCGGGAAACGGTGCTGCATCCTCCGATCAACGCGGCCAGGCAGCCCAGCGCGAAGACCTTGATCGTGACGAGTTTTCTAAATTCCAGCAATCTGGCGCCATGCGAACCAGAGACCTCACCCCTTCCGTAACGTGCGTGTGCCGCCATCAGCCGTCGCTCCCCCTCCCCAAAATGTCAATGCCGGCCCCATACCCGGGGCTTTCAGGACCGGAACGGGATCCGCCTCAGGTCAGTCGGTTCCCTTCCGGTGCCGCGAGTTCAACACCAGGCAGAAATCTGCGTTCCAGTATAGGCAGAAAAATCCAGGCTGCAAGCGATTTCATGCAGGGGAGGCGCCTCCGGGCCCGGAGAGCAACCGTCACAGACTCGTCACCCGATCGTAACGTGAGGCCGGTAGGTTGAGACAGGCTTTTAATTATATTGGAAAAAGAGGCCAAGGCTCCTCGACCGCGAGGCAACCCGCAGGGTCCTGACAACTTTCATCACGCTCCAGGGGGCCCAATGGGTGCGCGGCCCGTTGTCGCGTTTCCAGGCAGTGAGCAGCGGCCCTGAGAGGGTTCACCCTGACAGAAATGGAAAACCAGCGACATGAACAAAATCCGAGTGCTTTTCGTGTGTCTTCACAACAGTGCGCGAAGCCAGATGGCCGAAGCCATGGTGAACACTTTTTGGGGCGAACGGCTGGAAGCCCTCAGCGCCGGTTTCTCGCCGGCCCCCCTCAATCCCCTGGCGATCCAGGTGATGCAGGAATGGGGCATCGACATCTCGCGCAACGCAAGCAAAAGCGTCTTCGACTTTTACAAGAAAGGCCTGCTCGTGGATTACGTCATCACGGTGTGCGATGAGGGCGCTGCACAGCAATGTCCCATCTTTCCGGGAATCACCCGGAGGCTGCACTGGAGCTTCCCGGACCCGGCAGATTTTGAGGGGACCCCCGACGAGCGGCTCGACAAGGCAAGAAAGTTGAGGGACGACATCCGTGCCCACCTGGAAAACTGGATTGCGCAGTTGGAGACGTGATTCCTGCGTTGGAGGGGCGGCGGGAAAGCCCCTCCACAAGGCGGCGGGCCCCCCGGAGCGGTCGGGCACCGCTTCCGCTTCATCCGGGTCTGGGCCGGCTTCAGCCGACCTCACAGTGCGTGAGCAATTCTCCCGAAGGACCCAGAATTTCGAGACACAGAGCCGCCCTTCCCACGGCGTGCGTGGAGCAGCTCAGGCAGGGGTCGTAAATGCGGATGCCGTGCTCCATGCGGTTGAGAAAGCCCTCCGTCACCTCACTTCCGTTGCCGAAAGCCCTGGCGATCTGCAGAATGGTCCGGTTCATGGCGAAATTGTTGTGCCCGCTCGCCACCACCAGGTTGACCCGCTTCACCAGCCCTCCCTCATCCACGTGGTACTCGTGAAACAGGGTGCCGCGCGGCGCCTCGATGACCCCGATTCCGAGCGTTTCGTTCACCCCGGCCTGACTGCGCACCCGGGAGTCCGTGAGTTCCGGGTCCTGGAGCATCTCGGCAATGCTTTCCAGCGCAAAGAGGATCTCGATCAATCGGGCTTCATGCATGTGAAAGCTCCCCGAGACCGGTCTCCCATCTTTCTTCCAGCGGCGGAATTCCTTCAGGGCAAGATCGGCCCGGGGAGTTCCGGCGCGATCGCACACATTGAGTCGGGCGAGAGGACCCACTCGGTAAAGCCCTGATTCGGGTCCGAGATTCTTGTAAAAGGGGAACTTGAGAAAAGTCCAGGGTTCCACTTCTTCGCTGAAAATCTCCCGGTAGGATTCGGGCCGCACTCCGTCTTCCAGGATCGTCCCGTCCGCATCGATCACACGCAGCAACCCGTCGTAATGCTCCAGGCTTCCCTCGGGAGTCACCAGACCCATGAAGAGGCTTGGAAAGTCACCGTAATGTTCTAGCTCCCCCCGAAAGGTTTCACACAGCTCTCGGAACCGATCCAGCGTCCGTTCCACAATGTCGAGACCTCCGGGAACCAACCCCTGAAGGGCATCACGTGCTTCGGCACTGAGGGGAGTTCGGACGCCGCCGGGCACCGCCCAGCTAGGATGCACGCTCTTGCCGCCCAGGGTGCGAATGATCTCCTGTCCCACATGCCTCAGCCGGATTCCGTCCTGGACCACCTGAGGATGGGCCTTCAAAAGCCCGAACAGGTTCCGCTCATCGGAATCGCTCTCCATGCCCAGGAAAAGATCCGGCGCACTCAAATGGAAAAAGCTGAGGGCGTGGCTCTGCACCAGTTGAGCCCAGTGGATCAAGCGACGGAGTTTTTGGGCGGTGACAGGAATCCGGACGCCGAGAAGAGCGTCCCCGGCCTTGGCGGAAGCCAGCATGTGGCTCACGGGGCAGATGCCGCAGATGCGAGAGGTGATGTCCGGCATCTCCCAGAAGGGACGCTGTTCACACAGCTTTTCAAAGCCGCGGAAATCGGTCACGTGAAACCGTGCCCGAACCGCACGGCCCGATTCGTCCAGCTGGAGAGTGATCTTGCCGTGCCCTTCGATGCGGGTGACAGGGTCGATGGTGACAGTCCGCTTCATCTGCTCCTCTCCTCGTTCAACCGAACCGCAGCATGTTTTCGGACAGGTGCACCTGTTCCCCGTTCAGCAGCGCCGTGAGGGCGGATCCAATGGTTTGAGCGCCCGGAGGGCATCCGGGCAGAAACAGGTCCACCGGAATCACGCCGTGGAGGGGAAAAACTCTGGGCAGAAGCAGGGGCACGCCGTCTTCGGGATCGAGGCCGGGGGGTTCTTTTCCCGAATCGGAAGCGTAGACGGACCGCAGCAGATGCTCCACATTCAGCCCATTTCGCATGGCGGGAACGTTCCCCATAACGGCGCAATCGCCCAGGGCCACCACGATTCGGCTTCGTTCTCTGAGGATTTGGGCCATGTGCATCTGTTCCCCGTTGTTCACGGCCCCTTCCACCAGCACCACGTCCACGCCGTCGGGGAATGTCTTGCAGTCCACCAGGGGGCTGTAGACCAGATGGAAGCGCTTTCCGAGCTCCAGGAGTTGTTCGTCCAGGTCCAGGAGACTCATGTGGCACCCGGAGCAGCCCGAAAGCCAGACCGTCGCCAGACGGATCTTTTCGGTGGTCTGATGAGACATGGGAGATCCTCCCGGGTCAAGAACAGTGCGTGGAAAAGAGCGCTCACCAGCGCCAGACACGCTTTTCACGCCCATCCAGAATGCGGGTCAAAAAATTGGGCCGTTTTTCCACGGAACCGTGCAGACCTTCCTTCACGTACATGGCTCCCGTGGGGCACACCTGAACACACTTGCCGCAGCCCGTGCAGGTCCGACTGGTCCCCCAGGGCTGGTTCAAGTCCATGGTGATCCGGCTTTTGAAGCCACGGCCCATCACGTCCAGCGTGTGAGCCCCCTCCACCTCGTCGCAGGCACGCACACAGCGCGTGCACAGGATGCAACGGTCGTGATCGAGGACAAAACGCTCGTGGCTCACATCGGTGGGAAGATCCGGATGAAGGGGCTCATACCGGACATGATCGATGCCGAACCGCACCGCCAGAGCCTGGAGTTCGCAACGGCCATTCATGACGCAGACCGAGCACACATGGTTTCGCTCCGTCAGAAGCAGTTCGACCAGCATCCGCCGGTAGCCGATCAGGCGTTCCGAGGAAGTCCTGACCACCATGTTTTCCTGAACCGGAGTGACACACGACGCCGGCAGTCGCGAGAGGCCCTCCACTTCCACCACACAGAGCCGGCACCCGCCGCGTTCGCTCAAGCCTTCCAGGTGACACAGGGTGGGCAGGTCAATCCCGTGCTCCCGGATGACCTGGAGCAGGAGTTGGCCCTCCTGAGCGGTGACCAGCCGGTCGTCGATGGTGAGTGTCACAACCGCCATGAGCTGTCCTTTCGTATCTTTGCGGTTTTTCCCTGTGGGGATGGCCCTTCCCTGAAGGGATGCTTTTCCCTGAGGAGCAGGGCTCGGCTCCCGGTATATCTCAAAACAATAGAATGCCCACCTATTCGAAACAGGCGGTTCTTGGTACAACCAACTCCGGGTAAAACTGAACACCATTGATGAGTGCCCACAGAGTGTCCACCACGCGAACACAGCCGTGCAGAAGTGATTCCCCAGATCGGCTGGTTTCCAGGCCCCTAATACAGCTGCGCAGAAATGATTGCCCAGATATCCTCGTTCCCAGGCTCCAGCCTCTTCCTCGTTCCCAGGCTCCAGCCT
>CAZZHS010000041.1:36324-43182 GCA_964654275.1 uncultured Syntrophobacteraceae bacterium
TCCTCGTTCCCAGGCTCCAGCCTGGGAACCAGAGAACGGTTAAGGACTTGCGCCCCGGAGCACCGGTTGTCATTCCGGCGTTCTCTCAGCCGGAATCCACACCAAAGAACTGGATGCCGGCTTAAGGATTCCCGCCATGACGGGTGTCGTAAGGGACTCCTTATCCTGTGGAGCTTTAGGGGATACCCTGTCCTGTGGGAATGTAGGGGGCACCATATCTTATGGAGCCGACACCTTATCCTATGGACCCCCAAGGACTCCTAATCCTGCGGAACTGCGTGGATTAGAGCCCCAAAAAATAACGCGTCCGTCTCCAATTCAATTCCCCCACGAGACCTTGCCGGGTATCGGCTTTCGTGGTGTCCCACAAAACACCGTGTCCGTCTCCAATTCAATTCCCCCCTTGAGGGGGGTTAGGGGGGTGTTTTATCTCTAATTCCAAACAGTTAAAATTCCACTCCCCCCAAGGGGGGATCTCGAATCAGTGGTGCCCGAGAGATTTTGATCCCTTTATTTTGGGGTCGTGACCTCGGACATTCCCTTGCAGACTCCCGCCGGGCAATGGCGGTCCCGGATGTGCGCCTCGTACTCTTGACCGAAATGGCGCAGAGTGCTCAGCACGGGGTTGGGCGCGGTCTGTCCGAGCCCGCAGAGGGATGTCTCCTTCAGCAGTTCGCAGAGCTGCTCCAGCTTCTCCAAATCTCCCCGCATGGCCCGGCCGTCGGTGATGCGCTCCAGCAGGCGGACCATCTGCACCGTGCCCGTCCGGCAAGGCGTGCACTTGCCGCAGCTTTCATCCATGCAGAACTCCATGAAAAAACGAGCCACATCGACCATGCAGCTTGTGTCGTCCATGACGATCAGCCCGCCCGAACCGACGATCGAGCCCAGTTCCTGAAGGCTTTCGTAATCCATGGAGGTGTCCAGATGCTCGGCAGGTATGCATCCCCCGCTGGGGCCGCCCGTCTGGGCCGCCTTAAATTCCCGGCCCTCGGGCATGCCTCCTCCGATGTCAAAAACAATCTCCCGAAGGGTGATGCCCATGGGGACCTCAATGAGCCCCGTCCGGCGCACCTTACCCGCCAGGGCGAAGATCTTGGTCCCCCTGCTCCGTCCAGTGCCCCATCGGGCATACCAGGCTCCGCCGCGCGAAATGATGGGGGCGATGTTGCCGAACGTTTCCACGTTGTTGATGAGCGTCGGAGCCCCCCACAAACCCCGATGAGACGGGTAGGGAGGCCGCGGCACGGGCTGTCCCCGCCGTCCCATGATGGACGCCATGAGAGCGGTTTCTTCCCCGCACACAAAGGCCCCCGCCCCCATCCGGATGTCGATGCGAAAGTTGAAGCGGCTCTCCAGGATACGGTTGCCCAGCAAACCCTGCCGTTCGGCCGCACGAATGGCCTGCCCCATGCGCTGCGCGGCCAGAGGATATTCCCCCCGGACATAAACGAATCCCTGCTGGGCTCCCACGGCATACGCGGCAAGGGCCATACCCTCCAGAACGCGGTGGGGATCCGACTCCATGAGGGTGCGGTCCATGTAGGCGCCCGGATCCCCCTCATCCCCGTTGGCGACCACGAACTTCCGATCACCCGCCGCTTTGCGCACCAGCTTCCATTTAACCCCCGCAGGATATCCGGCGCCTCCCCGACCGCGCAAACCGCTGGAAGTCACCTCCTCGCAAACCTCTTCGGGCGTCATTTCCCGCAGGGCCTGAGCAAGGGCGCTGTAACCTCCATGGGCCACGTAGCTTTCAAGGCTTTCAGGGTCGATGCGCCCGCTGCCTTCCAGAACGATCTTGTGCTGCTTGGTGAAGAAGGGGCTCTCGGTGGAAAAGGTTTCGAGCGCCGGCGCAGGTCTTGAAATCCCCTCCGCGTGAGCCTCCACCAGAGCCGGAACTTTGTCGGGAGACAACCGTTCGTAAAGGATGGCCTCGCCGTCGCGCGTGAGCACCGTCACGAGAGGACCCCGGCTGCAGGGCCCCATACACCCCGTGGCCGTCACCTCCACCGAGGCGTCCAGGCCCGTGGTCTCGACAGCCTCCTGCAGAGCTTTGCGGACAGCCGCACCTCCCGCAGCGAGACACGGAGTGGACGCGCAGCACAGGAATCGGCACCGGAATGCGCCCTGGCGCTCCCGTTCACTCTGAGCCAGTGCCTGAAGTTCCATGCGGTTCATGAGCGCTCTCCGGTTTGCGATGTGATCTCAAATGGTTGCTCCAGCTCCCCGGTGTCTTTCTCCAAAGCGAGTTCCAAGGCGGTCACAGCGGTTTCGGGAGACTGACCTCCAAGAAGCTCCCCGTCCACCACGACGACGGGGGCCAGGCCACAGCTTCCCAGACACCGTGCGGTGGAAAGGGTCAAGCGGCCGTCCTCCGTGGTGCCGCCTGCAGGAATCGCAAACCGTTCTTCCAGCGCGGCCTGAATCTGGGCTGCACCTCCCACGTAGCAGGCGGTCCCCACACACACCACGCAATGGTGGCTCCCCTTGGAGGCGAGCGAAAAGAAATGATAGAAAGTGGCCACTCCATAGACCCAGCTGGGGGGGAGTTTCAGCCGGCAGGCCACATGGGCCAGCACCTCCTCGGTGAGCAGGCCGAAAGCCTCCTGTGCCGCAGCGAGAACCTCGATGAGGGCATCCTGCTGAAACTGGTGGCGCTTCATGACGCGGTCGATCACTTTGAATCGCGGATCGGCTTCGAGATCCGAAGCCGCCGGCCTGGAGGGCTGAATGGCTGGTTTCTGAGACAGAGACATACCGGTCACCCCTTTTCAAGGGTTTTCGCATGGCCGTTTTTTCACATATATCCCGGTGAACCGATCGAGGCAAGACGTGGATGCGTTTAAGTACAACTTCACTCTCTCAAGGTGTCCATTTCGACATTCGTCCTGCCGGCAACTTTCAAGCCGGCATCCAGTTTTTTTCTGTGGGTTCCGGCTGGAAGACTGCCGAAATGACGGCTCGGGCGGTGGACACTCCGTTGAGGTGAGTTGAACCAGGTGCAACAACAACTGGATGGCCCCTCAAAGGAATCGTCGTCTCTCGATTCTGAAAGATCGGGGCGAGATGCGGCAAGGCTGAGAAAAGTCAGGAGCGCCGCTCACGGTTCGAAAGGCGGACCGGAGGGCGGCGCGACAAGATGTAGTGTCCACAAACGCGGAGTGTCATTCCCGCACGCCCAGATCTTCTCCCTTTCGATTTCTCCGTCAACCCTCCCGATTGCGAGGCAGCAGCAGGACAGGACAGGGAGCGAGCCGCGCCACGTTATAAGCGACGCTTCCCAGGAAGATCTCCCACAGGAAGCTTTTTCCCTGGGTGCCCATGACCACGAGGGAGTGCTCCCCACCCCTGAGAGTTTCGAGAATCACCGAAGTGGGATGCCCCTTGGAGCAGTGAGTGGCCACTTCGGGGACACCCGCCCTTCGAAGCCGCTCGGCCACGGATTCCAGGTGACTCTGAATGAGCTCCTCATCAGGTTTCAGGACGGAAGTGGGATCGAGCTCCAAGATTTCCAGGGCGTACAGGACGGTCACCTTGGAGAGCCCCTTGGGAATCAGGTCTTCCAGCACAGCGACCCCTTGCGCGGCCACTTCAGAAAAATCAGTCGGGTAGAGCACATGCCGAAGCAGCTCCGTCGTGCGCAGCTGACAGATCGCCCCGAGTATGTCGCTTCTCAGGCGCTTCATGTTGAGGAGCAAAATGGGAAAGCGGGCATTGTGAAGGAGTTCGTTGGAAACCGACCCGAGGATGGCCTCACGCCAGGCGGACTTTCCATGAGATCCCACCACGATGAGGGAAGCTCCATGGCGAGCGGCCATCTCGTTAAAGATGTGGCCCGGCAGTCCCACAGGCGTCTCCACGATGACTTCAAAGCCATGGGATTCCAGGACGGCCTTCTGAGCGATGAGCCTGGGCGGCACCTCCGCACGCATCATCGCCTCCTGCTCATCGAGCCCTCCCGTCATGTACACGTGGGTGAGTACAGCCCTCCTGCACCCGAGGATCTTGAACTCTTCCGCACATCCCACAATGTCGTCCCAATCGGACGAAAGATCCGTCGCCAGCACCATCGTCTCAAACATGGGAAAGCTCCTCGACATTTAGAGTCTTGCGAAGGTTCTAAAATTTTGCTCTGCATCGATGCCTTTCGACACCCCACAACAGGCCTCAAAATCCGCGCACTTCGGCTGCCTGTTCATTCCGAGCGATGCAAGCCCGCTTTGGCATGGCCGGGTGACCGAAAAGGAACAGTCTTTATTAGGAGGTACTCAAACACCCCAGCACTCCAAAACCCCGCTCACCCTGAGCGAAGTAAGCCCCCCTTTGGGAATGGCAAGTTGATCGAAAAGAAACAGTCGGTATTAAAAGATTTTGAAGGGCCACAGACCGACAGCCCCCCCCTTCGCCCTGAGGCCTGTCCTGAGGTAGCGAAGGGTATCGAAGGGCAGTATGAAAGTGCATAGAACAAGGAACAGACCTTATTTCTAATTGATGCTCGCACCCCCCGGCACTCCAAACCCCCGTTCGCCCTGAGGCCTGCCCTGAGGTAGCGAAGGGTATCGAAGGGCGGTATGAAAGTGCATAGACATCTGTTTCTTGAGAGGCACCGAGGGGCAATCGGGTAACGACACCTGCTTCCATCGACTCAGTCCGTTTCCGGCGTTTGGAAGCCTCTCGAATTGCCCTCTACGAAACCTTTTTTTAATTTTATCAGGAAGCTACTTCTTGATCCATTTCAAAACATCCGCCTTGCTGGGAATTTTCCCAACGGACTTGACTTCGCCGTCCACCACCACGGCGGGCGTGCCGAAGACACCGTACTTGCCGATATCGAGAATATTGGTCACTTTTTCCACCGTCGCATCGACGCCGCTTTCAGCCACCGCATCCTTGACCACCTTTTCCGTTTGAGCACATTTGGGGCATCCGGGACCCAGCACTTTGATTTCCATTGTACTATCTCCTTGTTCTGTCCAAAGTTGAGGTCGCATCCACGACCCATGAAAAACCGTCTTGAAAAAGCGAGCTGAAGACAACTTCATTCCACGATCATGCCAAAAAGAATTCCGGCCACCGTCGACAAGACCACCACGATGGTCACGAGCACGGCTGTCTTTTTCACCCCCATGACCCCCGCGATGACGAGCATGTTGGGAAGGGAGAGAGCCGGTCCGGCGAGCAGGAGCGCCAGCGCGGGCCCTTTTCCCATCCCGGCGCCGAGAAGTCCCTGAAGGATGGGAACCTCCGTGAGAGTGGCGAAATACATCAGCGCACCCGAGACTGCGGCAAAGAGGTTGGCACCGATGGAGTTGCCCCCCACGAGCCCCTGGATGTAGCGTTCGGGAATGAGGGCTTCATGGCCGGGCCGCCCCAGGAGGAAGCCCGCCACCAGAACCCCTGCCGCGAGAAGCGGGAGGATCTGCTTCATGAACGCCCAGGTGCTCTGCACCCAGGTTTCCAGTTCTTCACGGGAGAACCAGGACTTGAGCATCCACGCCAGCACCAGGAGCAGACCTGCGGTGATGTACCACTTCATGGAAAAAATGGCCGGCCAGAGTCCCGTTTCTCCTGGAGACGGCCTGGCGAAGGCGGCGAAAACCAAAATGAGCACCATGGTGAGCAGGTAGAGAGAATCCTGGAGCAGCGTGCGGCTCTTTTCGTCGTCTTCGGGGATGTAGATTTGACCTGCAGTGCGGTTGCCGTCGTCCACCCGGAAGATCAGGGACATGAGAACCCCCGTGACCACGGCCAGGATCACGGCACAAACGGCACGCGCCAGCCCCAGCTGCCAGCCGAGAATCCGCGCGGTCAGCACAATGGCCAGCACATTGATGGCCGGTCCGGAATAGAGAAAAGCCGTCGCCGGGCCGATGCCCGCACCCCGTGTGTAGATGCCCGCAAACAGAGGCAGCACGGTGCAGGAACACACAGCCAGCACGGTCCCTGACACGCTGGCCACCGAGTAGGACAGGAACTTGTTGGCCTGCGCCCCGAAATACTTGAGAACCGAACCCTGAGAGACAAAAACCGCGATGGCTCCCGCGATGAAAAATGCGGGAACGAGGCAGGTGAGCACGTGTTCACGAGCGTATTCACGCAGCATCATGAAGGCTTCGAGGCCGGATTGCCGCAGGATCGGATGATCCCAGGGAACAAAGTAGAACGCCAGGTAAAGGAGCACGATGAGCAGTAATTTGGTACGCTCTCTCATAGGACCTCCAAAAAAATGGAGTGATTTCATATTATTGGAACGGAACGAACGCCATGTGAGAAATCGGACCACAGCCCGGAGCATGGTTTCAAGAGCATCGGGATGCTGCCGTTTCACGTGACGGATCCAACAGGGGCACCGGGCTCCCGGAAGTTTCAGGGCAGCGGTTTCAGGGGGCTTGAGCTTCTTCGGTGAGAAATTGAGGAAGTTTCTTGACGAAGTCCCGGATCTCGTCCCGCACGCGCCGGTAGTGGGACATGGCTTCCTCTTCGGACCGAGCATCGCGGGCCAGCTTCGGTGGGTCATCAAAACCGACGTGCACCACGCGCGTCCTGGCCGGAAAGAAGGGACAGGACTTCTGAGCATGCCCGCACAAGGTGACGACGTAGTCGAATTCCAGGTGCTCCAGGGTGTCCAGGTGCTTTGACTGCTGCCCGGAGATGTCCACCCCGGCTTCCGCCATGGCCCGGATGGCCCGCGGGTCCACGCCGTGAGGTTCCACGCCGGCGGAGTAAACCTCGAACCATTCGCCTTTCAGGTGCCGCGCCCATCCTTCGGCCATCTGACTGCGGCAGGCGTTGCCGGTGCAAAGAAAAAGGAGTTTCAATTTTTCATTGTCGGATTTCATGAAGGTTCACTCCTTC
>CAZZHS010000042.1:0-41227 GCA_964654275.1 uncultured Syntrophobacteraceae bacterium
CTCCGGCGCCGTCACCCGCCCCTGTCACACTGGATCGGCCGGCATCGCGACTCATTCTTTTGTTCCATTCCTCTTCCAGGTCCCATTCGGTGGAGGGATCGTAGGGGGGAACGGGCTCCTTGAAATAGGGCCAATCATGCGAATAGCAGCAGTTCGACTGCGGAAACTCCGACGCATGATCCTGGGATGCGGGGGCATCGCTCGACCCTTTGCCGGTGATTTGTCCCGAATCCATCTCCGTCTCCTTTCGGCTTCCGTCCGCATCGGCCCATTTTGTCCGCACCGCTCGAATGTGAGCCGGAACGATTTCCCATGCGGCATCCGAGATGTAGCTGGGGGACCCAAATGGCTTGAACATGGGGCATTGAAGAGGCACCGCCGGTCGGACGCCCACTGCGGCCCGGCGAAGTTCGCTGATCGGTTCCGGCGGTTGCGATGAAGCACTGCACCCACCCCACCGCTTCCCTCTCCTTGTGATGCCGTGTCCCGATCATGCCGGTGTGAGCCGGATGAATCCGGACTGCGGTGCTTGTCGTCTTGTTGCGTCACGACTGAGAGTACAAAGATTTCAGACCGTTCGCAACTCCCTGGGGTCAGGATTCTCAGGAAAGCCGTGGTGCAGCTTTTCCTTTGCTGCAGAGAACTCGTCCGCTTGCGTCGTCCAGATTGTGGACCGCCCGCGAGAGAGCGTCTCGACATCGACGGCAAGGCGCCGCCGGGCACGAGGGTCCAGCAGCAAAAATCGACTGCAGCATCCATCGCACCGGGTCATGAAGCCGCAGGGAGGGGGTCACCCAAAGAACTCTCGTCGCGCCGTGGAAGCGCTGAAGCGGTCTGTTGCGAAAATGTCCCCCCCGTGGTAAAAATCCTTTCCTTGTCGTGGGGATGGGATTACTTTGAGCCGATGCGTTGGTTTGTGTGGCAGGAAAGGTGCTCTGCACGGTTGAGCAGGCAACAAGAAGGGTGAAAAATGGAATTGAAATATTCTCCAAAAGCCATTGAAAAAAAATGGCAGGAATATTGGGACAACGAAAAGCTTTTTGCCGTAACCGAAGATGAAAGCCGCGAGAAATATTATCTCCTGGAGATGTTTCCCTATCCTTCCGGCCGCATCCACATGGGCCACGTCCGCAACTACTCCATCGGCGACGTGGTGGCCCGCTTCCTGCGCATGCAGGGGCTCAACGTGCTGCACCCCATGGGCTGGGACGCTTTCGGCATGCCGGCGGAAAACGCGGCCATCAAGGCCAAAACCCATCCCGCCGCCTGGACCTACGACAACATCGACTACATGAAAAAGCAGCTCAAGAAGCTGGGCTTTTCCTACGACTGGTCCCGGGAACTGGCCACCTGCGACGTCTCTTATTACCGCTGGGAACAGCTCTTCTTCCTCAAGATGTACGAAAAGGGTCTGGCCTACAAAAAAAGTTCTTACGTGAACTGGTGTGAAACGTGCCAGACGGTCCTGGCCAACGAACAGGTGGAGGGCGGTGCCTGCTGGCGCTGCGATCAGCCCGTGACCCAGAAGGAAATGGACCAGTGGTTTTTTAAAATCACCGATTACGTGGAAGAACTTCTGGATTACACGGACAAACTTCCCGGCTGGCCCGAGCGGGTGCTCACCATGCAGAAAAACTGGATCGGCAAGAGCTTCGGGAGCCGCATCTTTTTCCGCCTGGCCGACCACGACGACCAACTCACCGTTTTCACCACCCGCGCGGACACGCTCTTCGGCGCCACCTTCATGAGCATCGCCCCCGAGCACCCCATGGTGAAGCGACTCTCCCAGGGCACCCCCCAGGAAAAGGAAGTGCAGGAGTTCGTGCGGCGCGCCACGCAATCCAAGCGTGGAGACCGTGAGGCGGGCATGCTTGAAAAGGAAGGCGTCTTCACGGGAAGCTACTGCATCAACCCGGTCACTCAGGCTCGAATGCCCATTTACGTGGCCAACTTCGTCCTCATGGAATACGGGACGGGTGCCGTCATGGCCGTCCCCGCCCACGACCAGAGAGATTTCGAGTTCGCCCAAAAGTATGGCCTGCCCGTGAAGGTGGTCATTCAGCCCGCCGACGGAAGCCAAACCCTCACTTCAGAAAGTCTCACCGCCGCCTTCGAAGACGACGGCGTCCTCGTGGACTCGGGAGCCTTCTCGGGCCTGAGTTCGGAGGAAGCCCGCAAGGCCGTCACCGACCACCTGGCCGCACACGGACAGGGGGAACTCACGGTCCAGTACCGGCTGCGCGACTGGGGCATCTCCCGCCAGCGCTACTGGGGGAATCCCATTCCCATCATCTACTGCGAAACCTGCGGCACGGTGCCCGTTCCCGAAAAAGACCTTCCCGTCGTGCTGCCGACCGATGTGGAACTCCTCCCCAACGGAGCTTCCCCGCTGCCCGTTTACGAACCTTTCGTCTCCACGACTTGCCCCACCTGCGGGAAACCGGCCCGGAGAGAAACGGACACCATGGACACCTTCGTCGAATCCTCCTGGTATTTCGCCCGTTTCGCCTGCGCCGACCACGACACCGGTCCGCTCGACTTCTCCAGGGTCAAGTACTGGCTCCCGGTCAATCAATACATCGGCGGCATCGAGCACGCCGTGCTCCACCTGCTCTATTCCCGATTTTTCACCAAGGTGCTGCGGGACATGGGCTACCTGTCCGTGGACGAACCCTTCGAGAACCTGCTCACCCAGGGCATGGTCATCAAGGACGGCTCCAAAATGAGCAAATCCAAGGGCAACGTGGTGGACCCCGACCAGATGGTGGAAGCTTACGGCGCGGACACCGTCCGCCTCTTCTGCCTGTTTGCCTCTCCCCCGGAAAAGGATCTGGAATGGAGCGACCAGGGCGTGGAAGGATCCTTCCGTTTCATTTCCCGCATTTGGAGGCTTGTCGCGGAAAACGAGAAAAACCTGCACGAGGCCGTTGTCTACGACGGCGGCGCTCCACTCTCCAAGCCCCTGCGCGACCTGCACCGCAAGACGCATCAGACCATCAGGAAAGTCTCGGAAGACATTCGGGACCGATTTCATTTCAACACGGCCATCGCCTCGGTCATGGAACTGGTGAACCTCATGTACCAGCTGCAGGAATCACCGCCGCAGGATCCCCTTTACTGGCCGGTCATGAAGGAAGGGGTGGAAACCATGGTGCTCCTGCTCTCCCCCATCGTCCCCCATGTGGCCGAGGAGCTGTGGCACGGGCTGGGCCACGAGGACTCCATCGTCAACGCCCCGTGGCCCCGTTGGCGGGAAGAAGCCCTGAAGGCCGATGAAATGCTCATCGTGGTGCAGATCAACGGCAAGCTGAGAAGCCGCATCACCATCCCCGCCGATGCGGGCCGCGAGGAAATGGAGCAGGCGGCCTTGCAGGACGAACGCGTTCGGGAGTTCCTTTCCGGACGGGAAATCAAGAAAATCGTCACGGTTCCCGGGAAGCTGATCAACATCGTTCTGTGAAGCGGGCCCGGGCAACGGGCCCCGACAGGCAACACTGCGGGAATGCTGCAAATCGCACGTCCCGGGAAACACTCTCCACGCGGAGTGAACCTTCATGAGCCGAGTTCTCCTCATTGCCCTGACAGTTCTCACCCTGCCGATTTTTGGCCCCGGAGGGTGCGGCTATCGCTTCAGCGGCGAGGGGTCGGGGCCGAAGCCGGGTGTCACGGCCGTTGCCATCCCCGTCTTTGAAAACTCTACCTCGGAACCGGATCTGGGAAGCATTTTTGCCGCAGCACTGCGCCAGGAGTTCCTGCAAAAGGGGTCCATGCGGGTGGTGCCCGTGGAAGAAACGGACATCGTTTTCCGCGGCAAGATCACCAACATCTTCACTTCGGGACTCGGCCACCGGACCTTCGAAGAGACCATTCTGACCCGCGTTTACGTGACGCTCGACATTCGCTGCCACGACACCCAAAGCGGCAAGATCCTCTGGCAAATCCCCCAGTTCACCTATTACCAGGTTTACGAACAGGATGACGATGCCATGATCTCCTTTCAGAACCGCCAGGACGCCCTCAAAATGCTGGCCCGCGAGATGGCCGTGCGCCTTCACGACCGCTTTCTCAACAATTTTTAGTCATGCTCTACAAGCAGTTTTCCCAACATCTGCAGCAGGGTGACCCCGCCCCGGCCTACCTTTTCCTTGGCAGTTCGGATCTCCTTCTCGACGAAGCCTGGAAGGCTCTTGTGGAGAAACTGGTTCCGCCCAAGGCCCGGAAATTCAATGGAGAACGGCTCCAGGCCGGGGAGTGCGAAGCGGAGGAAGCGCTCAACCGCCTGCGCACCCTCCCCATGTTCGGGACCCGCCGGCTGCTCATGGTTCAGAATGTCGAAGCCTGGAAAAAGGAGCAGCGGGATTCTCTGCTCAACTATCTGGCTCATCCCAATCCCAACGCCTGTCTGGTGCTGACGGCAGCGTCGCGCAAGGGACTGGAGAAGGTGGAAGCCGCTGTGAACTCCCGGGGTCTGGTGGTGACCTTCCCGGTGCTCGGGAGCAGGGAAATTCCCAGGTGGCTGCAGGAACGGGCCCGGCAGCGAGGAAAACAGATGAGTTCTCAGGCCGCCTATTATCTTTTCGAACAGGTCGGCGAGGACCTCAGCTGCCTCGAGCAGGAACTGGAAAAACTTTGTCTCTATGTGGGCGATCGTTCAAGGATCGAACTGGAGGACCTGGAAGAGGCGGTGAGTGCGCAGAAGACTTTCACCGTCTTTGAACTGGTGCGTTATGTGGGGCAAAAAAATGCGGGCATGGCGCTCCGTTCCCTGCGTGCCCTGACGCTTTCGGGACAGCCTCCGCTGGTCATCCTGTCCCTCCTGGCCCGGCAGATCCGGATCCTCTGGCAGGTCAAAGAGGGCGTCGAAAACAACGTCCCTTTGCCGGAAATCGCCAGGGAGGCCGGCTTACCCCTCTTTGTCGTGCAGGGTCATGCCGGGCAGGCCGCAGCGTTCACCCACGAGGAACTCTACGGAGCCCATGCACTGATCCGCCGGGCGGATCTGAACATGAAGTCAACGGGCACCAATCCCGCCTGGATTCTGGAATCCGTGGTTGTGAGCCTCTGCCTGAACAAAACATCCCCTTGAGGCCATTGTGACATCACTCAAGGGGACGAAAGCTTGCCTGCAGAAGCTTGAAAGAAGGGCGTTTACGCCTTCAGGAGGGCATGGACCTTCGTGGTGAGCCGGGAAATCCTGCGAGACGCCTTGTTTTTATGAATCACGCCTTTCTGAGCCGTCTTGTCGATGACGGAAATGGCATTGCGCAGCCGCTCATTCGCCAGTTCCGGGGAATTGGCCCTGATGGCCTCTTCGAGACTCTTGATGGCGTTCTTCATGCGAGTTTTTCGGGAGCGGTTGCGCAGCCGGCGTATTTCGCTCTGCTTAGCCCGTTTGATGGCGGATTTGTGATTGGCCAAAGTAAAACCTCCTCTTGTTGCAGCCCATAAATGGTTCGATTTTGAATGCTGATGCTATGCGTTCGAGTCCGTGAACTCTCTTCGATTTCCAGAACCTTTCACCTCCGCGCCGGTTCCCGGAAGGCCCCGATTTAAAACCACGGGCTCCGTGCCGCGCACAGGAAACTCACCCGCCGACGGACTGAGACTCGGAGGAAAAGCATTGATACCCTCAATGCCGCAGGATGTCAATGCAAAATGAGCGGTCCAGGGACCTTTCCGCCGGCAGGCCGCATGGGACTTTGTCCCTGGAAAGTTCCCGCGGCTGCGCGGCGACGCACGTTGGACACGATGGCTTCTGATCCGAAGATAACGGGGCGTTGGGTTTGACTTTTTTCGGGTGCATGCCCGCGGCTTCCGGAGCCCTCTCACCCCTCAATGGAGGATTTCAAGGATTTCCAATGTTTTAATTCCCTTGGGCGTCTGCACGCGCACCTCATCCCCTTCCATCCTGCCGATGAGGGCTTTTCCGATGGGTGAGGTGACCGATATGGTGCCGGACTGGACATCGGCCTCGTAGGGCCCCACCAGACGGTAGGAGATGACCTCGCCCGAGTCGAGATCCTCCATGACGACCTTGGAGCCAAAAATGGCTTTGCCATTGGAGTTTTCTGAAATGTCGATCACTTCACATTCGGCCAACTTCTGACACAGATCCTGGATGCGTCCTTCGATCAGGGATTGCTTGTGTTTGGCTGCCTCGTATTCCGCGTTTTCCGACAGGTCTCCGTGCCCTCTGGCTTCTTCGATGGCCCTGATGACGGCAGGTCTTTCCTCTTTCTGCAAACGCTGGAGCTCGATTTTCAGCTTCTCGTAACCTTCCGCCGTGATGGGTGTTCTCTGCATGTACCTCTCCCTTCAAAAAATTATTGAGTTTCCATTTAAATAGTTTCGTGCAGACTGTCAAGCTTCATAACCCCCCTGCGTCTCCAAAGCCGTGGCAAGAGCGTCACAAAAGAAATGACCCTGGAGCCTGCCCTGTCAGGCCAGCTGTTGACCTGGAGCCACAAATGGGAAACCCTTTTCAAATTTGTTGCTCCTTTTGAAGGATCTCATGGTAGATTAGAGCGGCAACTCGGCAGGCCCAGTGAACCACCCAACAGGAGAAGAGGACGTTCCATGCCTTTCCAAAGAAAAGATCTTTTGGGAATTCGAGACCTTGAAGTCCATGAGATCGAACACATCCTGGAACTGGCATTTTCACTCAAAGAAATCAACAGCCGACCCATCAAGAAGGTGCCGACCCTGCGGGGCAAGACCGTCGTCCACCTTTTCTACGAAGCCAGTACGAGAACTCGGACCTCCTTCGACATTGCCGCCAAGCGGTTGAGTGCAGACACCTTCAGCATCACCACGTCCACCAGCTCCATGGTGAAGGGCGAGACGTTCCTCGACACGGTCAAAAACCTGGAAGCCATGAAGCCCGACATCTTCATCATCCGCCATTCGGCTTCCGGAACGCCCCACCGCATCGCCCGAAGAACCCCGGTTTCCGTGATCAACGCCGGTGACGGCATGCACGAGCACCCCTCCCAGGCCCTCCTCGATCTCATGACCATCCGCCAGTTCAAAGGGCGGCTGGACGGGCTCAACGTGCTCATCGTGGGGGACATCACCCACAGCCGCGTGGCCCGGTCCAACATCTGGGGGCTCACCCGGATGGGATCCCGAGTCATCACCTGCGGTCCCCAGACGCTTTTGCCCCCCTACCTGGAAACTTTGGGCGTCGAGGTTTGCACCCGCTGCGAGGAGGCCATCCCCGACGCCGATGTGATCATGGTGCTGCGCCTCCAAAAGGAGAGGCAGGAGCAAAAGCTCCTCCCTTCGCTTCGTGAGTATGCCGTCCGGTTCGGCATCAACGCCAAGAGGCTGCGGCAGGCCAAAGACGATGTAATGATCATGCATCCCGGGCCCATCAACCGGGGGGTCGAATTGAGTCCGGACGTGGCCGACGGCCCTCACTCGGTGATCCTCGATCAAGTGGCCAACGGCGTCGCCGTTCGCATGGCCGTTCTCTATCTCCTCGGTCAGAGTCAGTCTTGATTTCCCAGCCCGCGCACCCCTCCCAGGGGGTGGATGCACCCGGAACTTCACACGATCCCAAGTCCTCCATCCCGCGCAGACCGGCATCCCGAAGCTCTTTGGAAGTCCCCTGTCCCGGCGCGCGCCAGGGAGAGCGAAGAAGACCGAAGCCATCGATTTCTGAAAGATCCTGAAGTGTCGAACTCTTTCCCCGCTGCGCTGCAGCAGATTCCCATGGAGTTTTTGTCATGCAACGGAAAGGACTTGCCAGCTTTTTACTTCGCCAGGTCAGGGTGCTCGATCCCGGGAACAACCAGGATCGGATCGCGGACCTTCTGGTCCTCGAGGGAATGCTCAAAGAGGTCTCTCCCCGTCTGAACGTTTCAGAAGTGGGGCTTTCCGACATTCCGGTAATCGAACTCCAGGGGAAGTGGGTCGCGCCTGGATTTGTGGACATGCACGTGCACCTCAGGGAACCGGGGGAGGAATACAAGGAAACCATCGAGACGGGAGCTCGCGCCGCTGTGGCGGGCGGATACGTGGCCGTCGCCTGCATGCCCAACACTCAACCCGTCAATGATTGTGCCGCCGTGACGCAATTCATCCTCAATCGCGCGAAGGAAGCGGGGTCCTGCCATGTTTTTCCCGTCGCCTCCATCACACGGGGGCTCAAGGGGGACGATCTCACGGAAATGGGCGAGGTGCGCGAAGCCGGCGCCGTGGCCGTTTCGGATGACGGCCGCCCGGTCATGAACAGCATGACCATGCGCCGGGCTCTTGAATATTCCAAATCCTTTGACCTCCTCGTCATCAGCCACGCGGAGGATCTGCATCTCTCCGAAAAGGGACTCATGAACGAGGGCCCCACCTCCACCCTGCTCGGGTTGCGGGGAATTCCCGCGGCGGCGGAGGAGATCATGATCGCCCGGGACATCCTGCTCTCGGAATTGACCGGCGTCCCCGTTCACATCGCTCACGTGAGCACCGAGGGGGCGGTTCGGCTCATCCGAGAGGCCAAAAAGCGTGGAATCCCCGTGACGGCCGAGACGGCGCCTCATTACTTCACCCTGACCGACGAGGCGCTGATGGATTTCGACACTGTTTTTAAAGTTAATCCGCCCCTCAGACGACTAAGAGATGTGGAGGCCGTCAAGGCCGGTCTGGCCGATGGAACGCTCGATGCCATCGCCACCGACCACGCGCCCCACAGCGTGCTGGAAAAAGACACGGAATTCGAGTACGCCGCCAACGGCATGATCGGTCTGGAATCGGCTCTGCCTCTCGCGCTCAATCTGGTGCGGGAGGGGGTGCTCAGTCCGTTGGAACTCGTGGCCAGGCTGTCCCGGAATCCTGCCCGTATCCTGGGGATTCCGCTGGGATCCCTCGAACTCGGAGAGCCGGCACATCTCACGGTCATCGACCCTGAGGTCGAGTATGTCCTGGATGCGGAGACGTTTCAGTCCAAGAGCCGAAACTGTCCTTTTCACGGATGGAAGGTTCAGGGACAGGCGCTCATGACCGTTGTGGATGGCCGCATCGCCTTCACAAGAATGGATTTATGACCGCACGTCATGACTCTGCCGCAAGGATTCTCGTCGTCGACGATGAGAGGAGCATGAGAGAATTCCTGGAAATCATGCTCCTCCAGGAAGGCTACATCGTGCACTGCGTCGACGGCGGGGAAAAGGCGTCTCAAGCCCTCGAGGAACACCCCTTCGATCTCGTCATCACCGACATTCGCATGCAGCCCATGGACGGCCTCGAGGTTCTCAAAAGGACCAAAACCGTGTCCCCCCGCACGGGTGTGATCATCATTTCCGCTTACGCCAGCACCGAAACGGCCGTGGCCGCCATGAAGGAGGGCGCCTACGACTACCTCCCCAAGCCCTTCAAGATCGACGAGATGCGAACGGTCATCCGCAATGCCCTGGAGAGCCGCAACGGAGAGGGAAACGCGTCGCCGAAACCTGAAGGACCGCTCTATTTCGGGTGCCTCATCGGGGAAAGCCCTCCCATGCATCGGGTCTATGATTTGATCCGGCGGGTGGCATCCAACAGCAGCAACGTTTTGATCACCGGGGAGAGCGGAACCGGCAAGGAACTCGTGGCCCGGGCCATTCACAGCCAGAGTCCCCGCGCGCACAAACCCCTCGTCGTCGTCAACTGCGGCGGTGTTCCCGAAAACCTCATCGAAAGTGAGCTGTTCGGTTACCGGAAAGGGGCCTTCACCGGAGCGGCGAACAACCGAAAAGGGCTTGTGGAGGCGGCCCAGGGGGGGACACTTTTTCTGGACGAAATCGGAGAACTCACCCTTGCCCTCCAGGTGAAGCTGCTGCGGCTGGTCCAGGAGAAAACCTTCAAGATGATCGGCGACACCGAAGACATCGCGGTGGACACGCGGATCATTTCGGCGACCAACCGTAATTTGGAAAAGATGGTAATGGAGGGGACTTTTCGTGAGGACCTCTACTATCGGCTGAACGTGCTGCCCATCCACCTTCCCCCGCTGCGGGATCGGGCCGAAGACATCCCCCTGCTGGCCCAGCACTTTCTCTCCAAATTCAAGAAGCGCTTCGGCAAAGACATTCGAAAAATTTCATCCTTTGCCCTGGACATCCTCAAGCATTACGACTTTCCCGGAAACATCCGCGAACTGGAACACATCATCGAACGCGGTGTGGCTCTCGAGGCTTCGTCCATCATTCTGCCCGACAGCCTGACCCTTTCCTCCTACAAAAGAAATCAAACCAAAGCCGACGATACGGATGCCGCGCATCTGCCCGAGGGGGCGGATCTCGACAGCTACCTGGCCCGCATCGAAACCCGGCTGCTGCAAAATGCCATGAAGCAGGCCGAGGGCGTCAAGCACAAGGCCGCCGACCTGCTGGGCATCAGCTTCCGGTCGTTTCGCTACCGCCTGCTGAAATACGGCCTGGCCACGGAGGAAGAATGTTCGAGATGAGGGTCACAGGGCGAAGGCCGCCAGGATGAGACTGTAGGAGAGGGCCGAGAGAAGGGTGAGGATGGAGATGCTCGTGGCCGCCAGTTCCGGATGTCCCCCCAGTTCCATGGCCATGACGTAGGTGACGGTGGCCGGGGGCGACGCCAGAAGGATCAGGCCCGGCAGAATCAGCGTTTCGGGCACCTGGAAAGCCACCATGAAGAGATAGCCGAAAAGGGGCAATCCCACGAGCTTCAGCATTCCGATTCCCACGATTTCCTTTTGCATCAGGCGGAAAGTCCCGAAGGAGAGGCTGGCCCCGATCAGCAGGAGGGCCGTGGGGAAGGCCATCCCCGAGAGGATGTCCAGCCCCTTTTTCACCATGACGGGCAGCCCCGTCCCCACCACTGAAAAAGCGATCCCCAGGACCACCGCGATGATGATGGGGTTACTGAGAATCCTCTTCACCAGGGTCCCTCTATGCTCTCCTGAGGCATTCAGCGTGCCGTAGGTGCTCAAGACCCATACGGCCAGCAGATTTTGCCCCAGGATCACGAAGCTGCTCAAAATCGCCATCCGGGCGAAATGAGATTCCCCCAGGGAATAAAACGCGATGGCATAGGCCATGTAGCCGATGTTTCCATGAAAGGCGCTGTGCAGAAAAGTCGCGCGTCGGTTCTCGGGCACTTTCAGCGTGCGTCCCGCGAGGATGCTCACCAGCACGACCGCAACCATGGCGGCAAGGGTGCAAAAAACCGCGGCCAGGTTGAAGTTGGCCCGGAAGGAGGCTTCTGCGATTTCTCGAAAGATCATCACCGGGATCGCAACTTTGTAGACGAGCTGGTTGGCGGTTTTGACAAAGGCCGGGTCGATGAAGTTGCGGCGCTTGAGCACAAAGCCCAGAAGAATGATGCTGAAGATGGGGAGAATGGTGTTGACAAGGATGTTGAACATTTTATCGTCTCTGCATATCCTCACGGAAGGCTTTGATCCATTGGGGGATCGGCATGAAAACCGCGACCCAATGGAAAGCGCTTGACCTTTGCGTGGAAGTCTAATACACGCAGTGTTGGTCAAAATAAAGTGGAAAGGAACGGTGGAGCAGGCCCATGACAAAAAAGAAAATCGAAGAAGATCAACTCATCGAGGGATTTGAAGACGAAGGGACCATGGACTACGATCAGGCCGAGGAGCTTGACTTCAGCAGTGAAGACGAACTTCTGCTGGAGGAGGGCGATGATGAGGATCTCATCCCTTCAGTGCTCTACAAGGGGATGTCGCGCCCCAAAACCGACGACGACTGGCGGCAGCTCCTCCTGGAAGCGAGCCGGGAGGGAATTCCTCAATACAGCTATTCCGACTCGTACCAGGAAGGCGCCCTGATTTTTCACGATCAGTTCGGCCTCGGCGTCATCAGCAAGGTCATTTCGCCGCGCAAGATGGAAGTCATTTTCGAGACCAGCAAAAAACTCATGGCCATGAATGTGACGCCTCCCGAGCGGCAGGCGAAGGCTTCATGACACCCCGGGACCCTCTCTCCCCCCGTCAAGGGCAGGGGCCAGGGTTTCCCGCACGATTTTCAGCAGGAATTGGTGCACCTTTTCGGTGCCGCCCACGATGTGACCATTGAGCAGGTAGTCCTGTGAGCCCCAGAAATCGGTGACCACGCCACCGGCTTCCAGGACCAGCAGGCTGCCCGCCGCCACATCCCAGGCTTTCAGCCCCATCTCCCAAAAACCATCCACCCGTCCCGCCGCCAGGTAAGCCAGGTCCAGGGCCGCCGCACCGGCGCGACGTATGCCCCCCGTGCCCAGAAAGATTTCCCGAAACGCGACGAGGTAGGGGTCGATCCACTGCCGGGTCCTGTGCGGAAAGCCCGTGGCCACAAAAGCATCCGCGAGGTTCTCCCGCCGACAAACCCCGATGGAATGTCCGTTGAGAAAGGCTCCCCCCCCGCGCGTGGCGGAAAATAATTCCTCCCGGATGGGATCGAAAACCACCCCGGCCACGGGGTATCCATCCTCACACGCCGAGATGGAAACGGCCACAAAGGGGAAACCGTGAACGAAGTTGGCCGTGCCGTCGAGGGGGTCGATCACCCAGGTGATCCCGTCTTTCAGACCCTCGTTGGGCGTCTCTTCGGACATGATGTGGTGCCCGGGAAAATGCTTCAGGATGTGCTCGATGATGATCGTTTCGCACTGCAGATCCACTTCCGTGACGTAATCGGACACCCCTTTCAGGTGCACCTGGGAGGTGGACATTTTGCCGATGAAATCCCGAATGAGGCTCCCCGCCTGCAGCGCAGCGGACTGAGCGACCCTCAGCAACTCTCGATCCATGGTGACGTTTTCTCCTCGATACCAACCCGCAATCCGTCCGGCGTTACAATCCATATGGCTTTTCGGGCGCAGCTTTCCCGGCAGGGAAAGGGTTTCACCCTACCAGCCGGGTTGCTTTCTGTTCAGAGCCCTTCCCCTGGAGACCTCTTCCTGGATCAGCCGGTTCAGCCGTTTTGGAACGTCCCACCAAATTTGAACCGGCTTTTGACGGAGGGTGTTCAATGAATCCGCCGCAGGGTTCAGAGGCCGGGAAATAGTTTCTCACACCTTTCCTCCCCGCAGTCAACTCGGAAGAATCTCGACAGACCCCTTCTCCATGCAAAGGAGAATCGGCATGGGCTGTGGACGATCATCTCCCTCGACTCGCCTCCGTGGCCATGGGCGCGCCGGCGTCTGCAGGCCGTCCCTCGCCAACGGATTCGAATACAGCCGAGCGCGGGTCCCTTCCCGCTTCCCGGTTCCCAGGCCGGAGTCCGGGAACCAGCCGAGACCAGCTGATTCCAGCGGTCATTTCGGCCCAAGTGCACTAGTACTCCCGGGCGCAAGTCCTAAACCACTTGCTGGTTTCCAGGCTGGAGCCTGGAAACCAGCCGATCTGGGCAATCATTTCTGCCCGGCTCTACTAGACACCCTCGGACCATTCTGGTAGAGTTTCCGGCAGTCAACACCGAATCGTCCCGCGGGCGCATCTCGATGGCGCCCCACACTTCTTTCGGGGGTCCTCTCATGAAAATCGACGTTCACACGCACATTTTTCCCTCCGACATGATCCAGAACCGCCGGAATTATTTCGAAGGCGAACCGGCCTTTGAGCTCCTTTACGGGTCTCAGCGGGCCAGGTTGGCAACGGCGGCGGATCTGATTCAGGCCATGGACGAAGAGGGCATCGACCGTTCCGTGGTGTTCGGCTTTCCCTGGCGCCGGGAGGACCGCGCCAAAAGACACAACGACTATGTTCTGGAAAGCTCGGCCAAATATCAAGATCGGCTGATCCCTCTGGCCTGCGTGGATCCATTGTGTTCCTACGCCGTCAACGAGGCGGAAAGATGCCTGGCAGCCGGAGCCCGAGGACTGGGCGAGATCGCCATCTACGGGCCATGCGATGCGGAGCTGGGTCTCAACGCCATGGAGGAACTGGCGGTGCTCTGCCGGGACTGCGGAGCCGTGCTGCTCGTGCACGCCAACGAACCCGTCGGACACGCCTATCCCGGCAAGGCCGCTCTGGGGCTCAAGTTTTTCTACAACCTCGCCAAGCTGTGCGCAGGGGTTCGCCTGATACTGGCACACTGGGGGGGAGGGCTGGCCTTTTTCGAGAGCCTGAAAAAAGAGGCGCGGGAAGTGCTGGCAAATGTACATTACGACACGGCCGCGTCCCCCTATCTTTATCAGCCTCAGATCTATTCCATCATGCGCCAGATCGTGGGCACCGAAAAAATCCTCATGGGAAGCGACTTTCCCCTGCTGTCCCCCCGCCGGTACAGAGACGAGATGAAGGTTGCGGGACTTGCGGAGGCAGATCTGGTAGCCATCGAGGGACTCAACGCCGCAAGGGTCTTCCAACTGTAGAGGGCCTCTCGGCCAGGGAAGGACCGATTACCGCCGTAAAGTTGCGTTCCACTGCCCGGAGGCGGTGCTGCGGTGCAAATCGTCCGGCTGTCCCTGCCTGTTTTCGGCGCGACTCTCACAGAAAGGCGGTCACGGTGACCAACAGGAACATGCAGAGCGGATAATAGCTCGCGCGGTTGAACAGCGCGATGGCCTGTTCGCTTTCCAGGGATTGACAGAGTTTCCAGGCAGGGAGCAGGAGGAGCACCCCTCCGATGGCAAGCGCCCCCGGCAGATAGAGCGGATGCAGCGCGGCCGGCGTCGCTGCGTAGAGGAGAAGGCTGAGGAACACACTCCCTCCCAGGCTCCACAGGATGATCCTCGCAGCCCGCCGGGGCCCCAGACGAACGGGAATGGTCTCCGCCTCCAGCTCGCGGTCCTCTTCGAGGTCCGACCAGTCATTGGGCACGTTCTGCCCGCCGATTTCCCAGAAGAAAAGCCAGAAAAAGAGCATCAGCAGAAAAACGACGGAGGGGTCCGCCGTCACGGCGAAGACGCCCGCAATGCCGCCCGCGGTTTTGACCCCGCCGCTCACCACCGTCCGCAGGGTACTCACTCGGAGCAGCAGACAATAGATCGCCTCCAGGGCACAGCCCACCACGAACACCAGGGCGCAGACGGGATTGAGGGCGTAGGCGCCCACCAGAGCCAACGTTCCCCACGCAAGGGTCCAGAGAATTCCTTCCTTCAGGGTCAGAAGCCCCTGAGCCAGGGGATGGCGCACAAAAACAGCGTCCAGATCGTTCTTGACACACTGGAGCCCGCAGGCTTCGAATTTTTTCCGGTCCGTCCGGTAATCCACCACGTCGTTGAGGGCATAGACAGCCGTGTAGCCTGCGAAAGCGGTGATCAACCCCAGGAGAACCACACCCGCTGGAGGAATGTGTCCAAGCCAGAGCATGGCCGCCAGGGCGGGGGTAGCCATGTCGAGCAGTCCGTGGGGCGTTCGGGAGAGCGCCATGAAGAGCTTGATGCGTGAGAGTCCTGAAGGACTTGCCAGAGATGCGGTGCTCAAAAACTTCCTCCTGTGAGTGCGGCTTCACACAGAGCGGCAGCCACCGTATCAGCCGTTGTCGCCGTGAAGGCAACAGTCGGGATATCACCTGAGTACAACTCAGCACAACTGAGTGTCCACCGCTCGCATCGTCATTCCCGCAGTCTCCCGGCCGAAATCCACAGGAAAAAACCGCATGCCGGCTCAAAAACCGCCGGCATGACGAGTGTCGAAATGGACACCGTAAACTGAGGAGATTTACTCAGGAAACTGCCATGAACCGGTGTGTTCACCTCGTTTCATAAATTTTGCGCGTGACGGCTTCCAGGTCATCTCCGGAGAGAATGCCTTCTTCAAGCACCACCTCTCTCACGGTTTTCCCCTCTTTCCAGGCCTTCCCGGCAATTTCGGCAGCCCGGTCGTAGCCGACCCTGGGAGCCAGATAGGTCGAAAGCGCCAGGCTTCGTTCCACATTGGCTCTGCAGGTTTCCTCGTTGGCCGTGATGCCCGCGACACACCTGGAATGAAGCAGCTGGGAGGCCGAAGCGAGCAGGGAGATGGATTGGAGGAGATTGAAGGCCAGGAGCGGCAGCATGGTGTTGAGTTCGAACGCACCGCCCTGCCCGCAGAGAGAGATCGTGGCGTCGTTTCCCACAACCTGGGCGGCAACCTGGAGAACCACCTCGGGAATGACGGGATTCACTTTGCCGGGCATGATGGACGACCCGGGCTGCAGGGATGGGAGGTTGATCTCCCCCAGGCCGCAGCGGGGACCCGAGGCCAGCCACCGCAGGTCGTTGGCAATTTTGGAAAGGCTCACCGCCGTGGTCTTGAGCGCGCCGCTCAGGTACACGGCAGCGTCCTGCGCTCCCTGGGCTTCAAAATGATTCACCGCTTCCCGAAAATCAAACCCCGTCTCGTGAGCGATCAAGGCTATGACCCGTCGTGCGAACTCAGGGTGGGCGTTGAGTCCCGTTCCCACCGCCGTGCCCCCCAGGGCCAGTTCCAGAAGCCCCTGCGACGCTTCCCGGACACGTTGGGCCCCAAGTTCCACCTGGCGCGCATAGCCGCTGAATTCCTGGCCCAGTGAGAGCGGCACCGCATCCTGCAGATGGGTGCGCCCGATCTTGAGAACATGCGCAAAGGCACCGGATTTCTCGACCAGGCTCCCCCGAAGACCCTCCAGGGCCGGCAGCAGCCAGTGCTGCACCTCCAGGAATGCGGCCAGGTGGATGACGGTGGGAATCACGTCGTTGCTCGACTGCCCCAGGTTGACGTGGTCGTTGGGGTGAACGGGGGATTTCCCGCCCCGCTTTCCCGTCAGCATCTCATTGGCGCGCCCGGCGATGACCTCGTTGGCGTTCATGTTGGTGGAAGTCCCCGATCCTGTCTGGAAGACGTCCACCACAAAGTGTGCGTCCAGCAGGCCGTCCACGACTTCCTGTGCCGCCCGGCACACCGCCTCGGCGATGTTTCCCTCCAGGAGGCCCAGTTCCCGGTTCACCTCCGCCGCATGTTTTTTCACCCGCCCCAGCGCAGCCAGGAATGGCCGGGGAAACGTGAGGCCGCTCACGGGAAAGTTCTCCACAGCCCGTTGGGTGGATGCTCCGTAAAAGGCCTCCTCGGGCACCCAAACAGCGCCCAGGCCGTCTTCCTCTCTTCTCCCCTTCATGAGCGCTGCACCACGACCGTCTTGATATTGGAGAATTCCTTCATCCCGAAATGGGACAACTCCCGCCCTATTCCCGACTTCTTGATGCCCCCGAAGGGCAGGCGGGGATCCGACTTGACCATGTCGTTGACGGCGGTGAAGCCCGCTCGGATCTTCCGAGCCAGGGCCTGGGCGCGGTCGAGATCCCGGCTCCAGATGGAGGCGCCCAGGCCGAATTCGGTCTCGTTGGCCAGTCGAACCATTTCTTCCTCGTTTTCCACGGCCAGGATGGGCGCGAGGGGCCCGAAGACCTCCTCGCGAAAAATTTTCATGGAAGGCGTCACCCTCGTCACCACGACGGGATCGAAAAAATAACCCGTTGCCCTGGGGGACCTGGGGCCCGCAATGACCTGCGCCCCTTTTTGCCGGGCATCGGCCAGCTGGCCTTCGAGCTCTCCGACGAACTCCAGGCGGGCGAGAGGACCCACGTCCGTCTTCTCATCCATGGGATCGCCGACAACGAGCGCCCGCATCTCGTCGACGAATCGTTTCAGAAAGGCATCGTAAACCGGTTTCATGACGAGAAAGCGCTTGGCCGCGATGCAGCTCTGGCCGCCGTTGAGGAATCTTGCCTGGACGCCGACCCGCGCCGCCTGGTCCACGTCGGCGTCCTCGAGCACGAGGAAGGGATCGGAGCCGCCCAGTTCGAGCACCAGTTTTCGGATTCTGCGCCCGGCAGCCTCCCCCACCCGGGAGCCGGCTTCCACCGACCCCGTGAGGGAGACACCGTCCACCAGGTCGGCTTCTATGAGACGGGTCGCCACGGACGCATCCATCAGGAGATTTTGGAACACATGGGGGGGAAGTTCAGCCCGGCGGAAGATTTCCTCGATCTTCATGGCAGCGAGCGGAACATTGGACGCATGTTTCACCACACACACGTTCCCCGCCGCCATAACGGGTACGGCAAAACGAAAGACCTGCCAGAACGGAAAATTCCACGGCATGATGCCGAAAATCACGCCCAGGGGCTCATAGGTAACGTAGCTCTTGAAGGCCTCGGTGGTCACCGTTTCATCCCGGAGGAATTCTTCGGCATGCTCCGCATAATATTCACAAAGGAACGCGCACTTCTCCACTTCCGCCACAGCCTGCCGGATGGGTTTGCCCATTTCCCGCGTGATGATCGCGGCACAGTCACGGAGCTCCCGGCGCAGGACTCGAGCTGTTCGGCCGAAGTATTCCGCGCGTTCCCGGACGCTGTGCGACGCCCAATGCGAAAAGGCTGACCGGGCCTGAGCCACAGCCGCCCGACACGCGTCAAAATCCAGCGTTTCGAAGGGTCCATGCATATCCAGTGTGAATGGGTTCACCGAACGCAGGGCCATGGAATCACCTCGCTTCTCGTCAGGTGCTCAAAGGGGGTTTTCTGCCGCGTTCCTCTGCCGGGACCGATTTTTCGATCTCTCTTTTGAGGGTGTTGATGCATTTGGTCACGGGAATCTTTTTGGGACACACGCGGGTGCATTCAAAGAAATTTTCACAGGACCAGACCCCATTCTCGAAATCCAGCTGTTTCAAGCGTTCCTTGAACTGCGAATCCCGGGAATCGTACACATAACGGTAGGCCCACACCAGGGCGGCGGGTCCCACATAATCCGCGTTTCCGGTCATGACGGGGCAGGCGCCCGTGCAGCAGGCACAGAGGATGCA
Source organism: uncultured Syntrophobacteraceae bacterium (assembly GCA_964654275.1). Lineage (GTDB taxonomy): Bacteria > Desulfobacterota > Syntrophobacteria > Syntrophobacterales > Syntrophobacteraceae > SLCH01. The sequence goes on from CAZZHS010000042.1 coordinate 18,726, forward strand.
CCGGATGACATCGTCCACCTTCTGCCGTTCGGCGGGATCCTGCAGCCGCTCCTTTTCGGGAGGGGGACCTGCGGCGATGAGGTGAGGCCGCTGCTCCCGGACCCGCCGGAGAAAGTCGTCCATGTCCACCACCAGGTCTTTCACCACGTGGAAAAAAGGAAGGGGCTCGAGCAGCACCTCCCCGCCCGCGTAATCTTTCACCAGCTGCTGGCAGGCCAGGCCGCACACGCCGTTGATGCGCATGCCGTCCGAACCGCACACGCCATGGCCGCAGGACATACGGTAGCTCAGCGTCCCGTCCTGTTCCCACTTGATTTTGTTGAGGCAGTCGAGAATCCTGTCCTGGGGGTGAACCAAAACCGTGTAGGTCTTGTAATGAGGCTTTGCGTCCACCTCGGGATCGAAGCGGAATATTTTGAATTGCATCTCCATGTCAGTAGGTCCTCGCCTTGGGTTCGAAACGGGTCACCGTCACAGGCTTGTAGCCCACCCGCACGCGGCCGTCCTGCCGGCAAACGAGTGTGTGCTTGAGGAAACCGCCGTCATCCCTCTCGGGGTAGTCCTCCCTGGAATGCGCCCCACGGCTCTCCCGGCGCGCCAGAGCCGAGTGCACCACGGCTTCCGCCAGACCCAGGAGGCATTCCAGCTCGAGGCCGTCCAGGAGGTCCGTGTTGAAACGGGTGCCCGTGTTTTCCACCCTGGCTCTGGAGTAACGCTCCTGGAGCTCCTCGATTTGGTCGAGGACCGTTTTGAGGCTCTCCTCCGTCCTGAACACGGAACAGTGGAGGGTCATGGCCTCCTGGAGTTCCGCCCTCAGAGCCCCGATCTTTTCTCCCCCGCCCCGCTGCTTCAGCCGGGAGATGCGGCGCGCTGTCTCCTCCAGGGGGCGTTTGGGCTCATCGGGCCACGGGAGTTCCGACAGCAGCGCGCCTATCTTCAAACCGGCCCTGCGCCCGAAGACGACAAGATCGAGCAGAGAATTGCACCCGAGCCGGTTGGCGCCGTGCAGAGAAAGGCAGGAACACTCCCCGGCGGCAAACAGCCCCGGGACGACATTTCCCTGCGCATCGAGGACCTGCCCCTCTGTGTTTGTGGGAACGCCTCCCATCATGTAATGGCAGGTCGGGGCGACCGGAACGGGCTCCCGGGAAGGATCGAGCCCCAGGTAAATGCGCACGAAGGAACTGATGTCCGAGAGCCGCTCCTGGAGCTTCTGTTCGCCCAGGTGCGTGAGATCCAGGTGGACGTAGTCCTGCCCCTCGATACCGCGGCCTTGGCGGATTTCCAGGGCAATGGCCCGGGAGACCATGTCTCGGGGAGCCAGATCCTTGATGGTGGGAGCGTAGCGTTCCATAAACCGCTCCCCCTGCCCATTGCGCAGGATTCCCCCTTCTCCCCGTGCGGCCTCGCTGATGAGCACCCCCAGCCGGTAAATGCCTGTGGGATGGAACTGGACAAACTCCATGTCTTCCAGGGGCAGTCCCGCCCGGTAAGGGAGATAGACTCCGTCCCCCGTGTTGGCAAAGGCGTTCGACGTGGTCTTGAACACTTTGCCGTACCCACCCGTTGCCAGGAGCACCATGCGGCTGTGGAAAAAGTGCAGTTCACCCGTGGCCGTTTCATAGGCCACGAGGCCCACCGTTCGACCGTTTTCGATGAGCAGATCCAGCATCTGGAATTCGGGATAGATACGGATTCCCCTGCGGTCCACCTCGAAATAGAGCGCGTCCATGATGACCCGCCCGCTCCGGTCCGCTGCGTAACAGGCTCGTTTCACCGCCGCTTCACCGAAATTTCGCGTGTGGCCGCCGAAGGCCCGCTGGGCGATCTTCCCATTGGGCATGCGATTGAAGGGCACCCCCAGGTGTTCCAGTTCGTACACCGCACGGGGGGCATCCTGAGCCAGAATCTCCGCCACATTCTGATCCGTCAGGTAATCGCCCCCCTTGACCGTGTCGTACATGTGCCATTCCCAGGAGTCGGGTTCCTCGTTGCCGAGAGCGGCGGCGATGCCCCCCTGAGCGGCGCCCGAATGGGAGCGGGTGGGATAAACCTTGCTGATGAGCGCCACATCGCACCGGCCTGCAACTTCGAGAGCGGCGCGAAGGCCGGCAAGCCCGGCTCCTACAATGACCACATCGTGTTTGAAGACCATCCCTTCACCTCAATCCATGGAAGTTCAAACGCCGCGGAGAAGAACTCACGGCGATTCCGCACCCTGAGCCTTCCGCACGCCTCGAGGGGTTTTCCCTCGAAAATCCCCTTCTGACTGGGGCTGGGCAGTGCACAAGGTTTGGTTCCGGATCCCCCGGCCCCCCACAACCCACCCCCCTGCCGAAGGGCGAATCGCAGCGTCAGGCTGAAAACCTCAGGCTGCGCAACCGAGTCAGGAGGACCGTTCTTCCAGGGGCTGGAAGACACAGCCCATTTCGCCGCAGTAATCCCCCACGTATTCCGCCTGAGGCCGGTAGAGAGCGGGTTTGCCTTGAGCCTCTCCGAACTTTTCCTCCAGGATGTGCGCACACCAGCCCGAAATGCGGGAAATGGCAAAAACGGGCGTCATGACATCCGTTGGAATGCCCATCATGGCGTAGACGGAGCCGCTGTAGAAGTCCACGTTGCACTTGATGCCCGTTTTCCCCCGGCTCTCGAATTCACGCGTGGCCTCCTGTTCGATGCGCGTGAGCAGTTCATACCAGTTGGAATGTCCCGTTTTCTCCCCGAGCCGGCGGGACATGACCCGGAGGATCTTTGAACGCGGGTCGTCGGTCTTGTACACCGCGTGGCCCATGCCCATGATCTTTTCCCCGCGCTCGATCCGCTCCCGGACCCAGCCCCCCACCTCCTCGACGGAGCCCACTTCCCTCTCGACCTGCTCCAGCATTTTCATGACCCGGGCATTGGCCCCTCCATGAAGGCTCCCTGAAAGCGCTCCCACACCCGCGGCGACTCCCGCGTACATGTGCGCCTGGGTAGAAACCACTTCACGGCAGGCAAAGGTGGATGCATTGAAGGTGTGGTCCGCATGCAGGATGAGGCAGACGTCCAGGTCCCGGGCCATCTCCTCGGTGGGTTTTTCCCCTGTGAGTTGCCACAGAAAATTGCCGGCGTGGGTGAGCGAATCGTCGGCAGGCAACGGCTCCTTTCCTTGCCGAATGCGATGCCACGCGGCAATCACCTCCGGAAAGAGGGCGATCAGGCGGATCGCCTTGCGCACATTGGCTTCCCGGCTTTCGTCCTGCAGTTCGGGGTCCGCCAGGGCCAGCAGCGGCACCGCACCCTGAAGCACGTCCATGGGATCCGCTTCCCTGGGAAGTCGTCGAAAAGCTTCGAGCAGGTAGGACGGAACGTTGCGACTTGTCACGATCGAATCGTTGAAAGCCGCCAGTTGCTCCTTGCTGGGGAGCTTTCCCTTCAGCAGGAGGTGAGCCACCTCGGGGAAAGTGGTCTTTTCGGCCAGTTCCTCGATCCGGTAGCCCCGGTAGATCAGAATGCCGTGTTCCCCATCGATGTAGCTGATTTTGGTGTCCGCGACGGTGATGCCCCGCAGACCCGTGTTTTTGACGCGTACTTCCTGTGCCATGGAATCCTCCGGGAGAAGAAGAAGGTTTGGAATGGTTCGGAATCACGTGGTGTTTTGCAGCGTGCGCCTCACAAAATTGAGCGCTCCTCCGGCCAGGAGATATTGCCTCTGCCGGTCGGACACCTCCAAGAGGGTGACCACCTTTTGGCCATCGACTTCCACGGGGATCGTCTCCCCCCCGGCTTCGATGAGCGCCCTGACTCCGGGGAGCACCACGCGGGAACCGACGGCGAACCGCTCATAGTCGGACGGATCTTGGAAAACCAGGGGGAGTATGCCGAAATTGCAGAGGTTTGCCAGGTGGATTCTGGCGAAGCTTTTGGCAATCTTGGCGCGAATGCCGAGGTACCGCGGTGCAAGGGCCGCGTGTTCCCGGCTGGAACCCTGGCCGTAATTTTCCCCTCCCACCACGACGAGGGCCCCCCGGCCCCGACATTTCTCATGGAACTGGGGATCGATCTGGGCGTAAACGAACTCGCTGATGGCCTCGATATTGGAGCGGAGCGGCAGGACTCGCGCGCCTGCGGGCATGATCGTGTCCGTGGAGATGTTGTCCCCCACCCGGATCACCACTTCCGCTTCGAGGGTTTCGGGGAGCTCGTCCATGGACGGCAGGGGTTTGATGTTGGGACCTCGGATGACTTCCACCTCCCGCAGCGCCGGGTCGGGAGGAACGATGGCCGAACTCTCCGTCTCGTAGCGCTCAGGGTCTTTGATCCGGGGATAGTCCATCTCCCTGCCCAGATCGCGCGGATCCGTGATGACCCCCTTGAGAGCTGCGGCCGCAGCGGTTTCGGGCGAGCACAGGTACACCTGGTCGTCCTTCGTCCCGGAACGTCCGGGGAAATTGCGGGGCATGGTCCTCAGACTCACCTGCCCGGTTCCCGGAGCCTGCCCCATGCCGATGCAGCCCAGGCAGCCGGGCTCGTGGATCCGGGCTCCGGCCCGCAGCAGGGACATGAGGCCGCTGTGGGCCGCCACGTTTTCCAGGACCTGCCGGCTTCCCGGATTGATGTTGAAGGAGGTGTCCGGGTGGACATGCCGTTTTTCCACAATGCGGGCGACGACCATCAAATCGCGAAACGAAGAATTGACGCTGCTGCCGATGATGGTCTGGTGCACTTTGAGACCCGCGACCTCCCGCACCGGCACCACGTTGCCCGGGGAGGAGGGGCGCGCAATGAGCGGCTCCAGTTCCTCCAGGTTCATTTCGTCGTAAAGGTCGTAGCCGGCACCCTCGTCTGCAGCCAGTTCCACCCAGGCCTCCCCTCTTCCCTGGGCTTCCAGATAGGCCCGCGTGTTCTCATCGGATGGGAACAGGGACGAGGTGGCCCCCAGTTCCGTCCCCATGTTGCCGATGGTTTCCCGGTCCGTGGCTGAAAGACTTTTCACCCCGGGTCCGAAGTACTCCACAACCATCCCCACACACCCCTTGACCCCATAGCGCCGCAGCATCTCGAGGATGACATCTTTGGCGCTCACCCAGTCGGGCAGCGATCCGGTCAGTTTCACGCCGAGGACTTTGGGACAGGGGAAATGGTAGGGATGCCCGGCCATGGCCAGTGCCACGTCGAGCCCCCCGGCTCCGATTCCCAGCATGGACACCCCCGCCGCGCCGGGTGTGTGGCTGTCGGCTCCCAGCAACGTCCTGCCGGGCACTCCAAAGCGTTCCATGTGAACCTGGTGAGAAACGCCGTTTCCGGCCGGGCTGAAGTAAAGCCCGTAGCGCGCGGAAGCGGTCTGAAGAAACTTGTGGTCGTCGGCGTTCTTGTTGTCGGTCTGCAGGAGGTTGTGATCCACATACTGCACTGCCAGCTCTGCCTTGACGGAGGGAACGCCGAGAGCTTCGAATTCCAGCATGGCCATGGTGCCCGTGGCATCCTGCAGGAGAACGTGATCGATCTTGATGCCGATTTCCTCTCCCGCTCTCAGCTCGCCTTCGACCAGGTGCGCCGATAAAATTTTTTGTGTCAGGTTCATCTGCACCACTGTCTCCCTTCCAGCTTCCGATCCCCCATTGTCACATGGTTTGTCTTCGGCGGCCAATCGAGCAGCCGGGTACTCCCCCTGCCGAATCATCATGGCGGCTCAGTTCGTGATTTCGCTGCAGGTCTGAAATGAACTGAACCCGCCGCCCGCTCGGGAGCCCCGCCCGGTTTCTCGAGAGGCGGCCACATCAACCGCCGGACATCCTTAAAATTAAATTTGCCGACGCCTCTGCGCACCGTTTGGAGAACACTTTCACACAAGGGATGCAGAATTTCGTGCTTCTAAGACTTGCGGATACCCGGTCCGGCGACCGGGTCAAAATGCCGGCCGGGTTGCCTTTCCCAACGCGTCCAACCTGGGCAGGATCCCCCCGCCTCTGTTCAGATTTTCCTGTGAACGCTGCGGGTCACGGGGTTGATGGGGAGATCTTGCAGGTGAGGTTCGATTTGCTCAGGGGGGCGAGAAATGGAACTCGGTCCCAAAAAACATGAAAACCCGGCGAGCCTTCTCGACAGGTGCGCAACGGAGAACGGGTCGCCGGAGAAGGCTTCAGCCTGGTTCAGAACGGTGCGGAGTTCCGCAGAACCAGCGCCTTCCCTCGTGATCGACCCGCCCTTCAATGACCACAGCAGAAAAAGAAATTGCCTGCCGGCCGCGTGGATTTTCACTTCGAGGGACGGCAGGAGGGGACTTGCTCGCAGTCAAGCCCACTCACCCCCCCTTGCCTCCCTCTCGAGGAAGGAATCGCGAACGGGTGACGCACGATGGATTTTGATCACTATTTTGGGGACGCCTGCTGGAAAGATGTCGAATCCATCCGGGCGTCAGGGGATCATTTCACACTCTCGCTCAAGCTCTTTCCCGGCTTGAATTTGACGGTCTTGGACGCGGGGATGGTGATCTTTTCACCCGTCCGGGGATTGCGCCCTTCCCGCTCGGAGCGTTCGCCCACGCTGAAAGTTCCGAAGCCCACCAGAGTGACCTTGTCCCCAGCCCCGAGGGCGTCTGTGATGCCGCCCACAAACCCATCCAGTGCCTTTTCCGCCTGAGCCTTGGTGATGCCGCAATCCTTCGCGATCCTGGAAATCAAATCAGCCTTCGTCATGCCCTTTTCTCCTCATCTTCGCGGTTTAAACAAAAAACCTTTCGGCACATGTCCACCCCTTGCGTGCGCTTCTGTGTCTTTCACCTCCTCCCAACCGGTTTTCAGCCCCTTTGTCTGGAATGAATTCAAGCGAAGCACAACATCTCGTTCAGAATGAGCTCACACGAGAGTTCCCAGGGGCCCTGGACATGGGAATGCGGGTGAATCGCGTCGGAACACGGAACCAGGGCCGCTCTCGAAGGCTTTGCCCTCAAGGCGGCCCGTTTCAAGGCGGATCGACCCCATGGGAAAACGCAATGCAATCGTCGGAAAGCCGCAGATTGGCGCCATTCTAAGACCTGCCTCCATGAAACACAACAGTTTTTAGGCCGTTTACGCCACCGAAAATGAGATTCTGCAACAATTCACGGCAACCTTCGGGGACATCCCGAATCCGTCTCGCGTCTCAGAAGCGACTCCTCCCTGCCGCCCAAATTCCCTGCACAGCCACCTAATTTTCAAGCCATTGACTTTACTTCAATTTCCACCACACGTTGACATTGGAAGGTCTTTTGCTATACTCCATTCGGTCCAACCACGGGCACGTCTTGGAATCTCACGCCAATGGGCTCTCAACACCAGAAAAGGATACCACGTTGCGTCAACCGAAGTTCATATTCATCACGGGCGGGGTTTTGTCCTCGCTGGGCAAAGGGCTGGCCGCAGCCTCCATCGGTGCGCTCATGGAGAGCAGGGGATTGCGGGTCACGCTGCAGAAGCTGGACCCCTACATCAATGTGGATCCCGGCACCATGAATCCTTTCCAGCATGGAGAAGTCTTCGTCACGGACGATGGAGCTGAAACGGACCTGGACCTGGGCCACTACGAGCGTTTCACCCACGCCCTCATGAGCAAGAAAAACAATTACACTTCCGGAAGCATCTATTACTCTGTTATCACAAAAGAAAGACGCGGGGATTATCTGGGGGGCACGGTGCAGGTCATCCCGCACGTCACCGATGAAATCAAAGCCTGCATCCGCAGCGCCGTGAACGGCGTGGACATCGTCATCGTCGAAATCGGCGGGACGGTGGGCGATATCGAAAGCCTCCCCTTCCTGGAGGCCATTCGCCAGTTCCGCAACGATGTGGGTCGCGAAAACGTGGTCTACATTCATGTGACCCTCGTCCCCTACATGAAGACGTCGGGCGAAGTCAAAACCAAGCCCACCCAGCACAGCGTGAAAGAACTGCGGGGCATCGGCATTCAGCCCGACATTTTGCTGTGCCGCACCGAAAAATTGCTTCCCCCGGACATCAAGCGCAAGATCGCCCACTTCTGCAATGTGGACGCCGACGCGGTCATCACCGCCAAAGACGTGGACTGCATTTACGAAGTCCCGCTCCTGTTTCATCAGGAGGGTCTCGATGAAAAAATTCTGAAGCTGCTCAACATCTGGACACGAAGCCCACATCTCGAAGACTGGGAGCAGGTGGTCAAGCGCCTCAGGGAGCCGAGACACAGTGTCAAGATCGCCATCGTGGGCAAATACATTGACCTCACGGAATCCTACAAGAGTCTCAACGAAGCCCTGGCTCACGGTGCCGCGGCCAACGGAGTGAAGGTCGACCTCCAGTACGTGGACTCGGAAAACGTGGAAAAAGAAGGGGGCGAGGCGCTGCTGGAAGGTGCGGACGGGATTCTCGTCCCCGGCGGCTTTGGTGAACGGGGTGTCGAGGGCAAAATCAAGGCCATTCGGTATGCACGGGAAAACAGGATTCCATTCCTGGGCATCTGCCTCGGCATGCAGCTCGCCACGGTGGAGTTCGCCAGGCATGTGGCCGGGCTGGAAAAGGCCCACAGCATGGAATTCGACAAGCACTCGCCTCATTCGGTCATTTTTCTCATGAGGGAGTGGTTCGACTATAAAAACAACCAGGTGATCCGCCGGGATGAGACCTCCGACTTTGGGGGGACCATGCGCCTGGGGGCCTATCCCTGTATTTTGGAGCCCGGCAGTTTCGCCCACGAAGCCTACCAGTGCGCCGAAATTTCCGAACGGCACCGTCACCGCTATGAGTTCAACAACGAATATCGGGAAATCCTGGCGCAGCACGGCATGCGATTCAGCGGCCTTTCCCCCGACCGAAACCTCGTCGAGATCATCGAGCTTCCCGATCACCCGTGGTTCCTGGGATGCCAGTTCCACCCCGAATTCAAATCCCGCCCCATGGACCCCCACCCCATTTTCAAAGCCTTCGTCAAGAAAAGTCTCGAGGAGGCCAGGCGCAAGCGTCCCGAGGAATTCAAGGACCTGTGCTCATGTTAGAACGACCACAAGACGTCGTCGCGACGGCGGCATTTGAGGTCCTGGGCGAGGTCATCGGGGGGGAACGCCTTTTTGTCATCGGCGGCCCCTGTGTCCTCGAGAGCGAGGACCTGGCCCTGGAAATCGCCCGGTTCCTGAAGGACACCTGCCGAAGGCTCGAGGTTTCCTGCATCTTCAAGAGTTCCTACGACAAGGCCAACCGCACCTCACTGCGTTCCTTCCGCGGCCCCGGCCTGGAAAAGGGTCTGGCCATTCTCGATCGAGTGCGCCGCGAGACAGGCATTCCCGTGCTCACGGACGTTCACAGCGTCTCCGAGGCGTCCGAGGCCGCCGGGGTCGTGGACATTCTCCAGATCCCCGCGTTCCTGGCGCGCCAGACGGATCTCCTGCAGGCGGCGGGTCGGAGCGGAAAACCCGTCAACCTGAAGAAAGCCCAGTTCCTCGCCCCCTGGGACATGGAGCAGGCGGTGGAGAAGGTGCGGGCTACCGGAAATGACCGAATCATCCTGACCGAGCGTGGAACGGTGTTCGGCTACAACAACCTGGTGGTGGACATGAGGTCCTTTGCCATCATGGGACGAACGGGCTGTCCCATCGTCTTTGACGCCACCCACAGCGTGCAGCTTCCCGGAGGCCTTGGAGCATCCTCGGGAGGACAGCGGCACTTCGTGGCACCTCTGGCATGTGCCGCCGTTGCGGCCGGCGCTCACGGCGTGTTTCTGGAAATGCATCCGGATCCCGACGCGGCGTTGTGCGACGGTCCCAATTCCCTCAACCTGACCGAGGTCCCGCGCCTCCTGGAGAAGCTCGTCCGCCTGCACCGGACGATCCGCGAGAATTGATGCGGGAGAAGACCCGGTTTTCCAGACCGGCGCCGTTCTCAGAGCCGAGCCGGTTTGGGTGCGGGGACCAGTCTTTTCCCGCTGCCGCCTGAAAAGGAAGGTTTCATGTCGCTTCACGGAGTTTCAGCGGAACTTCGGCAACGTATCCAGCCTTTGAAGCTGATGATCTTCGATGTGGACGGTGTCCTGACCGACGGCCGCGTCATTTACCACGACGACGGTTCCGAGATCAAGGCGTTCGACGTCCAGGACGGTCACGGCATCAAGCTCCTCCAGCGCGCCGGCCTGGAGGTGGCGCTCATCACGGGACGCCACTGTGCTGCGGTGGACCACCGCGCCAGGGGCCTTGGCATCCGAAGGGTCTTTCAGGGCATCCACGTGAAGGTGGAGGCCTACGAGCAGATCCTTTCCGAGACGGGCCTGGCCGACGGGCAGGTCGGCTACATGGGCGACGACCTCATCGACATCCCCGTCATGCGGCGCGTGGGGTTTTCGGTGGCCGTCCCCAACAGTTCCCCTCACGTGCTGCCCTACGCCCATTATGTGACGAGGGCCTCCGGGGGACGCGGCGCCTGCCGCGAGGTGTGCGAACTCCTCCTGAAGGTTCAGGGGCTGTGGGATCAGGTGACCGGGCGCTATTTCAAGGACTGACCCATGTCCCTGAAAAGAATTCTCGCGAATCATGGCGGTCCGGTTCCTGATCCCTCACCCCGGTCCTGGAATTTCGGCCTTTCGAGCCCGCACCGCCCGACTCGTTCCCGTTTCTCTGCCCGGCGTCTCCAAAAATTTTTCAAATTATTCCTGTTCATCGGCCTTTACAGGCATGCCAAATGCATGTTAAAGTTCAAATGCTTTCAGTCCGACACTTTAATTAATAAAATTGATTTGTTAGCAATCGCCGGGAACGGATCGACCTGCGGGGACGCGGCAGGAGCCACAGGGCCTGCCGAATCGGCAGCGGGGAGTTCGGCAGGGGCGGCGGTTGAGCCGGCATAGCGTTTTTCTGCGCGTGGGTTCCGGACCCGCGAAAGCACCTTAAAAAGATGAAAACATCCAAGCGACTGGTACAGGGGGCCCTGCTGGCTCTGGCCTTGGGGCTCACCCTAGTCTTCATTGCCGGCTTGTGGCGAGGGAAGGGGCCGCAGCAGGAACAGCCCGCCCTGAAGGAACTCTCGGACACGCAGGCGGAAATGAAGCTCACCGACATGGAATACATGGAAATGCAGGAGGGCCGGCACCTGTGGACGCTGAGTGCCGCGGAAGCCGATTATTTTCAGGACGAACAGAAGACCCTGCTCAAGACCGTGCGATTGACCCTCTTCCTCGCGGATGGCAGGAAGATCAGTCTGGAGAGCGATCAGGGCATGCTGTACGCCGGGACCAAAAACATCGAACTCTGGGATTCGGTGAGCGCCGAGCTTCCCGAAGGCTACCGGTTGACCACCGACCGGGCAGCTTACAATCATGAGCGCCAGGCCATCGGCTCCCCCAGCGAAATCAGTCTCCACGGTCCCGATGTGGACATGACGGGGAAGAACTGGGAATACTTGATCCAGGAACACCGGGGAAGCGTCACGGCCGGGGTGAAAGCCTCCATCCAGCTGGCTCCCCCTCAAGCGAGAGCACAACAGTGAGGCGCAACGTCCATGCATTTTTTTGATGAGGTCCCATTTCCAAGGAGCTTTTTCCGCCACTCGAAGTGGATCATCGTTGGCCTGGCTTTCCTGGGGCTCACCTTTTCCGGGTTGCCCGCACTCGCCGCGGCGCAAACCGCGCCGGCCCTTCCCGGCGGTCCCCTTTCGAAGAGTGATGCGCCCGTTCACATCTCCAGCGACCGGATGGACGTGGACCAGACGAGCCGGACCATCCTGTTTCAGGGCCATGTGGTGGTGCAGCAGGACAACCTCACCATCACGGGCAGGTCGCTCAAGGTTTTCGCGGCAACGGACGCCAAGGCCCCGCAGAAAGGTGACGCGGGCATGATGGATCGCATCGAGCGCATCGAAGTGGAAGGGGACGTGAAGATTTCCCAGGAAGACAAGCTCGCGGTTGCGGACCGTGCGGTCTACTACCACCAGGAGCAGAAGATTGTGCTCATGGGAAACCCCAGGGTCTCCCAGGGAATGGACACGATTGAAGGAAAGCTCATCACCCTCTTCCTGGAAGAGGGCCGAAGCGTGGTGGAAGGTAGTGCCGACGCACCGGTGAAAGCCGTTCTGCACCCCAGTCGGAAGGAGTGACGGGGTGTCGGGAGAGGGCGTCAAGCTGGAGGTGAGAGACCTGCTCAAGCAGTACGCCGGGCGCACCGTGGTCGACCACGTGGATCTGGAGGTTCACAAGGGGCAGATTGTGGGGCTGCTGGGGCCCAACGGCGCGGGGAAATCCACGACGTTTTACAGCGTGGTGGGCATCATTCAGCCCGATTCGGGCAGGGTGCTCCTCAATGGGGAGGACATCAGCCAGGACCCCATGTACCTGAGGGCACGCAAGGGCATCACCTATCTCTCCCAGGAGCCTTCCATTTTCCGCAAGCTGACCGTGGAAAAGAACCTCATGGCCATCCTGGAGACCCTCAAGCTGACGAAGGCGGAGCAGAGAACTCGCCTTCAGGAACTGCTTGAAGACCTGAACATCACGCATCTGGCCGGAAACATGGGTGACAGGCTCTCGGGAGGCGAGCGCCGTCGCGTGGAAATTTGTCGGGCGCTGGTCACCTGGCCGCAGTTCATTCTTCTGGACGAGCCCTTCGCGGGCATCGACCCCATTGCCGTCCTGGAAATTCAGGGCATCATCCGCTCCCTCAAGGAGAGGGGCATCGGGGTGCTCATTTCAGACCACAACGTCCGTGAGACGTTGAAGGTTTGCGACTGGGCCTACATCATGCACCAGGGGAGAATTCTGGAAACCGGAGATCCCATGACCATTGCCGCCAGCGATCTGGCCCGGAAGACGTATCTGGGAGATCAATTCAGCTTATCTTAGCGGGAAACAAAAAACATGGCTGCACTTGAACTCAGACAGCAACTGAAACTTTCCCAGCAACTGATCATGACGCCGCAGTTGCAGCAGGCGATCAAGCTCCTCCAACTGTCCCGGCTGGAGCTGCTGGAAACCATCAACCAGGAACTCGAGGAAAATCCCGTCCTGGAAGAAGCCCAGGAGGAGACCGCCATGGGCGAGGAACGGGAGTCCGGGGAAACTCCTCCCGCCGAGGAAAGTTACGAGTCGGTGGAAATCAAGGAAAATATCCGGGAGGACTTCGACTGGGAAGGTTACCTGGATGAATACAGTTCGGGAAGTCCTGTGGTCATGGAACGCGATCCCAATCAGGAATTCCCCTCCTACGATCACCGGTTGACCGCTGCCGCCACCCTGGAGGATCACCTCGCCTGGCAGCTGCGGTTTTCGGAACTGACCGACCGCCAGAAGGAAATCGGCGCCTTCATCATCGGCAACCTGGACCTTTCAGGCTATCTGGACGCCACGGTCGAGGAAATCGCCGAACTGGCCAATGCAACGGAGGAGGAAGTGGAGGCGGTGCTCTCCAAAGTGCAGCACCTCGATCCCGTGGGCGTCGCCTCCAGAAGTCCTCGGGAATGTTTGCTGATCCAGGCCCGGTATCTGCACCCCGAAAACGATCTGGTCCTGAGAATCATCGAGCATCACCTCCACGACCTGGAAAACAAGAACTACCAGGCCCTGGTTCGAGCTCTCAAGCGCTCCCCCCAGGACATCAAGGCCGCCATCGACATCATCCTGAGCCTCGATCCTCGTCCCGGAAGCGCTTTCAATACGGAATCGGTGGAGTACGTCAGCCCCGACATCTACGTGCTGAAGGTGGATCATGAATTCGTGGTGGTGCTGAACGAGGACGGCATGCCCAAACTGCGTGTGAGTCCCTACTACAAGGAGGCTTTGAACCAGGACGGGGCACTGCCCACCGATGCAAAGGACTACATCCACAACAAGCTGCGGTCGGCGGCCTGGCTCATCAAGAGCATCCACCAGCGCCAGAGAACCCTCTACAAGGTTTCCCAGAGCATCGTCAAACTCCAGCAGGATTTTTTCGAGAAGGGCGTCGCTCATCTCAGACCCATGGTGCTCCGGGACGTTGCCGAAGACGTGGGCATGCACGAATCCACCATCAGCCGCGTCACCTCCAACAAGTACATGCACACTCCCCATGGTATTTTTGAGTTGAAATATTTCTTCAACAGCTCCATAAACAGTGTTTTGGGGGAGGCAGTGGCATCGGAAAGTGTGAAGGAGCGGATTCGCCATCTCATCAAGGACGAGGAACCCAAGAAGCCCTTCAGCGACCAGGAAATCGTCCAGATGCTGAAGAAGGAAAACATCGACATCGCCCGCCGAACCGTGGCCAAATACCGGGAGATGATGGGCATCCTCCCGTCGAGCAAACGGAAAAAAGCGTCCTGGGGGACATGACACGCGGATCACGGGGCGGGCCGGCATGTTCGTGGAGCATGACTCTCCCCGCCGCGGCGGGATTTTCCCTTCACACTGCTGCAGGACGGCATCGAGGTCGCGCTGCCCCTCCGACATCCATGCTGCAATCCAAACCCAACACCCTGAATGCCCACTACACTGCTACCGGAGGATGGTCGAGATGCAAATCAACGTGACATTCCGTCATATTGAACCTTCTGATCCCTTGAGAAACTACGCCGAAGAAAAGCTCTCCCGCGTCAAAAAATACCTCAAAGAACCCATCGAAGCGCATGTAGTGCTCAAAGTGGAAAAGTTCCGCCACACGGCCGAAGCTTCCATCGATGCCAACGGAACCAGGCTCAACGGCGCCCAGCAGACCGAAGACATGTACTCGGCCATCGACATGCTGGCAGACACCCTGGAGGCTCAGGCCAAAAGGAACAAGGAAAAATCCTCGAGGAAAAAGGGAGGCGCATCCAGCAGGGACGCACTCGAAACCAACGAATTTTCCAGAGAGACTTCCGGGGACGGTGAAGGCGAGCCTCGGGTGATCCGCACGGAGCAGATCTTCGCAAAACCCATGGACATCGATGAAGCGGCCATGCAGTTGACCCTCTCCAACGGGGAGTTCCTGGTTTTCACCAACCGGCATTCCAACCGGGTGAATGTCCTCTATCGGCGAAAGGACGGCCATTACGGCCTCATCGAGACCATTTCCTGAGCTCGAGAATCGGGGGAGGGTCCACTCCGGGAGACCGGGCAAGCGGTTTTTGCGGCTTTCGGGCTGCCGCGGGTTCGGCGGGAGGACGGCGACCTCGGTTTCGAGAAACCCGTCGCATGGACAGGCCGGGCCGCTCTCCGACTCCACTGTTCTTATTGAGCCCTTCAGGCGCGAGGAACTATGAAAATTTTGGACATACTCGGTGAAAATTCCATCATACCTGAACTCAAGGGCCGAACCAAAAAGCAGGTCTTGGAAGAACTCATCGAAACGATCCTGCACATCAAACCTCAACTGGACCGAAACCGGCTGATGGCAGTCCTGCTCGAGCGCGAACGCCTCGGGTCCACCGGCATCGGCGACGGAATCGCCATTCCGCATGGAAAGATGAAAGACCTGGACCAGCTGATGCTCTCCTTCGGCAGGTCCACCGAAGGCATCGATTTCGAATCCATGGACGGCAAACCCGTGCACCTGTTCTTTCTGCTGGTGGCTCCCGAGAACTGTGCAGGAGTCCATTTGCGGGCCCTGGCCAAAATCGCGCGGCTCCTGAAAAACAGCGTCGTCCGGAAAAAGCTGGCCACCGTGCCGGACAAAGAAGCCATCCTCAACGTGATCCAACAGGAAGACGAAGAATTCTGATCCGTTGCGAAACGGCCCTGCCCCACCCGGGGCGGATCGAGTCTTCAGACCCTCTTGTTTCGTTTTTCAGGCAAAATGGCGACACCCGAACCGCTTGCAGCTTCAAAGAGGCCCTGTTGACAGCGGCCCCTTCCCGGCGTGTGAGCGGTTCACCGGATTGCATCCTCCATCCACGGAATTGCGCGGCATGACTGTGAACAAACCCCATGTGGTGGTCGTCACGGGACTGTCGGGTTCAGGAAAAAGCACGGCCATCAAGGCCTTCGAAGACCTCGGCTTTTTCTGTATCGACAATCTTCCCGTGCCCCTGTTGCCGTCCTTCCTCACCCTTGTCGAGAAGGACATGCCCGACATTCAGAGGATCGCTCTGGGCATCGACATCCGTGAACGGCGCTTTCTCAAGGATTACGACGCCATTTTTAAAGGCCTCGAGGACGGGGGCTACCGCTTCGACATCCTCTTTTTGGAGGCGGCCACGGAAATCCTTCAACGAAGGTACAGTCAAACCCGCCGGCTTCATCCCGCCGGCGTGGCGGACCTGCATCTCCTGGACGCCATCGGCCATGAACGGGAACAGTTGAAGGCCCTGCGAAAAAGGGCGACCCGCGTGGTGGATACGGGCTCTTTCTCGGTCCACCAGCTCAAATCGCTCATCACCCGCTGCTACGGCGTGCTCGAGGAAAAGGAGATGCTGAGCATCCTGGTTCTCTCCTTCGGGTTCAAATATGGCCTGCCTTTCGAGTCGGACATGGTGATGGACGTGCGGTTTCTTCCCAATCCCTTCTTCATCGATGAACTCAAGGATCTGAACGGTTGCTCCTCGGAGGTCTCCTCCTGGGTGTTGCAGCGCGAGAGCACTCAAAACTTCATCGCGGATTTCAGCGCCCTGATGTTCAAGCTCCTTCCCCAGTACGTGGCCGAGGGCAAGCGGTATCTCACCCTTGCACTGGGATGCACGGGAGGAAAACACCGCTCCGTGGCCATCGCCAACGAGATGGCGGAAAGGATCGCCGAGCAGGGCTATTTCGTGAATGTCTCGCACCGGGATATCCACAATGAGTGAGGACAAGCAGGTCCCATGAGTGAAGAGAAGGGAGTCATCGCCATCATCGCCGTGTCCCACTGCCGGCTGGCCGAAGAGATGCTCCGCGTTGCCGAGCTCATCGTGGGACCCCTCGAAGCCTGCAGGGCCATGTGCTTCCAAGCCGATCAGCCGGTGGAGGAGCTGACCCGGCAGATGAAGGACACCATCAGGGAGCTCGATCAGGGAAAAGGCGTGATCGTGCTCACGGACCTCTTCGGGGGGACACCCGCCAACATCAGCCTCTCGTTCATGGGACCGAAAGTGGAAATCGTGTGCGGCATGAATCTCCCCATGCTCATCAAGCTGGCGGGCTGCCGCGCTGAGGTCTCCCTGCGCGAAGCCGCCTCTCAGGCCAAAGAATATGGCCGCCGTCATATCTCCCTGGCGAGTGAAGTCCTCTCGAGGACCTTCAAGTCTCAGGAAACCTGACGGCTTCGCGGGCAGTGTGTTCCGCAGGCGGGGACTATTTAAACATGAGAGCTGAATTTCGTGAACGAGGGCGGCGCCCTTTCCCCCGGCTCCTTTTCCAGCCGCGTCCGCTCCCTCCCCTCTGACCTCAGAGTTCCCAGTCCAGTGACTGCAACAATCGTCGACCCGACAAATCTCCGCCAGGACCTGGTCATCAGCCCGATGCTGCCACGCCACGTTTCCGCAGTGGCCCGCATAGAAAAAGAGAGCCATCCGGACCCCTGGTCCGAGCGCGCATTTCTCGAGGAACTCACCCTGTTTCAATCCACCACCCTCGTGGCTTTGCGCACCCTTCCCCGACGGGCGGCCCTCCAGAGCGAAAGCGCCCCCTTTCCATCCCTCAGTTCGTCCCAGAACCTGTTCTTCGAAGAGATTCTCGGTTACATATGTTTTTGGTGTGTCGCCGACGAATTTCAGATTCTCAACGTCACCGTGGCGCCGCACCAGCGAGGCAGGGGCATCGGCTCACGCCTCCTCGAGCAGGCGCTGCAGCACGGGAGAGAGCGGGGAGCGCGCATCGCCGTGCTCGAGGTCAGAAAAACCAACACCACCGCCCTGCGGTTTTACCGGAAGGCCGGTTTTCGAATCGTGGGGGAACGCCCGGGATATTACCGGGTCACCCAGGAATCGGCATTACTCCTGCAAAAGGAACTGGACGGCTGAGGACTCAGCCCCCTTGAACCGGAATGTCCCGCCGGAGAGGGCTCCACGCGACGGCTCGCTCCCGGATCCCGGGATGCCGTTGACCACCCGGACCCCAAGGCTCTGAAAAGGTTCGAAATTTCAGGACATCGACGCATTCTCAACGAGGAAGACAACATGTTCGGTACGCTCGACCCGGAACGCATTCAATCGGAAGCTCTCAACAAAAACATGGACCTGACCAACATCGAGGTCGTGGTCCCTTCGCTTTTCGAGGTGCTCCAGGAAGCGGTGAAGGGGTATGCGGGCAAGGAAAAACAGGCGCGGGAACTTCTCATCGAATACCACCACAAATACCTCAACTGGGAATACGTCATTCAGGAAACCTGGCGCTATGCCATCTCCAATGTGAGGCTCTACAAAGCACACCCCCTCAACGGAATCGTGGTTTTTCTGCTGGCTCACATCCTCCTGGAAGCCCTGAAAGGCTCCGAGAGAACGGAGGTGCGCAACCTGGCGGCGGACCACCTCCTGGCATTCTGGATGAAGATGGCGGACGAACTGGCCGATGAGCTCTCCCAGCCCCTTCCGGAAGGCCTGGAAGTCCGGGAACTCGGCCTGTATCCCGAGAGAATCTCCCACTGTCACCAGGGAATCCTCCGCTACTATCTGGTGGAGATTGCCAACTTGCCCGAAGTTCCCTTCGAACACGTCATGCGCAGCTATCACCAGCTGAAACGCCTCGGCAGGAAATTGCTCAAAATATGGCCGAACACGGATTCCTTCCCCGAGCTCCGCACCCTCCTGCAACGTCTCTATGGAGAGACCTGCCGATTCTGGCTGGAGCGGGAAGACCCCTGCCAGTGGCTCGAGGAGCAGTTTCCAGGGCTCAGGGTGCAGAACCAGTGGCGCAAAGCCTGCGCACCCCTGAGCCACGAGACATTTCGATCGACACTCGACGTGCTCGACGAGGAGATTGCGCCGCTCGATGACCACCGCAGCGCGGTGCAGCGCCTTGTAGAGCTCCAGGACTTTCAGGAAATCGTCAAGGATTACTTCAAGCTGCCCGATGAGCTCAAAGCGTGCGAAGATGACAAGGATCTCAGCCATCTCAGCATGCTCATGCGCCTCAAAATCATGGAAGTGCGGGGATTGGAAGGCATCCACGAGGAGATGCTTCGGTCCATCAATTTCGAAATGGCAAAGTCCCTGCGGCAGGAAGAGGGAGAAAAGCTGCAGGCCTTTCTGAAGAAAATCCTGGAAATTCTCAACACCTGCCTGCGAAATTACCCGGAAGCCGCCCTGCAGATCATCCGCACCATGGGCCTCGAGGTCGTCGAAACAAAAGATCCCAAGCTCATCGAGTTCTTTCTCCTGCGCATCATTCACATGGGGTTCCAGACTCCGCAACTGGGCGGCGTGACCCAGACCTGGCAGATGGAGGTCAACCCCGCCCACCTCCCCAACATCCGCGTTTGGCTCGACATTATCAAGAAGAACCCCCAGCGGACCAAAATGCTGCTGTCCGCTCTCATAGTGAATCTCTCCCTCGGGGGGATCTATATCCGGGACACCGACCTGTTCCAAAAGGACGTGAGCCAGCTCCTCCATGCGCCCATCCGCCCGGCCTACAACCTCGTCAAGCAGCTGGCAAAGCTCTTCCCCGTCTACTTCAACCAGATCGGCGCCGAGGGGCAGTTGAGGGCGGTCTCCACCGACGTGGACGAAATCACCGGCCGAAGCGACCGTCTCATTCATTTTCTCCGCAAGCAGAGCCACGTGGAAAGCAACAACGTGGTCGTGTCCTTCATCGAAGCCATTGTGGAATTCTGGCGCAGTCTCGACAAAACCAAGCTCAAGGATCTCGTGCCCGCGGAAATTTATCCGGAAATCGCCACGAAGGGGCCCCTCGTCGACGAAGTGCACACCATCATGAAAGCGGTCTTCAAGACGCCCTCCGTGCATCACGTGAGAGACCTGCTCGACCTTCCCGAGGCGGAGGCGCTGTCCATCATCGACAAGGTGCCGGGTGTTTCCGAAGGGGAGAAGCGCCGCGCTTTTCTCCTGATCCAGTTCTATCAGCTCCTGCACGAGAAGTATGCCCTGAGCTTCAAGGACATCCATGTCCACCTGCAGCGGGCTGCGGGAATGGGGCTCCCGGACCCCGGCCGACTGATCGAGGCGCTCGACAGCGAAGATCCCATGACCAAGCTCAAGGCCATCCTGGACTATTTGCTGGAGCTCAGAGAGGTCATTCTTCGCCCGTCCGAAATGCACATTCTGGAGAACATCTACTACAAGCGGCACATCGCCGTGGACATCCCGTCCATGTACGGGACGTACAATGAACACAAATTTGACGCCCTCGGCCTGACCTTTCGGCTGGAGAGCCTCGCCAATGTGCTTTTCGAGGAGATCATCTATTCGTTCAACCTGAGTTTCATCACCCGAGCCACCTTCTTCCGCATCGCCAAATTTCTGCCGTTGTTCACTAAAGCTTTGGCCATCGACGGCATCACCTCCAACCGGCTCGAACGGCAGGCCGAGCTGTTCGAAAAAGCCCTGGAGGTCCGCCGCTTCTCCCATTCTCAGTACATCGATATTTTCAGAGGCTTCTCCGAAGCCATCAAGCAGATCATTCAGGCCAACTATCATGCGATCCACGAGGTGAATCTGGACCTCATCCTGAAGCAGCTGGGGAAAGAAAAGCTTCTGTGCAAATACCAGCGGGAATTCCAAAGCGAATCGGAGGCGGTACGCGAGCACAGGGTTTCCGAGTGTTTTCTCCGGGACCTCATCGCCCGGACTTTTGGCCTCCAGTATTTCGACCATTTCATCAGCAGCATCCTGACCACTCTCGCAACGCAGAAGGAAATGCTGAGCGCCGAGAAACTCGACCTTCTCCTGAGCTATGACCCGGAAAAAACGGTCACCTCCGTCGACTGTCCCAATCGCATGGTCTACGACCTCATTCACCTGGGCAACAAGGGCTACACACTCGCCAACCTGCATGCAATCGGGATCAAGACTCCGCCCGCCTTCGCCATCACCACGGAATATTTCCGATGCCGCAGCGTCATCGAGAGCCTCTCGCAGTCGAGCCGCGATTTTCGAGACCGGGTCATGGAGCACATCGAGATGCTGGAGAAGAAAACAGGGCGGGGATTCGGAAACCCGGCCAACGTGCTGCTCCTCTCTGTCCGCAGCGGCGCGGCCGTTTCCATGCCCGGCATGATGAACACGTTTCTGAACGTGGGCATCAACGAGGCCGTGGTGGAGGGGCTCATCGCGGAGACCCGTGAAAAGTGGTTCGCCTGGGACAACTATCGCCGGTTCATCCAGTCCTGGGGCATGTCTTTCGGGATGCAGCGCGACGTCTTCGACGCCATCATGTACAAGCAGAAGAAGAAGTACCAGCGGGGCGTCAAACGGGAATTCAATCCCGACGAAATCCAGGAGGTGGCCCTGCAGTACAAGAAAGCGCTGAAGGATCACAACGTGCGGTTTTCCGATTCGCCCGAAGAGCAGCTCTTCACCGCCATCCGCAAAGTGGTGGAATCGTGGCACTCCCCCAAGGCCAAAACCTACCGCGACATCATGGGACTGTCGGAAAACTGGGGCACGGCGGTCACTATCCAGGCCATGGTTTTCGGGAACCTGGACCAGAAATCGGGGGCGGGAGTGATGTTCACCCACAACCCCAAGACCTCCGAGGACGAAGTGGACCCCGTGGGCGACTTCACCCTCGGCAACCAGGGTGAGGATGTCGTGGGCGGCCTGGTGAAGACGCTGCCCCTTTCCGAAAAGCAGAGGCTCGCTCAGGAGGGGGGCGAGGACCAATCCCTGGAATCTCTTTTTCCCCGCGTC
Organism: uncultured Syntrophobacteraceae bacterium; assembly: GCA_964654275.1. Classification (GTDB taxonomy): domain Bacteria; phylum Desulfobacterota; class Syntrophobacteria; order Syntrophobacterales; family Syntrophobacteraceae; genus SLCH01. The sequence goes on from CAZZHS010000042.1 coordinate 40,427, forward strand.
TATGGCCGCCTGGTGCAAATCGCCAGGGAACTGACCTACGGCCAGCACTGGTCGCCCCAGGAGGTCGAATTCACCTTTCAGGGTCCGGAAGAGGACGGGGTTTACGTGCTCCAGTCCCGCAACATGGTGACCCGCGTGCGGCGCGCTTACCCGGTCTTCAAGCCGACGGAAGCACTGCAGAGTTCCTACGTCGGAAACGGCATCGGGGTGAGCGGTGGAGCCCTCTCGGGCATGGCCGCCTTCGACCTGGACTCCATCAAGCGCATGCGCTTCGAGAACCCCGGCAAGGGCATCATTCTGATCCGTTCGGACACGGTGCCCGACGACATCCACGAAATTTCCATCACGGACGGCATCCTCACGGGCAAGGGGGGCGCCACGTCCCATGCGGCCATCGTGGCCCATCGGCTGGGGAAAACCTGTGTGGTGGGTTTTTCCAGGATGCGCGTCTACGAAGGCAGGCAGGCCTGCGTCATTGAAGGGCCCGACCAGCGGGAACACGAATTGCGGTCGGGAGACCACATTTCCATCGATGGCCGCAGCGGAGCCGTCTACGTGGGCATACACGATTCGGAAAAGATCGACATGCCCACCTGAGTCACCGCGAAAGAGATTTCGTGGACACCCGCAAGCCGCTGAGCCGGGAGGGAGGCCGGGCAGCGAACCCGAGCCGGAAACTGTTTCGCGGCCGCCCTGTGATCCGTGGCGCAGGATCGAGGCCGCCCCGGCGGTGTACGGGGGAAGGCCTTGAGATATCGTCATTTGAACCCTTGCATTGATCCACAGGATGACCTAGTTTGA
>CAZZHS010000043.1:0-40255 GCA_964654275.1 uncultured Syntrophobacteraceae bacterium
CCGTCCAGAAGGGCGCCTTCGCCACTGGTATTCCTCCCGATCTCTACGAATTTCACCTCTACACCGGGAATTCCCCCTTCCTCTCCAGAACTCAAGAAAAGCAGTTTCCAATGCACTTCCCGGGTTAAGCCCAGGGCTTTCACATCAGACTTGCCTCCCCGCCTACACGCGCTTTACGCCCAGTAATTCCGAATAACGCTCGCACCCTCCGTATTACCGCGGCTGCTGGCACGGAGTTAGCCGGTGCTTCCTCTGGTGGTACCGTCACTCCCACACAGTATTCCCATGCGGGACATTCTTCCCACCTGACAGAGCTTTACGACCCGAAGGCCTTCATCACTCACGCGGCGTTGCTGCGTCAGGATTGCTCCCATTGCGCAAAATTCCTCACTGCTGCCTCCCGTAGGAGTCTGGCCCGTGTTCCAGTGCCAGTGTGGCTGATCATCCTCTCAGACCAGCTACCCGTCGTCGCCTTGGTAGGCCGTTACCCTACCAACCAGCTGATAGGACGCAGGCTCATCTTCGGACATCGGCTTCACTGAGTGGCCGACTTTCATCTTCAACCTCCCGGTCGAAAATCGTATCCGGTATTAGCAGCACTTTCGCACTGTTATCCCAGTCCCGAAGGTAGATTGCCTACGCGTTACTCACCCGTGCGCCACTTTACTCGCCCCGAAGGACTTTCTCGTTCGACTTGCATGTGTTAAGCACGCCGCCAGCGTTCATTCTGAGCCAGGATCAAACTCTCCAGTTTATCCTTCAATTCCTCTTAAGGCCCAGCACAGACCCACTATTTAGTTTTCAAAGAACAGGCTCTCCCCCGATTCGCTCAGGGACTCTCTATACTACCTCATCCAACCCTTCCCGTCAAGAAGTTTTTTTAACCCCCCAACAAGAATCCGTAACCTACTCCCTCAAAACCGTTACGTCAACCCCTTTTTTCATCCCCAGGGCCGACCAGCCAAACTCTCAAGCCACGGCTCAACTCCAAAACTTCAAAGCGTCACCAAAACAGACGGCTTTCTACACGCCACCCGATAAACTGTCAACCACTTTTTCAAAAAAAGTGGAGAAATGTCCGAGGGCAGGCCGGCAGGGCGCATCTGCCGGCCTGCATCACACCCGTGCTCACACTAATCGCGGCAATCCCCCGGACATCACGATGCGTTCCGTGTCTGCATGGCTTCTTTGTGGCAGGACGGATCTCCGGGCGGTCAACTGGAAGAACTCATCGTGAAGTCTATGCGGCCTTTCGACGTTTTTTCGCATAGGAGGCCGCTTCCATTCCGGCCACGCATCCTTCTCCCACCGCCTTGGCCATTTGCCAGGGAGGACCGCAGATGTCACCCGCCGCATAGATTCCCGGGATGTTGGTTTCCTGCTTTTTATTCACCGCTACGTAGCGCATGGATTCTGGGTCGAGGGCAACCCCCAGGTTGGCCGCCAGTTCCATGGCCCCCTTGGCGCCCAGTTCAATGAAGACGCCCCTGACGTCCAATTTTTCGCCCGATTCCAACTCGACGCTCTCCACGCCCGCGTCTCCATGAATGGCTTTGACCCAGGTTCCCGGATGTTTCACGATGCTGCTCTGCTCCACCTGATAGCGGAGGTGCTCGTCCACCTTCGCTTCGCGATAGACGAGGTGCACTTCCCCAGCGAGGAGCAGCAGGTGGAGCGCCCCGGAAAACGCCGCGCTCTCATTGCCCACCACCACGACGGGTTCTCCTCGAAAGAAATTTCCGTCGCATTCCACACAGTAGCTCACCCCTTTTCCCAGCAGTTCCTTCTCTCCCGGCACATTCAAACGGTTTCTGGAAATGCCCATGGCGAGAATCAGCGCAGCCGCATGGAGCGTCTCTCCCGATTCCAGCTCGGCCATCACCGACCCGTCCTCCTGAATTCGGATGTGCAGCACGTCCACATCCATGAACTCGGCCCCGAACTTTTCCGCCTGCCGCTTTCCCTGCTCCAGGATGTCTTCGCCCGAGAGCGTGTCCTCCATGCAGCAGTAGTTTTCGATGTGGGCTTTATAAAGCGATGACCTCTGGAGGCGGCCCAGCACCACAACGCGTGTCTTGGCGCGGGCTGCGTGAACGGCTGCCTGCAATCCTGCAGGACCGCTGCCGAGAATGATCACATCGTATTCCATAAGACCCGTCCCCATCCCTCTGCTCCTTCTTCAACGAGACGATCCACTGCATATTAATTTTAACGCGCCAAATCGGGAGAGGTTCGCGGACAAATACCGTTCCCTTCGATTTCCTCCCTCGAGATTTCCCAGAATTCCCACCCATTATAACGCTTCAGGACGTTCATCGCAAAACCTCACGCATCGGCTCACCGAGAAGCCTCGATGCCCCCTCTGGCTGTAAGGCATGCGCAGCATCCAATGCGATCTGCAAGTCGGACCCCTGCTGCGGGTGAAACAATTAGAGGTTGCTATTCTCGGACTCTTCTTTAAAATCTTCCATTCGGCCTGGCTCCGGGGCACCGCAGCCCCTGCCGGAAGGCCTGAAGAATGAGGCCTCTTGCCGTGCCAAGGCCCAAAAAGTTAAGAAGTGCTCTGAACGTCAACCTCTCAACGGATCCATCAATCAAGAGGTTCCTCACGCATGCAGGAAAAAGAGGGATTGCCAAAGCGCGCCGTCGAAGCTCTCGCTTCGATGAAATTGACTCTCATCATTTTTTTTACGCTCGCAGCGGTTTCGGTCGTGGGGACGCTTTTCCCCCATGGAATGACCGGCTCCGAGGTGCACCACCATTTCAGTCCCACTGCAGCCTGGATCATCGAGACCCTCGGACTGCATGACCTTTACCGCACCACGTGGTTTCGCCTGCTGCTCCTGCTGCTTTGTGCCAACCTCATCGTGTGCACCCTTCAACGGTTGCCGAAAACTCTGAAGCTGGCCCAGCGGCGCGAGGAGGAAATTTCCCGCGACAAGCTCATCAAGTTTTCTCAAAACTTTGAAACCATGGCCCCCCTGTCCGTAGACGAGACGCAGTCCGCCCTGCAACGCGTTTTCCAGTCTGAATTCGGTTCCCTCAGAGACGTCAAGGGTTCAGAGGGGTATGCAGGTGCGGCGGAGAAGGGGCGCTGGAGCACCTTCCTCGTCTACGTCATACACCTGAGTGTCCTGTTGGTGCTCCTGGGGGCACTCATCGGATCCATGCTCGGCTTCAAGGGCATCATGAACATTCTGGAGGGTGAGGCCTCGGCCTCAGTCATGCTTCGCCAGGGCCACGAGCGCCTGGATCTTCCCTTTTCGGTGCGTTGTGACGCTTTTTCCGTCACCTTCTACGAGATGGGAACGCCCAAGGAGTATCGTTCCGATCTGACGATTCTCGAAGAGGGTCAGGAGGTTTTGAAGCGCTCCATTCGTGTGAACGACCCGCTGACTTACAGGGGAGTGACCTTTTATCAATCGTCGTATGGGTCTCTGCTCAACAACCTCAAAATTGAAATCACCGACACCGACTCGGGAAGAACCCTCTCCATGGACATGAAGATGAGGCAACCCCAGACCGTTCCCGGCAGCACGGACCAGTTGCAGGTCATGGACTATCGTGAAGATATCGGGCGCATGGGACCTGCGGTGGCCATTGCCATGCTCCGGGAAGGAGAGGAGCCCACAGGGGCCTGGATACTGGTGAAGATGCCGGATTTTCACGGGAACAGAATCGGCAACTACCGGTTTGCCGTCAAGGAGGCTGAAACGGTCTGGTACACCGGCCTGCAGGTCAAATCCGATCCGGGAGTCTGGATGGTCTATGCGGGGTTTTCGGCCCTGCTCCTCGGCATCACCCTCGCCTACTACATGAGCCATCGCAGGATTTGGGTCGTGGCTGAGCCCCACCCCGGCAAAACGGGATCGACCCGGGTGACCCTCGCGGGGCGCACCAACCGCAACCCCGTGGCTTTCGAAGAGGAATTTCAAAAGCTCTGCCTGCGGGTGGAGCAGGAACTCAGGGCTTCTGAGAATAAGGACTCTCAAACATGATCGACAGCTCACTGCTTCTCAGCATATCCACGTTTGGCTTCCTCTTCTGCCTCATCTTGTATCTCGGGGGCGTGACGTTCCACCAGAAACGGATGCTCACCTGGGGAAGTGTTGCCGCCTGGACGGTTCTGATCGTTCTGTCTGCGGGCATAATCCTGCGCTGGATCGAATCCTACCAGCTGGGCTATGGGCGGGCTCCTCTTTCCAACCTCTACGAATCCCTCGTGTTTGCGGCATGGTCCATCACTCTGATCTACCTGCTCCTGGAACTGCGCCACAAGTACCGGGCACTCGGCGTGTTTCCCATCCTTTTTTCTTTTTTGGCCATGGCCTACGCCTCGTTTTCTCCCAGCATGGACTCGGTGATCCGCCCGCTCGTGCCCGCCCTCAAGAGCAACTGGCTCATCATTCATGTGGTGACCTGTTTCTTCGGGTACGCGGCTTTCGCCGTTTCGTGCGGCATCAGCATCCTGTACCTTTTGAAATCGTCTCAGCCGAACAATCCGCATCCCAAGGGGATTTTTGCCCTCATGCCGCCCCTGAAGCAGATGGATGAATTCAACTATCAAATGATCTTTTTCGGGTTTTTGTGGCTTTCCCTGGGAATCATCACCGGTTCGGTCTGGGCGAACTCCGCCTGGGGAACCTACTGGAGCTGGGACCCCAAGGAAACATGGTCGCTCATCACCTGGCTGGTCTATGCGGCGGTGCTTCATGCCCGAAGCATGAAGGGCTGGCGCGGCAATCGGGTGGCCTGGCTGTCCCTCCTTGGATTCGGGTGTGTTCTTTTCACCTATTTTGGCGTAAACTTTCTTCTGAGCGGACTGCACAGCTACGCCACCAACTGAGTCGAGGGAAAACACCATGTTTGGACTTGGAATCACCGAAATCCTGATCATCGGGCTGATCATCCTGCTCTTCACGAGCGGCAGGAAGTTGCCTCAAATCGGTGCCGATCTGGGGAAAGCCATCTCCAGCTTCAAACAGTCGTTTCGAGGTGAGGCTCCAAAGGACGATCCGGTGAAGAAGCTCAAAGGTTGAGCCTTCTCGGAAGGCATTGCGAATTTGCGCGCCGGGCCGCCTGCCTCTTGACCGCCCCGAGCGTGTCACTGCCTTCCTGAGCAGGAATTTTGACAACGTGCCGGCCGGAGGTCCTGACACGTCGAATCTCATCTCCGGCCCAGCGATGGCGGTCGACCCCTGTGACGTTCGCATTTTGGCGGGCGGTGGACGGGTTCAGTAAACCTGCGGGAAACGGCAACGCAACCTTGGCCCGGGGACTCGACTCAAGGCTGGTCAACACCGCCCCCGAGGGGCTGCGGGGGATCTTCTCGTGGTCTCGCCGTCAGCGGGACGCTTCAGGAGTATTTCATGTTCGGAATAGGGTTTCCTGAACTGGTCGTCATTTTAGTGGTCGCCCTGATCGTCGTCGGCCCGAGCAAGCTGCCCGATTTGGCCAGGGCTCTGGGAAGAGGGTACGCCGAATTTCGGAGAGCGACCAACGAACTGAAAGAAACCTTTGATCAAGACGAAACGGTGCGCGATATCAAAAACGAGTTCTCCTCGGCTCAACGGGAGATTTTTGCTGCCAAAACCGGTCTTCATCCCCCCCTGTCAAAAAAAATAGAAGACCCGGCATCGGTCGGCCCTCCTGCTCCTTCCAGGGAGAGCCAAACGCCCGAGACTACTGACACCGGTTCCTTCTCCACTCCCTCCTCCGATGAAAGCCGGAAGAATCAGGAATCCGATCGCTAGTCGGCCGGCCGTTCACCCGCTTCGTGGGCGCACAAGGAGACCGAAGAGTCATGTCCAATGACAAAATGCCCTTCACGGAACATCTGGAAGAGCTGCGTAAACGTTTGATCGTGTCGGCAATCGCCATCTTTGTGGGATTCCTCATCTGCTTTGCTTTCAAAGAGAAAATCTTTCAAGTGCTGATGATTCCCTGGATCGAGGCACTGCCGGAAGGTCACAGCACCAAGTTGATCTACACGGCTCCTCACGAGGCCTTCTTCACGTACATCAAGGTGTCGTTCATTGCGGGAATCGGACTGGCCAGTCCCGTCGTTTTTTTCGAGATGTGGCGCTTCATTGCGCCCGGCCTCTATGACAACGAGCGCCGATACATTTTTCCCATCGTGTTCTTCTCCACCTTCTTTTTTCTCTCCGGGGCACTTTTCGGCTATTTTTTTGTTTTCCCGGTGGGTTTTCGTTTTTTTGCGTCCTTTGCCAGCGACATGATCACCCCCATGGTGAGCACCAAAGAGTTCCTGTCCTTCTCGACGCGTCTGCTCATGGGGTTCGGCATTGCCTTTGAGCTTCCGATCGTCGCTTTCTTTCTGGGCAAGCTGGGCCTGATCACCCCTCAGTTTCTTAAGAAGCAGCGCAAATTCGCCATCCTGTTAATTTTTGTCGTCTCAGCCATCCTGACCCCGCCCGATGTGGTTTCTCAACTCATGATGGCAGCTCCTCTGCTGATCCTTTATGAAGTCAGCGTGTGGATTGTTCACTTTTTCGGGAGGAAGCCGATTGTGGAGGAGATGGAGGAAGAAAAGCAGTCCCACGTTGCACAATGAGGCTGCGGATGTCCCGTGCTGACGAACCGAACCCCATGGAGATTCGATGATGAAACCCTCTGTGCTCGTTGTGGCCACCAGAAACCGAGGCAAATCCCAGGAAATCAAGGAGTTTTTGAAGGACTTTCCCATCGAAGTGAAAGATCTGAATGACTTTGGTCCCATTCCCGAGGTGAAGGAAGACGGGGAGACCTTTGACGACAACGCTTACAAAAAAGCCAGCTTTGCTGCCAAAGTCCTGGGCCTGCCCGCACTGGCGGATGATTCCGGCCTCGAGGTGCTCGCCCTGGGAGGGGCGCCGGGGGTTCATTCCGCAAGATATGCGGGCCCTCATGCGACGGATCTCGAAAACAACGAAAAGCTTCTGGCAGAACTGAAAGGGATTGCGGACCGGCGGGCAAGATTTTGCTGCGTCATTTCCCTGGCGATGCCGTCGGGATCGGCCCTCACCTACGAAGCGACCTGCGAGGGAGAGATACTGGAAGCTCCCCGGGGTGACAAAGGATTCGGCTACGATCCTCTCTTCTTTTATCCTCCTGAGGGCAAAACCTTCGGGGAGATGACCCTCGAGGAAAAAACGAGGGTGAGTCACCGCGGCAAGGCGCTGGGGGAATTAAAGCGGGAGTTTTCCAGCGTATTGAAATGGTTGGAAATCAGGCAGCGGGAGGAGGACCGTCGAAGAGGCCTGGGGGAAGACATGTGCGTCCACTAGAGACGCTCCGCCGAAACTCGTCGCCGATTCGGGGCCTGGCCTCCCCTGATATCCCCTCCCTCAGGTTCTTTTCGCCCGGAGATCATCCAATGCGAGATGCAGTGCTTCAGCCGCCAGATCGGCACAATGGCCCTCGACTTCGGGCAGCGTCTCCAGAAACGCTTTGATGGTGTTGCCGTCGATGCGCCGGGCTTCGGAAACGGTTTTTCCCTCGGCCAGGTGAGCCGCTGCATTGGCGCACGCCAAGCTGTAGAGACACCCTTCGATTTCGAAGGATACTCCGAGGGTGCCGGTATCCCGAAGGAGCAGGAAAAATTCCACGGTGTCCCCGCATTCCCGGGTCGCTTTGGCGTGGCCGTCCGGCTTTTCAAGCCTCTCTCGCCTGTGCGTCTCAAAGGCCATCTCCAGGAATTTGAGAGAATGTCGGTTCCAAAAATCCAGGCTGCTCTGTTCGTCGTTGCTTCGCATCTTCACACCCTCATGTTTTCGTGTTTTTCTGCATGCCGGAGATTCCAGGCTCAAGTTTAAGGCGTTCCGACGAGGGGTTCAAGACACGCGCGCCACTTTGGCGAGGGTTGGGAGGGTTCCCGGTGGGGAGGTTTTCCAATTCACCATTCAGAGGGGTTACCCACGGGGTTGGAGACCCACCGGGGGGCCCGCCGTGGAGGGATAAGAGAATTGCAGTCCTGACGAAAATGGGAAAGGCCCGGGAGGCATGGCATGTGCCGCGGGCGATTCCCGGAGGTTGATCACTGAATTGAGCTTCAGAAAAGGTTCATCAGAGAGGGGAAGCCCATGGACAAAAAGTTGCTGTTGGCGGTGGGGGATGACATGAGTTCTCTGCACGGCGTGCGTTTTCTGTGCTCTTTCTTCAATCGGAAAGAGGTTCTGAATGTGACGCTCTGTTACATCGCACCGAGTTCGGTGACCAAGGATTTTCCCCTTCAATCTTCTCGTCCAGACCGAATGGACAAGGAAGTCGCCGCACTCTATTCGAGAACCGGGCATGAATCCATCGATGCCGGGATTGATCTGCTCCTCGCCAGAGGATTTTCCAAGGACAAACTGACCGCCAAGTACCGTGGAAAAAGGTTGGGCACGGTGAAAGACCTCGTTCAGGAAGGCAGGAAGGGGATGTATGATGCGGTCGTGTTTGGAAGACGCGGTTATGCCCTGTTCGAGCAGGCTCTGGCCACCAGCGTCAGTCGGCAGATGCTGGACCAGACCATCGATTTTCCCCTCTGGATCTGTCGACAGCCGGAGGAAGGGCGACGCGACGTGCTGGTGTGCATGGACTCCTCGGAGCCCAGCATGCGCATTGCCGACCACGTGGGTTTCATGCTGAAGGATGAAAAGGAGCACAGGATCACCCTGTTCTGCGTCGATGACGGCAACACGGGCGCCATCGACCGCACGTTTGAACAGGGCAAAAAGGCACTTCTCGACAACGGCGTTGAGGAGGAGCGAATCTCCAGCCACGTGGTTCGGGCTTCGAATGTACCTGAAGCCATCCTCGCAGAGGCAGATCGGCGCAGCTGTGCGGTCGTTGCCATGGGCCGGGGAGGCTCCCCGCAGAAGGGCCTTTTCAACAAATGGTTCATCGGTTCGCGAAGTCTCAAGGTGTTTGAAACCCTGAGCAGGAGTGTCCTCTGGCTCAGCAAATAGCGACCCGTTGATCGGTTTCGGTCACACCTGCGATTTCTCGTGCTGCCGGATCCAACAGGTGGTTCCCCCCTCATGCGGGACGCGGCCCGGCGGCTTTGACCTCCTCCGAGGTCTCCTTGTCGAACTGTTTGAAGTTTTTGGCGAACATGCCCGCGACTTTTTGGGCCTGTTCATCATAGGCCGTCTTGTCCTTCCACGTGCTTCGCGGGTCCAGAATATGGGAGGGTACGCCGGGACATTCCACGGGAACCAGGAGATGGAAGTTGGGATCTTCCCGTGTGGGCACGCCCTCGAGGAGTCCGTGCAGCGCCGCGTTGATCAGGGCACGGGTGTGCTCGATGCTGATCCGTTCTCCAACTCCATAGGGACCGCCGCTCCAACCCGTATTCACCATCCAGACCTTGACGTCGTGATCGGTGATTCGCTCCCCCAGCAGCCGGGAGTAAACCGAAGGCGACAGCACCATGAAGGGCGCCCCGAAACATGCGCTGAACGTTGCCTGGGGCTCCGTGACGCCTCTTTCCGTGCCGGCGACTTTGGCGGTGTACCCTGAGAGAAAATAATACACCGCCTGCTCCCTGGTGAGTTTGGCAATGGGCGGCATGACGCCGAAGGCATCGGCTGTCAGCATGATGATGTGGCGCGGGTGCCCCCCGACGCCCCGTCGCATGGCCGATGGGATGTGGGCGAGCGGATAGGCGGCCCGGGTGTTTTCGGTGAGCAGATCCTCGTTCAGATCCACTTTTCCGGTGACCGAGTTGAATCCCACGTTTTCCAGGATGGTTCCAAAGCGGCGCGTGGTCTCGTAAATCTCTGGTTCGGATTCCTTGGAGAGACGGATCACCTTCGCGTAACAGCCTCCCTCCAGGTTGAAGACACCCTTTTCGCTCCAGCCGTGCTCATCGTCGCCGATGAGAGTGCGTTCCGGGTCGGTGGAGAGAGTGGTCTTGCCCGTGCCCGAAAGGCCGAAGAAGATGGCCACATCGTCATCCTGCCCTTTATTGGCCGAACAGTGCATGGTGAGCACGTTGCGCTGCGGGAGCAGATAATTGAGGACGGTGAAAATGGATTTTTTCAGTTCTCCGGCATAATGCGTGCCGCCAATGAGGACGAGCCGTTCCGTGAAATTGATGACGATGAACACCTCGGAACGCGTTCCATCCATCTCGGGGATGGCGTGAAAGTTGGGCGCATGAAAAACGGTGAACTGGGGCACATGGTTCATGAGTTCTTCATGATTGGCCTGGATGAAAAGATTTCGGGCAAAGAGACTGTGCCAGGCTGTCTCGGTGATCACGCGAATGGGCATGGCGTATTCGGGATCGGCACCCGCAAAACAATCCTGTACAAACAAGTCCTTGCATTGCCAATAAGCCAGGAGGCGTTGTTTCAAAACCTGGAAACGCCCGGGTTCCATCCGCTGATTGATTTCCCCCCACCACACCCTGTTTTCAGTTTCTTCGTCCAGGACGATGAACTTGTCCTTGGGGGCCCGCCCCGTGTATTGGCCCGTTCGCACGACCAGGGGGCCGAGGTGGGAAAGTCGCCCCTCGCGCCTGCGAATGACCTGCTCATACAGAAAAGGGGTCGGAAGGTTCCAGTAGATAGCGCCGGCATTGAGGATGCCGTGATTTTCCAGACCGTAGTGGCTTCGCGGCGTCATGGCTGTGTTCATCCGTTGCCTCCTTCTCTGAAATATGAGAACACCCATCGCTCCAGGATCTGCAAGCTGGAAAAGTCCCCTCGGTGATGTGTTTCCGCATGAACCATGATTTTACAACCCTCTGACATGATACCTCAACGAACACTTCCGTCAAATCTATACTTCGCCACTGCCGCTACAAATTTTGCCTCGACTGCTTTGGGCAGGCCCTTTCTTCCCTGTGGGCGGCCACAGGAAAGCCCAGGGAGAAACGGGCCCCCCTCTGTCAAGCGGTTTTCGTTTTGGCCCGGTTCACTCTATTTCAGGGCCGGCGCAGATCTGGATTTTCCCCGCCATTGGAAGACGAAAAAAATGAACGGCATCACAGATCCGTAACATTGAGAACCTAGGATGGCATGAGAGGGAGCCCGGGATGCTCGACCGCCGTGATTTGAAAGAAGCAGAGTTTTTCAGCCGGGCTCACAGTCCGGGGGGCTGGAATTCCCCCGGCATCTCGAAGGGAATTGCCTGGGAGGTATCCTCAGTGGGGGGTGCATGCGTGTCAGACAACCATGATGACGGAGCGAGTCCGGGGATGTGCCCCAATTGCGGATCTGAGGTTTTTTACCGCTATGGGAGAACCCGGCATGGGAAGCAAAGGTACCAGTGCCTTCTGTGCGGAAGACAATTCATTGTGGACCGCCAGAGGATCGAGGTTCAAAACAAACCGGTCTGTCCGGTCTGCGGGAGCGGAATGCATCTTTACAAGCGGGAAAAGGGCCTCCTGAGATTTCGATGTGCCCGGTATCCACAGTGCCGCTGCTATGTGAAGCTTCCCGGTAGGGAGTCCTGACCGCGGATAGAGATCGTTATCGGGTCAGTATTTCAAACACTTGAGCCTCCAGCATGGGCACTTGCACGAAAGAGGGGGCTTCCCGGCACCGTTCAATCCCAAAGAGCCGCCAGCTTTTCCTTCATCTCGTGAGATTTCCCGGGGTGGCTGTGCAGGGATCTCAAACTTTCCCAAAGTTCCATGGAAATTCTGCGCAAATCGTATTCAATGACCACGGACCTTGCCAGCAGGTTGGCTCTCACGCTCTTGATTCCAGGGACTGCCCCGGCCAGCGCGTCGGGATCCATGCTCATGGCAACTCCAAAACCCGACGGCCGAATCTTCAAACGGATTCGACCCGGGATGTGATGCTCGATATCTGCATGCGGCAGAAGGCGCATCAGTTCCTGAATCACGAGTTCTTTGCTGCTCTCCATTTGCTGTCCTTGCACCTTTGATCAAGTGGGTCACGGGGCATCCCCTCGCACGTCCTGTGTGAATTTTTCAGGCGATTTCCAACGGCACACCCTCACTGCGTACGATCCTCAATGCTTGCGTCTGTGCATTGATTTTCTTTGCCGACAGGCCTAAAGGACAATTGTGGCGAATGCGTGACAGGCGCCGCAAAGTTTACCGCTGTGTCCTCTTCGACCCTGTCCTGCCTGGGCCACCCAGCTGGTTTTTATGAAAACTAGGTTGTTAATGGAAGCATAAAATGACACGGCAAAAACTTTTCCCTACAGTGAAAGTCAAGTTTCGCTACGCGCTGCCAACGGATGAAATGATCCATGCATTGAGCTCGTCTCGGGCTGTTCGCTGTCCATAGATTAGAATTTGTTGAGGAGGTTTTCCATGGCAATTTTAGACAACGGCTGGAAGCTTGGAACCGGAGTCGCGGTGGGACTGGGCGCCATCATTCTGGCCCCCACCCTGCTGCCCGTGCTCGCTGCCGTCACCAAGCCGCTGGTGAAAGCGACCATCAAGAGCGGCCTGATTCTCTATGAAAAAAGCCGAGAAATCCTCGCAGAGACCGCAGAGGTCATCGAGGACCTCGCCGCGGAGGCCAGGGCTGAGCTCATGCAGTCCTCCGAAAAAGAAATGACCGAAGCGGTGGCTCCCAACGAGGTGCAGTGATGGATCTCCCTGGTGCGATCCTCTCGCATCGAACGCCCCATCGAGTTCGAGTGAAGATCCCGGAACGGAAAGGCGATGCGGCCTACTTCCAGGGGGTCATCCGGGTTCTCTCGGAGTTGCCGGCCATCCAGCGGCTGGAGGCCAACCCCTTGACCGGCAGTGTCCTGGTGGAGACAGAAGAAAAAGATTTCGATCTCGGGGCGGCGGCAAAGGAATTGGGGCTGTTTGCCCTGAATATAAGCCGCCGGCCCGACCTGCCCTTTCACGAGGTTTTCTCAGAGCACATCCGTCAGGTCAACCTGGAGTTGAAGGACTTCACGGGAGGCGGCATCGATCTCACGGGGCTGTTATTTCTGGGACTCCTCGCCCTGGGCCTTTTTCAGATGATGGAGGGAAATCTCGTGGTTCCTGCCGTCACAGCCTTCTGGTACGCCATGAATCTGCTGGCAGCGCCCTCTCCCCCCGCCGTCCTTTCCTGATCTCCCCTTCCGGGTGCGACTCCCGCCATTGCAACCCCACGCTGAGCCCACCACGCGTTGCCTTGAGACAGGCCCTCATCCGATGCACCGGTCTTGCCCTGCAACTCACCAAGGCTGGAAATCCGACATGAATGGCGGTTTCGCAGCGGCCCCGCTGCAGCCTGCGGCTCCTCTTTTCTTTCCCGGTTCCGACGACAAACTGTAACATTTCCCTGGTTGGATGCTGAGTACCCGACTGCGGGGGGAAGTTTCAGGGACGCATCCTCTTTGGAAAGGGAATCGGTCTGACCGACATGGAAAACAGTGCCCAGGAGATTTGGAAAACCGCGTATCACACCAAGAGCGGTACACAGGGAACCATCCTCAGCATCAATGCGTTCAACCTCTGGTATTCGGACAAACAGGCCCTTTTCGACATCAACATGTCCGTGGAGAAGGGCCTGATCACCTCCCTCATCGGGCCCTCCGGATGCGGCAAGTCCACCCTTCTGCGTTCGTTGAACCGGATCAACGATCTCATCATGGGCGTGCGAACCACGGGGAGCATTCTGTTTCGAGACACGGACATCTGCCTGCGAAGCATCGATGTGGTGGGATTGCGTCAGCGTGTGGGGATGGTTTTTCAGAAGCCCAATCCGTTTCCCAAGTCCATCGAGGACAACATCACCTACGGGCTGAGGGTCAACGGGATTCGGGAGAGAAACACCCTGGAGGAAGCGGTGGAGCGGGCTCTGAAGGGGGCGGCCCTTTGGGACGAAGTGAAAGATCGCCTCAAGGAATCGGCGCTGGGGCTTTCAGGCGGGCAGCAGCAGCGGCTGTGCATTGCACGGGCTCTGGCCCCCAATCCCGACATATTGCTCATGGACGAGCCCTGTTCCGCCCTGGATCCGATCGCCACGGGAAAAATCGAGGACTTGATGGATTCTCTGCGGGGTCACTACACCATCATCATCGTGACCCACAACATGCAGCAGGCAGCCCGCGTGTCCGACAACACGGCCTTCATGTACCTGGGACGCCTCATCGAATACGGCAGCACGGAAGAACTCTTCACGCGACCCCGGGTGGAGAGGACCACGGATTACATTACGGGGCGGTTTGGGTGATCGGTGCAGAACGTCTCCCGGAAATTATGCAGCTCCCACACAAGGTGAAAACCGGCAACATGGCACGAGAACACACCGTCAAGTCGTTTGAACAGGAATTGCGCCAACTGGAAAAGACCGTCCTCAGCATGGGCGAGATGACCCTGAGCCAGATGGAAAGAGCATTCCGCGCGATTGAAAACAGGGATGGAATCCTGGCCCAATCCGTGATGGATCAGAAGGCGCGCATCAAAGAACTGGAGACCCAGGTGGACACTTCCTCGGTGCGCATGCTGGCGCTGCGCCAGCCGATGGCGGTCGATCTGCGCCAGATTGTGAGCTCCATACGCATTGCGGTCGACCTGGAGCGTATCTCCGACTACTCGGTGAGCATCGCCAGAAAAATCGAGGACCTTCCAGAGGCAGCATTGGAGGGACTTCTTCAACCCATCCTCACGATGGAGAAACTGGTGACGGGGATGCTTCGTGACGTGCTCGACGCTTACCTGGAGCGTCGCAGCGACAAAGCCGGCGGGGCGTGGCAGCGTGATCGGGAAGTGGATACAGCCTACGAGGACATGCTCCAGGAACTGAGGGATCTCATGAGGAGGGATCCGGACCTGGTGCGGGCGTGCACCAGCCTGCTTTTCATCTCCAAGAGCATCGAGCGCATGGGCGACCACGTCACCAACATCGCTGAGCAAGTCCACTACATGATCGATGGAACGCCGTTACGACGAGTGCGCGAAGCGGGGAGAAGCAGCTGTTTCCCGGAAGGATGACACGCTCCCTGGCGAAGTGCTCTGAAAATTGCACCGCAGGGCCCAACACGTCCCTCGATCCCCGCTTGAAGAAGGGGAATCCAAGTTGCGTGCACCCGGTGGGACAAGTCTGACAAGGCACTCCTTTTCTTCTCTTCTCGGGCCCGGAAGAAAAGGTTGGGCTCTTTTGTAAATCATGGATCTTTCAACGTCTCGCAGTGGATGTGGAAGGGTCGCAGCCGGCCAAAACTGGAACTTTCGGGGCCGGGCACGTTTTCCAAACAAAGTTACCATATCATGACGCCGGCAAGACGTTTCGGTCACATGTGGGTAAGGAATGGATCAAACGATGGACAATGTTGCGTCCAGGCCTTTTAATGGACAGTGGATGGCGACGCGTATTGGACGAACTCCGACAACCCGACAGGAAACGGTCGTTCTTACTGGCTTCGGACCCTCGCTGATCAAAAAGTGCCTTTTCTTCACTGATTGATTCAATCGGTTTTTCCTATTCTTACGGCTAAAATGAAGACGACGTGACGCTTCTCGCACCTGGAGGGAGCGAAAAGTTATTTCCATTGGGTCGGCAGGATTTTTGACAAGTATTTCGCGCCCTTCCACCGGCGCTTTGGAGCCGGGACGTTCCGAAGCATCTGTAAGGACTCGCTCGAGGAGGTCACCATGTCAGCCAAAAAGGCTCCAGGCGTCCAAGGGGTAGAACAGGGCATTGCGACAAAGAAACGTGCGGCAAGGAAGCCCGCACAAAAGACAACCCATGAAGCGGCACCAGGACCGGAAGAGGAGAAGATCATGGAACACGAAGTGCACGAAGGAAGCGTCCAACAAAGCGGCGTCATGGCCACCGTTCAGGACACAGGCCGTGGCATCAAGGAAGGAATTCTGGGGACCCTGAAAGCAACGGGTGAAATCGAATCGGAGATTCTGAACCTGTTCAGAAACATGCTGGGGGATGTTCTCAAAACGACTGGAGCCGTTGCCGGCGATGCGCTGAGTGTTGCGCAGACGCTGGTCAAGGGCACAGCGGCGGCTGTGGAGGATGTGGGCCTTGGTCTGGTGGGCACGGCAACGCGGATGGCGAAGGGGGTCGTGGGCGGTGTCACCGAGATCGGGGGTGAGGTGTTGAATACGGCTCAGCGGGCGGTTTCCGGAACGGTGCGTTCCGTTGGGAACATCGGGGGAGAGGCGGCGGGCCTGGCCACAAGAACCGCCAGCGGTACGGTCGGTGCAGCCAGGGACCTTGCCCTGGGTCTCACTTCGGCAGTGAAGGACACGGCGGGCGGGATCATCGGAGGCGTCGGCGAACTGGCCGGAGGTGCAGTCAAGACCAGCCGTGACGTACTCGTGGGCACGGTGGGAGGCGTGAAGGACGTTCTCTCCGAAGCGCTTCCCAAGACCAGCCACTGAAAGTGCGCTTCACCCTTTAACCTGCTGAGACACAGGAACGATGCCCATGCGGGAAGCAGCGATGGTCCGTCCGATTCACACGAGCGTCAAAGGAAGGGCGAGATTCAAGGTGAAAGGGCTTCATGGCTGCCTTCCGCTGAAGGCCCACCTTGCCGCGCGATTGTCCCAGCAGGAGTTTGTCACCCAAGTATCTGCAAGCCACGAGACGGGGAATGTCCTGGTTCTGTTCAATTCCGGCAATGATTTCCATCGCGTGAGGGAGGTCATTGAATCCCTCGTGATCGAGTATCGCGAGATGGCTCCTTCAGCGCAAGATTCACGAGAAACAACGCCGAAAATAAATGAAAAATACCGGGCACAAACCGGGAATCCTGCCCTCAAGCCTCGCCCGAAGAACGACCGGCAAAACAACCCTTCCCACCGGCGCACAGGCAACAAAAACCAGCTGGAGGAACCCTGGCATGCCTTACCTGCCTCGACGGTGGCCTCCACTTTCAACACCTGCCCGGTGATGGGTCTCAGCTCACAGGAGGCACTGAATCGCCTGAAGCAGTACGGCCCCAACGCTCTGCCCGAGACGGCCACGCGCTCGGGATGGAGCATTTTCGTCGACCAGTTCAAATCGCTGCCTGTGGCTCTGCTCGGAGCAGCCGCCGGTATCTCCGTCTTGACGGGAGGACTTGCGGACGCGGTGGTGATTCTGGCTGTAGTGGGGATCAATGGAGTTATCGGCTATGTGACCGAAAGCGAAGCGGAGAAGACGATCCACTCCCTCAAGGACCTCGTGAAACCGACGGCCAATGTGCTCAGAGACGGCATGGTGGTGACCCTGCCGGCCGAGTGCGTGGTGCCCGGAGATATCCTGACCCTCCGGCCCGGAGCTTATGTGGCCGCCGACGCGAGGCTGCTGGAGGCCGGCCACTTGACTCTCGATGAATCGGTGTTGACGGGTGAAAGCATGCCGGTCGTCAAGGAGGTGCACGCCGTGCTGCGCCGAGAGGCCACCCTGGGCGATCGCATCAACATGGTTTACATGGGGACGCTGGTCACGGGGGGACAGGGGCTCGCCGTGGTCGTGGCCACGGGAGCCTGCACAGAGGTGGGCAGACTGCAGGTCCTGGTGGGGGAGGCTGTCTCGCCGGAGACGCCCATGGAACGGCAACTTGCTCACCTCGGGGATCAGCTCGTGCTCATCTCGGGAGCGGCCTGCGTGCTGGTGTTCGGCATCGGGCTCCTGCGTGGCTACGGTTTTTTGATGATGTTCAAGACTTCGATCTCCCTGGCGGTGGCGGCCGTCCCCGAAGGATTGCCGGCGGTGGCCACGACCACGCTGGCTCTGGGCATTCGCAACATGAAACGCCACCATGTGCTCATCCGGCACCTGAATGCCGTGGAAACCCTCGGCTGCATCCAGACCATTTGCTTCGACAAAACGGGAACGATCACCGAAAACCGAATGGCTGTCGTGCGCCTTTTCTCGGGCATGAGGGACATCCGACTCGTTGGCGGGAGTTTTCGATGTGATGGAAAGGTCCTCGACCCTCTGGCCTCTAAGGAGATCCAGCGCCTCATGGAGGTGGCGGTCCTGTGCAATGAAACAGAAATCAACGGCGGGACAGGCGCTGAGTATGTCCTCAGCGGGTCCCCCACAGAGGGTGCGCTCATTCGCATGGCCATGCAGGCGGGGTTGGATGTGCTGGAATTGCGGAGGCAATATCCCCTGCTCAAGGTCAATTACCGCGCGGAGAACCGCCTGTTCATGGGGACGCTCCATCAAACGGCTCTGCAAGGGCGGGAAACTAAATTCTTTGCCGTCAAGGGGAGTCCCGTGGAGGTCCTCGCCCTGTGTGACCGCCACTTGGTGGATGGCGTCGAAATGCCCCTGAGCTATGACGATTTTGCACGCATCGAGCTGGAAAATGAGCGCATGGCTGCGGATGCCCTGCGAGTTCTCGGACTCGCCTGCATCACTGTGGAGAGCGAGGAGGATTTCGAGGTGTCGCACGGCATGACCTGGCTCGGCCTGATCGGGATGGCGGACCCGGTGCGGCCCGGTGTCGCGGGGCTCATCGAGGAGTTTCACCAGGCCGGCATCGACACCATCATGATCACGGGCGACCAGAGCCCCACGGCCTACGCCATCGGAAAAGAATTGAATCTCAGTCGGGGCGAACCACTCGAAATCATGGACTCCAGCCATCTTGCGAGCCTGGATTCGGACATCCTCGAGGCCCTCTCGCACAAGGTGCACGTTTTCGCCCGCGTCACGCCCGCTTTCAAGCTTGAGATCGTCCAGGCGCTTCAGAGCCGGGGCCTGGTGGTGGCCATGACCGGAGACGGCATCAACGATGGTCCGGCGTTGAAAGCGGCGGACATCGGCATCGCCATGGGAGAGGGCGGCACGGACATCGCCCGGGAAGTGGCGGATGTGGTTCTCGAAGCAGACAATCTGGAAACGGTGATCGTAGCGGTTCGCGACGGACGGACCATCTACAACAACATCCGCAAAGCGCTTCGGTTTTTGCTGGCGACGAACTTCAGCGAAATTCTGGTCATGTTCTTCACGGTCGCCGCGGGACTGCCGTCTCCCATGAGCGCCATGCAGCTCCTGTGGATCAACCTCCTTTCGGACATCTTTCCCGGCCTGGCTCTCGCCATGGAACAACCCGAAAAGGACATCCTGAACCGGCCTCCCCGCTCCCCTGATGAACCCATTGTGAAAGTGTCCGATTTCAAACGGCTGACCTTCGAGGCATCCACTCTGAGCCTCGGCGCCATGACCGCATATGGGTACGGGATTCTTCGCTACGGCATGGGGGCCAACGCGGGCACTCTGGCTTTTCAGAGTCTCACGATGGGACAGCTTCTGCACTCTCTGAGCTGCCGCTCGGAAAAGCACAGCATGTTCAAGGGCGAAAAACTGCCGTCGAACCCCTACCTCAACACGGCCCTCGCCGGCTCTTTCGCGCTTCAACTCCTGACCATCTTTGTCCCAGGGCTCCGAACACTGCTTGGATTGACACCGATCCACCTCCTGGATGGAGCGGTCATCGCCGGCACCGCCGCTCTCCCCCTGCTTGTCAACGAAGGGACCAAAAGTCTCGGGGCAGACTGAAAAACCCCCGCAAAGGACCGGACGCTGTCGGCCCATTCCCATGGGCCCGCGATCCTTGACGGATCCATCGGCCCTTTTTGGGGGTCTCGCGAGATCATCGTTTCGGAAGGGGCCGCCGTGCAGTCCCAATTGTCCTGGTGCTGACCGGGGCGCCTGACCGAGGCAACCGCCGACTCTGCTGCATCGGTCACCAAGTTGTGCGGGTTCCTGTTTTCCCGGCCGGGCATGGGAGCCCGGGCCTACCCAGACGAAAGGGCAAACCTGATGAAAAAGGACTTCATCTTCACTTCGGAATCGGCGACGGCAGGACACCCGGACAAGCTCTGCGATCAAATCAGCGACGCCATTGTGGACCGATTCCTGGAGGAAGATCCCCATGCGTTCATCCGCGCTGAATGTGCTGTTGCCTCGGGAGTCCTCTTCCTTGCCTGCAGATTTTCGTCCACGGCCAGGGTGGATGTGACGCAAGTGGCGCGCAAGGCCATCCGCAAGGCGGGATACGAACATGCGGACTTCAACAGTAAAACGTGCAGCATCCTCACGAGCCTCAAGGAACTGCCTCCTGACGACCGGCTGCAGTTTGATGCGGACAATCTCACGGAGGAGGAGATCGAGAACTTCCCCGTGAAGCAGCAGGGAACGTTTTTCGGCTACGCGTGCAACCAGTCGCCGTCGTTGATGCCCCTGCCCATCTGGATGGCTCACCAGCTCGCCATGCAAATTGACAGGGTACGTGAACAAAAAATTCTGCCCTACCTTGCCCCCGACGGGAAGACCCAGGTGAGCATAGAATACATGAACCGCAAGCCCGTCCGCGTTCACAGCGTGAGCATCTGCACGACACTGTTCCAGGCGGAGCGTCCTGCCCGGGATCCTCTGACACTGAAAGATGACATCAGGAGGATGGTGATCGACCCCGTGTTCAAGGATGATGCCGTGCGCCCGGACGAAAAGACCAAGTTTTTTGTCAATCCGGAAGGGGTGCTGATGGTTGGGGGCCCGGCCGTTCATTCGGGTCTCACGGGCCGCAAGAACGCCACGGACCTCTACGGAGAATACTCGCGTTACAGCGGGTCGGCATTGAGCGGAAAAGACCCGCTTCGCATCGACCGCGTCGGAAATTACGAAGCGCGTTATGCCGCGAAGAACGTGGTGGCGGCAGGTCTCGCGGATGAATGTGAAGTCCAGCTCAGCTATTGCATCGGCCTTGCACGCCCAGTCAGCATTCAAGTGGACACCTTCGAAACGGGCAAGATACCCGATTCGGAAATCACCGCATTGATCAAGAAACACTTCGATTTTCGGCTGGCGGCCATCATCAGGAATTTTGACCTGCGCAATCTGCCCTCAAAAACCAAGGGTGGGTTCTACAGAAAGCTTGCGGTCTACGGACAGGTGGGCCGCATGGACTTGGATCTGCCCTGGGAGGCCACCGACAAGATCCACCTGCTGAGGAGCGGTTCTGTTGCTGCGGCAACGAACTCGACGTCGGAATGAGAGATGCTTTGCAATACCCTACGTTGGAGAGCCCACAGTGAATCCCGACCTCTTGGGACACATCACGTTCAATTGGAGCTTTTTTTCCGGCTTTCTCAGCATCATTGTCATCGACTTGATTCTGGCAGGAGACAACGCCGTGGTCATCGCCATGGCGGTGCGGACCCTGCCGGCCGACCAGCGAAGGAGAATCATCGCGTTCGGGGCTGCCGCGGCCGTCCTGATGCGCGTCGTGCTCACCTTCTTTGTGGCGCAGCTCCTTCATATCAGCTTCATCAAATTGACGGGTGGCGTCCTG
The DNA here is from genome assembly GCA_964654275.1 of uncultured Syntrophobacteraceae bacterium. GTDB lineage: Bacteria > Desulfobacterota > Syntrophobacteria > Syntrophobacterales > Syntrophobacteraceae > SLCH01. Next base: position 21,220 of record CAZZHS010000043.1, read on the forward strand.
ATCCTGTGGATCGCTCTGCGCCTTTTTGTTGAGGCGGCCCCGGAGGAGAATTACGAAAAAAAGGCAACCACGATGGGTCAGGCCATCCGACTGATCGTCCTTGCCGACATCAGCATGTCCCTCGACAACATGCTGGCCGTCGCTGCGGCCTCCCACGGGAACCTTTTTCTGCTCATTTTTGGACTGGCGCTGAGTATCCCATTCGTGGTCTTCACCAGTAACCTGCTTTCCGTGCTCATGGACAGGTATCCGATCATTGTCTACACGGGGGCGGCGATTCTCGGAAAAGTCGGCGGCGAAATGATGATCACGGACCCCTTCGTGGTGCAACTTTTTGATCCCGGCAAAACAGCGGTTTACGCATGTCAAGTGTTCTTTGCTCTGGCCGTGATCGTCGTGGGAAGGCTTCTGGTGTTCCGTATGGTGAGGAAAAGAGAAGCGCTTACCCTTACTATGCCGCAGGAAGAGGCATCGTCCGAGATCACGACGCTACGCTGAGGCCTTCGATGTCCATTCTCACCCTCTCGAGAGAATACGGCAGCTGTGGAGATTCGGTGGCCCGCAGGGTTGCCGATTCCCTGGAATATGCCCTGGTGAACAAGAAGACCATCCTGAAGGAAATGAGCCGCTATGGCGAAAACTGGGAAAATTGGACCCGAGAGCTGGATGAACGTTGTCCGAGCCTTTGGGAAAAGTACGACTGGTCGTTCAGAGGATTTGCGGCACTCATGCAGAGCATGTTGCTGCAATGGGCGCTGAAAGGAAATGTAGTGATCCTGGGACGGGGGGCCAATTTCGTCCTCAGGTCACTGCCTCACGTTCTGACTGTGCGGATTGTTTCGAAAATGGAGGCCCGCGTCGAGCGAATCATGAAGAGCGAAGGTCTGAGTGAGGACCAATCAAGGCGCAGGATCGAGGCCAAAGACCACGAGCGAAAGTGTTTCATTCAGGCCATCTACGGTAAGGACTGGGCTGACCCGTCGGCGTACGAATTGCTATTCGACACCGCCCTGCAGCCGGAGTCTCAAATCGCCTCCTCACTGGCGGGTCTTCTCACCGAACGGAGCTCGCGGAATACGGAGGAAGTGCGCAAGCACCTGGCCCTGACTGCCAAAGCCGCTCAAGTCAAGGCAGGACTTTTGATCGACCCCAAAATTTTCGTTCCCGTCCTCGATGTGACCGTGGTGGGAAACACTCTCGTTCTGGAAGGCATCATTCACAACCCCCGAGAAAAGATGCAAGTGGAACACGCTGCGAGGGAACTGGCTGGGGAGATTCCCATGGATTCCCGGCTCCGCTACCGGTTTTGAGTTCAAGAGCCATCCGCACAAATCCTCAGATACAGCGCCCCACAAGAAACCCCTGTTCTCGTGCTTCGTTATAGAATGAACAGAAGGGATTTCCGGCCCTCTCCGCTGCAGCCCTCCTCCAGCCTTCAACCAAGAGAGCTTCAACGCGCTCGGATACTTGCAATCAGATGCGCATCTCTCCTGCTTCTAAAATCCTCACCAAATCAATGCCGAGGGATTTGTCGATGCAGCAGCGCGAGGCCTTGATCTCCCTGGCAGGGATTTCAGCGCACGTTGGAAGTCAAGACCGGCGGCCGAGGAACGAGTGATGCGACTCTGGGAGATACTCCCATGATTCTTCTTTTGGGAAGCTGAGGTCTCGCGCCCCAATTTTTTGAATGATGGAGCTGTTCAGGGATAAATTCCAGGTGGAGCTCCACAGCAAAGGCTACCCATTTCGACACGTATCAGGCCGCCGGTCTTTCGGCCGGCATCGGCTTCTCTTCCCTGGATTCCGGCTCAGAGACAAACGGAATGACGACTGGAGAAGTGGAGACTCTATGGCGTTGAATTTTAGTAAGCTTCTGAAATTCAATGCAATGTGCGTGAGAGCATGTCCCCTGTGGCCCCGTCTCTGCCAATTTTTGAGAGCGGGTTCCGTTGCAGATTGCCCTGCAACCATGGTATGGGTTGCCTCAGCTTCATCAGCGCTTCCCGGTTTCGGATGTCGTTCCCGGCCGCACCATTTTGCCGCACGACCGCTGATGCAGTGCACCTTCACAGGGCTTTCGCAATTTCACGATTGTTTGCGCAAGAAGGTGCAATAAACTTTTTTTCCCCTCTTGTTCCTTTTGCTTCTCTTGTGATTGGACCGGATCTTTAAGGTCCCTCTTCTCAAGGGCAGCGTGATGGTGAAGGCCATGAATTAGGAGTCGGCTTTGAAATCTGATTTCATGGGTATTCTAAAAGAAGTTGTCCTTGCCGTGTTGCCCATCTCCCTGGTGGTGCTTCTTCTGCAGGTCTTCATCGTATCACTCCCTTGGGAAGAATTCTCCCGTTTCATCATCGGAGTGGTCATGGTCCTGGCCGGCCTGGTGCTCTTTCTCCAGGGCGTGAAGCTCGGCCTCCTGCCCATGGGCGAGGTCGTCGGCAGCGAATTGCCCAAGCACGGATCCATGGTGTTCATGCTCTGTTTTGCCTTCATTCTCGGTTTTGCCGTGACCGTGGCGGAACCGGACGTGCGTGTGCTGGCCCATCAGGTGGATCAGGTTTCCGAGGGCGTGTTCAGCAGGAATTTGTTGATCTTCACGGTGGCTCTGGGGGTGGCGTTTTTCGTGGCCGTCGCCATGCTGCGGATTGTTTTGCGTGTGCCCATCGCCTGGCTTTACGGTGTCAGCTACCTGCTCATCATGGCGCTTTCCTATGTCACTCCGGCGTCGTATGTGCCCATCGCTTTCGACGCCGGCGGGGTGACCACCGGTCCCGTGACCGTGCCGTTTATTCTGGCCCTGGGGTTGGGAACCGCATCGGTCATGAGCGGGCGATCTTCAATGTCGGACGGCTTCGGTCTGGTGGGGCTGGCTTCCATCGGGCCGGTGATCGGTGTGATGATCCTGGGGATGATTTACGGATGAAGACATTATTGCCTTTTCTGGACTTCGGCCACGTCTCCGTGGAGGTGCTGCAGGCGCTGGGGCCTTTGGTGGCTTTCTTTCTCTTCTTTCAGCTGCTCTATCTCAAGCTGCCCCGGACTTACGTGGTGAACATGATCAAGGGGGTTGCGCTTTGCGTTGTCGGATTGATCCTTTTTCTCCAGGGTGTCCAGGTGGGATTCATGCCCGTGGGGAAAGCCATGGGGGAGATTCTGGGCACGATGAAAACTTCCTGGCTGCTCATCCCCCTCGGCTTTTTGCTGGGTCTGGTGGCCACCATTGCCGAACCCGCGGTGCACATCCTGAGCTATGAAGTGGAGAAGGCCTCGGCGGGCAGCATTCGCGAAAAGACGATCCTTGTGACCCTCTCCCTCGGCGTAGCCTTTTTCGTGGCACTGGGAATGGCCAAGATCATCTATGGCGTGCCCATTCACTACATCCTTGTTCCCGGCTATTTATTGGCTCTGGTGATGATGTGCTTTTGCGAGGCGACCTTTGTTGCCATTGCTTTTGATGCCGGAGGGGTTGCCACCGGCCCGATGACCGTGACTTTCGTGATGGCCGTGGCGCTCGGCATTGCCTCGGCCATCGAAGGTCGCGACCCGATTCTTGACGGCTTCGGCTTGATTGCCCTGGTGGCCATGGCACCGATTCTCTCGATCATGGTTCTCGGAATGATTGTCACCTTTGTGAAGACGAGGAGCTGAGCATGGAACTGAACATTCCATTCGATCTGATCATAACCATCGTGGACAGGGGCAACAGCGACATCATCATCAAGGCTTCCAAAGCTGCCGGAGCCGAGGGTGGAACGATCATACCGGGGCGAGGCACGGGGATTCATGAGAGAAAGAAGCTCTGGGGCATTCCCATCGAGCCTGAAAAAGACATCATCCTGACCGTTGTCCCCCAGGAAAAAACAAAATCCATTCTCAAGGCCATTGTCGAGCAGGGCAACCTGGACAAACCGGGTGCGGGAATCACCTTTGTGCTGGAGCTGAAAACCGTCGCCGGCATTTGCCACATGTGCCGGGTTGAGGAGTGAAACGGTCCGGGGGCCCCTTGCTGACGTTTGCAGGGCGCACGGTTGGCGCACGGTGTGCAAGCGGAGTCCGAAGGGGACCCGTGCCCGGCGCCTTGAGAATTTACGTGTTTGTATTGCAGATATATGATGGAATTCACAAAAATATATTTTTGAAGATCCACTCCTGTTTTGAATCTTGGGGCAACCCTTTTTCCTCGTTGGATCCAGGTGGGTTTAACAGGTGGGTGAGGATTGCGTTTCAAACTTAGAGAGGGTCCGAGAAACCGGCGGTGAGCTGAAATAGAAGGCGATTTCCATGCACAAGCGGTTCTGGTTCGTTTGGTTTCTGTCATTCTTCTTTTTGTTTTCCCTGCTGCAGGAACCTGCAGCCCGAGCTGAAGAGAATTCGAGTTGGGAAGCGATTCTCGCTTCTCTCAACGGTGAAGTCCTCGAGGTGACGCGTCAGTCTCTCCAGGTGCAGAGATCCCTGGAAAGGCAGCTGGAAAAACAGCCCGAGCCCTTCGCGGTGCACACGCGAAACTTCAACCAGCTCGAAGCGATCCTGAGGGTCAAGAACGGCAATCCTCTGGAATCCAGAAATATTCTGCTCCGCATCAATCACACCATGGAACGCCTGGAAAAGGACCTTCTGCCACTGCTCCAGCTCCAGCGGCAGGTGGCCACTCTTTCCACTCAGAGCAACAAGTTGAACAAAGACCTCAAAATCCTCCGAGAGAGCGTCACCCCGGAACTCATCCCTGACGTGAACTCCATTTCAAACCTTTTGAAAGAAAGCACCACCCGGCTCAGTGCCACCGGCAAGAAGGTGGATGCGATGGTGGAGACCGGGCAGAAGCTGCAGGAGCGTTTGCAATCCAGGCGCCAACAGCTGACGGAGACCTTGCCGGCCTTATGGAAGGACTTTTTTCTGGAGAATCACGGGGCTCTCATCTCCCCGCAAACGTGGGTGGATACGGGGCCGGTGCTCCAGGTTTGGGCAACCACAGTGCACCAGTATTTCGTCCCGACGTGGGAGGAAGGCAAGGACATCCTGGTTTTTGGCTTGATCAAGTTTGTGGTCATCTTCATTCCGTTGTTCATTGCGGGGCCTGTTCTATTTAGAAAAGTCTTTCCCGGGGAGCTGAGTCGAAGGATTTTTTTCCCATGGGCGCTCTTTGCCCTCTCCCTCTATCTATTGGTGCTTTCGCTTGGAATGATCCAGTCCCGAACGATCCTGATTTCCATGGCCGCCCACGTGACCATGGCCCTGGGACTGGCCCGTCTGACCTGGGTGCTGCGACTCTCCCTGAACGGCAAACCCGCCTCGGGTCTCCCCAACCCCTATTATTTCATCCTCTATGCCCTGGCGGTTTTCTTCCTGCACTCCACCGCCCCCACGCAGGTGGTCGGGACCCTCTGGTCCGTGACCCTCATCGGCTGTGGTCTTCTGTCCCTCAGGGTCAGCCGCGACACCCCCTTTCTCCTGGAGAGGACCCTGCTGCACCTGGGCCCCTCGGTTTTCTTTATCTTGGCTGCCGTTTCCATCTCGGGATGGAGCAACATGACCATCATCTTTTTCATGGGGCTGTTCTACGTGATCCTTGGACTCCAGACCTCTCTGAGCTTCGGGCTGGTGCTGAAACGCGTGGCGGAGAAAATTCCCGATCAAAAGCTCTACGCTCTCTTCAGGGCTTTGCTCCTGGGTCTGGGATCTCCCATCTCCTGGCTCCTGGTCTTCGTGCTGATGGGCATCTGGTTCAGCGCGCACCTGGGGGGGGCTTTTTTCCTGACCCAGATTCTCGACATACAAGTGGGGTGGGGAACCATCTCTTTCAATCTGGTGCGCGTTATTCTGATCATCGTTTTCTTCTACCTGGCCATGGCCGTAATCTCCATCATTCGTTCGACTCTGCATCAAATGGCCTACACCTGGTCGAAGCTCTCCCCCACTGCGGTGCCGTCTATCCAGACGCTGTCGACCTATGCGATCTGGGTGGTCTTTTTCATCCTGGCACTGAATTTCATGGGGATCGACCTGACCACCTTCACGGTCATTGCCGGCGGGCTCAGCGTGGGCATTGGTTTCGGCATGCAAAACCTGGTCAACAACTTCGTTTCAGGATTGATACTTCTGATCGGGCGCGCCATCAAACCCGGCGACATCGTTCAACTGGGCGATCTCTGGGGCACGGTGAAGGATATCAACATCCGTACCACCACGGTGCAGTCCTTCGAAAAGGCCATCATCGTGGTGCCCAATTCGGAGCTCATCTCCAACCAGCTCACCAACTGGACGGGGGACAATCTCGTCATCAGAAGGGACGTGAATGTGGGGGTGGCCTATGGCTCCGATACCCAGAAGGTGCGGGATCTGCTGCTTCAGGTGGCGGCAGAGCATCCCAATGTGCTGGATACTCCCTCCCCCTCGGTGCTTTTCGACGATTTTGGCGCCAGTTCCCTGGATTTCATTTTGAGAGTGCACATTGCGGACATCAATTATTCCCTCTCGACACTGTCCTCACTGCGCTACGAAATCGATCGCGTTTTTCGTGAAAATCAGATTGAAATCGCATTCCCGCAGCTCGATCTCCACATTCGATCCGCTCCGGGCATCCGGGAACTGCAGGGGGATAAAACGAGGGAGGAGTGAGCGGATTGCGACGCCGCGGGGAGGGCAGAATGAAACGCATAAAGATTCAGATCATCGTGTCCGGCCTTTTGTGGACCTTGCTGACGCAGGGAGTGGCAGTGAACTGTGCTCAGGCCAGGCAGGAGGAGTCGCTTTCAAAAGGCCGGACGGTCTATGTGCCGGTTTATTCCCAGATCTATTTTGGGGATCGCATGCGACTCCTCAACCTCACCGTGACCTTGAGCATTCGGAACACGGACCCCGCGACGCCCATCACCCTCCTCGCTGTCGACTATCACGACGCCGGCGGGAAGCTGCTCAAAAAGTATCTCGAAACCCCCGTCCTGGTGGGACCCCTGGCAACGAGCACCTATCTGGTCGGCGAGCGGGATGTCTCGGGAGGTCCAACCCCCTCGTTCATCGTGAAATGGAAAGCTGAAAAGGGTGTCAACGAACCGCGCATCGAGAGTGTGATGATCGGTGTGATATCGGGCCAGGGGATCTCCTTCACCACCGAGGGCAGGCCCATCAGGGACACCGGGAATTGAAGCCGCTTTGCGGGAAGCGATTCCCCCCGGCGTCCTGTCCTGTTCAGTAGTGAACAGCGAGCCAGACAGTTTCCGTGTGCGGTTCCGTCCATTCGACCCTGTGCCGGCAGTGGGCGGGGATGTTCACCCAGTCTCCCGGGTTGAGGATTGTGACACCCTCCGTTCCCTCCAGTGTCAGACCCGCCCTTCCCTTCAAAACCATCACCCACTCGTGGTGCTCCTGGTCGTACCAAAAGCCTTCGGGGCTGTGGTGTCCCCTCGAGATGATCCGCTCGATCCTCAGGTGTTCAGCTTGAAGGAGATCCTGAAAGATTTCACCGTTCAGGGGATTTGGTAGATTTTCAAACACATTGGAAGCGACCATGATGTGTTTTCGTTCCTTTGGATGCAACACGGCACTTCAATCTTTCAATGTGAATTTCCAGGCGCAGTACCATTCTTCGGGATGAGGATCCGGGGGACAGCCGACACACTCGGTGACGATGCGGTCGTCCACACAATGAGCGAAGAAGGGGTATTCCACGGTGCCCACGGACTTGCAGGGGTAATCGTCGAGCCCCTTCCGCTTCCGCGCGCTCTGAACCCGGCAGTCGTCCATGCGAAAGATGAAGCTGTTTGCATCCACGGGATGAATGGATTGCTTGTTGATTCGGGCGTAGAGCCGAAAAGCGAGGGCTCTCCTCAAACCATCGAGCCCCGGTCTCGGAGGAAGGCCGAGCAGTTCTTTGATCCGGAAGGCCTCATAGGGTGAAAATCTGGTCCAGCACGTGTCGTTGCAGCGCTTGGCCGTGTCCATGCCAAAGTTGCGTTCCACTGTCTGGAACCAGACCCCGTCATTGGCCAGCCAGTTGACCGCCACGCCGTCGAGCACCTTGATGAGTTCTTCCTTGCTCATGGTGGTCAGGGCTTTGGGGACCCCCCCCTCAATTTCGAAGCCGAGGATTTTGGAGAGACGGTTCAAAATGATGCTCCAGGCCTGATCGCCGGCCTCTTTTTCGACTTGAACCGCTCGCTCCGTGCCCAGCTGGTAGTCCACTTCGCGAAACCAGCATCCGTAGTGGATGAGCGATCTGCGAAAACCATCCAGAATAAACTGAATCAACTCCGCCTCAGCCAGGTCTTCAAACGCTTGGGGACTGTCTTTTTCACTCATGAATTCTCCTTCTGCTCGCCACAACACACCTTGGATTCGAGTGACGTTCTGAGGGGCATGATGCGTCCGCCCACGAAGCCTTCAAGGGCAAGCTACAATGATCCTTCCGGGAAGATCAAGCCAAAAGGCATGCGGGCCATGCGAATCCCCTGCGGCCCATTCAGCGGAAAGAAGGGGCTCCAGTCGGTCGAAATCGTGAATTGCATGGGGAACGGAATCGGAGGGCGGTGCGGGGTCGCACCGGCGCCGTGGGGTGGGGAGGAAGGGGGGAGCGATGCTGCACTGCCTCGTTTGGCGAGGGCAATGTCCGGGCCGGTCCGGAAGCCCCGTGAGGGGCCCCGGATGGCCCGGGATTGCAGGGAGAGAGGTCCGGCAGCCGTTGATCAGATGTCGTAATACATCTTGAACTCGAGAGGATGAGGACGCATGCGCATGGGATCGACTTCGTTCTCTCTTTTGTACTCGATCCACTTGGTGATGACGTCTTCAGTGAAAACATCGCCCTTCAGCAGAAACTCATGATCTTTTTCCAGGGCGCTGAGCGCCGCATCCAGCGAACCCGGTGTGGAAGGCACGTTGGCCAGTTCTTCAGGTGTCATGGAGTAGATGTCCCGATCCAGGGGCTCACCGGGATCGATACGGTTTTCAATGCCGTCCAGGGCTGCCATGAGCAGGGCGCTGAAGGCCAGATAGCCGTTGCAGGACGGGTCGGGGAATCTCACCTCGATACGTTTCAGTTTCGGGGAGGCCGAGTACATGGGGATACGCAGCGAGGCACTGCGGTTTCGGCTGGAATAGGCCAGATTCACGGGCGCTTCATACCCGGGGACGAGCCGCTTGTAGGAGTTGGTCGTAGGGTTGGTGATGGCGCAGATGGCAGGGGCATGCTTGAGGATCCCACCTGCGGCGAAGAGTGCCATTTCGCTGAGCCCTGCGTACTTGTCGCCGGCGAAAAGGGGCTGATCCCCTTTCCAGATGCTCAGGTGAATGTGCATGCCGGAGCCATTGTCGCCAAAAAGCGGTTTGGGCATGAAGGTGACCGTCTTGCCGTTGCGCCGGGCCACGTTCTTGACGACGTATTTGTACCATTGGAGCTGATCCGCCATGTTGACCAGGGTCGAGGCTTTCATGTCGATTTCAGCCTGGCCGGCTGTGGCCACCTCGTGGTGCTGGCATTCCACCGTGAGCCCCACCTGCTGCATGGCCATGACCATTTCCGTGCGCAGATCCTGCTGGGTATCGACCGGCGGGACAGGGAAATAGCCCTCTTTATGACGCGGTTTGTACCCGAGGTTGGGGTTTTCCATGCGACCCGTGTTCCAGGTGCCTTCCACCGAGTCGATGAAGTAGAACGCAAATTGAGATGCGAGGTCGTAGCGGATCTCGTCGAAAATGAAAAACTCGGCTTCAGGTCCGAACCAGGCCGCATCTCCGATCCCCGTGAATTTGAGATACTCCTCGGCCTTCTGTGCGATGTATCGGGGGTCTCTCGTGTACCGTTCCTTGGTGAGGGGGTCCACCACGTTGCAGATGAGAGAAAGTGTGGGAACGGCCATGAACGGGTCCATGCGGGCCGTGTCGGGATCGGGGATGACCAGCATGTCGCTCGCATTGATGGGCTGCCAGCCGCGAATGGACGATCCGTCGAAGCCGTAACCGTTTTCGAAGTCGGAGACACCCAGTTCACCGATGGGAACTGTGAAATGCTGCCAGGTTCCCAGAAAATCCATGAATTTGAAGTCCACCATCTTGGCGCCTTGCTCCTGGGCAAACGCCAGTACGTCTTTGGGGGTCATATGTTTCCTCCTCGAATGTTTTCAGGTGTGAACGAAAGTGGTCAAATGGTTGGGACGGGTTAGAGCAATTGCCTTGCCAAATGTTAAAAGTTACTGATATCCTTTAATTTTCCTTTAAAGCCCGGTGCGAACTTTCCCAAATGGTGCGACGGAAGGAACAAATTTGCTAAAAGTGGGCCCGTCTACGAACAAATTTGTACCCCAAGGGCTCATGATCCAGAAAGGAACGCGGCGAATCCAGAGAGAGTTGAAAAATATCCATAAGAATGACAAGTGCTTAAAGAAAAATCGCGTTCCCTTGAAGGATTGTACAAATTTGTCACTTTCTGATTGGAAAGGATCGCCATCTCTCCGTGTCGGATCCCGTGGCCATCCTCTCTTGCCCTAAAAAACCGATAGACACTCAAAAAGCCTTTCACGAACTCTGCGGTGGAGTTCCGCGTCCAGAAGCTTGTTGCCGCTGAGATCCGTCACATAGAACACGTCGGCGACCTGAGCCCCCGGTGTGGAGATTTTGGCAAGCTGGATGGTGATTTCCAATTGAAAAAGAGTTCGGGTGATGTGGTGCAGGATTCCCGGACGGTCCCAGGTGTAGACCTCAATGATGGTGTAAAAGTCCGATGCCTCCTCGTTGATGACCACCCGGTCCTCCTTGCGGGGAACGTCCTTGGCCTTTAAAAGGGAAGGCTTTTTCCTCCCTTCCAGGATCTTCTCGAGATGTTCAGGATCCCTGAGGCTGCTGATGAGGTCGTCCCTGACTTTTCCCCAGAGCTCGTCGGCTCTCAGGGGATCGGGGATCTTTTCGACCAGCAGGATATCCAGTGCGATTCCGGATTCCCGGGTGAAAATATCGGCGGAAAGGATATTGAGACCGCGAGCCCACAGGACCCCGGTGATCAGAGAAAAAAGCCCCGGTCGGTCCCGGGTGGCCAGAGTGACCTGCCACATGGTTCCTTCCGCTTCCTTGGCCTGCAACGAGAGGGGGGCGGCATTCAGTTCCTTCTCCATGCGGTAATGGAGTACCATGTCCTCCGGGCGCTGCGAGAGGAGATAGCGGAAGGAGAGGCGATCCAGCCATGATCCCACCCTGCTCTTCTCCCCAGGGTCGTCGACGAGGCTCAGCACCTTGTTGGAGATTTCCTCCGATCTGCGCTTCAGGTCTTCCCCCTTCCATTCACCGCGAGCGAGGAGTCGATGGACCTTGACCCAGAGTTCGCGCAGGAGAGAGGCTTTCCAGGTGTTCCAGGCGCCGGGGCCGGTGGCTCTCGAGTCGGCAATGGTTAGAAGGTAGAGCAGATCGAGGCGCTCCGTGTCCTCCACCGAGACAGCGCAGCGCAAAATGGGCTTTTCATCCATAAGATCCCGTTTCAAGGCCGTTTCGGCAAGGAGCAGGTGGGTCTGGATGAGGAACTGCAGCAGGTCGGTCTCCTCGCTTGACAGACCGAGCCTCTCAGCGATGGCGGGCACCATGCCGGCGCCGTGCGCGGAATGGTCCTTGCCTTGTCCTTTCCCGATGTCGTGCAGGAGTGCTGCAAGGTAGAGCACTTTTCGGTTTTGAAGCTTCTGGAATACTTCCGGGAGCTTCAATGCGGCCAGTGTCTCGTCCTGGCCCTGTTCCATGCGGTGCAGCTGCCAGACCGTTCGCAGGAGATGTTCATCCACCGTGTAGAGGTGGTACACATCGTGCTGGACGCGGTAGCGGACCTGAGCGAACTCAGGCAGAAATACGTCGAGGAAACCCGTTTCCAGCATGACCTTCAGGGCAGTGAAGGCTTTTTCCTCGTGAAGGAGGATGTCGAGGAACTGCCGAACCACCTCGGGATCTCTCCGGGCCTGGTCGTTGAATAATTGGAGATTTTCCCGGATGATCTGCCCGGCCTGGTGATGAAAATGAGCATCGGATTGCACGGCCTGCCAGAAAAACTGCATGAGGATGCGAGGATCCTTGCGGATCCACTCAGGTTCCATGAAGTGAAGGTGGTGCCCCTCCAGCAGAAAGGGTCCGGGCAGAACGCGGCTGCGCTGGTATTTTCGACTCAGTTTTCGCTGGGATTCCTCGAGCCTTTCGAGAAAAAATGACGTCGTGCGGCGGATCCGCGCCGTATGGCGATAGTAAAGGCGCATGAAGGCCTCGACGGCAGAGCCCTGACTGCCTGACATGAAGCCGAGCCTCAAGGCGATGCTCTCCTGCTCGGGGAACAGCAGCTGGTCCTGACGTCTTCCCGTCAATTGATGGAGCTGCAGACGGACCCGCCACAAGAAATCATAGGCGCTGTCGACCCAGAGCCGCTCCTGCGGAGTCAACCAGCCTTCTTCCATGAGTGTGTCCAGGTCCGGCTTCTGCAGGAAAACGACTCCCGCCCACCGGACGAGCTGAAGGTCCCGCAAGCCTCCCACTCCTTCCTTCACATGAGGTTCCAGCAGGTAGGAACTCTCGCCGTATTGCTGCAGCCGGCCCTGACGGTACTCGCTGAGATTCTTCAGAAACTTGGTTCGATTCTGACGCCCGAACCGGGTCAGCAGATTCTCGCGCCATTCATCGTAGAAGGAGCGATTCCCAGCGATGAACTGAGTTTCCAGGTAGGTGGTGAGGGCTGAAAAATCCTCGTTCATGAGACGTTTGAGCGTGGGAGGCGATGCGGTCACGTGCCCCACTTCGAACCCGCTGTCCCAGAGTCCGTAGACCAGATCGCGCAGGACTTCCTGGAGAGATTCGGGGAGGCGGCCTCGATAGAGAAAGAGGATGTCCAGGTCGGAAACGAAACTGAGCTCCCCCCTTCCGAATCCGCCGACCGCCACGAGGCTCCAGGAATCCCGCGAGATTTGTTCCTGCTCAAACGCTTTGGAAAGAATGTCCCGGAAGTGTTGAGCGTAGGTCCTCGCCGCCAGAAGTCCCGGCACATCATTGCGGCATATTTGCAGAAAAGTCTGGCGTGCCTCTTTGAGCTTCTGAGGAAGAGAATGAAATCGCTTTTGAGCCATGACTTCCTTTCGGAATCAGAGAGATGGGGAATCGGGCTCTCGACTCGGGGGTCCATCTTATTGGACACGAATCCGTCGAGGTGCCGACGCGCTTCTCACCGCGGCACCGGGCACTGGATGCTGGGACCTCTCGACCCGCTAAAGGGCGTTAAAGGGCGTCCTCGCCGACTTCCCCCGTTCTGATGCGGATGCATTCCTCAAGGGGAACCACAAAGATTTTACCGTCGCCGATCTTGCCGGTGTTGGCCGCAGACCGGATGCCGTCCACCACCTCGGCCACCTGGTGATCGGATACCGCCACCTCGATCTTGATTTTGGGCAGAAAATCCACCACATATTCGGCGCCCCGGTAAATTTCCGTGTGCCCTTTCTGTCGCCCGAAACCCCGCACTTCCGTGACGGTCATGCCTTTCACGCCGAGATCCGTGAGCTTTTCCTTGACGTCGTCCAGTTTGAACGGTTTGATGATGGCTTCAATCTTTTTCATTGCTTCTCACCTTCTCCATGCCGAGATCCAACTCGGCACGGCGCCATGATGGGTGAAGGGGACGCACCGGAAGCGGCCCGGCAATCTCAGGCCATTTTTCCTTCCCGATACCGATGCGCGATGGGGTTTCGCCTCCCCGATCCAAAAGCCTTTGTGGTCACTCGAAGAATGGGCGGCGCCTGCCACCGTTTGTATTCATTGTTGTCCACCGCGTTGACGATCCATCTGACCGTCCCGGGATCCCAGCCCTGTGCAATGATCTCCTCGACGGAAAGCCGCTGCTCGACGTAGGCGGACAAAATGCCGTCGAGAATCTCATAGGGGGGAAGTGTGTCCTGATCCGTCTGGTTGGGTCTCAATTCGGCGGAGGGCGCCCGCGTGATGATTCGCCGGGGAATCCAGCCGTGCTGTTCGTTGATCGTTTGTGCCAGCTGGTAGACGACGGTCTTGGGCACATCGCCCAGCACGGCCAGACCGCCGTTCATGTCACCATAGAGGGTGCAGTACCCCACCGCCATTTCCGACTTGTTGCCGGTGCTGAGAAGCAAATGGTTGAACTTATTGGAGAGTGCCATGAGGATCAGCCCACGGAGGCGCGCCTGGAGATTCTCCTCCGTGACATCCCGGGGAAGCCCGGAGAACACGGGATCCAGTGCCTCACAGGCCGTGGTGAAAAGATTTCCGATGGGCACGACGTGAAAACGAATCCCCAGGCGGCGGGCCAGATCCTCCGAGTCCAGAAGGCTTTCGGGTGCGTTGTACGGTCCGGGCATGCCCACGCCAACGACGTTTTGAGGGCCAAGAGCCAGCCGCGCCACACAGGCGACGATTGCGGAATCGATGCCGCCGCTCAGGCCGACCACCGCGGTCTTGAACCCGCACTTGGCCGCATAATCGCGAAGTCCCATGACCAGGGCCTCCAGCATCTCCTGAACGGAATCCAGGGGGATGCGGTTCATGTCCCCTTCGCGAGTCACCGTGTCGTAGAAAATCAGATCTTCGCGGAAATCAGCGCCGCAGGCCACCAGGCGTCCTGTTTCATCCCACACCATGCTGTGGCCGTGAAAGATGAGTTCATCATTGCCGCCCACCTGGTTCACATAGACCACCTGGGATTTTGAGTGGAGGGCGTGACGCTGCAGGAGCCCGCTCACCCAGGCCGCCTTTCCCACGTGATACGGAGAGGCGGAAATGTTGATCAGGATGCCGATGTGTGCCTTTTCGAGCTCACAGATGGGATCGCAGTGGTACAGCGAGCGTGGCAGGTATTCGGGCACATTCCAAATGTCCTCGCACACCGTGATCCCCAGGCGCTCCCCCTTGAAATCAATCCAGGCGGCCTGCGCACCGGGTTCGAAATAGCGCTCCTCGTCGAACACGTCATAGGAGGGAAGGAGTCGTTTGTGCGCCAGGGTCAACAGCCGGCCGTCATGGAAAAACACGGCTGAATTGTGGTAGGGCTTTCCGGGACCGGTTTCGTTGTCGGCCACGACGCCGCAGATGACTCCGATGCCGCCACTGGCTTCCTGAAGAAGAGACCAGAAGCGCCGGCTGTTGCGCACAAAACTCTTTCGGTCCAGGAGGTCCCTCGGCGGATACCCCAGCAGCGCCAGTTCCGGGAAGATGACCAGGTCGCATTGAGCTGCACGGGCTTTTTCGATGAAGGTCAGAATCTTTTGAGCATTGCCGGCGAAGTCGCCCACAATGGGATTGATTTGAGCCAGGGCCAGTCGCATTGTTCAACCGCCTGATTTGAGTGGGTTCTGAGACGTGAGGGGGTAAAAGGTTCGCAGCGTTTCTAACCGACGCCGGTGGATTCCTTCTCTTGATGCATGACTTTGGCACTTCCCACTCTAGCACGGAAACGCTTGGGGTCTATTCCATATTTTTCGACCTTGTACTGGATGATGCGTTTGGTCGTGCCCAGGAGACGCGCCGCCTGGGACTGATTGCCTTTCACGTCCTTCAGAGCATCGGTGATGAGATCTCTCTCGAAGGCACTCACGAGAGCTTCCAGCTTCCCTCGGCTGACGCCCTGGTTCCCGGCGGGCTTCATCTGCAGGGTGGGAGGCAGGTGCCACGCATCGATGGCTTCTCCCGTTGCCAGCAGAACCGCCCGTTCGATGCAGTTTTCCAGCTCCCGGACATTTCCGGGCCAGTGGTAGGAGATGAGCATGTCGATGGCGCTCGTGGAGATGCGCTTCACGTCCTTGCCAAATTCCCGTGCATACTTGAGCACGAAATAATCGGCAAGCAACAAAATGTCAGGTCCCCTCTCCCGAAGGGCAGGCAGGTAGATGGGAAAGACGTTCAGCCGGTAGAAGAGGTCCGACCGAAACGTTCCCTGCGCCACCTCTTTCTCGAGATCTTTGTTGGTTGCCGTGATCACACGCACATCCACTTTCACCGTGCGCGAAGAGCCGAGCGGCTGGAATTCTCGTTCCTGCAGCACGCGCAACAGCTTGGCCTGTGCGATGGGGGACAGTTCACCCACCTCGTCCAGAAATATGGTTCCTCCATGGGCCTCTTCGAAGCGCCCGCGCCTTCGCGTCACAGCCCCTGTGAAGGCCCCCTTCTCATGACCGAAGAGTTCGCTCTCCAGGAGGGTGTCGGGCATGGCCGCACAGTTCACCTGCACCAACGGGGAACTGCGCCGGCGGCTGTTCTCGTGAATGGCCCTGGCCACCAGTTCCTTGCCGGTCCCCGTTTCTCCATTGATCAGCACCGTGGTGTTGGTGTCGGCCACCTGGTCGATGAGACGCAACACTTCCTGCACCACCTTGGAACGTCCGATGATGTTGGTCGTAGGGCGCCTGGCCTCCGCAAGCATCCGCCTGAGCCGGCGATTTTCCTCTTCGACTGCCCGGAAGTGCACCACCTTTCCCAACAATTCCGCGACGGCGCTGAGAAATTCAACCTCCTTGTCGAGGCTTTTCACCTGATGCACCAGCTTGTCGGCGGAAAGGACCCCTGCAACCCGGCCCTGGTAGAAGATGGGCACGCACAGGAAAGTCAGCTCCGCCCTGTCCAGGGATTTTCTTGCTCCCGTCCTGTCGAGAAAGAGTGTCTCCTTCCCAAGATTTGCAATGGCCATGGGGCGTCCCGTCTGGGCCACCTTGCCGGTGATGCCTTCTCCGGGCTGATAAGAAATTTCCCCCGCTTCGACATCCACTCCCCGTGCCACATCGAGCCAGGCCTCGCCCGTGTGCATTCCCAGGACCGAGATCATCCCGCGTTCCATACCGAGCCACGTGCTCAGAATGTCGAGAGTCTCCTGCAGCTGTTCCTTCAGTTCCCCCGCGCGGGACAGCACCCTTGCGATTTCATGCAGCGCTCTCAACTCCAGGTAACTGTAATTTTCCCCCACCGATGACAATCCTCCCTGCTTCCCCTCACGTATTTTTTTGGATCTGTTCTTAATCGAATTGCACAAAATTGTCACCAATTACTTCTCTGTTTGACGCTCCAGTGTGAAAAATTCTTCCCCTTACGCCCGAGATGAGGCGAATGTCGGTCGCAGTTGGGTGTGGACCTCCTGGAAAGCGCCTCACGCTTCCGCCATCCCTCGGCCATTCGTCCTCTCAGGGAATTTTCACACAAAGAATCCGTCGAGTCTCGCCAGAGAAAGATTGATCAGTGCGACAGGAATCATGTACTTTGCCCGAAAGTGTTCACTTGGTGGGAGCTAATCGGGAGCAATCGTTTCTCAAGGTTCTAAGTATCGGATTGATGAAGATGCGGGATTATCTGGTTCGAGTGGTGACGGTGGAGGGGCATATCCGCGGACTTGCGTGTGTTTCCACGCAGCTTGTCCGGGAGATCTGTCGACGGCATGGAACTTCTCCCACCGCCTCGGCTGCTCTCGGGCGTGCTTTGACCGGAGGGGCGCTTTTCGGCGCACTTCTCAAATGGCAACAACGTGTGGCCATCAAGTTCGAAGGAAACGGGCCTCTCAAAAAGATTCTCGTGGAGGCCGACAGCGATGGGACGGTTCGCGGCTACGTGGGGGAGCCTCAGGTTCACCTGGACTTGAAGGATGGGAAACTGGATGTGGCGGGAGCTCTCGGACCCTCGGGGTTGCTGACCGTGGCCAAGGACCTTCGGCTCAAAGAGCCTTACCGGGGAATCGTACAGCTCTACACAAGCGAAATAGCTGAGGATCTCGCCTATTACCTCACCGAGTCGGAGCAGATCCCCTCCGCCGTCGGACTGGGTGTCTTTGTGGAACCCGATGGAAGCGTCTCGGCAGCGGGTGGATTTCTCGTCCAATCTCTGCCCCCCTCCAGTGACGAGATGATTCGCCAGGTCGCTCTGCACCTCGAGGGACTTCCATCCATCACGGAACTGTTGAGAGAAGGGGCTCAGCCGGAGGATCTCATTCAACTGATTTTCAAGGGTATCCCTTACGACGTTCTCGAAAAACGGCCGTTGAGCTTTCAATGCTCCTGCAGTCGCGAGAGGGTCGAGCGGGCACTCGTCACCCTCGACCAGGAGGAAATCCAGTCCCTCGCGTCGGAGAGAGGCGACCTGGAAGTGAATTGCGAGTACTGCGGAGAGAAATACATTTTCTCGACGGGCGATGTACGGGATCTTCAAGAAAAAGCCCCACCCAGGGGAAAGGCCCTCCATTGAAGGGGCTTCTCAGGGGTCGGAGCCTGGATGATTTGTGGGGTGAACGCAATCTTACCGCCCGGCAAAGCGAGCCCCTGTGTGCCTGGGAGGCCCGCCCATCAACCTGCGATCTCCTCCAGTGAGATCTCGACGGCTTCGTCCCCGCGAAGCGACCGAAGCCCCCAAAAGAACCAGATTACCAAAGCCGACACCAAGGCGAGAGAGCCGATCACAAACATGGTACGCACCTCCATCTTTGAGTTGGTTATGGACGGGTCCCCGTCAGCGCTACACCCAAATTGTGTCCGGCCCTCGTGACGGTTTGACTGCAATTCGATGAAATATTGAACCCTGCCCCATTTAGAAGAGATGTGGACATGAAAAGAGTGCTAAAACGGCTCGGCCCGCTCCTCCTGTCCGTGCTCATCCTGACCGGTTGCGCAGGCATGGAGCGGTTGAAGGACGGACCAAAAGCCGATCACGTCGACGTGGTGCGCCTTTTGGAAGACAGCGGGGAACACGAGTGGTGGGCGGTGCGCTACCAGTTCCAATGGGCTCCTGAGGCCCATCCGTCGTGGAGTCTCGACCTGCTGACCGCTCAGGAGATCGTCTGGCCTGCGCTGCAGCGCTACCAGAAGGAACTCCCTCTCTGGCGGTTTCATCGAAGGGCCTCCCGCGATGGAGCGGGACATCAGTTCAGCTTCATTTTTTTTGCGCGGTCCACTGTGGCGTCGAACGTCTTCAAGTTGTTGGAATCCCAAAAAGTCCACCAGGGACTCGTTTCGAGCGGGGATCTGGTCCGAGTTCGATTCGGAGCGTTCGCGGCGGCGCAAAAGAACGGAGTGGGAGACACAAGCGACCCCAA
>CAZZHS010000044.1:0-39587 GCA_964654275.1 uncultured Syntrophobacteraceae bacterium
CATGCAAAATCACCCGCTCTATTTCCTGCAGCATGCGCCCTGTCATCTCACCATGACACCCGCCATGAATATCCAAAAGGTAATCCGGCTGGGGTATGCCCAGCTGACGGAAAAAAATATCCGACATATTCTGGTCGTAATGTTGGCCGGTGTGGAGAATCACTTCTTTGAGACCGGGTCGTTTTAGAAGGGCTTTGGAGACCACACTGGCTTTTATAAATTGGGGACGTGCGCCGATGGTTGTGAGTATCTTCATGCAGAAACCTCTTGGTCTCGGTGAGGACACGGTCTTTCTTCAAATGGGGCAGAATAGAACTGGACGGCTGCTCGGGATTGTGAAAAACTCTCATTCAGCCTGTCAAGAGGTACATTAGATAAACTGGCTTGAGTGTTTCAGCAACGCCGATTCTCAAAAATCATAATCATGCATGGAACCGCTGGAACAAACAGGGTATGGTTCCTTCAAAGTCATGCGCACGAGTTTCGGCTCGGTTCACCGCAACATACAATTTATGGACAAAAATTGAAATCTTTAGGAATCTCATATTCTTGCCTTCTTTGTCTTCGAGCGGCAACGACGAATCAACAGCACATCCTTACTAGAGGAAATCCCTCACGGGTGCAAGAGTGTTTTATTCATTCGCGTGCACCCCGGGATTTTTGCATTCTCCGTGGCACACGGGTGACCAATCCCGTGGAAAGTGGCAAACCGAAAGGAGCCCTTTGTGGGAGGAATCAGGAGGAGCACGGGAGGAGAATGCACCCACCGGCCTCCCGCATTGCCGAAGTTGGAATCTAAGATTTCAGGTGCTGCAGGTCCGTAAACGTAAGGGCTGGGAGTCACAGAGCCATGGCTGCGAATTCGACCTCACCAGGATGTACTGAATTGAAGGGGATTGATGCCAACGGCGTGACGTGCTATAGAGGTAGCTATTTGGAGCCCGCTGGGGGATGGCTTTGGACCTAAGTTTTTTTGTGCGAAAGGCCGTGCCCTTCTTTTTATTATGGAGACGGTTCAAATCCTCTGGATCATATTTTCACCACACTCTATGCTGAATCAAAAAGAAATGAAAGAAAGCCCGTGGGGCAAAGAGAGCGGATGAAACAAGCGACCGCATCGAGTTTAACAATTGCAGGGGCTTGAAGGCATGCTGAAACATCAATTGCGTCAATTGAATTTTTGGATCGTTTTTGCGATCGATTTGCTCCTGCTTGTTTTGGCCCACCTTCTGGCCTACCTTGTCCGTTTTGATGGGGTTGTGCCTCGCGACCAACAGCAGATCATGATCGCGGTGTTGCCTTTTCTGCTACCGCTCAAGGTATTGATATTTCAATTTTTTGGGTTGTACCGCGGGATGTGGCGCTACACCAGTCTCACAGACATGCTTAACGTCCTCAAAGCCTCTTTTGCAGCGGGTTTTGTCGTCATCTGCGCCATTGTGTTGTTCAATCGCTTCCAGGGATTTTCCCGCTCTGTCTTCGTTCTCGACACAGTCCTCACACTTTTGTTCATCGGCGGCTTCCGGGTCGGACTCCGGCTTTTTTTTCACAACTTGAACCTTTTTCAGATGCAGGGGCATTTTCCGGAACCGCCCCGCAGGAGAAACATGCTCATTATCGGCGCCGGAGATGCCGCGGAAAAAGTAACTCGCGAAATTCTGGATAATCGAAGCCTGCCCTACACCATTGTGGGTTTCCTGGATGACCATTCTTCAAAAATAGGACAGCAAATCCACGGCATCACGGTGCTGGGACCCATCGATCATTTGAGGGAACACGTCCAGCGCACCAGAGCACAGGAAATCCTCATCGCCATTCCGTCGGCGACCCGCGAGCAGATCAACCGGATCGTCGAGCTTTGCAGGCAGAGCGGGGTGCCCTTCAAAACGCTACCCGGCCTCGGGGAATTGATCAGTGACAAGATTTCCATCAAGACCATTCGTGACGTTTCCTACCGGGATCTCCTCGGCCGCCCGCCGGTGACTCTCGAATTGAAACGCATCGAAGAAAGCCTGTCCGGCCGGAAGGTCCTGGTCACAGGGGCAGGAGGTTCCATTGGCTCCGAGTTGTGCCGCCAGATCATTCGGTTTCGGCCTGCGCTTCTCATCCTGATGGATGCCGCGGAGCAGAATCTCTATCAGGTGGAAATGGAACTGCGCCACGAGCATGGTTTTCATGATTATGTGGCGGTGTTGGGAAAGGTGCAGGACAGGGAACTGTTGGAGGCCCTTTTCGCACATTATGAGCCGGAAGTGGTTTTTCATGCGGCCGCATACAAGCATGTGCCCATGGTGGAGCGCAACCCCTGGGAGGGGGTGTGGAACAATATCTTCGCGTCCAAACGACTGATGGAGGTGAGCGCAAATCACGGGGTCGAGCTTTTTGTTCTCATCTCGACGGACAAGGCGGTGCGACCTACCAGCGTCATGGGGGCCACCAAGCGGATGACGGAACTCCTCATGCAGGGGTTTTGCGATCTGGCGCTGAAGGCGGAAAAATCAAAAATCCTGGAAGCTGGGAAGACCCGCAACATTGTGTGCCGCGGGACCCGCTTCATGGCGGTGCGATTCGGAAACGTGCTCGGCTCTTCAGGCTCCGTCATTCCCCTTTTCAAGAGGCAGATTGAACTGGGGGGGCCCATCACCGTCACTCACCCTGAGATGACGCGCTATTTCATGGCCATCGAGGAGGCAGCGCAGCTCATCTTGCAGGCCGCGACCATGGGTGAGAGCGGGGAAATTTTTATTTTGGAGATGGGAACCCCTGTGCGCATCGACCAGATGGCCCGGGATCTCGTGCGTCTTTGCGGTAAAGAACCGGATACCGAAATCGAAATCGTCTACACGGGATTGCGGCCCGGCGAGAAGCTCTACGAAGAATTGATCACCGAGGGGGAGGGCATTGTGGCCACCGACCACAAAAAGATCATGGTCCTGCGCGGCCAGGGCCCGTCCCTCGAGGAACTGCAGGAGTCTCTGTCCCGTCTCAAATACTTTGCCCATTCTCATGATGGAGAGGGGATCAAAGCCGAGCTGCAGAAGATCATCCCGGAGTACATGCCGCAGGAAACTCACTCCATACTCCCCAATCCCACGCAGGCAGTGATTTGCGAAGACTGCTCGCCTGGGGCGTTTCGGTCAACGACACCGGCATCGTCAGTGCCCCTTCAACTCGCTAAACAACGCAAGTAGGATATTCCATGACCTCCGACTCATCTTCTGTTTCCCCGTCCATCGCGGTCATCGGCTCCGGCTACTGGGGCAAAAACCTGGTCCGCAACTACCATCAGATGGGTGTGTTGAAGCTCATCTGCGACAAGAACGAACTGGTGCTCGCCGGCTTCAGGGAACAATACCCCGGCGTCGAAACGTGTCTGGCTTTGAACGATCTGCTGGATCGCTCCGACATTCACGGGGTCGTCATCGCGACGCCTGCGGAGACACACTTTGCTTTGGGCAGAGAGATCCTCCTGGCAGGCAAGCACCTCTACGTGGAGAAGCCCCTGGTCCTCCATGAGGGGGAGGCGGAAGAGCTCATCGCCCTGGCTCAGGAACGAGGCTTGACCCTCATGGTGGGTCACCTGCTCCAGTATCACCCGGCCTTCATTCGCCTCAAGGAGCTGGCTGCCTCCGGGGACCTGGGACGCATCAACTACATTTATTCCCATCGTCTGAATCTCGGAAAAATTCGCCGGGAGGAAAACATTTACTGGTCCTTCGCGCCCCACGACATTTCCATGATCCTCGCGCTGGCAGGAGAATACCCTGAATCGGTGCTGGCGACGGGGGGCAATTATCTTCACAAAAAGATCGCCGATGTGACCACCACGCACCTGGAATTCGCCTCCGGTCTGCAGGCCCATATTTTCGTTTCCTGGCTCCACCCTTTCAAGGTTCAACAACTGGTGGTGGTCGGGAGCCGCAAAATGGCCGTCTTCGACGACACAAAGCCGTGGGAAGAGAAACTGCTCCTCTATCCTCACGAGATCCGCTGGCAAAACAATGTCCCTGTTCCCGCCAGGGGAGAGCCCGAGAAGGTTGAGGTGCCTCAGGCGGAACCCTTGCGCATGGAGTGCGAACACTTCCTGCACTGCCTGGCCCGCGGTGGCAGCCCCATTACGGACGGCCGAGAGGGTCTTCGGGTCTTGAGGATTCTCAATGCGGGGCAGAAGTCTCTGGATGAGGACGGCTCCAGGGTCTTTCTCCGAGGGGGTATGGAGCCCGCGGCCTCTGTCGTTTCCCGAAAGCCCCGGGCGGCAAGTGCCCCTGCCCGGGTCGCTGAATCTGCGGACCCCTTCGTCCACGAAACAGCCATTGTCGATGATGGGTGTTCCATCGGGGCCGGAACGAAGATCTGGCACTTTTCACACGTGCTCAAGGGATCGCGAATCGGGGAACGCTGCAACATCGGTCAGAACGTGGTCATCGGACCCGATGTGATCATCCGGAGTGGGTGCAAAATCCAGAACAACGTTTCCGTGTACAAAGGGGTCACGCTGGAAGAAGGCGTCTTTTGCGGCCCCTCCATGGTCTTCACCAACATCTACAATCCCCGGGCCGAGATCGTAAAAATGGACCAGGTGAGACCCACACTTGTCCGCCGTGGGGCCACGCTGGGTGCCAATTGCACCATTGTCTGCGGCGTCACCATCGGCCGTTATGCTTTTGTGGGGGCGGGCGCGGTGGTCACGCGGGACGTTTCAGATCATGCCCTGGTGGCTGGAAATCCCGCCCGCCAGATCGGGTGGGTCTGCGCCTGTGGTGAGCGTCTTGATGAAGCCCTTCAGTGCCCGTCTTGCGCAAAGGCCTATCAGTTCCTGGACGAGCGCCTGGCAGAAAGTTCGGAAGTTCAGGATCGAGAGCCGTGAGGCCTCAGCCGAATCGACCAGGGAGTGAACTCGTCCTCGCTCACGCCCGGCGCATAGCTCTCTTGTTTGGTCTGCACTTGATTCTTTCCAACATCATCGTGGAACCTGTCTTGTCGAGGAGCATCCCTTGAAAGCCCTGGAAGCGTTGTTCGAACATTACAACATGCCCGTGGAAGTCAGAACCTTTGCTGCAAGCCTTGCAGCGAAGCTCTCAGCCGTTCGAGAACATCCTTTTTCCGATGACACTCCTGAATGGACCTTGAGGCAGCAGAAACGCTGGACAGGGCTCCTCCATGAAGCCCCGCAGACCGGGAAGGAGGACGCGTCCGCATGAGGCATGTGCTCCTTGACGTCAGCGTCGTTGCGGACATCTGCCTGGGGAAACCCGGACACGAAACGTCCCTGGCCGCCTTTGCCAAAGCAAAAGCCTTCGGGTTGACCCTGTGGGTCTACACCGGTTCCGTTCCCTCCCTGGAATTTGACGTGGCAAAGGGGCTCGTGGAGATGGAGGCGGCCAGGGGGATCAACTTGGCCGGAGGTTCGGCTCGAAAACGGGCTCGCGAACTACTCAAAACATTTTGTCAAGAGATCCAGTGGCTTGCGGCACTCTCGGGTGAGGGAAACGTCTTTGAAAGCGATGATCCTGAGCAGGAACAGCTCCTGCGGGCCATGGAGCGATTCGGATCCGGCCAGACGGTTCTGCTCACCCTCGATGAAGCGCTGATCAAAAAGGGGCGCTCCGGGGTGCTTTCCCCCGAGGCCTTCCTGGGAATGGACCTGCCTGAGCCTCAGCTGGATTTCATCGACCTCAGGGCGCAGCAGCGCGACATTCGCCCACAATTAGAGAGCCGCATTCATCGGGTCCTCCACCACGGTCAGTACATCATGGGACCGGAAGTCAAAGAACTGGAATCCTGGCTCGCCGACTATGTCGGGGTGAAACATGCCATTGCGGTGGCCAGCGGAACGGACAGCCTGGAGATCGCCCTCCGATCCCTTGGGATTGAAGCGGGAGATGAAGTCATCACGGTGCCTTTCACCTGGATCAGCACCGCCGAGGTGATCTGCCAGGTTGGCGCGAAGCCTGTCTTCATCGACATCGAAGGCGACTCCTTCAACATGAATGCTGACCTCCTCGAGGCAGCCATCGGTCCCAGGACGAAAGCCATTCTGCCCGTGAGCCTGTTTGGCCAGATGGCCGACTACGGACGGATCAACGCCATAGCCGCGAGGCACAATGTGCCCGTCATCGAAGACGGCGCTCAGAGTTTTGGGGCCACCCAAAAGGGGCGTCGCAGCTGCGGTGTCACGCTCATTGGCAGCACCAGCTTTTTCCCGGCCAAGATCCTGGGCTGTTACGGCGACGGCGGTGCGCTTTTCACCGACAACGATGCCCTGGCTGAACGCATGCGGGCCATTCGCACTCACGGCGGACTGCAACGCCACCACCACCCCTATGTGGGAATGAACGGCCGCCTGGATACTCTCCAGGCTGCCGTTCTCCTGGCCAAACTGGATCGTTTCGACTGGGAAGTGCAGCGCCGTCAGGAAATCGGGGCCCATTACAGCGCCCTCATCGACGCCGCATGCGGCGCTGCAGAGGGTGCTCAGCGCTGTGCGGTCATCAGTCCCCGGGTCGCCGAGGGCAACACGCACGTCTACGCACAATACACCCTTCGGGCCGCCAACCGGGATGCGCTTGCTGCGCGTCTGAAAGAGCAGGGCATCCCCACGGCCGTTTACTATCCCAAGTGTCTGCACGAGCAGCCGGTTTTCGATTTTTGCGGGTACAAGTGGGGGGATTTCCCTGAGTCCGAGAAGGCTTCCCGTGAAGTGCTGAGCCTGCCCATGCACCCGTACCTGACCGCACCGGTACAGGAACGGATCGTCGCCGCGCTCCGGTCAGCTTTGATGGAATGAGTTCCTGTTCCTGAAGAATCAGGAGGATTGCGGTCTTCCTGAAGAGCCGGATCCGGCATGTTCAGGAAACGGCTGTCGGGGCGTTTTCGGCAGAGCGAGCGGAAGCTGCGGCGATGATGGAGTGCACTCGTTCCACCGTGAGACTTTCCATGCATTTCAGGTTGGGGCAGGCTTTGCGCCGGTAGCAGGGCGAGCAGGACAGTTTCTCCCGGATCACTGTGTGGCCGGGACCGTAGGGGCCCGTCCTGAGAGGATTGGTCGGCCCGAAGAGCGCGAAAACAGGGACGTTGAGTGCCACGGCCAGGTGCATTGGGCCCGTGTCGTTGCAGACGACAAAGTCCGCGCCTTTGGTGATGGCAGCCAACTCGAGCAGGCTGGTTTGCCCCGCAACCGAAATTGCTTTGCCCGCGGAAAAAGACACGACTTCATCGGCGAGCGCTGCGTCGGAACCGCCCGCAACCACCACCGAAGGGAGTGGAAGCCGTGCGGCCAGTTCTCCAAAGCGCCGTGGAGGCCACTTCTTGGCTGTCCCTCCTGCTGCGGGCGCTAAAACGGCATATCTTTCGGGCACCCGGAGGCACCTGCGCTTTTCCGCGTCCAGTTCCAGTGCGGGAAGTGGAAACTCCACCCGCCCCACCTTGCAGCCCAGATACTCCGCCACTCTCAGATAACGATCCACCGCATGAATGTCCGGGTCGCCGGCAAACCCCTCCACGAGGTGGCTGTAGAAAAACCTGCTTCCCTCTCTTGCTTCAGCAAATCCCACGCGCACCGGGCAGCCGGCGGCCAGGGAGATGATGCCGCTTCTCAACAAACCCTGCAGGTCGACCACCAGGTCAAACCGCTCTGCCTTGAGCGCCCTGAAGAGCCTGCGCAGATCCGAAATCGTTCGGCTCAGCCTCCCGCCCGACTGCTTCCAGGCATCTTTGTCGAAGACCCAAAGCCGGTGGATCATGGGGTGGCCCTCCAGGAGGCTCTGGAAACTCCTGGCGATCACCCAGTGAATCTGAGCGTCCGGATACCGCTCTTTCATGACCTTGAGAAAAGGCAGGCTGTGGATGACATCGCCCAGGGCACTGGGTTTCACCACCAGGATCCTGGCGGGTGCCGAAGGAATCGGGGATTTGGGCAACGGCGTGGTCCTCTTGGTTCGCGCGACAGACGGTCCTTCCAAATGCTCTTCCCGCCCGGCCTCATGACGCCTGATTGAGCTGGGAGGCGTTCACATGGGTGAACTGCAGTTCATAAAGCCGCCTGTATTCGCTGTCGAATCGAAGCAGGTCGTCGTGGTGGCCCTCTTCCACAATCCGCCCCCCCGAGATGACCACGATCCGGTCCGCATTCTTGATGGTGGAGAGCCGATGGGCAATCACCAGGGTGGTCCTGCCCTTCATCAGGTTCTCCAATGCCCTCTGGACCTCCAGTTCCGATTCGCTGTCCAGCGAGGAGGTCGCCTCATCGAGAATGAGGATGGGGGCATCCTTGAGGATCGCCCGGGCGATGCACAGTCGCTGCCGTTCACCTCCGGAAAGTCGAAGGCCCTGTTCGCCGATGAGGGTCTCGAAGCCGTCGGGCATTTTTTCGATGAAATCGAGGGCATGAGCTGCCTGGGCGGCCGCCACGATGTCCTCCATGGTCTTGTGGGGACTTCCGTAGGCGATGTTGTTGCGCACCGTATCGTTGAAGAGGATGGAGTGCTGGGAAACCATCCCGATTTGGGATCTGAGCGACGAGAGGCTCACCGTCCTCAAGTCCTTGCCGTCGATGAGGACTGCGCCCTCGGAGACATCGTAGAACCTGGGGATGAGATTCACGAGGGTGCTTTTCCCCGATCCGCTCACCCCGACGATGGCGAGAACCTGCCCGGCGGGCACCGTGAGCTGGATGTTATTCAGGACCAGATCGCGACCGTAACGGAAGGAAACATTGCGAAATTCGATGGAGTGTCTGAGGGGTTCCAGGCGGGACGCTCCGGGGGGATCCATCACCTCCGTGGGCGTGTCCATGATTTCGAACACACGCAGGGCTGCCGCCACGCCCTGCTGCAGGGTATTGTTCAGATTGCTCAGCCGTTTCACGGGTTCGTAGAGCAGAATGACGGCGGTCATGAAGGAAAAAAAGTTTCCAGGCGTGGAAACTCCCTGAATGACGCTGTAGCCCCCGTACCAGATGATGATGACGATGCCGGCGCCCCCGAGGAATTCCATGAGTGGGGAGGAGAGGGCCCTGATGGCCACGGATTTCATGATGTAGTGAAAATAACGTTCATTTTCCCGTTCGAAGCGTGCCTTTTCATAGTCCTCCATCCCGAAGGCCTTGACGATGCGGTTTCCTGCGATGGTCTCATGAAGAATGACAGAGAGATCCCCCATGGATTCCTGACTCATTCTGCTGATTTTTCGCAGCATACGGCCGAATTTCACAATGGGAAAGAAGGCGACGGGAAGAACCACCATGGAAATAAGGGCCATCTGCCAGTCACGGTAGAAGATGACGACCATAAGCGCCACAATGCTGAACGAGTCTCGCACCAGTCCCGTGACCGCCTCCGAAACCGCTCCCTGAATTTGAGTGATGTCGTTGGTGATCCGGGACATGAGGACACCCGTGGGAGTCTTGTCGAAGAAGCGCAGGGGCAGGTTTTGAATATGGTTGTACAGGCGCTGTCTCAAACCGGCGATGATCCGTTGCCCCACCTGGTTCATGAGGTAGGAGTTTCCCCAGGCGCAGACGCCTTTTATGATGAACATGATCAGAACCGCCAGGGAGAGAAGCTTCAACATTTCCATGCGCTGGCTGATGAAGATGTCGTCGAGCACGGGCTTGATGAGGTAGGCCGAGGCCGCAGTGCAGATCGCGGTTCCCGCCATGCAGATCATGGCGATGGCGAGACGCGGCCAGTAGGGCTTTATATACTCGAGGAGTCGCTTGTAGACACTTTGAGTCACCTGGAGATCGATGGTCTTGCGCTTCTTTTCCGTTTTATTGTTTTCTGACATTCCTGATTCGCCGATGCACCTTGAAAAAAAGATTTCTGAAAAGAAGTTTCACTGACTCGGGGCACTCCTCCGGGAATTGACGGCTTGACCGTAGCGGCTTCCAAAGATTTAGCCGTTTCGGGCACGGTGCGCGGTCCCACCAATGCCGCACGGCCCGAAACGGCTAAGTTCTCCAAACGACGGCCCACCGGTCTGCGGGGCGGGGAGACAGGGCGTCGCCGGCCTCCCGCCGTGGCGGTTTCAGGGCTGGAGCAGCACCCATTTACCTTTTTCAACCTTGACCATGACGAGCGAGTCCACTCCGAGGCCGTTGTGGTCTTCCGGCGTGAGATTGTAGATGCCGCTGATGCCCACATAGCCGCGTGTCTGTTCAATGGAACTCCTCAGGGCCTCCGGGTCCGTTCCCACCTGCCGGAGAGAATCGGCCAGAAGATAGAGGGCATCCCATGCGTAGCCGGAATGGGTGTTGATGGGGTACTGCTTGTCGTACTGGTAGATATCCCGGTAGTACTTGATGAAGTCCTCGATGACCGCCCTCTGAGGATCCGTTTCGGGGAGCTGATCGTGAACCATGAGTTTGGTGGAGGGCATGATGCTGCCATCGGCTGCGTCCCCGGCCAGTTCAATGTATTTGGGGTCGGGTTGTCCATGACATTGCACGAGAAGCATGGGGAGTCCCAGCTGCTTGAAGTTCTTGGCCACTCGGGCCCCTGCGGGGCCGATGGTCCAGCAGATGAGGGCCTGAGCGTTGCCCGCTCGGATCTTGAGCAGCTGCGGGGACATATCCGTGTCCGTGACGGCAAAGGCCTCCCTGGAGACGATTTCCATGCCGAAATCCGCCGCCAGTTCCTCCAGCGCCGTGAGCCCGTCCTTTCCGAACCCGTCGGTGGCCGTGAGCAGGGCGACCTTCGTGATGTTCTGATCTCTGAGGTAGCCGTAGACCTTCTTGACGGCGACCGTGGTGCGCTGCGGTGTCTTGAAGGTGTAGCGGAAAGGACCGAACTTGCCGCCCGCAATGACCGGGTCACCTCCGATGGTCATGAGGATAGGAATACGGGCGGTTTCCTCGATGTAGGCCTTCACGGCCATGCCCTCGTCCGTGCGCGTGGGGCCGATGAGAGCGACCACTTTTTCCTTTTCCACGAGACGCTTGGCCTCCATGAGGGCCTTGGTGGGATCACTCTCGGTGTCCCCCACGACCAGTTCCAGGGGACGGCCGCCGATGCCCCCATCCTTGTTGATGTTGTCCGTCACCATCTGCGCAACGAGCTTGGTGGGGGTCCCGATGGAAGCCGCCGGGCCCGAGAGGGCAAAAAAAGCTCCAATCTTGATGGGCTCCTGCGCTTGAACCCCTGAGCCGGCCAGGACAAAAAGGCCGATGATCACGGGCAGGACCTGGAAGGCCTTCTTCCAAATGCTTTGTCGGCACATCATGATCTCCTCCTTGTTCACGTTTGGTGGTACGGTGTGTTTCCAACGAAACGACTTTTCCCGGTGCCCGCGATTTCCAGTGCGGGCACCGGCCAGTGCGCGGTCAAAATACCAAAGCAGGGTTAACACCCGACTCAATCCTCCGTGGACGGGGGAATAAAAGGGCGGTGTACCCCGTCAGACAAGTTTAGCAAAATATCAAGTTGCATTCAGAACCCGGTGATCGAAAACACGTCTGCTCTTGCGCTCCGTGCGCGGCAGGGTCCCGTATTCCAATATTTCCACATGGGCACGGACCAGGATGTGCTCCCGGATTTCCGAGCTGATCAGATCCGCCAGGCGCCTGTCCGCGTCTGCCGATTCGGCGAAAGTTCGTTCGACTTTGATCTGCATCACGTCCCGTCCGTCTTCACGGTGGTGGAGATGAACCTGGTATTCACTGCCCACGCCGGAAATGCGCGAGAGCACATGTTCGATCTGCCCCGGGTAGATGTTGACCGCGCGGAATATGAACATGTCGTCCGAACGGCCCAGCAAATGATCGTGACGCGCCAGAGGGCTGCCGCAGGGGCAGGGTTCGGGAAGAAGCCGCGTCATGTCACGCGTGCGGTATCTCACCAGCGGGGCGCCTTCCTTGCGGAGGGTCGTGACCACCATTTCGCCGATTTCCCCGGGCGCAACAGGCTGCAGGGTTTCAGGGTCCAGGATTTCCAGAATGTAGAAATCCTCCCAGTAATGGACCCCTTCATGAGCGGTGCACTCGATGCCGGTTCCAGGTCCGTAGAGTTCGGTCAAGCCGGTGATGTCGAAAAGATGTTCAGCGCCCGTGATCTCCTGAATGCGCTCCCGCATGCGCTTACTGTGGCGCTCCGCTCCAAAAATGAATTTGCGGAGTTTGAGCTGCCGAGCCAGCCCCCGCCGCTCGATCTCCTCGGCAATGAGCAGCGCCATGGATGCGGTGGCGCAAAAAACCGTGCTTTCCATGTCTTCAAGCATCTGGCAGTGGATTTCCGTGTTGGCAGGGCCTACGGGAACGGCCATGGCCCCCAGTCGCTCGCACCCAAGCTGGAAGCCCACTCCCGCGGTCCATAGCCCATAACCGACGGCGATCTGAACGCGGTCGTTCCGGGACACTCCTGCCATCTCGTAGCAGCGGGCAAACATGGTGGCCCAGTCGTCGATGTCTTTTTGTGTGTAACAGAGGACCTTCCTTTTTCCTGTCGTTCCTGAGGAGGCATGAATGCGGACGATTTTCTCGAAGGGCACCGAGCGAAGCGGGAAGGGGTATCCCAACTGCAGGTCCTCGGCGGTGATGAAGGGAAGTCTGCGGATGTCGTCGAGAGTGCGTATGGCATCGGGTGTCACACCCGCTTGTTCGAATCGTTCGCGATAGAAGGGAGAGTTGTGAAAGGCGTGCGCGACCGTCCATTGCAACCCACGCAGCTGGAAGGCTTTCAAGTCTTCCGCATGATGGAGGGCCGGCATGAAAGAGATACCCATTGGAAGAACTCCTTTGCGTGAACCATCTGCCAAAAGCCGCGACTCGGAATTGGCTCCCGGATCGCTCAAGCCTCCCAGGCTCAAAAGTATAACAAAATAACGGAAGGCTTCTGAAACTTCCAGCTCTCAATAGCACAAAAAAACTTTCTTTTGGGAAAATGTAACCCGTTGCTGCTGCAGTGGTCTTTCGAAGAATCATTTTGACAAAATAAGGTGAAACCGCTAAGGAGGATCTGGGTTTTTCGCTTGCCGTCAGCCTTTCCACCCCCTCACTGAGCGCTGGACTACCCTGATGCTGCCCGAAGTTTCCATCATTGTGCCCGTCAAAGACGAGGCCGAAAACATCAAGTCCCTGGCGCAAGAGCTCACCGCGGTGATGGATGGTCAATCCTATGGCTGGGAATGCATCTGGGTGGATGACGGTTCGACCGACGGCACGCTTTCCATCCTGGCAACGCTGGCGGAGTCGGATCCGCGGCACCGTTTCCTCTCCTTCGAGAGGAATGCGGGCCAGTCGGCAGCGCTCCATGCGGGGTTCACAAAGGCCCGGGGCAATGTGCTGGCCACCATCGACGGAGACGGTCAGAACGATCCCGGAGACCTCCCCGGACTCATCGAAATGGTCCGCTCGGGTCGGACAGACATGGCCAATGGTTATCGCGCCCGTCGTCACGACTCATGGATCCGCAAGATTTCTTCGAGAACCGCCAATGCGATCCGCAACCGGGTGACCGGAAAAACCGTTCGGGACGTGGGATGTTCGACCCGGGCGTTCAGGCGGGAGTGCGCCGCGCATCTTCCCCTGTTCGCGGGCATGCATCGCTTTCTTCCCACCCTGGTGGCCCTGCAGGGCTGGCGTCTTGCCGAGACCCCCGTCAATCACCGGCCCCGGCTTCGAGGCGAGAGCAAATACGGCATGCACAACCGGCTCTGGGTGGGGCTCGCAGACCTCCTCGGCGTTTTCTGGCTCAAGAAGCGCGCTTTTGCGTATCGTATCGCCAGGGAATCCTGAGAGGGAGTGCGTTTAATCCGTCATGGGCTGCCGTTCCACGCCGCGGGTGTAGACATTCAGGGTCATCTTTCTGCCCTTCGAATAATTGAATCCCTCCACGCTTCCGAGAAACTTCGGTGCCACACCCAGCTCCTCCGCCTTGTCCAAGAACCTTGGAAGTTCACGATCCCAGACGATGGAGAGGGTCTCTGGAGATTCCGTCAGGGAAAGTGCCGCGGCCTCCGGCGTCACCAGCCGCGTCTCGGTGCCCACGAGAAAAACAAGGCTCGGCTCGTGGTATCCCGCAGAGACCACCCGCGGGATCTTTCCTTCCGCCGCGGGAGCCCAATGGGGGATCTTTTGCTGAATGGATCGGCTCAGCCACATGGCATCAACCTGGGGAAGCACCGCCTGGAGGAGCAGGCCGAAAACAACGACGTTGCCCGCGATGCAAAGGGTCACCGCACGCAGAGGTTGCCCCCTCGAGAGAAGCCGAATGCCCTGCGCCGCGATGCCAAAACCCAGAAGTGCGGTCAGAATGCCCATCTTGAGTGGTCGACCTTCCGCAATCCACGGCAGGATCAAGGCACCGACGAGGACGAGCACTCCAAAAAGTCCCATGAAGAAGAGCGGGACACGGCGCGGCCAAAACTTCGGCCATGGACCGGGATTGCGATGGAATTCCAGAATGGCACGGGCGGACAGCAAAGCCAGGGCGGGATACAGGGGAAGGACGTAATGCGGAAGCTTGGTGGGAACCATTTCAAAAACAATCCAGGACGGCACAATCCAGCAGATGCAGAATTTCACCCCTTCACAGGTCCGTTCTTTCCAGGCATGCCTGCAGGTCACGCCGAGCAAAGCGGAGGCGGGCCAGAAGGCTACGGGAAGCAGCAGCAGGTAGTAACCCGGGGGTGCGCCATGAGATTCCTGCCCTGAAATCAGTTTCGGAAAAAAATCCCCTCGAAAGGCGTCCTGGAAAAAGGCCCCGTCCGTCGCTTTCCACACGGCCAGCGACCAGGGAAGCACCAGCAGGAACAACAGGAGCACCCCGGGCAACGGCTGCAGACTCCGCAGCCACCTCCAATTGCGGTCCCAGAAACCGAGACTCAACACGGTGAACGCAGACACCATCAGGACGATGGGGCCCTTGAGCAGAATGCCGGCACCCTGCGCCGACCAGAAGACGAGGAAGGCCGGCCAGTTTTTGCCCGTTGCGTCTTCCCTTCCTGCATACAGGTCGGCAAGAGCCCATTGGGATGCGACGATGGCCGCGAGAAGTGCCGCATCGGTTGTGGCTTGATGCGCTTCCACCACGAGCAGCAGCGAGCACGCCAGAAGAGCGGATCCCAACAGCGCTTCCCGTGCCTCGAAGAGCCTTCTTCCGATGGCATAGGTTCCCAGGACTGCCAGCAGCGCCCCCAGCACAGAAGGGATCCTGTACGGCCAGATCTCTTTCTTGTTCTCCGCGGAAAAAAGCTTCACAGAAAGGACCTGCAGCCAGTAAATGCCGATGGGTTTCTTGTGCCTCGGTTCATCCTGGAAATAAATCCGCACGTAATCCTTCGATTCCAACATCTGGTGGGAGGCTTGCGCGAAACGCGCTTCGTCCCGGTCGATGGGGGGGATCGCCGTCAATCCGGGGAGGTTCAGCAACAGGCAGAGGAGCACCAGCAGACCGGATGCCGTATAGCGGGATGCAGCGAAATTCACGGGGGTGCCTCCAGGGGGAAGCCATGAACACATGACACGGTTCGTGGGGAAGAAGCCGGTTTTCAGTTTCTTGATTTTGCCCTCAAAGTTTGCTTAGTATCACAGTTTAAAGAAGCACGGGCCGTTTTTGTGGGCTCTTCTGAAACCTCTCACCTCATCAAGAATCCTTGCAGGAGGATTGGAAATCGAAGCGCCATGAATAAAAAACTGCCTTCGCGCAGCGCCCACGTTTTTCTCTTTTTTGCCGTTGTGGTCTTTTCACTGATATCGATCGTCTTTCTGGACAGGAGACTTGTTCTGTTCTTCCAGCAGGCTCCCGGTCAGCTGCTGCAGGTCTTCGAGGTCATCACCAGGGCGGGAATTTCGACGGGCTATATCGTGGGTTCCGCTCTGTTGTTTGTGTTCTTCCAATGGGTCCGGCGCAGGAGAGTCCCGGCCAACCAGGCGCTCCTCATCTTCATGTCCGTCAGCCTGGCGGGGGTGATCAATGCCGTATTGAAGTTCTTTTTTGGACGGTATCGCCCCAAGGCGTTTCTGGAACAGGGACTCTACGGATTCACCTTTTTCAAGACGGAATACCTTGCAACCTCCTTCCCCTCAGGACACGCCAACACGGTGGGCGCCGTCATGCTGGGGCTGTGCCTCATCTGCCCAAGGTATCGCGCTGTGTTTCTTGGAGTGGCTTTCTGCGTGATCCTGTCGCGGATGATTTTGTGCGCGCACTACCTGAGCGATGTGGTGTTGGGGGTCTACATCGGGGCAATGACCGCCTTGTGGTTGAGCAGCCAGATGGACCGCAGGGGACTGGTTTACCGGCCTTCCGTCGAATCCCCCTGAACCTGTGGGAGATGTGGGCGACCTGGCCTGTTTCGGCCGCATCTTGCCCGCCGTCTCCCCTGTCAGGCGAATGCCGCAAAGTTTTGGTCAAAGACTTGGGACTGAAGAGGGTTGCGGAACCGACACGGTTGCTCGGTGTCGGAAGATTCTCCTGATTCACACTTCGAACGGCGTATCAAGGCCAAAGGAGAAAGGAATGCACAGCTTCGCGGAAAATACCCATGCCGGGCCTGAAGGTGACGGATTGCGAGTTCTCGTCGTCGGCACCGGTGCCATCGGAGGGTTTTACGGAGGCAAATTGTCTCAGGGGGGTGCCCGCGTGGCCGTCCTGTGCCGCTCGGATTATGAACAGGTCAAGGTCTCCGGCATCGAAGTCCGCAGTGTCCGGGGCGATTTCAAATTCATACCCGACCAGGTCCTGCGGCATCCCGAGGAATATCAGGGGGTCCCGGACTTTGTGCTCGTCACCGTCAAGGTCCTTCCCGAGGTGAAGGCCGTCGATCTGGTTCGCCCGGTCATGGGTGACCAGACCGCCGTGGTCCTGATCCAGAACGGTTTGTTCGTCGAGAAACCCTTCGTGGATGCCTTCCCCGCCCATGAGATCATCAGCGGACTGGCTTTCATTGCCGTCAGCCGCACGGGGCCCGGGCAGATCCACCATCAGGACTACGGCCGGCTGGTGCTGGGGAATTTTCCGCAGGGGATTTCCGAAAAAGTGAAGCTCCTCACACAGCGGTTCCAGGAAAGCGGCGTCGAATGTGAGGCGGTCCCGCACGTGGAGCGATCGCGCTGGCAAAAGCTGGTGTGGAATGCTGCTTTCAATCCCATTTCGGTGCTCGCGGGCGCTCTGGACACCGAAGCGCTGCTCAAGCAGGAGGAATTGACGGAGCTGGCTCGAAAGGCCATGGGCGAAGTCCTGACTTTGGCGCGGGCCGCGGGGCACGATCTGCCGGAAAGCTCAGTGGAGCAGAACCTGGATGCCACACGGTCCATGAAACCCTTCAAAACGAGCATGCTGGTCGATTTTGAGGCCGGGCGCCCCATGGAGGTGGAGGCCATCCTCGGCCGTGCAGTGTGTTTTGCGCGGGAGAAGAATATTCCGGCACCCGTCCTGGAATCCCTCCACGCCCTGCTGCTGTCTCTCGACCGAAAACAGCGCGGGGGCACGAAATTTCATGCTGACTGAAATGGTTCAGAAGTGGGGATCCTCTCCGTCGGCGTTCTTGAAGACGGTTTTGTAAATCAATCCCTCCCGGGGCAGGCGATCCGGTTCCACCAGCTGCAGGCGCACGCCAAGTCCCAGGGCTCTGCGGATCTTGCCGCGCAGGCCCTCAATATACTGGCCTCGGCTCCCTCCCGGATATTCGCGGTCTTCCGGCCGTGTCAGAAGGATTTCCAGCTGCTGGCCGATTCCATGGGAGGAGCGGATGATGAAGCGCACATCCCCCAGCTCGCGGTCGTAGCTCTTGATGAGTTTTTCCAGATCTTCGGGGTAAAGGTGCACGCCCCTGATGGAAACACGGCTGTCGGTGCGCCGAAGAATGGGAACAATCCTCGACGACGCGAGCCCGCAGGAGCAGGGAGCCGTTCTGAGAACCGTGATGTCTCCGGTTCTGTAGCGGAGGAGCGGATAGGCCTCCGCGGTGAGGGTGGTGACGATCAACTCGCCTTCCTGGCCGGGTGGCACCGGATCTCCCGAGACAGGATGCACCAGTTCCAGCAGAAAGTGGTCTTCCGCCACATGGAGCCCATCCCGGGCATTGCATTCTCCCGCCATGCCCGGCTCCACCATGTCGCTCACCCCGTAAAGGCCGTAGACGGGCACGCCAAAACCGGACTCCAGGCGGGACCGCGTGATGTCCGAGAGGGGATCGGGCCCCAGGAGGATGCGCTTCAAATTGAGGCTGGAGGTCGACATTCCCTGGGCCTCCAGGGTTTCCACCATGTGCAGCGCAAAAGCTGCGGTGGTGGCCAGGACCGTGCACCGGAAATCCTGCATGATCTGAAGCTGCAGAGTGGCCGAAATGGTCGCTGAAGGGGCCAGCGTCGCGCCCAGGATCTCTGCGGCGTGGTTGAAAGTGAAAGCTCCGGGGAACAGATTGTAATTGAAAGCCACCTGGACGATGTCGCGCTCAGTCACTCCAAGACGCTGCAGGACGTTCACCATCAGCCCCTGCCACAGCGTGACGTCACGCCGCGTGAAT
This sequence comes from uncultured Syntrophobacteraceae bacterium, assembly GCA_964654275.1. Taxonomy (GTDB): domain Bacteria; phylum Desulfobacterota; class Syntrophobacteria; order Syntrophobacterales; family Syntrophobacteraceae; genus SLCH01. The sequence continues at coordinate 18,463 of CAZZHS010000044.1, forward strand.
CCCACCACGATGGGCTTTCCCTGGTCACGGAGGGCGGGCTGCGCGGTCTTGAGGCGCACGATGCTCTTGAGCGGTTCGGCAAAAAGCCCGTACGGGTAGTGCTCCCAAAGGTCCTGGCGCGTGGTGAAAGGAAATTTTTGAAATGTCTCGAACGTGCCCACTTCCTCCGGGAGAAGATTCAAGGCATCCATACGCCGCCGATAAAAATCCACGTTGAAATAGGCCCGATTCAACGTCATTTGCAGCCGTTCCAGCTGCAGATGCAACAGTTCCTCACGAGACCGCCGCTGAACTTGCTCGTTCATGATTCCCCGTTACCTCTCCCACTTGTGTTCATAGTCCTTGCCAAGATAAGCCCGCTGCACATCATCGTGCTCCATCAACTCCCGGGCTTTGCCTGAGAGGACGATGCGGCCGGTTTCCAGCACGTAGGCTCTGTCCGCCATGTTGAGCGCCCCCATGGCATTCTGCTCAACCAGGAGAATGGTGGTGCCCTGTGAGCGCAGCGTCTGAATCTTGTCATAAATTTCTTCCACGATGAGCGGCGCGAGGCCCATGGAGGGCTCATCCAAAATGAGCAGACGGGGTTTGGCCATCAAGGATCGGGCAATCGAAAGCATCTGCTGCTCTCCGCCGCTGAGCGTGCCGGCTTTCTGCGCGCCGCGCTCTCTGAGAACCGGAAAAAAACGGAACATGTCGGCGAGGGAGTCGCGGATGTGTCTTCTGCCGTGGAGGTAGCCGCCCAGTTCGAGATTTTCCAGGACCGACAGGTTGGGAAAGATTTGACGCGCTTCCGGCACCTGGACCAGACCCAGTTTCACAATGCGCTCGGGGGACAGGTGCCGCAGGGATTGGTCCAGGAAGGTGACGTCGCCGTCGGAGGGTCGGTGGATCCCGCTGATGACCCGAAGCAGAGTGCTCTTGCCCGCACCGTTGGCTCCAATGATCGTCACCACCTCCCCCTCGGACACGTGAAAGCTGATGTGTCTCAGGACCTGAATGGAGCCATAGTGCGCGGATATTCCCGTCACTCGCAGCAAGGTCTCAACTCCCTCGTTTTCCCAGGTAGGCCTCAATCACTCGAGGATCCTGCTGGATCTCCCGGGGGGTTCCCGTGGCGATGCGGCATCCGTGCTGCAAAACCACGATCCTGTCTGTCAGCTTCATGACCACGTTCATGTCGTGCTCCACCAGGACGATGCCCATGCCCTGATGCCGCAAGGCCTGAATGTGTGCCACAAACGCTTCGCTCTCGCGGGGATTCAGGCCGCCCACAGGTTCGTCCAGAAGAAGGACGGTCGGTTCCAGCGCAACCGCCCGTGCCAGCTCCACGAGTTTCTGCTCCAGGAGACAGAGTTGCTGCGACGGGGCCGATGCTTTCCGATCCAGGCCGAAACCGCTCAGCAGGTCCATGGCCCGCTGCCGCAGCAGCGCCTCTTCGCGCCGCTCCCCGGGGCTGTGCAGGTAGGACGTGAGAGGACTGGATCTGCCCTGCAGATGGTACCCCAGGAGCACGTTTTCCAGCACGGAAAGATGATGGTAGATCTGAACCGCCTGAAAAGTGCGGCCGATGCCCATCGCGGCCACCCGATGAGGCGGCAGTCCCAGGAGGCTTTTCCCTTTGAGGAGGATTTCCCCTTTTCCTGGGACCATGAGCCCCGAAATGACGTTGAGGAACGTGGTCTTTCCCGCACCGTTGGGACCGATGAGCCCCACAATCTCTTCACTGAAGACCTGGAGATCCACCGACTGCAGCGCCGTCACGCCTCCAAAATCGACCCCGATGTCCGTCAGCTGGAGGAGCGGAGGCTCGGAGTTCCCTGGTGTCTCTTCCGCGCGGATCCGCCGTGGAGAGGAGGAAACATCCGAGTGTTTGATTCCGGAGAGGTCGCAGACGCGGGGGATCGAGTCCGCGGAGATCCCTTGGGGAAAACTCCCCCCGGACAACCTCTGAAAGAGTCGGCTCTGGGCCTGTATCACGGTCGGCAGGAGACCCCGGGGGCAGAAAACCAGAACCGACATGAGGATCAGACCGTACACCAGTACATACAAGTCTTCAAATCGACGGAGAAGTTCAGGCAGGCTGGTGATGAGAGCCACGCCGGCAAGTCCTCCCCAGAGGCTTCCCATTCCTCCGACCACGACCATGGTGACGATCTGAACGGAGTAAAAAATGTCGAAGGTCTTGGGGCTGATGAAGGTCACGTAATGCGCATAACAAAATCCGGCCAGACCGGCATAAACGGCGCTCAACACAAACGTGAGGACCTTGTAGCGATGGGTGGGTATGCCGAGCGCCTGGGCCGTGAGTTCCTTTTCGTGGATGGCGATCAGTGCGCGGCCGATGCGCGAGTCCGTGAAATTGAGGGTGAGTGCGAATGCGAGAAGGAAAATTGTCCAGATGAAGAAGTAAAAAGAGCGGTCGGAATCGAGGGGGATGCCGGCCAGTTGAATTTTCGGAATCCCGGGAAATCCGGAGGGGCCACCCGTGACGGAGTCCATCTGATTGCAGAGGATGGTCACGATGATGTTGAAGCCCAGAGTGGCCATGACCAGGTAGTGACCTTCCAGGCGCAGGGTGGGGACGGCGATGAGAAGCGCGGCCACCGCAACGAAAGCAAGGGCGAGGATGAGCGCCGCGGCCACGGGCCACTGCCAGGTCGTGCTGGCGTAGGCGCTCACGTAGGCCCCAAGACCGTAGAATGCCGCATGGCCCAGGGAAACCTGCCCCGTGGAACCGATGAGCAGGTTCAATCCCAATACCACGAGGGCATTGAGGGCCATGATGTTCAGGAGAAGCAGGAAGTAATCGTTTTTCAGGAACACAGGGGCGAGGCCCACCAGTCCGGTGAGGAGCAGAAGCGCTTTCCAGTCTCTCGGAATGAAGGCCAAATGTTTTGAGGGTGCTGACTGTGACAAGGCTGCTTTTCCGGTATTGTTACAATCGGCGAACGCGTGTGCTTCCAAACAGGCCTGCAGGCTTGAAGAACAAAATGAGCAGGAGAATGACGAAGGCAAAAGCGTCTTTGTAGGCCGAGGAGACGAAACCCGCTCCAAGGGATTCCAGGACCCCAAGGAGAAGCCCACCCGCCACGGCGCCGACCGTGCTGCCGTATCCCCCCAAAATGGCCGCGGCGAATCCCTTCAACCCCAGCATGAGTCCTCCGTCATAGCTCATGCTCGTGATCGGTGTGATGAGGATGCCCGCCAGGGCTCCCAGGGCCCCGCTCAGGGCGAACGCCAGTGCCACCAGCCTGCGCACGGAGATTCCGATGAGAACCGCTCCGAAAGGATTGTCCGCTGCGGCCCTCATGGCTTTTCCCACGAGGGTTCGGTGAAAGAACACGTAGAGCAGTGCCAGGACCATGAGGGAGAGGCCCAGGATCCAGAGAGACTGGGGAAGAATCGCTGCGTTGAAGAGGATGAGGGGAGCTTCCCCTCCCAGAGCGGGGAGGATTTCGGCGCTTTTTCCCCACACCAGCATGGATGCGCCGCGCAGGCTGATCGAGGCGCCCACAGTGATCATGACCAGTGTGAGCACATCCCGATTTCGGGAATGCCTCAGCGGGCCCTTCTCCAGCAGGATCCCAATGCAGGCCACAGCCGCCATGGAAAACACGAAGGCGGGGATCACAGGCACCTGGAAGAACTGCGTGAGGGAGATCATGATCATCGCGCCCAGCATGACAAAATCGCCCTGGGCAAAATTCACGAGCCCCGTGGCGTTCTGGATGAGACAAAAGCCGAGTGCGATCAGGGCATAAATGCTGCCGTTGGTGATTCCGGCCACCAGAAACTGCGGGACCAAAAACCAAAGCGTGGAGAAATCGCTCACCTGCCTGCAAAACCCCTTCAGTTGAAATCTATGCCTGCCTTGCTGCTTCCGGCTTCGATGGCCTTGAGGGAAATGGGCAGCCGGGTTCCGCCAAGCTGTCTCAGTGTGGCTTCGAGGTCTGCGGGCGTGCAGAAGAGTCTTCCCCGGGAAGCGGCAAAGCCCAGAAGCACCAGATTGGCGGAGACGGGAGAGGACAGGTTCGCCGCAATGGACGTCGCATCGATGGTGAAGACCCCGTCGGCATCCTCTCCATTGCAGAAAGCTGTTCCTTCCTTTTTTAGGAAGAATCCGTGGGCTTTCATGCTGTCGGGATGGAGGCCGAGGAGAATGTCCGCCTGTTGCGGACGAATGAGGGGACTTGTGAATCGTCGGGAGCTCTCGCGGGATGAGACTTTGAGGTGGCTGATCACATTGCCGCCCCTTTGTGCCATGCCGTGAGTTTCAGAAACCAAAACGGAATAGCCCAGGTTCAGCGCGGTTTCAGCCAGCAATTTGGTGACGAAAAGGACACCCTGTCCCCCCACGCCGCTCACAATGATCTGCTGCATTTTGACCTCTTTCATGACATTGATTCCCCATGAGTTCACGGATTTGCGGCGGCTCAAACGGCTTCGAGACCTCCGTGGGGGCACACATCCAGGCACACGCCGCAGCCGGAGCACAGCGCAGGGTCGATACGAATGGGATGTTCTTCTCCCTGGGAGACCAGGGCAGGGCATTCGAAGGTCTGAATGCAAAGGTTGCAACCCGTGCACTCGTCCGTGACCTGGATTTCCATGCGATTCCAGCTGTCGGCGTGCAGGCGATCCATGAGGCAGGGCCGCTGGGCAATCACCACGGCGACTCCCCCCTTCTCCTGGCGGGTGTGTTCTCCGGCGCGCCTCAGCAGATCCATGAAAGCCTCCAACCGATAAGGGTCTTCCGTCTCCACGAACTGGACGCCGCACGCACGCACCAGGTCGGGAATGGAGACCTGAACGACTTCCTGCCCGTTGAGGGTCGTTCCCAGGGCGGGTGTGGGTTGGTGCCCGGTCATGGCGGTGGTGCGGTTGTCGAGAATGACCAGGACGAAGCGGGCCCCCTGAACCACCGCGTTGATGAGTGCAGGAACTCCAGCATGGAAGAAGGTGGAATCGCCCACCGTGGCACAAATGAAAGGTGCTTCGGCCTGCCGGCTTTTGAATGCGTGATAAAAACCCGCAGCCTGACTCACCGAGGCCCCCATGCAAAGGACCGTGTCCACGGCGCCGAGATTGAGGCCCAGCGTGTAGCAGCCGATATCCCCGGGATAAATTCCCCTGGGGAAAACCTTGCGGATGGCGTAGAAGGCAGAGCGGTGAGGACACCCGGCACACAAGGTGGGACGCCTCCCGGGGAACGTGACTGCGGTCCCCTGACTGGGAGCCTCCAGGTGCAGAAAGTCTCTCAGGATCCGCTCCACCACTTCCGGCAGAAGTTCGCCCGCTCCAGGAACCTTGCCCGTCGTGCGCCCAAAGACTTTCTGCCGGTTTTGAAGCTGCAGTTCAATGACAGGGTAGGTCTCTTCCAGGACAAGGATGCGGTCGTAGCGTTCCAGCAGGTCATCCCTGAATGAGGGCGAGAGGGGAAAGGGCATGAGCACCTGATAGAGAGGGATTTGATCCAGGAGCTGCAAGTCCCCCAGTATCTCCCAAGTGTGAGCGGCGGCCACGCCGGAGGTCACGATGCAAACCCGTTCACTTCCCAAAGCCCCCGGGAGCTCTCCGCGCTCACCCCAAAAACTTTGGTTGAGCCATCGGGGGGCATAGCGTTCATCCCCTGCGATCTTCTCGAGTTTTTCATTGAGCTGCCCGTGGAGGAGGAGGCGGAATTTGGGCGTGGCGGCCCAGCGGCCAGGGTTTTTTTCAAAAACCGCCGCCCGGGATTCCTGGGGGAACCCGTTGATTTCCATGTCCTGGCGCCCGTGGCAGACGCGTGTTGTCGGCCGAAGCATGACGGGAATTTCGTGCTTTTCCGAAAGGAGAAAGGCTTCCCGGGCCATCTCCCGGGCCTCGACAGGTGAAGAAGGGTCGAGGACGGGAATTTTAGCGAGCATGGCCATGAACCGGCTGTCCTGCTCTGTCTGCGAACTGTGGGGGCCGGGATCGTCGGCGGAGACCAGGACGAACCCGCCCTTGACTCCCGTGTAAGCTGCGCTCATGAGAGGATCCGCTGCGACGTTCAGCCCCACCTGTTTCATGATGGCCGCGGATCTGCGCCCCGTGAAGCTGTTGGCGAGGGCGACCTCAAAAGCAATCTTTTCGTTGACGGACCATTCCAGGTGCATGTCCCGAGAGCTTTCGCCCCTCATTTTTACAAGCGTTCCCAGAATTTCCGAGGCCGGGGTCCCCGGGTAAGAAGCGGCCAGGGAACAGGCTGCCTCCATAAGGCCGCAGGCAATCGCCTCATTTCCCAAAAGTATTCTTCGCGTTGTCAATACAGTCTCCTCATCCCACAGGCACGATGCGTTTTGCAAGACCACATGGCTGCACCGGCTATGAAAAACCGCGGAAATCCGTCCCAGCACGTTTCTGGATCGGGTGGCGCTCCAAGAAAGCAACAGCCGGCGTGTTTTGCTATCTGTTTTAAGCCAACAAGCTAAATTTACTGGCAGAAGACTTCATTTGCCGATGACTGGATGACCGTCCTTCTAACAGAGGACCTTTTCGGGGTCAAGCTGTAAAAGGGGAGGCATGGCTTGGTGGCGCGGATGATCCGGGATGGAAGTGGCCGCTCCATGGCTGTGAGTCAAAGGGCGGAGTCCGCAGGGGCAACGGCGGTTGAGGGGCAGCCGGTCCGCTCAGACGTCGGTGCTCCCCTTACGGACACGATCAACCCCTCCCTCCACGTCGATGAAACAGGCGGAACGCGGTCTCTTCTCGGGCCGCAGCCCTCCGAGGGAACGCAAATTCTCAAAAGCAACTGGGAACGTGCAGGAGCTCGTCCGATTCCTTCTGGGATCGAATGAGAGGCTGCAATTTCTGCTCTCTCTGCACTTTTTCAACGCGGATCTTCCCGTCTGTCCAGACGAGCCGAATCGTCTGATATTGGTTGCACAGGGAGCTCTGCTTGAGGGGCAGCCGGTGGAGAGTGAAGTGGATCATTTTCTCCCGGCTCCAGCGTGATGGATAATATTTTGAGGGGTCAAACTCGAAGTGTCCCTCGGAAACCATGGAGCGAACAACCACATGGCGGGGCGGCGAGATGACGGCCCTCTTGAGTCTCGCTTCGATGAGTGTGATGATTCGCTTGTCTGCGCTTTCGAGAATGATCTGGGTGGGAAAGAGGTCCCCGTCCATGTGGCTTGCGAAATTTCTTCTCACTTCCGCAAGATCCTTGAGTATGCGGCGGGCATCCCAAAAGTCCAGATCGGTAAAAATGTGATAGGCATATTTGGTCAATTGCGGGTGGCAATAAACGATTCTTGCCATGAAGCACCTCCCCATGATCCGTGACGACGCCTCGTTGGGTTTACCCACAGTTGCAGCCGCAGTCGCATCCCCCGCCGCCGCACGGTCCTCCGAGACCCTGACCGTTGAGCACACAAAGATTTTTCAGGGCGTAACGCTCGATCAGATTGCGAATTTCCTCGGGCACGAGGTACTGAACAAAGATATCTTCGAGTTGCGCGATCTTTTGCTTGTACTCCTCCAGAGTGCTGAGCATGGACTGATAGCTGCTCGCCAGGACCAGCGTGTCCAAAGCCCGGCTTTGTTCGGGGTTGCCCACGATGCAAAGCGGAAACCACTCCTTGGCCGATTTAAAAAAACCCACGTAAAACATGTCGTCTTTCTTGTCTTTGAGGAATTCTTCCGGGTCGAACAGCTGCACATTTTCTCCTTGTTCCTCACCGCCACGCTCACCCACTCCTTGCCCCGTCGTTCAGCGCCGTGCGGGCAGGCAGGGAAGATGCTCTACGGGCGCATGGGTGCCGAGCAGGGAATTACACTGTGAGGCTCTCCAGAATTTTTCTTTTATAATCCCGGCCGCCCTGGGCCCAGGCCCCTGGAAATTTGCCGTCCCCGGGACGTCCCGGGTCCTCATTGGAGGGCACGGCGGCAGGCACGGAACTCAAATGCTGACTTTTACCAAGGCGTCGACTATATATGTCAGAACCTCGGCGCATGAAAACGTTTGGCTGATCCTGACTCCCCCCCGTGTTTCTCAACCGGAGGAATCTTTCTTTCCTATCGAAGGGAGTCTAACTCAATGAGCGGCTTTGGGGCAACGCTGCTCATCGGGTGTGTCAAAGAATTTTCATGAGCTTCCACTCACACGCACGGGACCGAGAATCTTGCTACACTGTACGGGGTGGGCGGCCCGGGAGGCGTCGCTGGAGGCGCGGGAGACTCTTTTGGGTGCCCTCCGAGTTGCTGCGCGGGAATATTCGCGTAACCTCTGCGGCCCAGGGCCCCCCGAAAAGCGTCAGGGCACGACGGGGCGAAGTGTCTGAGCATGAGGAATTGATGCCGACCCGGGAGAGAAATTCATGATCAGAAAAGGCTTGATCGACAAGTTTTTTGAGGCCGCCAGCATCCAGAGGTGGAACGACCATGTCCGCCCTGTGGAATTTACGGAACTGGACAAGCAGGCGCACAAAATGGTGATTGCCTATGTGCTTGGAAAGCTCGAGGAACATGAGCGGCAGGCAGCCATAGACTGGCGCAAACTTATCGAAGGCGGGATTTTCGAGTTTCTCCAGAGGGTCATCCTGACGGATATCAAACCCCCCGTGTTTCACAAGATGATGAGCGAGAAGGGCAGCGAAATCAACGAACTGGTCCTCAAGAAGTTGGAGGCGGACATCCTTCAGGTCAAAGGCCGGTTCCGGGAAAATCTCCACAGGTACCTGTTCGACCCTCAATACTCCCGCTTCGAAAAAAGAGTGCTCAAGGCGGCCCATTACCTGGCCACCAACTGGGAATTTCAGATCATCTACCATGCGGCACCCTTTGTCTATGGGATCGACAAGACCAAAGAAGAGATCGAGAATCAGATCGAGGACCACTACGATCTTATCGGGGTCCAGAAGATCTCGCTTCGAAAGAAATCTTTCGGTTTCATCGACCTGTGCGGACAGCTGCGCTTCCAGCAGCGGTGGGCCCAGTCGCCGCGAGTCCCCAAAACATCCGTACTGGGACACATGCTCACCGTTGCCATGATGGTCTATTTCTGTTCCGTGGAGATGGAAGCCTGCGACAGGCGAGTCTACAATAATTTTTTTGCGGGCCTCTTTCACGACCTCCCCGAGGTGCTGACGCGGGACATCGTCTCCCCGGTCAAGAGCTCCATCGAGGGTCTGGACGACATCATCAAGACCTACGAACACATCCACCTCGAAGAACGAATTCTGCCATTGCTCCCTTCGTCCATGCGTCACGAGATCCTCTATTTTCTCCAGGAGGAATTCTCCAACAAGATCCTGGAGGAAAACGGAAACAGGCGGTTCATCCCCCACAGCGACCTGTGCACCCGATACAATGAGGACCGGTATTCACCAGTAGACGGGGAAATCATCCGGGCGTGCGACAAGGTGGCGGCCTTCATCGAAGCGGCCCTCTCCATCCAGCACGGAATCCGCTCCCAGCACCTGGTGGAAGGGAAACGCTACATGTATGAACGCTTCAAGGGCATGGTCCTCGGCGGAATCGATTTCGGTCTGATTTACGATTATTACAACTGAACGACCGGGAGAGGGCTCGAGACAGAGAGATCTCCCCACGGAAAAGCTCCCATGTCCAAACGTTTGCGAATCGTGCTGATCCTCCTCATTCTGGCAGGGACATTGGGGTTGGATCAGATGACTAAAATGCTCGCAAAAAAGCACCTGCCGCGATACCACGCGCTCTCCTACGCGGGCGACACCGTGAGGCTCGATTACGTCGAAAACAGGGGGGCCGTGTTCAATTTCGAAGGATATCTGCCCTCAGGAATCCAGGGAGATCCACTCACCGCAGGTGTTTTGGTCCTTCTCGCGGTGCTGTTGCTCGTCCTGTTGTTCAGCCCCGTCCTGCCCCTCTTGTGGGTGGTGTCGCTGTCGCTCCTGTGCGGCGGCGCCCTGGGCAATCTCCTGGATCGAATCTCACCGGCAAACACCGTGGTGGATTTCTTGAGTTTGGGCTGGATGCATTTTCGGACCCCCATCTTCAATGTGGCCGATGCAGCGGTAACGACCGGTCTCGTTCTCCTTGGGCTCGGGGTGTCGAAGCGACTGCTCGGTCGCGTCCCGGGAAAGTGAACGAGTGGACCAGGTCATCCGCATCGCACAAGCTTTCGCACAATCCATGGGCATTGCCTCCGTCCGGGAGTTCGGCAGCGGCAACATCAACGACACTTATCTCGTCACACTCACAGGGCCGGGAGAAAGCCGATTCGTTTTGCAGCGCATCAATCCGACGGTGTTTGAGCAGCCGCAGCTGGTTGTGAAGAACATGCGTGTCGTTTCGGAACACGTCCGCCGTCGCCTGGACACCGAGGTTTTTTCGTCCCCCCTTCGGTGGGAAATTCCTCAGGTGCTTCTCACCGCGGAGGGTTTCGACCACCACGTGGATTCCCAGGGTTTTGTCTGGCGTGCCATGAGTTTCATCGCCGGGACGGAAACCTTTGACACTCTGCAAAATGATGAGCATGCCCAGGAGGTGGGAAGGGCCCTCGGCACCTTCCACCGGCTCATCCGGGATCTCTCTGTGGAGAGGCTCGCCGTGACCCTGGAAGGCTTTCATGTCACCCCCCGCTATCTTCGAGCTTACGATGCAGCCCTGCACCACACCCCTGCCGCAAAATCGGCGGAAGAGAATTACGTACAAAAGTTTGTGCATCGGCGCAGAAAAGGGGTAACGATTCTGGAGGATGCCAAAGCTTCGGGGAAGCTCAGGGTGAGCCCCATGCACGGAGATCCCAAAGTCAATAACATCCTCCTGGATGCCTGCACGCACAAAGCCGTCGCCATGGTGGATCTCGACACGGTCATGCCGGGTCTCCTTCACTGCGACATCGGCGATTGCCTGCGATCCTGCTGTAACCCGCTCGGGGAGGAGACCGTGCATTGGGAACGGGTGTCGTTTGATCCGGACCTTTGCCGCATCATTTTGAAGAGCTACGCAGACCAGGCCCGGGGGTGTTTCCTGCCTGCGGAACTCGATTTTATGGTGGAAGCCATCCGACTGATTCCCTTCGAGCTGGGGCTGAGATTTTTCACCGATCACCTGGAGGGAAACGTCTATTTCAAAGTGAAATATCCCGGGCAAAACCTTGTGAGAGCCCTCGTTCAGTTCAGACTTTCGGAGAGCATCGAGGAGCGGTCGGAGGTTTTGATTAAAATCGTTCGGGAGCTGCAATGAAAGGAAGCCTCGTCTCCCTTCACCCTTTCCCGGAAGTGGCTGTGCCGCACGGAATGACCCTCCAGGTTTCCGTTGCTCGATTGGGAAGCGAACTGGCCCTGCAATACTTGCTTCAAGGCGATCTGCACGAAGTGGTCTGGCCCCGGCCGTCGCCCGTTCCAGGACGCAGGGACCGGCTGTGGGAGGAGACCTGCTTCGAATTTTTCGTCGCACAGGCCCGGGATCCCCGATATTGGGAGTTCAACCTTTCTCCTTCGGGAGACTGGAATGTTTATCGCTTTGACGATTACCGCCGGGGGATGCGTGAGGAGGACGCTATTGACTCCCTCCCCTTTTCCTGCCGCAAAGGCAAAAAGGGCTTTCAACTTGCTGTGAGCTTCGCTCTGGAGAGAATTTTCACCATCCCGGTCAGCCTTCAGATCGGAGTCAGCGCCGTGATTCAGGAATCTTGCCGCAGAGTGAGCCACTGGGCCTTGCGTCATGGAGACTCGAGGGCCGATTTCCACAGGCGCGACAATTTCCTCATCTTTGTGCCTTGAGGATGGTCCTCCCTGAAGAGAAGCCGGACTGAGACGCTCCACCTCCAGGGAGATTTCGTTTTCAAAAGCGCTGAAAAAGGATTTTACCGCCCGGCGAACGTTCTTCTCAACTGCCTGCAGAGTTTCTAAATTGCTCAAGAGCTTCAACGGTGAGGGCTGAGAGGGCACATATCCGCGGGAATGAAAAAAGGTCGCTTCAGCTGAAGGAATCGATTTGCAGACGGCAGATTGAGGGAAGTCTCAGGGATTGATGTCGCGGTCCGCGTGACACTTGGGGCAGAAATAAAGCGGCTGCACATTTCCGCAGCCCGTGGAATAGAAACTGTATTCCACGCACTTCAGGCAAAGAAGCGTTTTACATCCGTCACAGTCCAGATAAACTTCATTCTTTCGGCACTCGGAACAAAGCATCTTTTCCTCCTTTGAGTTCATAGAATTCTCCTCGAATGGAGCTTCGATAATTTCCCAAAAGCTCAAGCTTCTGGGAAACGTCATCGGACGCGTCTCGTTATAATACATTAAAATCTTAGCATGCCTTCCGGTCTTTTCAACCCGGCAGGTCTCCGGCTGTGGTTTTTGCGTTAAACCGATTGTGTCAAAGGACAGGTGTGGCTCCCGTGAAAGTCTCTCCGACCGATATGGTGAGCCGTTTGGTGTCCGCCGGGAAACGGGGCGAGCTAAATCACAGGTTCGTAGTTATTATTTGTCTCGTGGTATCTACCGAGTCGTGGACTGCCAAGGGTGAGATCAAACGAGGGATTTGACCGACGCGTCGGTGCACGAGATGTCGGCAATCGATTTCTCACCGAAGTTTGAGGAGAATGAACACATGAAAACGCTCATGTTTGCGCTGATTCTGGTGCTCAACACGGTGATGCTTCCCGGGATTGGGATTGCCGCCGCCCAAGAAAGAGAGGAATCGCAAATGAAAGAGGGGTCCGAAAAAAAAATAGGTCTGCACGAGGCGACTTTTGCGGGAGGCTGTTTCTGGTGTGTGGAGTCTGATTTCGAAAAGGTTCCGGGTGTCGTGGAGGTCCTTTCCGGCTACACGGGTGGAAAGACCGAAAATCCCAGTTATCAGGAGGTCTCGATGGGTAACACGGGGCACCTGGAAGCTGTTCGGGTGATCTATGACCCGGAAAAAGTCAGTTACGAACAGCTACTGGAGGTTTTCTGGAGGCACGTGGACCCGACAGATCCTGACGGTCAGTTTGTAGACCGGGGATCCCAGTATGGAACGGCTATCTTTTATCACGATGAGGAGCAAAAAAGATTGGCCGAGGAATCCAAAAAGCGGTTGGACAGCTCGGGGAGATTTCAGAAGCCCGTGGTCACGCCGATTCTCCCGCTCACTCAATTCTATCCCGCTGAAGACTACCATCAGGACTATTTCCGGAAAAGCCCGCTGCGCTACAAGGCCTATCGGATGAATTCAGGCCGGGACCAGTTCCTGAGAAAGGTGTGGAAGGATGCCGCCGGCTCGCAAAATCTGTCGGCCCCCGCCCGAACCACTGCCAAACCGGATGAAAAGGCCCTTCGTGAGCGACTCACTCCCCTGCAATACCGGGTCACGCAGGAAGAGGGCACGGAACCACCCTTCAACAATGAGTACTGGGACAACAAGCGAGAGGGGATCTACGTGGATGTGGTATCCGGAGAACCCCTTTTCAGCTCCCAGGACAAATTCGATTCGGGAACCGGTTGGCCCAGTTTCACCAGACCTCTCGTGCCGGACAACATCGTGGAGAAAACCGATCGACGCCTCTTCATGGTGCGCACCGAAGTGAGGAGCCGAGGGGGAGATTCCCACCTCGGGCATGTCTTTCCCGATGGGCCGCCTCCCACCGGACTGCGCTACTGCATCAACTCGGCAGCACTGCGATTCATTCCCAAAGAGAATTTGGAGCGCGAGGGCTATGAAGAATATCGGCAGCTCTTTGAAAAGTAGAGGGCCGGGTTTCTTTTTTCAATCGGCTGGAAATGACTCGGGATGATTCCCTGCCCGAGGCAGGGGTCTGCCTCGCTCGGGCTTTTCAGCCGCTATCGCTTGTGCGGCACACCAGAGGCGGATCAAGGTGAGGCGCTGCGGAATGCAGGAACTTGGTCCAGGCCGCACAGCGTGCCTCGCATCCAGCAGCGGACCGTTTCGACTTTCAATAAGGAGGGTGTGGAGGTTTGAGCCTCTTTGAGGTCGTTCACGAAACCGAGCATCTCATCGTCATCGACAAAGCTCCCGGGGTGAGCTTCCACAGAGAAAATGAGAGCCCCGGACTTGTGGAGGCTGTGAGGAGCCAGCTTTCCCTTCAGGAGCTCTATCCGGTCCATCGTCTGGACAGGGTCACCTCGGGTCTCATGATCTTAGGGCGGACCCGCGAAGCTGCCCGAGAACTCGCAAAGGCCATCCGGACCAGGTCGTTCGACAAATACTATCTGGCCCTGTCGTCCGGAAAGCCCAGGAAAAAACAGGGGCTCATTTTGGGAGACATGGCCAAATCCCGACGTGGGACCTGGAAGCTGCTGCGCTCCCGCAACCATCCTGCCGCGACGCAATTCATGAGCAGATCCGTCGGGGAGAAGCTCCGCCTGTTTCTGCTCAGACCACTCACCGGACGCACTCACCAGTTGCGCGTTGCCATGAAAAGTTTGGGAACCCCTGTCCTTGGCGACCCGCGATATGAGAGGTTCGGTCCAGGGAGCGAAAACCATGACCGGACCTATCTCCACGCCTTTGCCGTGCGTTTTCAGCTCCAGGGCGAGGTTCACGCCTTTGTGAGGGCTCCAGGAGTGGGACGGCTTTTTCTGAGGCATGACGTTCAGGAGGGCGTCCACGGGTACGGTCGACCATGGGAGCTGCCGTGGCCTCGTTTGGCTGTCTGAGTCCACTGAAAATTCTATCAGATTGAAATCATTTGACTAATTTAAAATTCTGTCTAAAATGACCTGTGGCATGCTTGGACGGCATCGGCTGATGGTCCGACCGCGGTGTTCCACCCGAGGCCGGCGATGTGCCCCGTTGAGGGGGCGCGGGTCCGTGGACTGAATCAACCGGAATTAGGACAATTGATTGAAGGAGAGATGAGGGAGGAAATCAATGGGCAAAGGTGATCGAAGAAGCAGACGCGGTAAAATCTGGCGGGGAACCAACGGCAAGAAGCGCCCCAAGAAGAAGAAGGAGTCCTCTGCGCGGGAGTCGTGAGTCTTCCAGCGGGCATGACCTGTCCCAGCCATGGGGAGTTCCTCACTCGATCCGAGGCGCTCCCCCGATTCTTCTTGAAGGCGGCCTGCCATGCTCAGGGGGCATGTCCGTCGGGAGATCCTCTGGAATGGCCTTTCCGCGCAATGACTGAAATTTTCAGCCGCCCGTGACATCCGGGCCCTGCGGTTTCCCCGGCCTGTTCCCCGGACGGTATGATTTGGATTCTGTCCACATGACGACACACGCCTTCCTGCAGCAGTATTTAGAGTTTTTTGCGCGTCTGTTGGATGACTTTTCGCTGCTCTACCTTTTCAAAAAAATACTGATGGCCGGGACGACCGTGGCGATTGCGCTGGTTTTCTGGAGGGAATCAGGCAAGAGGCGGCGCTCACGACTGATTTGGACCTTCCTGGGACTTTTGTGCTTTTATGGAGTCTACCTGGTCTCCGCTTTCCTGGCTTTAGGGATCCGATTCTTTCTGCGTAAGGGGGGAGACGAACGGATCATTTCTGCGGCACAGGCAGGGGGGGCTGTTTGGCTTGCGGGCATCTTCTTGGTTGCCTTCATCGTCGCGTGCCTTGCAGTCCTTCTGCTCAAGCGTCGGCTGACCCGGCGTTCCTGAGGTTCTCTTTTTATGATGGGACCTGGCGTGTTCGAGTCCAAGCAGGGGAAAACATGAAAAGAATCATCCTCTTGGTCATCCTGGTATGGGGGTGCCAGGGCGCGGCAGCTGACGCCGCTCTCCAGGCTGCCTCTGAGATCAAGTCCGTGACCCTCTTCCTCGATCGCGCTCTGGTGATGCGCGAGGCGGAAGTTTCCGTGAAGCAGGGTACCGAAGAGATCCTGCTGGATGTCCATGCGTTCAAGGTCGACCCGGGTTCGATATCCGCCAGGGTGTTCGGGGAAGGGCTCATCCAGGGGGTCCAGTTGCGGGAAGTTTTTCCCACCGACGCTCCGCAGGAAGCCCTCAGAGATTTGGAATCAAGGATCCAGGCACTCGAGAAGCAGCGAAGAATGCTGAACGACCAGAAATCGGCCCTGGATAAGCAGGCTGAATTTCTGGACTCCCTGATCCAATTTTCCCGCGTTCAGCTGCCTCAAGCGATACAAACCCGGTTTCCAAGCCCCGATGAAATCGATCAGACCCTCGTCTTTTTAGGTAGCAGATTTGGGCAGATTCACTCCGAACGCCGGACAGTTGACGACAGCCTCGCGGAGGTCGACAAGAACCTCAAGGCGCTCCAGAAGGAATTGGAAACCGTCAGGGGAAAACTCCAGGGAACGGCTGCAAGGGCGGTGGAAGTCACCTTTGAATCCGCACGCGCCCAAACCCTTCGCGTCCAGATGGAGTACCTCGTGGAAGGTGCCTTTTGGGAGCCCCTGTATCGAGTGGGGGTTTCGCTCGATCCTGGTGAAGTTCAGCTGGGCATGTTTGCGCGGGTCACCCAAAAAACCGGTGAGGATTGGCGTGGAGCGTCTCTGATCGTTTCCAATGCGGTTCCATCGGCTGGAGTTGGGGTTCCGTCGCTCGATTCGTGGTGGCTCGATATCCCCCGGCTGCTTCCCTTGAGGGAGTCGCAGAAGCTGGATCGCGGTGCAATGGCGCCCATGGCATCCAGGGGACTGGAGGAGGAAGGGGATGCCGTTTCTGAGCGAGCCGAGTTTCAGGAAGCGGAGAGACGGGAGAGCCCCCTTTCTTTTGAGTACGTCCTGCCCCGCCCTGTATTCATCGAGTCTCGAGATAAGGAGACGCTGCTCCCCCTTTTTACCAAAACACTGAAGGGAGAATTTTACTGGCTGGCCGTGCCCCGGCAGAGTCCCATGGTGCACCTGATTTGCCGGACTGGAGCCGACAGCGAACTGCTGAGCGGTCCCATGAACATTCACTTCGATGGGCGTTTTCTGGGAAATGCATTCATGGAGGAAAAACGGCCGGGCGAGGATTTCCGCCTCAATCTGGGGACCGATCGGCAGATCAAAGTCTCCCGGGAGAAGGTTTCGGACAAGATCAAAGAAACCTACTTCGGAAAAATTGAGCGTGATTCCGTCGTTCGCGAGGTGGTCTACAGGATCAGCCTCGAAAACCTCAAAGAGCGCGGCGTGCTTGTCAAGCTTCTGGATGCGGTGCCCATTTCCCGAACCGACCGCATTCAGGTGAGAGAAGTGAACTTTTCTCGACAGCCCTCCGTCAAGAATTACGAAAATCGGGAGGGCGTGATGCTTTGGGAAATGGAATTGCCACGGGGAGAGAAGCTGCAGTTGGACATTTCCCTTGTGGTAAGCTACCCGCGGGATGCCCCGATTCTTGATTTTTAAGGAAAGCGTCACACAAAAGAGTTGATGTCCGGCACTGGAATTCCTCCTTTGAGAGGGATTACGGGGGTACTTTCAACCCGTCGCAGCCCCTTGCTCCGTTGCGGGGGAATCTGCAGTGTGCTGTGTGGGGTGGCTGATGATTCCTGCATTCCGAGGTTGAACGCCGCTGTGGCAGTTTCTGAACCTCGTAGGCGTTTCAAAAGAGAGCGTCAGAAGACTCATTCCCTGAGGTCACAAGCCCAGGGTGTTCTGCATGCCACCCGGATGTGACACTGAGACCATGAGGATCCCGACATGTGCTGGGTTTACCTGCTTCTGGCAGGGTTGTTTGAAGTGGCCTTCGCAACCTGTCTCAAACTCTCTGAAGGCTTTTCGAAATTCTGGCCCACTGCGGCTTTCTTCGCTTTTGGAGGCATCAGCCTGGTTCTGCTCACCAAGGCCATGGTTTCCATCCCGCTGGGGACGGCGTACGCTGTCTGGACGGGAATCGGAGCTCTGGGAACCGTGACCGTTGGCATCTGCCTGTTTCAGGATCCGGTCGATCTGTGGCGGATTTTTTTCATGACCCTGCTGCTCGGGTCCCTTGTGGGATTGAAAATGGTATCCTGAAATCACCCGTCGACGGACCTGTTGGGCTGGTGGGGGCACGCCGGTTGAGACCTCACGCTTTGAGCGACCCCTGCGGGCCCATTGGGGACCGTTGCCCTCAGGGGTGAAATCTCGGGAGGGCGCGGCATGTTGATGCGCTGCAGGCATCTGCAGCCGGGGTGCAGGAAGACCCGTCCCCCCACTCACATCATTTTGAATGGAAAATGGGAGCGGGGGAACGGAACTCGTTGTTTCTCTGTGCGCGGGGACAGAACCGCTCAGTCTCCGGATGCCGCATCCGGAATGTGAGCGATTAAGCGACTAACTATTGGACGAGATGAAAGTTGCCGCGTCATTGTGGCAACCGAAACGGAACCAGCGGCAACTTGCGCACCTGAAAGCGCGTAATCCCCGTTCGCTTGCCTTCTCGTGGGGCTTCCTATCTTCTTTTTTCATGTTCACCCAGGATATAGCCTGTTACCGCACCCGCTGCACCGCCGATCCCTGCACCGATGGCCGGGTTGCCACCGGATATGGCTGTGAGGGCAGCGCCGCCCGCCGCACCGATGGCACCGCCGCTCAGCGCGCGTTGCTGAGTGTCTGTCATACCGGCGCATCCAAGCGTGAACAAAGAAGCAACGATCATTACAACAAGAGCCAAAACTCTGAATTTTCTCATGGTCAAACTCCTTTTCTTTCAAGACCCCATGGCGTCGTGGTCCATGACTTATATCGACACTGGAGAGGAAGATTTATCTAGGACGTCCAGGGTGAATCACTTGGTCATGGGCTTGCCCGCGATGCTGCCCACTTTGGGCTTGATCATGGTGTCCCAGATGACGGTCATGACGGAAACATCCACCTGGTCAGGATTTTCTTTGAAGAACGCATCAACGCCGTTCACAATTTCATCGATGGGAATCCCTTCCAATGCCTCGGCGAACTTTTCCGTGAAACCGTCTCGCTTCATGTGAGGATGCCTGGCGATCATTTCAGCCTCGATGTCCGCAAGCTCACCTGCCCCGAGAATATAGGCCCGCTTCCCCTCAACTGTCAGGAGTTGCCAGGCTTTCCCTGTGAGCAGGTCGGTTTTGTCCCCCTTGGTTCCTTCAGCTGCAAGGACCTGCCCCGAAAAAACAAGGGCAGCAGCAAGCGTCAGAACAGTCAGCAGCGTTTTGATGCTTTTACTGGAAACTTTCATGGTGTCTCCTCCTAAACGGTTATGAATTGTTGCCATTCGCTAAGCCGGAATGCGATCGCCTCTTGGGACCGACCAGCTTGACGCACTCATTAGAACCGTCTAAATGACTCTCGAGTATAGTTGAAGTTGGGCAACGCTGATCGTTCGAGCAAGGCCATAGTCAGATGAATCCCGATGGTAAAGCTGTTCATTCTAGACGTTATGCGAACATATTACTATTAACATAATCCATGTGAGTGCGCTGCACAACCCTCCTTGGGAAACGGAGCGCAATACATTCCGATTTTCTGCGGGGTTTTCGGGCCTTTCAGAACGCAAAGAATTCATTTCGAAGGGCGGTTTCCAACGGCTTTCCAGAATGCTCCATGGACACACGTTTGCTTTCTCATTCTTGACGATGCAATCTCAACCTCCCTGGCGCCGCCCTTTCCAGGCCGCCTCTCGTCAGGAGGAGTGTGGCGGATCACCCAGATGATGCTTAAAGTTAAATAGCTAAAATGCTGAATAAAATCCCAATCATGAAAGGGGGATTTCAAATGGAAACCAGTTCGCTTCACCGTATGGACTACAGGACCCTTGTGGATCTGGCCCGAACGCACGCCATTCAGGTGGTTGAAGCCAGGGGGTTGGACACTCGAAACGGCGTGAGGTTTTTCAAAAATGGCCGCGAGTGGATCGCCCTCAATGAAGACCTTCCCATTGAGGAAAAAACGCGCGCCCTGGGTTATCTTCTCTCTCACAGTCCGGGAACCGTTGCTGAGCGAATGGGCATGCCTGCCGGATTCAGTGGCGGTGATTCGCAGAGTTATGTGCTGACGTTGTGTTGCTGATCCGCAACCCTGTTCGAGAGGATTCGGCTCCTGATCAAAGTCGTGCGGTCTCAAAGGAATGTGCCCGCGCGGCTTTTTTTATGCATTTCAATGATTATGTTGAATAAAACTGGAGATGATAGACGCGTGCCGGAGGTTGCTCCTTCTCACCATATTCCCTGCCATGCTTCTCTTCACTTGAACTTCATCACGTGATCCATCCATCCAGCCGAGCTACCATGAGCACGGCCCCTCGGGCCCACCTCAGGGTCGTGTGGAAAGGATTGAAAATGTCTTTTGATCACTACGATCTGCTGCGCCGGGTGGAACCACCGCACGAGTTGACGCATGAACATATCCTGGACGCCGTCTCTCATCTTTACGATGCCCTGAACCTGCTCAAAGAATGTGAAGAAATTGTTCAGGAAGGGACCTACACGCTGGAATTTCCCGCTAAGCTTGCCCAAAGCTGGGGTTGCGTCAACATGTGCCGCGTCCATACCGAGGAAATCGTTTTCATGGAGGATGCACTGATACCGGCCATGGGGCTCATCTACGACGCCAAAGCCATGTTCGAAAGTCTTGTGGCCTGGAAGCTGGGCATGACGAAGTATGGAGCCATCAACATCGTGAACGCGATTCGGGAGGCCATGATCGGCATTCGAATGTGTGTTGAAGAGCTTGAAGAATGGCTGGGCCACTCAGTGGAGGAACCCCTCTCGCAGGAATCCACAGCATTGGCGGTCGGTTGAGTCCCTCATGACGCCTCCCCCCCATGCGCCTCAATCCTGAACCCATTCTTCGAGGAGGGGAAAATCTTTGCAGTAAGTCTCAAAGGGCTTCCACTCGCAGAGGGCGCTCAATTCCACGCCTCCCTGTATGACCGATACAGGTCGATCTGCCGACACCACGATCACGATGATCTTGTCGTGTTTGGATGAAAAGCGCAGCGCTGAATTGTAACGGGCTCCACGAGAACGATCTTCCCCCGGTACCCTGTCGCCGTCCAGCAGGCAGGCAAAGCCATGGAGATGACAGTCACGGCAGATGTGCAGCGCACCGTCCACTTTGGACAGCGATTTGGCCAGGTCCAGAAAGCAGTCCAATTGCAAATTCACGGGTTGCTCGAGTTGCTGCCTCGAGATGGCGAGGGGCAGGTCGTTGAGATCGAGCACCAGGGTACAGCCGTGCTTCTGGTTTGTGGCGGTCTGCACAATCTCGGAGGCGATTTTAAAAAGCGTGTGGGTGCAGGAAGACTCACAGCTCGATTCGAGGAGTGCTTC
>CAZZHS010000045.1:0-36852 GCA_964654275.1 uncultured Syntrophobacteraceae bacterium
TCGGTTTGTGGTCCTCCAAAATCTTTTGAGAATCGACTCTTTCTTGTCGGTCAACCTGCCACGGCGGATCGGGGTTTATTTCGCTCAGCATGAGCGTTTATGGGGTCTCAGCATGTTTGCCTTGCGAGTGCCTGATTCTTTGAAAATTGAAGGGCACCTTTTCGGGATTTTATCACCTGTCGTGGATTTCCGCGCAGGGCATGAAGGAATGGCAGGCTGCAATCAAGTATATTTTTTTCACTCGCACAGCGCACGTGCCGGAAGCCCAAACGAGAGCGAAACCCGTCGCGGGGGATCGCACTCGAATTTTCGCCGAACGGGCTCTCAGGGGGAAGAGGGTTTTCGCTCCTTTTTCAGCCATTCCCGAAGAGATTGAGACGCGGCGTAGAGCGAAGGGATGAGCGCGATGCCCACCAGGGTGGCGCCCAGCATGCCGCAGAAGACCGTGGTGCCGATGGCCCTTCGGCTGTTGGCTCCCGCCCCGAAGGCGATGACCATGGGAAACACACCCAGGATGAATGAAAAGGCGGTCATGAGCACCGCACGGAAGCGCATTTTTGCACCGGTCAGAGCCGCATCGAAGATGGGCTGCCCCGCTTCCCTCAATTTCTTGGAGAATTCGACCATCAGGATCGCATTTTTGCTTGCCAGGGCGACGAGCAGGACGAGCCCGATCTGCGCATAAATGCTGAGCTCGATTCCCAGCAGCCACAAACCGGTCAGGGCCCCCAGCACTGCCACCGGAATGGAGACGATGATGGACAGGGGGATGGTCCAGCTTTCATATTGAGCCACCAGAAACAGATACCCGAAGAGCAGGGCCAGCGCAAGGAGGATGGGCCCCTGACCGGCGCTCAGCCGTTCCTGGAACGAAATGCCCGACCACTCGAACGCATAGCCTTCCGGGAGCGCCTCAGCGGCCACCCGCTCCATGGCGGCCATGGCATCGCCTGAACTGAAGCCGGGAGCCGCCTCGCCGTTGATCCGGGCCGAAACGAACTGATTGTAACGGGTGACAAGCTGCGGACCAAAGACCGTGGACACCGTGGCCAGGCTGCTCAGAGGCACCATCCTGCCCTCGCTGCTCTTCACATAAAGTTTCCGAATGTCTTCTGCCTGGGAGCGGTGGGCGGTTTCGGCCTGGACCCTCACCTGGAAAACACGCCCAAACAGGTTGAAATCATTGACATACCTGGCTCCCAGCTGGGCCTGCAGGGCGGAAAAGACCGTGTTGACCGGCACCTTGAGCGTCTCCGCCTTCGTCCGGTCGAGGTCGACGAAAAGCTGGGGCACGTTGGCCGAAAAGGTGCTGAAAACGGCCTGGAGTCCCGGATCCTCGTTCGCCGCCACCACCAGGGCTCGCATGACGGCGGCCAGTTCCTGGGGTGTCTGATTCCCGAGTGCCTGCAGCTGGAGTTCCATGCCTCCCGTGGTGCCCAATCCCTGGATGGCCGGCGGAGTGAAAGGGAAAATGTCCGCGGCGGGAATGGCGCCCACCTCACGACGCACCTTCGCGATCAGGGCATCCAACTGACGTTCTTCGCTGCGGCGTTCGTCCCAAGGATCCAGCACGACAACGCAAAACCCAACGTTCTCGCCGGCTCCGCCGATGATGCTGAAGCCGCTCACGGCAATGACATCCTGCACGCCGGGAATCCCGCGAATGGCTTCCGAAACCCGCGCCATCACCACCCGGGTGCGCGGCAGTGCGGAGGCTTCGGGCAGCTGCACGTTGACGAAAAAGGCGCCGCGGTCCTCCCGGGGAAGAAATCCTGTCGGGCGGGTCACATAGAGAAAATAAACCGATGCAAACACCAGCATGAAAATGACGAAAACGACGGCGCGCCGCACAATGAGCCAGCCCACCACGACCCCGTAACTGTTGCGACCCAGCTCCAGAGCCTTTCGAAACCAGGCCAGAGGCCCCCGGCGTGGGGCGCGGGGCGGTCGGAGCAGCGTGCTGCAGAGCGCGGGGCTCAGAGTGAGGGCATTGGTTGTGGAGAGGAGCACCGCCGTGCAGATGGTCACGGCAAACTCTCGGTAGAGCCCCCCGGTGATCCCCGGCATGAAAGCCACGGGGACAAACACGGCGAGGAGCACAAGCGTGGTCGCGATGATGGGCCCCGTCACCTGGACCATGGACTTGAGTGTCGCGCTTTTGGCATCCAGGTTTTCATCCTGCATGATCCACTGCACGTTTTCCACGACGACGATGGCGTCGTCCACCACCAGCCCCACGGCGAGGATGAGGGCGAAGAGTGTGATGGTGTTGACACCGTAGCCCAGGAGCAGGAGCACTCCGAACGTGCCCACCAGGGACACAGGGATGGTGAGGCTCGGGACCAGCGTAGCCCTCCAGTCCTGCAGGAAGGTGAAGGTGACCGCCACCACCAGCAGGGAAGTGATGAAGATCGTCAGGGCGATCTCCTGGATGGCGGATCGCACATAGCGGGTGCTGTCGAAGGTGAACTGGTATTGAATATCCTGGGGAAAACGGGCCGAAAGCCGCTTCATTTCCTCGGCCACCGCATCCACCGTTTCGAGGGCATTGGCATCCGGAGACTGGAAAATGGCCAGCGCCACCGTGGGAGCTCCATTCAGGGTCGATCCCTGGGCGTAGTTCTGAGCACCGAGTTCCACACGGGCCACATCGCCCACGCGCACCAGGCCGCCCTGCTCGTTGGTGCGAACAATGATGTTGCCGAAATCCTCGGCATCCTGAAGGCGCCCCCTGGTGCGCACCGTGTATTGAAACTGCTGGAATCCGTCGCTGGGAGCGGCTCCGATGGAACCGGCCGCCGCCTGGATATTCTGTGCCCGGATGGCCCGGACCACGTCGTCGGCGGTCATCCCCAGAGCCGTCAGACGCTGCGGGTCCATCCAGACCCGCATGCTGTAGTCCAAGGCGCCGAAGATGAACCCTTCGCTGACCCCCTTGACCCGGGTGAGAGCGTCCCTCACGTTGATGCTCACGTAATTGCTCAGGAAGAGAGAATCGTAAGTGCCTTCGGGCGAAAAGAAGTTGATGATGGTGAGGATGTCGGGAGAGCGGGTGCGCACGGAGATACCCTGTTCGGCCACTTCCGCCGGCAGCTTGGAGATGGCCTGTTGCACCCGGTTTTGAACGTTGACCTGCGCAATGTCGGAATTGGTGCCCACTTCGAAGGTGACACTCAGGGTGTAGCCGCCATTGTTCGTGCAGGTGGAAGCCATGTACAGCATGTCCTCCACACCGTTCACTTCGGCTTCAATGGGCGCAGCCACGCTGTCGGCCACGACCTGGGCGTCCGCGCCGGGATAATTGGCCGTCACGCGGATTTCGGGCGGGGTCACCTGGGGAAACTGAGCCACGGGGATGTTGAGGAAAGCCAGCAAACCGCCCAGGGTGATGACGATGGAGATGACCATGGCCATGCGAGGCCGTTCGATGAAAACGCGGGAGATCATGGGTCACGCTCCCCCGGGTGCGCCGGCCGCCTGCGGTTCCACGATTTGGCCGTCCCGCACTTTCTGGATCCCGTGGACAATGATCCTCTCTCCAGCCTCGAGCCCCGACTCCACCGCCCAATAACCATCCATTTCGGCTCCCGTGGTGATGCGCCGCAGGACCGCGCGGTTTTCCCGGTCCACCACAAACACGTAGCGCCCATCCCGATCCTGCTGAACGGAGGACTGGATCACCATGGGAAGTCGAGCGGGATCTTTCCGCCGCACGAGCACCGTCACGTACCGGCCGGGGAGGAGGGAGAACCGGGGATTCTCAAACACCGCCCTGACAGCGAGGGTGCCGGTCGTGGGGTCTACTTCGTTGTCCACGAAATCGATGCGGCCCTCCAGGGGATAGGCAGTGCCGTCGGGGAGGCGCAGTCCGAAGACGAAGCCCTGCTTGGCCGCTTTCGCCCCGCCCTCCGGCTCCGACAGAACCTTTTCCAGTGCCAGGAAATCGATTTCGCTCATGGAGTAAACAACCCGGATCGGGTCCAGTTGAACGATGCGCGCCAGCGGCCCCGAATTGAGGCCCACCAGATTCCCCAGGGTGACCGCCGCACGCCCGATACGACCATCTATGGGAGCGCGGATGGTCGTGTAGCCCAGGTCCAGTTCCGCCTGCTCGAGATTGGCTCGGGCTTCCTGCAGCCTCGCCCGGGCCTGCTGTTCCTCGGCGACGGCCGTCTCCAGATCGACGGCGGAAACCCCGCCCGTGCGAACGCCTTTCAAGCGCTGTGTCAACTGCCGGGCCCGGGTGAGGATCGCCTGCGTCTCGGCGACGCGAGCCCTGGCGGCATTGACCCGCGCCTGATAGGGAGCCTGTTCGATCAGGAAGAGCAGGTCCCCGGTGCGGACATCACTGCCTTCCCGGAATTCGAGGCGTTCCAGAAACCCATCGACCCTGGCACGCAGATCCACCGTTTGAATGGCCTCCACCCGTCCCACATACTCCGCCGGAGGATTCACCTCCCGCTCTTCCACCACCTGGACGGTGACCACAGGGGGGCGGTCGGCATCATTGCCCCGCTGCGCCCATGCCGCACCACTGACACACAGAAACGAAACGATCACCCAAAGGATCAGGAAAAAACGAGAGAGCATGTTCGGACCACCTCATCGAGCAGAAATCCCATGGCGGGGATTCCTTGACCTGAAGTTTTGACTTCATGCAGAGGACCACGCCGCCCCTTCCGGATCCGGAGGACCGAAATCCCGAAGTACAGCTACGATTTGTAATGCCTGTAGGGACAATCATGCAACCGCGAAATGACGCGCCACGGCGGGAGATTTTCGGGAGGCTGTGGCAGGGTCCCCTCTGAGCCTCCCGAGGCGGAAATGGGGGAACATGGCCCCACTTATGTCAGTGGGGCCGCCGCCTGGATGAATTTTAAAAGCTGAACTCAACGCCCGCAAAGAGGGAGTATTCCAGCAGGCTGCCAAATTCCGTGGACCCGCTTCCTCCAAAATAATCGCCCACGGCAAACAGCTTGGTGTGGTTGTTGAGCTCGTATTCCAGGATCCCCACCGACCTATTGGAGCCATCATCCAGGTTGCCGATCCAGCGCAGGACCACATTGAAGGAGTCTCGAATGCGGGTTTGAAGGTACTGAGCCATAAGGTAATTCTTCCCGATGAGTCCGTCATCGAAGCTCGAATCGCCAAACGGGGGAAAGCAGTCCCGGATGGAATCTCTGCAGCCCGCTGTGTTGTGGAAGTACTCGAGCGTGAGGGTCGGACCGGACCGCAGGGTGTAGCTCCCCCCGACGAGCACCGCGGCATCGGCATTGTCGTCGACGCTTCCTTCCAGGTGGAGCAGCAGGGCGTCCGAGATACTCCAGCCCCCAAAATAGCCCAGGGCAAAATCATCCGATTCCCTGTAGGAGGGAATGAAACTGAAATACTTCTTGTGGCCCGTATAATCCACTTTGAAGGCATACGTTCTTTCGAACTCTCGAAAAAAGTGTTTCTCTCCCTCACCGGTATTGGCGATGAACGACCCGCTCCATTGAGAGGTCGGCACCCAGACTACCCGGCCATAGTCCAGTCCGGGCACCTCCAGCATGGGATTGTTGCGGTTGTTTTCCTTGTTGAAGGGGTTTGAGGGAGAGATGAGAGCGGAAGGCCCCCACTGGAGATTTTCACGTCCGTAGGAGACGAAAAGTGCATCCGTCAGCCGGTACCGCGCAAGCCATTCGTTCACGTAAATGTTGTGATCGTATTCGGATTCCCCCGATTTGACGCCCTCCTCCCATTTCTTCCAGTTGAAATCAAATCGCGGCTTGACGCTGAAATCGGCTCTCCTGAATTTCAGACTGAAATCGGGTCGGATGTCCATTTCCAGCTGATACGTGTTGATGTTTTGAACATTGTCAGGATTCAGATCGGAATTCTTCGGTTCCTGGACAATGCCGTAGCCCAGCACCTTCAAGCGCCAGTCGAAACCTTCACGCAGTTCTTTCAGGAGACGCGACTCCTCCTCGGGAGGGACGGGCGTGGGCAGAGCGGCGGCTTCTTCCGCCTGAGAATTCATTGAAAAGGCAAAACAAATCAATGCAGACAACAACAGGAACAAGCTGAAGAACCAGAGTGCACGCCTCATGAAACCACCTCTCCTCGTAAAAAAATTTCAAACTCTTCGAAGTTCGTCGGTCCCTTCCCGCACCGGACGAACCGTTCTCTGTATCACCGGGCCAGGAGATTGAGGTCAAAGACGTGATTTGGAATCTCCCTGAGCTGATTCTTGCTGAACTTGAGTGTGGTCACATCGGAGCTCATGAGTACATCATGAATTTCAATGCTCGATATGAAAGGCCGGGCCACGCCGTTGACCTCGACAGAATTGTCATACGTCATGGAGGCCGTCTTGATCAGCTTATCCGAGACCGTGTAATACTCCGCCCTGACCCCCACCGATCGCTCCCTGGAAACCCAGTAAACGATGCGATCATACGTGACCTTGCCGGTCAGGGCCTTCAAATCGTAGACGGAACACAATTCACCGTTGACGTTCTCATCCCCTCTGTGGACGGCTTCGTAATCGTTTGCGTAGTTTGTGGCTGCAACATCCCCGTAGGACGCCATGCCCACGAGCTTCTGTCTCTGGGAGATCGGAACGGGCTTGCTGAGTCCCGGCTTGTGAAACCACATGTTGCCATTGACAAAGAGGATTTTGTTTCCCTTGTCCTTTGGTGGAAAAAGGGATGTCGCCAGGAAGTCAAACCCCCTTGCCTGCACAAAGAAGGACATTTCCGTCATTTTTTCTCTCTCCCTGGAAATGAGTGCCACCTCCCATTCCACGCCCTTCAGGTTCCCGCGCGCCTCGTCGGCCTGCCTCAGGATCTCCTTGATGGGACGTTCGGCGTGGGCTGGTGTGAGCGGAGAGCACAGCAGCGCAATGGTCCAAAAAATCGAAGACAGAACCCAAATGCTTGTTCTTGTGTTCTCAAGTGTGTCCAAGCGCATCGACAATTCCTTTCAAAGATGCTTTGCGAGCCGGCAGAATGGCCGACGAAATGGAAAGCACGAGAAGAAAAACGAAACTGACGACCAGGTAGGCAGGGACGAGATGGACTTCCAACGGCACCCTGTAGGGGATGTTCGGGGGTATCCAGGTGGGTTCTGCAATCCGGATCATTCCCCAGCTCAAGATTGTCAGCACGAATCCGAGCATCGATCCGACGAGGCCGAGAATGGCACTCTCGATGCCAAACAGGTTGACGATCCCTCTTCGCTTGAGCCCAAGAGCCCGCAGCGTCCCGATTTCTCTCGTTCTTTCGATGATCGCCATGCTCACGGTGTTGACGACACTCATCACCACGATCACAAACACGATGACGAACAGGAAGAAAAAGATGACGTCGAACATGTCCTTGACCCGGACATAAAAGTTTGAAAGCTCCTGCCAGGTCCTCACTTCCAGTCGAAGACCCGCATCGCCAAAGAGCCTTTCCAGGTGCTGCTTCATGGAGAGAGTGTGCTGATCCCCGGTGAGCAGCACCGTCATCCTGTCGGCCCCGCGCGTGTCGTACAGCGACTGGGCAAAGGACAGGGGGGTCATCAGGAGCTTGTCGTCCAGTTCGTCATACGGCGATAAAAACAACTGGAAGACCTCAAGATCCAAAGCATTGATCCGGCCCTCCACCGTGGGGGACATGACGATGGCGTCCGCTCCGTCCCGGAGTTCAAGCTTGCCGGCAAGTCCGAAGCTCAGGGCCACGCCGTGGCTCACCTCATCCGTCAAGGGCCTTCCCTCGTAGAGCTGCAGCTTTCCGATCATGCCGCCCGCCTGGCTCCTGATGAAGCTCAGATCCGAAGGGATTCGGCCCACGCCCACAAAAATCGTGGACACGTTTCCGTTGCTGATCAATCCCGTGATGAACAGCTGAGGTGTCACCACCACGACCCGCGGGTCACTTCGGCAGATTTCCCCGATGCGTGCCATCTCCTCCTCGGTAAGCAGGAACCGGAGGGGATCGATCCTTCCCCCCGTGGAGTAGCCCTCCTTGAAGATCGTCAGGTGCCCGTTTGCCTGAGCGTAAATGAAGGAATCCTTCAGACTCTTGAAGATGTACGCGGTGAAGCCGCCGAAGACGTTCACTGCAGCGTAGCCGACGGCAATGGCCAGGATGGTGAAAAATGAACGCCTCCTGTTCTTGAGAATATTCCGAATGGCGATTTTGATCCAGGTCATCATGTGCTGCGCTCTTTGATCCTATGGAGCTGAAACCGCGATGTGCCGAGTGGACACGGAATCGCGCGATCCGAAGGCAGGAAGTTCATCCGGAAATGACGCGGTCTTCAACGATCCCGCCATCCTGCAGATGAATCCTGCGCCGAACGTGATCCAGAAGGCGCTGGTCGTGGGTTGAAAAAACGAAGGTGGTCCCTTTTTGAACGTTCAATGCCCGCATCAGCTCGATGATCCTGTGCGCATTCTCCGAATCCAGGTTGGCGGTAGGCTCATCGGCAATGACAAGCACGGGGTCGTTGACGAGGGCCCGGGAAATGGCGACTCTCTGCTGCTGGCCTCCTGAAAGCTTGTGAGGCCGGTGATGCAGGTGTTCTCCTAGATCCATCTCCTCGAGGCTTGCCTGTGCCTTCTTACGGGCAACGGCTCCCGAAACCCCTTTGATCTGCAGGGGGAGCATGACGTTTTCCAGCGCAGAGAGAACCGGAATCAGATTGAAACTCTGAAAGACAAACCCGATGGATTCATTTCTCAATTCACTCTTCCGGTCATCACTCAACGACAGGGCCTCACGGCCCAGGAACTGGACCTCCCCCGAGCTTGGGACATCGATCATCCCCATGAGATTGCACAGGGTGGACTTGCCGCAGCCCGAGGGGCCCCAAATGGCGACAAATTCGCCCTCCGCCAGGTGGAGATCCACACCGCGCAGCGCTGCGATGCGCGTCTCACCCAGTTGGTAGTATTTCCAGATTTCCCGCATGCTGAGAATCGGCATGAACATTCCCTCGGCTGCGCTCGTGACACGCCTCGTTCAAGGGGTGACGATCGCCAGGATTCGCCGGCCTGCCGGCATCGAGCGTTGGACATTCTGCTGCTTTTTTTGCAAAGGGCGCGGGACAACGATCCCGTCAGGCTCGATTCCCAAGGCTCCCGTCCCGTCGGAAAGGCGTCTCCGTCCTCATTTCGCCCCGAAATCCCTCCCAGGTCAGGGCCACGATCCAATCGCCTGCTCTCCGGGTATGAACTCGGTGAGTGCAACCATTCTCCTGATCCAGGATGTCGAAGATGCCATCCGCCCGAATCCCCATGAGCCGGAATCGGCTGGGCGCAGCCAGGAGCCCCACCCCGCACGACTTGCTCACCGCCTCCTTGGCGCACCAGAGACGTGTCATTGCCTCATCCCCGTTCTGCGCAAGGAGGTCCCCGATCCATTCCCTCTCGTCCTCGCGGGTAAAAGTTTCCAGGAAGCTCCGTTCTCTGGGCACCACCCTCTCGAGATCCACCCCCACCGAGTCGTGGTGGGCAACCCCCAGCGCCGACCCGTTCGAATGGCTGATACTGAGAGAGGGACAGGGGAGACCCGCGGCAAGATGCTTCACCCGAAGGGTGCCGCCGTCCTCGCGTGCAATGGCGAAGGCCGCGGGGTGCAGTTCCCGGTTTCCTGTTTTGTCTCCAAGCCACGTTCTGACCGCATCCTTGGCCGCGACCCGTCCCAGCAGCCAGTCCCGCCGGCGTTTGGCAAAGCGCTTCAACGCCCTGAATTCCTCGAACTCTTCCAAGTGCAGATACCAGCGCGCCAGAATCTCAAAATCAAAGTCCAGCAACTCTTCGTTCGAAAGAATTCGACACGGAGGAGCATCCGCACTTTCCGTGACCTCGATGCGGCGACTCAGGCAGGTCGTTTCAGGAAACCGCAAAAACTCGGTGACCTGCTGAGACCATCGATACAGCCAGAATGTGGCTTTTCGAACACGCATCCAGACCGCCCCCTCCCCGTCCTGGACCTCGACCTCCGCATTCAGGATGCGAGTCCCTGTCTGAGCCACCTGCGCACGCACCGGGACAATGGTCCCTGCTCCCGGAGGCGGTCGATAGAATTCAAGCTTTTCAAAACCCAGGGGAAAGGCCAACATGCCCCGCTCCAGAGCCCAAAGCGAAACGCTCTGGGAAACACCGTCCAGCACAGCTGGATCCGTCAGGAATTCCGGGTCGGCAAGCCCTTTGAAAAATCCCTCCTTCGACTTGACCTTGAGTTCCGTCAGGATCCCTTCCTGACCCAGCGTCATGGTCCCATGCAGGGCATGGAACAATGGACCGTGAAAATAACGGCGCTCGCTGTAAATCTCTGCGGCTGTTCCGGGATAAGGACGCACCTGGGTCAACTCTTCGAACTGGAGGTTCAGGCTCAGGAGGTACTGTTTCCCCATCAGCACGACGGCGGACATGGAGGGACTGGAATGGGATCGAGAAAAGATGGAAGCCTTGATGCGACAACAGGAGAGGCCCTCGTCATAATCGACGATGGAAGCCGAAATTTCGAGGTCTTCACAATCGCCGTTCTCGATGCTCACCCAGCGGGAGGCCCGGACCTCTTCAAATCCTGTGAGCCCGAAGCCGGGAGCGAGACATGCGGCTGCTTCGCTCATCATTTCGAGGGCCACGGCCAGGGGAAGCACGGGCATGCACGCCGAAAGGGGCTTGAACGGCCGTACACTCACAAAAGCATGGTCGCCCAGGTAGAGATCGCGCTCGAGGTGAAGCCGATACTGAATCTTTATTTCCGCCCCAGGCACATACTCGACCACCCGTCCCATAAAGGGCATCCTGACGCCGTCCGATTCCCGGGCGAGGGAATTCTCTTCCGATTCGTCGCGGACGGCGGAGAAGCCGGGGGTGGTCCTCGTGTCCCGAGCCGGAGTATCGCAGCTTCTTCCTGCCTCCCCTGCAGGAATGATAAGTTCAGCGATTTCTTTCACCTTCCGGTGTGAAAAAAGAGCGTCGAGATCGAGCGAGACCCCATGAGTGAGCAGCACCGCGCACATCCGATGGATTTGGGTCATGGCGGAGCCGCTGGGAGGGTCGAGAGCCACGGAAACCGTCTCTTCCGGTCCTTCGTTCCCCGAGCCGCTTTTGAACACAGCCTCTCCCGAACCCAGATGGACCAGGATCTTTGCACCATCTCTTCGGAGTCGATCCAGTGTCTGCCACAAATGGATGGGCCGCTCAAGGTTCGCCCCGATCACGGCACGAACTTCCTCCGACGACTCGGGCATGGGGCCGATCAAGCCGGCTGAATAAACGGGGAAACTCGGGGAATGAATTTTCAGGTCTGCCAGAATCGAATCCCAGGAAGCCCGCAGCGTTGCCGCGCAGGGTGTGTGCACAGCCGGGTAGGGAATGATCTGGGCCAGAAATCCCCGTTCCTGGAGTACGTGGACCGTGCGAAGGAGCGGTTCCCGTTCACCCCCGATGACACGCAGCTTCGGGTTGATGTGGATGGCGGTGGTGACTCCGTTCGCCGCTGAAAGGATGTCACGCACCAAGCGGTCTTCACCGTGCACGAGCGCCAGTCTCCCCCTGTTTTCGAGGGAAACGGTGGTGGAAAACACCTCAGATTGCTTTTGCATGGTGTGATATCCGTTCACCATCTGAACGAAATCGACGGCTCCCGCCGCGCTGAGAGCGTTCACTTCACCGATGCTGTGCCCGAAGGCCATGTTGGGTTTCAGGCCCAGTCGCTTCAGCAGTTCCCAGCCGGCGCAGTTGGACACGGCAACCGCAAAGGAGGGGAGGAAGCAGTCGACTGACTCATGCTCGGTTTTCTCATCCCCGACCTTTGGCACCTGCAAAAGTTTTCTCAAGCGGAGGCGCTCGTGGGGCGGCAGGTATTCGGGAGGGAAGAAGTGATGGCTGACCGGGGGAAAGTCTCCGGGTGCGCCCCTGTCCAGCCGGTCGAACACGGCTCTCACCTCCGGAAACCGAAGCGCGAGATCACGAAGCCGGTCGAGGTATTGTCCGGAGAGCCCGGGCACCGTGAGGCCCGGAAAAATGCAGGCAACTTTTACAGTTTTTTCCCTCGGCGAGGAATTGAAGTAGATGTCCTCCCGTTCGAGTGAAGCCGTCGACTCGGAGCCCTGCCGGTTCTTCCAGACCTCCAGCTGCTGCACGAGTTGCGAGAGGTCCCTTGTCACAAGCACCAGGCGGACTGCATGAGCAGGGTCGAAGGAAAGGTACCGGGTGTAGGCAACGTCGCGCAGAGTCATGGGCAAAGCGCTAGCCCTGCAGACTTTCAGGAGGTGCTCCAGCTGCCCGTCGAGTTCCGCCCGGGTCGGTGCGCTGAAGAGGATGAGTTCCGATTCCTGGTCCAGGCCGTGGAAAATCCTGCGCGCCCCCGTCCGGCCCGGACTTTGAGTGAACTCCTCCAGGAGGAGCGTGAACGCGGCGGCACGCCCCTGCGCGGCCACAACAGCCCGACGCGGGGCCAGGGAAGGGTTGTTGAGCCACGGGGATGCGGCGACAGGAACATGGAAGGGGAGATCGGGCCGCTCTTCGATCGTGAGTGCGCCGGCGGCGCAAGGCGGCAGGATCTTGTTCGAGAGGCTCAAAACCGTTCGGAAAAGAGGCTGAACCTCTTCGAAAATTTCCGCCCCTCG
Organism: uncultured Syntrophobacteraceae bacterium; assembly: GCA_964654275.1. Classification (GTDB taxonomy): domain Bacteria; phylum Desulfobacterota; class Syntrophobacteria; order Syntrophobacterales; family Syntrophobacteraceae; genus SLCH01. The sequence continues at coordinate 12,613 of CAZZHS010000045.1, forward strand.
GGAGCGCGTCGGCTGAACATTCAGGGGCACCTTGAGGCACTCTCTTCCCGGAGCCTGGGAAAAAGCGCCGAACAAATTCGGCGCGACGGGACAGGATCCCGAAGCCGAGGGTCCCAGGTATTCCACCAGGCCGATGGTATCCGGAGACACCTCTCCAGCCATGAGCAGATCCAGGATCGGTAAATCCACATCTTCGAAATCTTCAAGACGCTCTTCGGCCTCCGGGAGGTCTTCGTCGAAGGGCACGGCTGTCTGCACAGCTCTCAGCAACGCATAGATTCCAACGCCTCGAGCCGCCGCGTCCTCCAAACGCATGAGGACCACAGCCGCAAAAACCTCCGCAAGGGAGCGCCGGCCCTTTCCGGGCGCCCACTCCGATTCCTCGCCCGAGGGAAAATCATTTTCATTCCCGCCGGCTCCAGACTTTTCTCCCGCCGCGCAAACCACGACCACATCGCAGGCCGCGTCCTTCAGGAGCCGAAAGGCTTTCTCAACAGCGGCATGAAAAGGGAGTTCGGGCAGCAAGACATCGAGGGTCTCCGCTTCCGGCGCAAAAGTCTCCGAAACATCCGGGTTCCTCGGGAAGCGGTGGGGCAAATTTTCCGGACTCGTCAAACATCGCGCGTGGTTCTGTCCCCCTCCCTGAACCAAAAGGAAGGTGGTACGGAATTTCAGGTCCTGGATGGCTTTCAATCCGGCGTCGTCGAGCGCGTCCTCGACCACGGAGAGCGAACGGCGGGTTTCCGGGTCGTGACAGAGCGAGGCTTCGTCGGGGAATGCCTTCAGGAACGGAACTCCGCATCCCCTCCCTGCAAGCTCCTTTCTTTGCACGGCGGCGCTCCAATAATCGTGGACATCGTGCAACCCGTCGGTTCGCCACCCCAAACCCACAACGGCCACAGGCCCGTGTTGGGACGTTGTTTTGAAAACTTGTTCTTTCATTGAAGATTCCTCAGGTCACGGAAGATCAGCACCTCAGAAGAACCGCCTCCATGGAGGTGCAGTTCCTTCAAGAATTCCGCGACCCCTAGTTCCAGGGGAATCAGGTTGATGCCCTTCTTCTCGAAAAGCTGTTTCGAGGTCCCCCGCACCATTCCTGAGTCCCACGGCCCCCAGCCGAGGGAGAGAACCCGCGCCGGCCATTCCTGATCCAGGCGCCGGGCCAGTTTATTGAGCACCTCATTGGCCGCCCCATAGTCGCACTGACCGGGATTGCCGAATCTGCCCACTACGGAGGAGAAAAAGATCAGGAACCTCAACGTCTCGGAGTCCAGCTTCCGGGAGAGCACGACCGCGGGGAGGACCTTGGTGTCGAAAACCCTCGAAAAAGAGTCGAGGGTTTTGTGCCTGGCGAGTTTGTCCTCATTGATGCCCGCTCCATGAATGACGCCGTCGAGGCGGCCGTGTCTCCTGTAGAGGTCTTCGATGAGCAGCTCAAAGGCCCCGGCATCGCGCACATCGAGGGCATGGTATTCCACGCGCGCTCCCGCGGCTCTCATGGCCTCGAGATTTTGATGCAGTTCCCTGACCTTTTGAATGCCGCGGAGATGAGTCTCTATGGCGGCGGGTGTGAGCCGGGGATCCCCAGACCTCCACCGCCTGATCATGGCTTCTTTGATTTCCTCGAGACTGCGGGAATCGTCAAGTTCCGACGAATCGCCGGGGTCGAGACGGGAGCGGCCCACCAGAATGATCTGAGGCCGGTACTTTGCGGCAAGTCCTTTGGCGACTGCAGCCGTGATGCCCAGGCCGCCTCCCGTTATGAGGATCACCGAGGCTGAGTTGAGGGGAAGAAAGGACGGAACTCGGGGGTCGGAAGGGCTGTGCTCGACATCGATTCGCCAGCGCCCCTCTCGATCCTGCCCCACTTCCACGAGCTCCGTATCATCCGACCATTCCTGGAACAGCCGCCGTTTCAGCAGAACCCTGTCCGCAGAGGGTTCGAGGTCAATGGCTTTCACGTTCAGGTCGGGCCATTCCCTGGCCAAAGACTTCATGAGGCCCACGACGGCAGCGTCCCCCAGGGTGATCCGGGAAGGGTCCTTCAAGCCGAAACGCCCGTCCATGGCCGAGAGATTGATGATGCGCCCCGCCCGGTCAGGAGTCCGCTGCTGGAGAGTTTCACTGAAAACCTTGGCCAGGAGGAAAAAGTGCTTCACCCGGCCGAAATCCGAGAAGGGGGGATCTTCTTCGCGAAGGATCGCCCCCAGGGCGGTGAAGTTGACCAGGCCGCACACCTGCTTGCCCGAACGCGCAAGGGATTCCCGAAACCTCACTATGGAATCTTCCGATTCAAAATTCACTCGATGGTGCCGCTCGTCGAGGGCTTCGTTCCTGTCTCCCGGGTACGCAAAAACGGGACGCAGCCCACCCGGCAGGAGATCTTGAACGGCATCGGCCCACCTGGCATCCGAAAGCAGGCAGACCACGTCGCCTTCAGGTGCTGGAAGATCCCGTTTCTCAGCGCCCCTTTCAACACCGTGGACGGGAGCAGCCTTCAACACATAGCGCCGGACGGGGTCGCTTTCCAGGGATTGGGCCGTGGCAACATCCCTCTTTTTGCTTCCATCGGCCTCCCGGAGGGAAGGCGCCCGGTCCTTCGTCCCTGAGAACTCGACGGCGGGACTCGCAGGAGATGCGGCACCGTGTTTCCCGGGAGCCTCCAGCGAAAGCGTTTCCGAATGAGCCGGGTCCTGAGTGAGAGACCGACCCTGCGGCTTCGGACCCGTCCTCTGCGGGATCCATGTTGCATCGAGAAATTTCTCCTGAAGTTCCAGGAAGCGGTGCATCGCCTCCTGCTGTTCCCGCTGGAGCTGGATGAACAGCTCCACGATGCTGCGGAAAGACGAGAACGCGCCGTCATTTTCGCTTGATTTCCCACCTCTCCGCCCCATGTGCGTGCCCCCGGCGGAGTCTCCCTCGAAGTCTCTCATGTTCCGTATCGTCTCCCCCCTGTCAGGTTATGTTTCCCTGGACGGCTGCGTTCAGATTTATCCTCGCAGCAACGCGCGAAACAAGGTCGGCCTTTCGATGAAAGCCCCAAGGCATCTTCATTTTTTCAGACGCCCGCATGGAGAGTGCCTTCTGAGCTTTGACAAAGTTCTGGGCTCTCCGGGCCCGTCCCTGCAGTCAAAAGGCTCTCTGCGGAGAGAAGTTCCTCCCGCAATTGCTGCCTCAGGAGACCGGCAGGCAGGGAAGCATCGAGGGCGATGATCTTGACCTTGACCCCCTCCCACTCCTCAGCCAGGGATTTCAACATCTCCAGGGCACCGGCATCGGCCGCAAGCCCCTTCTCCTGGTTTTCGGCCCCCAGGCTTCCATCCAGACCCCTGAGATAAACGATCCAGCCGGCTCCATGGCCCGCAGCATCCAGGAGGTCTCTCCGAAAGGCCTGTGCCAGCAGGTAGAGGCTCCTGAAGCGCTTCATCTCCGGGGCATCAAAGGCAAGTTCCTCTCCATGCAGCAACCTTCCCAGGGGCAGGAGATTGATGAACCCCGAGATGGTTTTGTCCATACGGCTCAGGCTTTCCTGAAATTCCCCAATGAATTCCTGTGAGGAGAGATCAACTTCAAAGGTGTCCGGACCCAATTGTTCACAGCCCGCTCCCGGCAAAACAAAAACGGGTCGCATGTCGTCGGGCAGCAGTTCCCTGAGCTGCGTCTGCAGTCGAGGCTGGTCCAAAACGCAGAGGACATGCAGGGAGCCCGAGGAAGACCGGGCGCACAGGGGGGCCTCCTGCGACGCTTCGCTCATCTTTGTCCCGGGCGCCGGGAGACTCGCTTCCCCGGATGAACGAGCGGCACCGGCGGCGGAATTCCATTGAAGACTTTCGGGGGAAGGGGCCGCGGCGCGCGTCTGCGGGGCCGCTGAGGGGGAAAGCAAATGGGCTCGCTGTCCGGCATACCAGTTCACGATGCCCCTGAGGGTCGTCACCTCGGCCAGCTGCTCCAGCAGAGTGTCCTGCTCAAGGGTCTTCAACGCGGCGTAGTGCTCACTCATGACGGCAAAAATCTCCACTTTCTTGATGGAGTCGATTCCCAGATCGGCCTCCATGTGGAGATCCAGGCCCAGCATTTCCATGGGGTACCCCGTACGCTCGCTCACCAGATCCAGCAGATGCTTTTGAAACGCCTCGACCGAGGGCAAATCCTGGTCTGACAATGCCGTCAATCCTTTCGTCCCTGTCAATGCCGCCCCAATGATGTCGTGTGTGCCGCTGTCAGGAGAATGCTCCCTTTCGACGGAGCGAATTGGGCCCCCAAGGGGCAGCGAAGCCTGCTGTGAAGGGGATAGGGCTCCAGACCCTCCAGTGGCATGGAGCTTGGGCAAAACGGGCGCGGGGGGAACCCTTCCGGCAAGGACGACGGTCCTTCCGGGATTGGAGGGAGACAGTTCATCCTGCCGTGACCGAGAAGGCATGCTCTCCTGACGTCCGAAACTTCCTTCGAGGACTCGCTCCTGAAGGTTCAAGAAACGGTGCATGACTCTCTGCTGATCCCGTTGCAGCTCGATGAATTGCTGCATCATGCTCTGAAAGGCGGGGATTGTCGCTCCTTGGGGAACGGCAACGTCTCCGGCTTCGACCCTCGCCTCTCGCATTCCACTTTCCTCCGCTGCAGGTCTCATTTGAGGCTCCACCTCCACAAATGGTTGAAGTTCTTCGGTCTTTCTCGCATCAGGTCGGGGCATGGGCGGGGTGATCTGCTGCAAGGTTTTCGGTTCGTTCAGGGGAGCTCCCCCTCTCCCACGTCCCCGCTTTTCCATGATTTCGGCTTCGGTTCCAGATCGCTGCGGCAGGGGCTTGACCGCAGCCGCCGATCCCTCCGCCTTCGGGAACCGGTCCCCGCCTTTTGCTTCCCAGGGTTCCACCACATGACAGTTCAATCTCATGATGTGCGCCGGGGGATTTGCCGCGGCTTCAGCTGATTTCAACAACTCCCGAAGGGGCGCCCGGGGAAGCCTGCGACCTCTGAACCAATGGTCCCAGCAAACGGCCATCCCGGCGGCATGGCATCTCCCGAGCAGGTGACCCAGGTGAAACCATCCGGACCGACCCGGCCCATCCAGAGACAGGGCCGTGTGGGATTTGTCCGGGAGGATCCGGTTCACCAGTTCGGTCAGGGTGCGGCCGGGGCCCACCTCAATGAAGAACCTCCCGCCGGCTCGATGGATCTCGCGGATCTGCTCTTCGAAGAGGACCGGCCGCTGGATGTGCTCCGCAAGCAGTTCTCGGATTTCTTCCGGGGAATCCGGATAGGGTCTCGCGGTGGTGTTGCTGTAGATGGGCAGGGACGGGGAGGCCATTGGAATGCCTTCGAGCAGTTCCTGCAACCTCGCCCCCGCACTTTCCATGAGCGGCGAATGAAAGGGCGCGCACACGGGAATCCGCCGGGCGGCAACGCCGTTATTCATGAAAGCTTTGACGGCCTTTTCCACATCCCTTTCGGCGCCTGCCACGACGGTCTGGTGAGGACCGTTGCAGTTGGCCGAATAGACCCGCAGGCCCAGTTTGGAAACCATTTTCGCGGTCATCCCGGCGTCGGCTTTCACCGCAGCCATGGTGCCGGGGTTGTCCCGGCAGGCCTCCTTGGAAAACTTGCCCCTCATCTGCGAGAGCTTGAGCAGATCTTCCAGCGACAGCACACCGGCCAGGTGGAGGGCCACGTTTTCCCCGTAGCTGTGACCCGCCGCCATGTCGGCCTGAATTCCGTAGCTCGACAGGATTTCGAGGGCGGCCAGGCTCGTGACGCCGATGGCGGGCTGAGCCACATGCGTGTCGTTGAGTTCTCCCCGCTGCCGAGCCCTGTCCTGATCGGAAAAAACAGCATGGGGGTAAATGTAGGCGCTCAAAGGCTTCGGGTAGTGGTCGCGAAGAATGCGGTCGGCCCGCTCGAAGAGCTCGTGCACAAACGGGTGCCCGACGACCAGATCCTTGAGCATTTCGAGCTTCTGGGCTCCCTGACCCGGGAAAAGAAAGCAGACCTTACCTTCTTCTCCGTCACCTTCCCCCAGGTAGACCCCCTCCGGCACCTTCAGGCCGTTTCCATTCTCCGCCGCAGGACAGCGCAGGAAGTTCAGCGTCTTTTTGAGCTTTTCCAGCAGATCGGCGGTTGAACCCGCCACCAGGGCCAGCCGGCAGCCCAGCCCTGCGTCCAGAGGAAGCCTCCGGGCCTGACATTCCTCCCAGTGGACGGCGTGGGCGATGGAATCCAGCGGCAACCCTCGAGGGTTCTCCAGTTGGCGGGTGAGCTCGAGCAGAGTCTTTTCGAGATCCTCCCGGCTCCTCCGCACGAAGTGCAGGACCTCCACATCCCGTGGGAAAAAGTTCATGGTGGAGGATTCACGAAGATCTCCGGGGTACTCCTCGATGACCACATGAAAATTGCTCCCGCCGAACCCGAAGGCACTGACGCCCGCGCGACGGGGAGATTTTTCGTCGTTTCTGAACCAGGGGCGCAGGCCCGTGTTGATGGTGAAGGGAGAACGGGAAAAATCCACAGCCCGGTTGGGCGCCTTCACCCCTGCGGTCGGAGGAAGGGTTTTGTGCTGCAAAGCCAGGGCGCATTTGATGAGGGAAGCCATCCCGGCCGCAACCTTGGTGTGCCCGATCATGGATTTGACGGACCCAATGGCGCAGCGCGGCGTTTCGACAACCTCCCCGCCGAAAACCTCCATGAGGGCTCGAATTTCCTCCCTGTCCCCCACCGCTGTGCCGGTCCCATGGGCTTCCACCAGCTCCACCGTGCTCACATCGACGTCTGCGTCGGCGTAGGCCCTTCTGAGGGCTCTCACCTGGCCGGCACCGTGCGGCGCCGTAAGGCTTCGATTCCTGCCGTCGCTGGATGCGCCGATTCCCTTGATCACCGCGTGGATGCGGTCTCCATCGCGTTCGGCATCGCACAGCCGTTTGAGCACGATGGCGGCCACACCCTCCCCGATGACCATGCCGTCGGCACCCTCATCGAAAGGACGGCAGCGCCCCCGGGGAGAAAAAGCCTGGGATCTCGAAAAACAAATGTAACCCAGAAGATTGTTGGTGCCGTCCACGGCGCCCACCAGCGCCGCATCGCAGGCATGGACCTGGAGCTGGCGTACCCCCAGGTCCAGCGCCGCGAACGAAGAGGCGCAAGCCGCGTCGGTGGTGCAGTTTCCTCCGCCCAGATCCAGACGATTGGCGATGCGTCCCGCCACCACATTGTCCAGGATCCCCGGAAAAGAATCCTCGGTCCAGGTCGGCAGTTCATCCTGAAGGGACGCGATGATGCTGCGGATCGTCTCCTCAGGCAGGCCTTTCACTCTGTTCAGGTAATGCGGGAGCATGGCCCGGAAGGTATAGGAAATGGCCCGGTCCTGGGCTCCCCCGACTCCGAAAAAGGTGGCCGTGGTCTCCCTGGGAAAGCCCCGCGCATGGAATCCCGCGTCCTCCAGGGCGTTCCAGGCCGTCTCCAGGGCGAGAAGCTGAATGGGGTCGACGGACTTGAGGCTGAGGGGCGGGATCCCGTATTTGAGTGGATCGAAGGCCACATCCCGCAGGAATCCCCCCCATTTGGAATAGGTCTTGTCGGGATCCAGACGATTCGGAGAATAGAAGCGGGACGATTCCCAGCGTTCTTCACCGACCTCCCGGATCGCATCCACGCCGTTGACGATGTTCTGCCAGTACTCCCGCAGATGGGTCGCCTCGGGAAACATGCAGGCCATTCCCACGATGGCAATGTCCCGGGAGCGTCGGCCCTGGGGCTGCCGCCGGACGCTCTCGAAATCGTCGGGAATCCTTTTCAGGTGAATGTCGGCCCCGGAAGCCAGTTCCCTGTGCAGTTGGGCCAGGGTGACCACTTCGTGCCGGAGTTCGGCCACCTGGCCGATCATGTAGACGCCCTCGTTCCTCTGGGTCTCCTCATCGACCGCCACGCAGCGGCCCGCATCGGCCCCCGTTCCCCGTTTCAAACCTTTGGCCGCCGTTTGAAGCCTCCCCAGATTGAGCAGCTCCAGTTCACGGCGGACTTTCTCTTCCGTCTCGCCGGCTTGGAGAAGGGCCCTCTTCCTGCTCAGGAATTCTTCCACGAAGGGAGTTTTCACGCAGCGGCAGGCATGCCCCCTGCCGGACTCGAGCACTACGGTGGCATTGCAGGAGAGAACCTGCTTCTGATACTCCGCCTGAATGGCTCCGCTCTCCACGGCTTCGCGGGTGAATAGGTATGCGGTTCCCATCTGGAGCCCCACTTTGATGCCTGTGTCCGCCAGGGGCGACGCGACGGCCTGGACCATGGCGGCAGAAAAACCGTCGTGGATGCCGCCCGCAAAGAGGACCTGGAGTGCTCCGCGGGTCTCCCGGTCCGTCTCGAGGAGCACGTCCACGATGGCTTCCCAGAGGACGAAGCTGGTCCGGGGTCCCACATGTCCACCGCATTCCTTGCCTTCAAAGATGAACTTCCGGGCTCCGTCCTTGAGGAACAACTGAAGAAGGTTTGGAGAGGGGACGTGGAGATAGGTGGAAATCCCGAGAGATTCCAGCTCGTTGGCTTGAGAAGGGCGGCCTCCCGCAATGATCGCGAAGGGTGGCGGCATCTGAGCGAGCACCTTCACCTGCTCTCGGCGCACTTCCTGAGGCACAAAGCCGAGAAGTCCCACGCCCCAGGGCCTGCCCTTCATTTTCTCGTGGGTCTCCCGAAGGAGACGCCGGAGGGGTTCCCCCACCATGAGTGAGAGTGCGAGAAAAGGCAGTGCTCCCTCATCCGCGACGGCGGCCAAAAAGTCCGGGGCATCGCTGACACGGGCCATGGGCCCCTGCACATAGGGGTACCGGGTTCCATGGAGCCGGCTCAACGGGCTCCCCTCGGAAAAGAGCGCCGCTCCCTGTGCCCGCCTCAAATGATCTGCCGTGCAGGACCGGATGGCTGTGAGGATGCGCCCCACGGTGCCGTATTTCCTGGCCAAACCCGCAGCGGAACCGATGTCCTGCCCCAATGGAACCACAGAGCCGTCCCGGCAACCCTTGAGATATTCGAGGATCGCCTGGGGCGACTCGCGGCCGGAGGCGGTGAGCAATTCCAGTTCCCGTGCGCGGTCACGGCGGTTTCCGCAATGACACCGGAAGTTTTCCTGCCCCACATCGAAACAGAGGGTTTCGGAACCATCCAGGGCCTCCCATAGCCGTTTTGCTTCCTGCGAAAAGGGGGATTCGTCCGTGAGCCAGAACTGCTCGCACAGGGCGCCCCCCTCCGCTCCGGCCACGAGGGCCGCGGCCGTCGTGTGAAGACCGACGCCGCCCTGGATCCAATAGGGGATGTTCAGTTTGCCCCGGACCTGCTGCAACAACACAAAAGAACCGGAGCGGGACGTGTGCCCCCCCGCCTCGCAGCCCTTGAGAATCACGCCGTCATAGCCGGCGGCTTCCGCCGAAAAGGCAAGCTCAGGAGACGTGGCCTCCAGGAGGACGTTCGCGGCCACAGTACGACACTCATGGAGCAGCGAAGCCAGGTCGGAATCGGCATCGCATCCGCCGAGGACCAGCCAGGGAACAGGCCTTACGGGAAGGGTCCGCAATTCCGTCATCGAGAGCATCCCGGGGAACCGCAAATCCCATCTCACCCCCCACAAACTTCCCTCGGGGACCAGCGCCGTCAATTGCGTCACAGCATCCCGAAGGGCCGTCACGCTTTCCGCGGCACTCAAGTCCAAAATCCCCAACTCGCCTGCCCGGCAGGCCGCCACAGCAATGCGTCCGTCGCAAAGCTGGGGAGGGGTCAACGCGATCATCCTCTTCATTGAATCCTCTCCTGAAAAAATCTCCGGCTGACTGGCCGGCTGAACGGCCGGCGTCCCCTCCCGACCCGCCCGAAGCGGCTTGGGCAGCGTGGAGATCGACGCCGGCGTCAAAAACTTGTCCGAGAAATGGTTACGCCCCGGCTTCCTGCCCAGCCTGGATTTGCACCGACGTGCGCGCTCACGGGGTACGAAGCGCCTGCGCGGCTTCCGGGCACCTGAGCCGACCGGTTGGCGTCAATCCTTTGGCCCCGGGCAGAAACTGCACCGTTTGTCCCGCGCGCTCACGTGGAAAGCATGAAAGGATGAAGACGATCACCAAAATTCTTGATCGCCGGGAAACATACTGGCACGATCAAAACCGATCCAGGGGGAGGACGATGTTTTGCCTCTCCGTACGATCCATCGGCCGCATCCATGCTGCACGGGACCGAGAGTGGAGATGCCTCTCGAAACTGTGCCCGATGGTTTGCAAAAGGCATTCCCAAGACGAAGTTCACAGCACCCCGAGGGAGGACGGAACGTGATCTCTTCAAATAAGCCCCCATTGGAACACCCTGGCCTTCACCTGATGGTGGGGTTCAACGGTCTCACGGCCGAGGAGGAACTCAAGAACATCCTCCGGGACTTCCGAATCGGCGGCATTGTCCTTTTCAAAAGAAACGTGGCCACCCCCGCCCAGGTGAGGGAGCTTGTGGCCGAGGCTCAGGATTTGGCCCGCTCGATTCTGGGCCGGCCGCTCCTGGTGGCCATCGATCAGGAAGGGGGCCCGGTGCAGCGTCTCACCCCGCCTTTCACGCAGCTTCCTTCTGCAAGGGAACTCGCCCGGGAAGGCCCGGAAGCCGTTGCACGATGGACGGCCACAGCAGCCGGGGAGATGAAGCAAATCGGGGTGCAGATCAACTTTGCGCCCGTGCTGGATCTGGTCGCGTCGGGCAAGGATCATTTCATGACAGCCCGGACTCTCGGGGATGATCCCGGCGTCGTCTCCAGGCTTGCAAGAACCTGGATCGAAACGCTCCAGCACCACGGCGTCTCCGCCACCGGCAAACATTACCCGGGTCTCGGTGCCGCCGAATCGGATCCCCACCATTTTGCCCCGGTCATCCACTGGAAAAATCCCGAGGAAATGGAAAAACACCTCGCACCCTTTCGCCACGCCATTGCTTCGGGCATCCACGGCATCATGACGTCCCACGCCCGCTATCCCCTGCTGGACGATCAGTGGCCCGCGACCCTGTCGCCCCGGATCAACCGGGACTTGCTGCGCAGGCAGTGGGGTTTCGGAGGGGTTCTTTTCAGTGACGACATGGACATGGCGGCACTAGCCGGACATTATTCCCTGGGGGAAATGATCCGGCAGGGACTTCCGGCAAGCATCGATTTCTTCCTCTCCTGCCAGAGGTCGGAAAATATCGGAGCCGTTCATGACGCTCTCTGCCGGGAAATCTCTGCGGACAGCACCCTGGAGGCCATGCACCGGGCATCCCTCGGCCGCATCCGGACACTTCTCGCCCTCCACTTCCCCCAGGGTTGAGCCCTCGCACCACCCTGCCGATCTGCCCCTCTGTTGCGGGAATCTCGACCAGGCAGTCGTCCTGCAGGTTCTTGAAGGGACAGGCTCGTGTTTTCTCCGGAGGTGGCCTCACGGACGAAAAACAGGCGGTCAAAGGGCGGGAGGTGGAGCGGCGCCGCTTCACCTGTTTGCGACAAACACCGATGGTTGGATTTTCACATCGCGGATGAACCGGGACCAGGGATCGCTCGGCAGGGTTCTTGAGGCGATCCCGGCCCCGGCCTAATCCGGGAAAGATGGTTCTTTCACCGCAGGGTTTTCGCCTATGCGGTCTGAATTTTTCGAAAATCGCCGACCTTGCCGAACAGGTCATGGATCTGTGTGAGCAGCGCCAGCCGGTTCTTGCGGATGTCCTGATTTTCGTCCATGATGAGCACCGAATCAAAATAAGCGTCGATGAAGTCCTTCAGCCGCGCCATGGCTTCCAGAGCCCCGGCGTAGTCCGACGCTGCCAGGCAGCCTTCCACCACCCCTTCCGTGTCCTTGAGGCCGGAATAAAGCGCCTGCTCCTCGGCCCCACGGAACAGGTCCGTCTCCAGGGGCCTGCGCTCGGGAGTCTTGATGATGTTCACCACCCGTTTGAAGGCCGCCGCCAAGGCGTCGAAATCGGGGCGGGTTTTGAAATCGGCGAGCGCCCGGGTGCGTTTCACGGCATCCACCAGGTCGTCGAAACCGATGGCGAGGGAGGCGTCAACCACATCGGGGCTGAATCCCTCCTGGCTCACCAGGAAGTGGTGGAGCCTGCCTTCGAAGAAGTCCAGGATGTTTTGTTTGACCTCCTCCATGGGAGCGGTGAGCTTGTTTTCGAGAAGCGGCAGCGCTTGGTCGATGAAGCCTTTGAGAGAGACTTTGAAAGGTTTTTCGAGGACGATTCGGATGATGCCCAGCGTCTGGCGGCGGAGTGCAAAGGGATCGGCCGTTCCCGAAGGAATGAGCCCCACTCCGAAACACCCGGCGATGGTGTCCATTTTGTCCGCCATGCTCAGAAGGCAGCCTTCCACACTTTCAGGAATGGGCCCCCCGGCGCGGGTGGGCTGGTAGTGTTCGTAGATGGCTTGGGCCACCGCCTGGGATTCACCCTGCAACTTGGCGTAAGCACTGCCCATGATCCCCTGCAGCTCGGGAAATTCCCCCACCATCCCGGTCACCAGATCGGCTTTGCACAGAAAAGCAGCCCGCTCCACGGTGGCGGCACTCCATGGAGCGATGTGCGCGGCCAGCCAGCGGGCCAGCACAGAAAACCGCTCCATTTTTTCCCAGCTGGTGCCGAGCTTGGAGTGGAAAACCACGTCCTTGAGCTGTTCGACCCGCTCATCCAGCCGCAACTTTTGATCTTCCTCGTAATAGAAGCGAGCGTCCTCCAGGCGTGCTCGGACGACCTTGGCATTGCCCGCCGCCACCACCGACACATCCCGGGGAATGGTGTTGGCCACCGTGACGAAATACCGCAGGAGCTGTCCCCGGGCATCGGTGACGGCAAAATAGCGCTGGTGACGCTTGATGACGGTGATGAGCAGCTCTGGGGGAAGCTTCAGGTATTTCTCTTCGAACTCCCCCACGACGGGCTGCGGATATTCGAGGATCTGCGTCACCTCGTCGAGCAGTTCCTCATCGGGCAGAATCTGCCCGCCGATCCCCGATGCGGCTTCGGCGACGACCTTGGCGATGAGATCCCTCCGCTCCCTGCGATCCAGGATCACGAAGTGTTTGCGCAGATTTTCCCGGTGACTTTCGAAGTCTTCCACCGTGATCCACTCCGGACTCATGAAACGATGCCCCTGGGACTGGTTGCCGCTCTCGATGTCGCCATATTGAAAGTGAAGGACCTCTTTCCCAAGCAGGGCCACGATCCAGCGAATGGGCCGGGCAAAGGCAACGTTGAGACTGCCCCAGCGCATGGACTTGGGAAAGGGGATTCGAGCGATGAAATCAGGGAGCATCTTCTCCAGGAGTTCCCGAGTCGGGACCCCCGCTTCCTCCCGGACAATACACAGATATTCCCCCTTGGGTGTTTTCTTGATTTGGACGGCGTCCAGGTCCACGCCCTGCCCACGGGCAAACCCTTCGGCGGCTTTGGTGGGCCGGCCCTCGGCGTCATAGGCCACCTGCCGGGGCGGCCCCATCACCTCCACGGCATAGGATTCCTGGTGCGGGTCCACTTCGGGCAGGACCAGCACCAGCCTCCGGGGCGTCCCCGTGACGTAGGCTTCGGCATGACCGATCCGGTTTTCGCTCAGAAAGCGGACCATGTCTGCACACATTGCTTCGAGGGCAGGCTGAATGTAGCCCGCGGGGATTTCCTCACACCCGATTTCCAGATAAAGCTGTTCTCCCATGGCTTCCTCGTATTCAGTCTATTTTTGATCCCATTTGTTGAGCATCGGAAATCCCATCTCTTCCCGCTGGGCCATGTAGGCATGGGCGACCAAACGCGCCATGTGGCGGACGCGGGCGATGTAATTGGTGCGCTCGGTGACGCTGATGGCCCCACGGGCATCCAGCAGGTTGAAGACATGCGAACACTTGAGGGTGTAGTCGTAGATGGGAAGCACGAGGCCCTTTTCGTTCATGCGCAGCGATTCGGCTTCGAACATGCCGAACAGCTTCAGGAGCATGTCCACGTCAGCCTCTTCGAAGTTGTAATGGGACCATTCCACTTCACCTTTGTGGTGGATGTCGCCGTATTTGACATCCCCGGTCCAGATGAGATCGTAGACGTTGTCCACCTTTTGAAGATACATGGCGATGCGCTCGAGACCATAGGTGAGTTCCACACTCACGGGGCTCAGCGCGATCCCGCCCACCTGCTGAAAATAGGTGAACTGGGTGATTTCCATTCCGTCCAGCCAGACTTCCCACCCCAGACCGGAAGCTCCCAGGGTGGGTGATTCCCAGTCGTCTTCCACGAAACGGATGTCGTGGTCGAGGGGGTCGATGCCGAAGGTCTTGAGACTTTCCAGATAGAGCCCCTGGGAGTCGGGTGGGGAGGGTTTGAGGATGACCTGGTACTGATAGTAGTGCTGCAGGCGGTTGGGATTTTCACCATAGCGACCGTCGGTGGGACGTCTGGAAGGCTCCACGTAGGCGACATTGTAGGGTTCCGGGCCCAGAACCCTCAGGAACGTGGCGGGGTTGAATGTACCGGCGCCCACTTCGAGGTCATAGGGCTGCTGCAGCACGCATCCCCGTTCCGACCAGAATTTATCGAGTGCGAGGATCAATTCCTGGAACGTCATCTCGAGCTCCTTCAAAAGATTGTTTCGAATGTTTTGTGACGCTGAATCCTCTGTGAATGGCGAAGCTGGGAGGACTTTAGCGGTCCCCAGCCGTCAGAGACCCGGGAAAAACTCAGAAATACTTGTAAAATTCGATGTATAGACGTGGATCATTTTTGTTGTCAAGGGAAAAACCCATTGCGCTGTGGGTGGAGAGTGGCGTAGACCGTCATTGAGAAGGGGTTGCGGCCCAACAGGAGGAAAAATTTTATTAGGGTTGACTAATAAAATTGAGGTGCTTAGTATGCTTTCATCAAAAGGATCATTCACGAACAACGACAAACTCTTCATATATTATGGAGGTTTAAAAATGTTCGAGGTCAATATTACGGAATTGAGAAAACAGGGTCGCCCTCTTTGGATGACTCACCTTGGACACGAATCGTATGCAGACATGCTCGGCGGCGGCGGTGACGTACATTTCGACCGGCTGCATCCCGAGTGGCAGAGAGATTTCGGATCCGAACTGGAAAGTGAAAATTAAACACAGTTCCGAAGTCCCTGACATGAACCATATCCCAATTCGATTTCACTCTGAATCTGAGCTGGTTGGAAACACACTGAGATTTGGATGCACCGCCTGAAGCTCAACGTTGAATGTTCATCAAAACCGGAACGGAACCTCCCGTTCCGGTTTTTCTTTTGACAGGACGATGCCGGTCTCAAATCCGGACACAGGACGCTCACCCTTCCTGCGAGCACACAGCGCGAACGCCGTAGTGGTCGGTGAAATCTCCCCAGCCGGCATAACCCAGCTCCAAATCCACATACCAGGCCGCCGCATAGGATTTGCGATCCGCCGACCAGAACCACTTGTCGTCCCGGCCGAACGGCCCGGCCAGACAATCCTCCGCACTCTCCGTCAAAGGTTTCAGAAGCGAAAACCACTCGTTGACCGTCGGCAGGCGCCAGTCGCGGCGGCCTTTGAACTTCTCGGCATTGAGGCGCTCCACGTATTCGCGGGCCCCTTTCCAGTCCAGCGGCTCGGGGGCGCCTTCACGCTGCCAGAGCAGCCCCGTGGACGCATCCAGAACCAGGTCCCCGTCCTGAAGAAGACGGAAATCATTGCGCCCGTGAACGAGAGGCCGCCACAGCGCATCGCAATCGAAAACATGGGGCGCGTGCTCGGGTTTGACTTTCAGGCCATATGATCTCAAAGTCCGGCGCAGACCCTCGCTGCCCCGCGTCTCCTCGTCGTCTTGGGCCGGAGGTTCGGGGTATCGGCAGATTTCTTCGCGCTGCCTCTCCCGCGATCTCCTGAGGCCCGCAAGGACCTCCAGCATCTCCGAAGCACTGCCAAATCGCCGGTCTCTCCTAACCTCCATCGCCCGAAACACAAACTGGTCCCAGGAAGCGTCGACTTCGGGATGCACCTCGCTCGGCCTCACCGGGTGCTCCTGGGGCAGAAGTCCCACCAGCATGCGATAGACGATCACCCCCACGGAATAGAGGTCGGAGCGGGGGTCGACGCCCTCGGGATCCTGTTCCTGTTCCGGGGCCGAGTAGTAGGGCGAACCCAGCACCAGGGCGGGAGGATAGCGGCGGTGCTCCCCTCGCAGCTTGGAAAAACCCAGGTCCGTGATTTTCAAGTGATCCAGGGCATCCAGGAGCAAATTGAAAGGCTTCACATCGCGATGGATGATTCCCGCCCGGTGGAGGCGCCCCAGACCGAGGAGCATCTGTTCGGTGTAGCGGATCACCTTGTCCAGCCTCAGAACCCGGGTGGGCTTTTCCACCCGCACGCTCTCGCCGATGACGCTGCCCAGGCTCTGGTGGTGGTAATCCATGGTGAAAAAGGGTTCACCCTGGTGGTGGTCAAAATCCAGGAGATCGACCACATGGGGATGCTGGAGCGCTCCCAGGGTCCGCGCTTCGGCGATGAAGCGCCGCGTGAGTTCCTCCCTGCCCAGGAGACTCAGGAGGTGGGGGTGGGGCAGAAGGAGTTTCAAGGCCACGATCTTCCGGGCAACGGGAAGGCGGGCTTTATAGACTTTGGACATGCCCCCCCGGCCGAGCATTCCGCAGATTTCATATTTGCCCACTTTCTTCAAGCTGTTCCCCTCCCGTTTCTCAGCCGGTTCGGAGCCGTTGCGCATTGATGCGCGGAAAGCCCCGCTGCAGGATCTTTCGCGCAGCGGACTCGAAGTCATAGGGAATGCACCGCACGTCCAACGTGTGCGACCGGTCGTCCCAGATCACGTATTTCGCCCGGTTGTCCCCATCCCTCGGCTGCCCGACACTCCCCACGTTGACGAGGTATTTCCCGTGAGGCTCCAGGCGGATCCGGCCGCAGGAGAGCTCTTCGCGGTCGAAGGTGCGGCCGTCGTAGAAGACCTTCACCAGTTCGTGGGTGTGCCCCACGAAGCAGATGGGCTGCTCGAGATTTTGGAGGGCGGCTTCCAGCCCCGCATGGTCCACCTGGAACAGGTAGGTGAGCGCCGAGTCCGGGGGAAACCCGTGCACGCAGAGGCAGCGGCCCACCACCTCATTGACGGGTAAGGTCCGGATGAAGCGATGCGACGACTCCGAGATCAGCCCTTTGGTGATGTCCAGGGACTGGAGCGAGGAGGGATTGAACCAGGTGCGGTCCACCAGGCCCGCCACAGCCAGTTCATGGTTTCCGATGATGGACGGGATGCGGCGTGCCCGGATGAGTTCGAGCACCTCGTCCGGCTGTGCCCCGTAGCCGATGTTGTCCCCCAGGGAAATCACCCGGTCGGGCCGCTCGCGATCCAGGTCTTTCAAAACCTCCAGGAACGCCTCGAGGTTACCGTGGATATCGGAAATGACGGCCAGGCGCATGGGCATCCTTGCAGGGAGGGAGACCGGGGGGACCGGGAGCACGGTGTGATGAGGTCGCAGGGATCCGACGGGGACCGTCAGTGGGCCCAATGCGGCACGAGTGCGCCGGCCTCGGTCAGTGAGCGGTCCAGTTCCCTCCAGTTGGGCTCGAAACGGGCCACGGCGGCGTAAAACTTCGAGGAGTGGTTGAGATGCACCGTGTGGCAAAGTTCATGGATCATGATGTAGCGGACCAGTTGGGGAGGCAGGAAAAGCAGCTTCTCGTTGAGGCTGATGGTGCCCTTGTTCGAACAGCTGCCCCACCGCGTCTTTTGACGGCGGATGCAAACGCGCTGAAAAGAGAGCCGCGTCTCGGAACTTAACCGTTCCAGCCAGGGGGCAAGGTGCTGCCGGCCCTGCGCACGCAGCCACTGCTGCAGGATCCTGCGGCCGGCAGCCTCATGATGAACCTCCCCGCTGAGGCACAAGGTCGATTCATCGGGGGCCGCCAGCCGAATCACACCGCATGCGCGCGATTCAAGAGTGACCGTGATGCGACGGTCGAGCGCCCTCAAGTGGATTTCGTGGGGAAGCCGCCAGGAATCCTCCCGGGGTTCGATCGGAACACCGAGACGCTTCACAACTTGAGAAATCCAGGACTCTTTTGCGGCAAGAAGTTCCGGGACGCGCCGCTGATCAAATCCTGCCGGGACGACCACTTCGAGCCGGGGACCCTGCCGCACCCTCAGGGTGACCTTTCGCGCACGCAGGCTAACCCGAACGGTGCAGGGAAGGTCCCGCCATGAGAATGCCGCTGAACTGCCGTCTAGTTGTGCCATAAGTTCCAGACCTGCCCGCGGAGAACACTCACGGCATCAAAAACCGAGGTCTTCGTCAATGAGAACCACCTTGATGCGGGCTTTGGGAAAAGATTTTTCCGTGATCGTCCAGCTGTTGCAGATGCGGTCGAGACTCTTGCAGTCCTCGCAGTACGAGCTTTTGGCGCAGGGGGTTTTCTTGTTGAGGCGCATGGCGTTGACCGGAGCCGTGTAGTTCTTGACGCGCAGCATGGCCTCTTCCAGATCCGGCACGATTTTGTTGCGGCCCACAAGAAGCACCACATGCCGGGGCCCGAACGTGATGGCCCCGACGCGGTTGCCGTACATGTCGAGGTTGACCAGCTTCCCTGTCTCGGTGACCGCATTGGTCCCCGTGACGAAAAGGTCCACCAGGAGAGCGCGCCGTCGCCGCTCCAGCATCTCTTCGGGTGAAACGGCTTTGTCGAAGGTGTCGATCACTTCGATGCCGTCGACACTCTTGAAAAAATCCACCAGCCCCGTGCTCACGAGGGTCATAGACCCCCCCCAGGATACAGACCGGGCTCCGGTTTTAGGAAAAATGTCCTCCGAAACGATTTTCCGGGCTGCCTGAGCGTCCGCGGCGAGGTGCACCTCGAAGTGGTTGCCCTCCAGCGCATTTTTCACTTCCGCCAGACGTGCCCGCCAGTATTGGCCGATAGGTTTGTCCATGTGAACGCCTCCCCTGAAGCCTTATGCCCGTGAAGGGCGATGATCGGTCCATTAAAAAAAACCGACGGGGCCGCGGAAACGCCCGTGCAGCCCCATTGAGTGGAAGGACGACGCCTTGCCGCGTACTTCCTATTGCGGATCGCCGAGAAGATCTTCCAGGAGGGTGATGTGCTTTTGCTCCTCCTGCTTGATGTTTTCGATCTCCTCCAGTGTGTGGGGGTCGGAGATGAAGCTGCCGATGATTTCGTAGAAGGTGAGGCTGTCCTGTTCGAACCCGATGGCGGTTCGAATGAGTTCTGTCTCATCGGCGATCTTCGAAAAATCCACCTCCTCCAGAGAAAAGGCGTGGTCCGACACGGCATCCCGAAGCACAAACGCCGTCATTTGCTCCGCCAGCATGTCTTCGACATCTCCCGGCGCCTTCAACTCGTTTTTCTTTTGAAGAAAGAATTCTCTGTGCCGGACTTCTTCATCGGCATTCCACTCGAGAAGTTCCTTCAGGTGCGGATTGGAAACCTCCGCCATGGCCTGCCGGTAGAATCTCTCACCATTTTCTTCGATGCGAATCGCCAGATCGTAGATGTCTCTCGTCGTGAACATCGCGCTGTCACCTTCTCTTCTCGTTTCGGTCAGCCTGCCCGCTCCTCGGCAGCGCTCCCCTCCTTTTTCCAGTAGGGATTCACGAGGTCCTCGTAGACGGAGAGGGCCGCTTCGGTTCCCTGAGCCATGGCGGTGACGATCTGTTTATAACCCCCTTCCACATCGCCTGCGGAATAGATTCCGGGGATGTTGGTCCGATGATGGGAATCGTGCTTGATGAACCCGTCGGGGGTGATTTCCACGCCGGCTTTGGCGGCAAGGGCTGTCGTCGGGTCGTAGCCGATGGCCACGAAGACGCCGTCGGTGGCCAGGGTGCTCGATTCGCCCGTCTTGTTGTTGAACAGAACCACCTCGGTGACCCGCTCTTTTCCACGGATTTCTTTCACCTCCGTGTTCCACAACACGGGGATGTCGTTGGCATGGACATTTTTCACCAGGTGCTCCTGAGCCCGGAACCTGTCTCGACGGTGCACGATGGTGACGTGCACGCCCACATTTTTCAGGTAGAGCGCCTCGGTCACGGCGCTGTTGCCGCCACCGACCACGATCACCCGCTTGCCCCTGAAAAACGAGCCGTCGCAGGTGGCACAGTAACTCACACCTCGCCCCGCGAGGCGGTCTTCTCCCGGAATTCCCAGGTGACGGTAGTTGGCCCCCGTGGCCAGGATCACGGCCCGAGCAAGGAAGCGCCGGCGGCTGGTTTTCACCTCGATGGGATCGCCCGGCAGGATGTCGAGCACCTCCTCCCCCTGAAAAATCTGCACGTATTCGAGCGCATGGCTCACGAGGATGTCCACCAGGCTCTTGCCGGGCACCCGCGTGAAACCGGGGTAGTTTTCCACGATGGGCGTGGTGGCCACCTGTCCTCCCAAGGGTCCTTTTTCCACCACGACCGTGCTGAGCCCGCTGCGCACCGTGTAGATGCCCGCGGAAAGCCCGGCGGGGCCGCCCCCGACAATCACCACATCGGTCTCCACCTGTTCCGCATCGCTCTCGGGAATGAAGAGCGTCTGCTGCTCCATCTTTTGCAAAGAGAGCATGAAGAGTTCCTCGGGTTGCGCGCCCTGAGCGATGAGCACTTCATTGGCAAAGGCCTGGGGAACGCTGAAGGCCGAGTACCGGGAGGCGATGTCCGGGTGGCACTGAATGTCGATAACGTCCACGGCCACCAGGTCAGGCTTTTCGATGGCCGCTTTCACGGCATTCAGAGCCTGATCGGGGCAGTAGGGGCAGGTGGGGCTTACAAAGATCTTGACGCGCCGGGGGGAGTCGATCCGGTTCAAAACCTTCAGCGATTCCTCGTTGAGGTTGCTCATGCGCAGGCCCACCAGCACCAGAACGGCGAGGAAAAACCGA
The DNA here is from genome assembly GCA_964654275.1 of uncultured Syntrophobacteraceae bacterium. GTDB lineage: Bacteria > Desulfobacterota > Syntrophobacteria > Syntrophobacterales > Syntrophobacteraceae > SLCH01. The sequence goes on from CAZZHS010000045.1 coordinate 33,496, forward strand.
GCTTCCTCGCCGAAAGGAACTCCCCAGTACCGGATGTCGTAGCGTTCGGGATCGAACAGGATCGTCGGCGCGGCTTCCACCCCCCAATCCTGCGCAAAGGAGTCATGGAGGTCGTGCTCGTGCACTTCGATCTTTGGCGACAGAGCTGCAAAGGCCTGCACCACCTGGACCGCAGCCTGGTTGTAGGCGTTGTCGTTCTTTTTGTCCGTGAAAAGATAGAGGGGTATCTTGTGCGGAAGTTCTTCAAAAACCCGCTTCAGGTGGGCCTCGATTTCCCCTTGAAAGGGGCCGCGTTCTTTTGAGTCGAAACCGTTTGCCTGGGTGTTCATAGGCCCTCGCTCTTCAGATTGAATGGGGTGGATGGGTCCGTTGAATGCCGCGTTTATGTTTACGATTCGGTCATGCGCCTGTCAATTGGGAAAATGACCGGTCAAGGTTTCCCAATTCCTGCGCCCTCCGCATCATGCGGCTGGATAATTTCTCCGCACCGGGCTATTTTGGACCTGTTGTTCGGAGTTCGCACAGCACGATCTCACATCGACTCCCCTCCCGCGGAGGGGCTCGGGGCAACATTCAGAAGGAGTGGAGCGCCATGCAGTACAGCGAGGGAAAAATCGGTCGCACATTTGTTTTGAGGCTGGAAGATGGAGACAGGCTGCCGGACACCCTGGAGGCGTTTGCCCGGGACAAGGCCATCGAAGGGGCCATGGTGCTCTACCTGGGGGGCGCGGCGGACGGCAGCCGCGTGGTGGTGGGACCCGAATTGAACCGGGGGGACCAGATCGTTCCCATCGTGCATGCGCTCGCGGGAAGCCAGGAAATCCTGGCCCTGGGAACCCTTTTCAGAAATGAAGCGGGTGAGCCCGTCCTGCACATGCACGCGGGCATTGGGAGAGAAGGCAATGCGACCATCGGGTGCACCCGGACGGGAGTACCTGTCTGGCTGGTGGCCGAGGCCGTCATCCTCGAGATCACCGGCACCGGAGCGGTCAGGAAAAAGAGCCCCCAGAGCGGGCTGGAGCTCCTGCAGATGCCCGGATGACCCACTCATTCACGGTGGGAGGATTTCGCGGCTGAGAACGGTTTGCTTGACCCCCACCAGTTTGAGACGGCCGTTCTCCTTGCGCAGCCGCCAGATATTCTCCGTGACCCCTTTCACGGATCTTTGAGCATTTCTCACGTGGAAACGGGACAGGAACTTGGCGACCCTCACATCGCGCTCGTCGGTGACGATGACGACCACGTCTCCATGGAGCCCGCTGAAGACGGTGTCCCAATTCTTGAAATAGTTGGACATGTCCCGTCCGATGTAGTTCCGGTTCACCAGCCCACGGTCATAATAATCCACCACGTCGCCGTAGTGCTCCAGGAGGGCCCCCAGCGCCTTGTTGTTGTTCAGATTCAAGAGGGTTTGAATGAAGTCCGTGATTTCCTCTCGAGTGATGGTCGACGCATCGGGCGCGGCAGAGGACGAATAGAGCACATGAGGCGTTTCGAGTGGACTGTCCCAATCCTGCGGCTCGCCGGAGGTCTCCGCTGCCCCGGGGTGAGACTCTTCCCATCCCTGTGAAAATGAGGGCTGCTCAGCGTAACGGTCGGAGTATTTCCCCACGTTCCGGTGCACGGTCTCATCCGTCGGGCCGCTGCGGCCCTGGATCGTCGACGCATCGCCGATGATTTCGTAGGGTTCCTGGGCCGTCGGAAGCGACGTGCCCGCGGTGCCCGGGTCTCCCGGCGCAGCCTCAAGGCTCACCACAAGGGGCCTCCTGTCGACGGCGGCATCACCCCGGGCGGAGTACGTGAGGGCCGCCCTCTTGTTTCGAAGTTGCCGGGCCTGCCGCTGCAGCTTTTCGACGGCGCTTTTTCCCTGGCTCTCGTCCCAGTAGAAAATCCGGTTGGGAACATAGACTCCGTATTGATCCACGTGGAGGATGGACACCTCCTCCCGGTGTGTAACTCTGCCGCCCGCCGCCTCTTCGGAAAGGCACGGAGAGAATGGCACGAGCACCAGACAGACCCAGGCGATCCCAATTGCCGCAGCGTACCGTATCAGGTTCATCATCCGCCGATTCCAGCCTTCTCAAGCAAATCTTCCAGTCGGCCTGCACCGTTCAGGCACCCGAAACAAAGCCCCTAAACCCGCCAGGGGCCCGTCGTCCCCAAATCCATATTGACCCATGGTAAACAATCTGCAATGTTTAAACAACACACGCACTCACGGAGTTCTCTCCAACGCAGGAAAAATCTTGGGGACAAGACACCTATGATGACCGTCCTTGAAAAAGCGCCTGACCTCGAAGCGTGGGAGGGGCTTTACCGAGCCGCCGTGGCCTTTAGAAATCTCAAGCCATGGGAATGGATGTGGGAGAGCGATCTTTTCGGCGTCCGAAATCCCATGAACGGGGAAATCGGCTACTGCATCGTCACCGGGGCCATGAACGAACACTTCTCCCTGGCGGTATACCTCGGAGCCCGTGGCCTTCACGGGTACCAGCAGATGGTTTCCGGCGAGGTGCACTCCTTTGAGGCCCTCTTTCTCCAGGACTGCCTGATGGCCTCATTCGAAAGCAGGGACTGCCTGGAATCGGAGGATGTGCGGGTGGTCAGGCGACTGGGTCTGCGCTTTCGAGGACCCGCCTCCTGGCCGGTGTTCCGCCGCTACGAACCGGGCTACCTGCCCTGGTTTCTCAACGAGAAGGAAATCCTTTTTCTCCGCCTGGCCCTCGAGCAGGCTCAGCAGGTGGTGCTCCGGTGCCGCAAAAACCCCGAAAGCATCGTGTCCCCTCATGAACAGAGCATCCTCGTGCGCTCGCCCCAGGTCAACGGCAACCACTATTCCTGGCGAGACGAATGGATCCAGTCGGACCCCTTCATGCCGGAAGTCACCACTCTCGAATCCTTCAACGAGCTGCGCACGCAGAAGATCAAGCGGTTGAATCTTGACCCGGCGGGATCCTGGGAGGCGGGTTATTTTCTCGCGCCCATCGCCATGAAGGAGGGCGACGTGAAGCCCTTCTACCCCTACGTGCTGCTCTTTGTGGAACGCCGAAGCGGCGTGATCCTGGGGCTGGACGTGAGGCATCACTCCCGGTATCGACGAGAGTTTCAGGAACTCCTTCTGAGCACCATCGAAAAGAACAACTCGCTGCCCAGGGAGATCCGTGTGCCGGACGAGGAAGCGCACCGACTGCTTCAGCCCCTGGCGGAACGCCTGAAGATCAGGGTCAGGAAGGGCAAGCAGCTGCGCCGCCTGGAGGAAGCCCGGCACGCCATCCTGGAAGCTGCGTTTTGACCGGGATCGCCGGGGTTGCTGCTGCGGGAGGGTGAGGAAACGCCTCTCCATCTCAGAAATGCACC
>CAZZHS010000046.1:0-36390 GCA_964654275.1 uncultured Syntrophobacteraceae bacterium
CCAGGGTGACGCTTCGCTGGACCCTGGGCTGAGTTATGGAACCCCTTCGGGGTAAAGACTGCCGGAATGACGACTCGAACGGTGGACACTCAATTGTGTTGAGTTCTACTCGGGACTCACCTGCGAATAACCTGGATCTGGAACAATGGAATTGCCCGCCTTCCATGTGGCATTCAAATTCCGGAGCGCTTCAGGTAATTTGGCTGTGAGTCGTTAGTTGACTGCGCTTCGGTTCATACGTGCACAGAGGTTCGGGCGCCAGGTAATTCCCCGTGCTCTCGTAGGCCCGGGCGCGGCACCCTCCGCATACCCGGACATACTCGCATCGCCCGCATTTGCCCTCGTAGCTCCTGAAGTCCCTCAATTTGAGAAACACGGGCGAATGCTTCCAGATTTCCGCGAAACTTTTCTCCCGCACATTGCCGCAGTCGAGTTCCAGGTAACCGCACGGTTGCACTTGGCCCACATGGGAGATGAACGCAAACCCGGTCCCTCCCAGGCAACCCCGGGAGACCGCATCCAGACCAAAAGACTGAACGGTGACTTCTCTCCCCTCCTCTTTGGCCCTCTGCCGCATGATGCGGTAATAATGAGGCGCGCAGGTCGCCTTCAGTTGCAGCGGAACTTTGCCCTTCTGGTCGTAAAACCAGTTGAGCGTCTTTTCATACTGTTCCGCATCGATGCCCTGCTCCACCAGGTCCTTGCCACGCCCCATGGGAACCAGAAGAAAAATGTGATGCGCCACTGCACCCAGTGAGACCACCAGTTCCTGGATGGCGGGCAATTCTTCGAGGTTTTGCCGCGTGATGGTCGTGTTGATCTGAAATTCCAGGCCCACCGTTCGGGCATGGCCCACGCCCCGCAGCGCGCCGTCGAAAGCCCCCTTCACCTGGCGAAAGGCATCGTGGGAGGCCGCCGTTGCGCCATCGAGGCTCACGCTGATGCGCTGGATGCCTGCCTTCAGCATCCGGCCGGCCAGTTCCTCCGTCAGGAGGGTCCCGTTGACGGCCATGGTCATGCGAAAACCCTTCAGGTTCCCGTAGGAGGCGATCTCGAAGATGTCCGGCCGCAGGAGAGGTTCTCCCCCCGTGAGGATGACGATGGGTTTTGCAAGGGTTGCGATGTCGTCGATGAGCTGAAAGGATTCCTTCGTCGTCAGTTCGTTTTCGTAGGGACGATCCTGCGCGGCGGCCCGGCAGTGAATGCACGCCAGGTTGCAGCTGCGGGTGACCTCCCAGGCCACCAGGCGTAATGCATTGGGATCACTGCCGCCATGCCCCTCCCGTTGCGTGTGCAGGTCTCGAGAGGCGTGGGGGGTATGCGCATGTGACATGCGGTGAGGATTCATAGGGACTCCAGGTATCATCGGGGAGGAAAGCGGTCGGGTCGTAAACCCGCGCCCGGCTTCAGGTCGTCGAGTTTCAGCGTTCCACGTTTCATTGCAGCATCGCGGCCGCTTCCTTGGCGAAGTAGGTCAGGATGAGGTCTGCTCCCGCCCTTCGAATGGCAATGAGCGTCTCCATCATGGCTTTTTTTTCGTCCAGCCATCCCTGGGCCGCCGCAGCCTTGATCATGGAATACTCACCGCTCACATTGTAGGCCGCGACGGGCCGGTCAAAGTCTTTCTTCACCCGGTGAATGATGTCCAGGTAAGCCAGGGCAGGCTTCACCATCACCAGGTCCGCCCCTTCCTGGATATCGAGTTCCACCTCACGCATGGCCTCATCGGCATTGGCCACATCCATCTGGTAGCCCCGGCGGTCTCCAAACTGGGGGGCCGAATCGGCCGCATCCCGGAACGGCCCGTAAAAAGCGGAACAATACTTGGCCGAATAGGCCAGGATGGCCGTCTGGTCGAACTCTGCATCGTCCAGTGCGTGCCGGATGGCCATCACCCGCCCGTCCATCATGTCTGAAGGCGCCACGATGTCCGCACCGGCGCGGGCGTGAGAAACCGCAACCTTGGCCAGGACGTCCAGGGTGGAGTCGTTGTCCACCTCCTTTTTGGAAAGGAGCCCGCAATGCCCGTGGCTGGTATACTCACAGAGGCAGACGTCAGTGATCACGACGAGTTCGGGGTACTTGTCCTTGACGGCTCGAACCGCCTCCTGCACGACCCCGCGGGGGGAGTGCGCCTCGCTGCCCTTCTCGTTTTTCTCTGTGGGCAGACCGAAGAGAATGATCCCGGGAATGTTGAGCTCCACCACCGACTTGAGTTCCTTGAGGAGCATGTCCACCGAGAACTGGTGCACACCGGGCATGGAGCCCACCGCGTTCCTGACACCCGATCCAGGCACGACGAACATGGGATAGATGAGGTGATCCACCGAGAGACGCGTCTCCCGGATCATCCGGCGAAGGTTTTCGGTGCGTCTGAATCTTCTGGGCCTGTACTCGGGATAATACATAGGGCGCATCCCCTTTTTAAATGATGTCTCAAGGTTGTTCCGGGTGTGAACGCTCCGCAGATGAAAGCTCGCAATTCAGGGCGCAATCTCCTCATCGGTGAGGTAGCAGGCCGGGTCGGGGGCCCAGAGGTCTCCGGAAACAGCTTCGGCCCGCACACGAAAATTACCGCCGCAGATGTCGAGCCATCGACAGCCGGCGCATCGGCCCTTCACATGAAGCTTCTTCTCTTTGAGCTTCCTCATGATGGGGTTCGAGAGGTCGGTCCAGATTTCACTGAAAGGGCGCTCCCGCACATTGCCGAAGGAGAGGTGGCGCCAGAACTGATCGGCGTGCACGCTTCCGTCCCAGCTCACGCACCCGAACCCGCGGCCTGAATTGTTGCCCTCGTTCATTTTAAGCAGCTGAAGGACTTCCGCCGCCCGCGGAGACCCCTCCTTCAGGAGGCGGAGGTAGAGGTAGGGACCGTCGGCGTGATTGTCCACCGTGAGCACTTCCTTGGGTTTGCCGCGCCGATGGAGATCCGCGGTGCGGTCGACGATGAGGTCCACGGCTTTTCGGGTCTCTTCATGGCTCAGGTCGTCCTGGACCAGTTGGCTCCCACGGCCCGCGTAGACCAGGTGGTAGAAGCACACCCGCGGGATGTCTCTTTCCTCGAGCAGGTCGAAGATGGCGGGAATTTCCTCTTGATTGAAACGGTTCATGGTGAACCTGAGTCCCACCTTGATGTCCGCTTCCCGGCAGGCCGCGATGCCCTGGAGCGCTTTCTCGAAAGCCCCCTTCACCCCCCGGAAGCGGTCGTTCACTTCATTCAGACCGTCCAGGCTGATGCCGACGTAAGAAAGTCCGATGTTTTTCAGCTGCTGCGCCACGGGGGGAGTGATGAGCGTTCCATTGGTGGAAATGACGGCGCGCATGCCCTTGTTCACGGCGTAAGCGGCGAGTTCCAGCAGGTCGGGGCGCATGAGGGGTTCTCCACCCGAGAAGAGCACCACGGGGCATCCGAATCGGGAGAGGTCGTCAAGAAGGGCCTTCCCCTCGCGCGTGGACAATTCATCGCGAAATTCCTGGTCCCTTGCATGCGCATAGCAGTGGATGCATTTGAGATTGCAGCGGCGGGTGACGTTCCAGACGACCACCGGTTTTTTGTCGGAGGAGAACTGCAGGAGGTGTGAGGGAAGCCTGCCGCTGTGTCGCCCGTAACGGAGCGCATCGGAAGGTTCCACGGTTCCGCAGTAGAGCTTGGAGATCCCGATCATGAACGCACGTCCTTACCTGTGCCCCCGGATGAAAAGCCCGCCTCCCAGGAGTGAAGCATGAGCGTTTTCATTCGATCCGCTTCCTTCATGGATCCGTCGGCGGGATCTTTGCCGGGGCACTTTTTAGAGGTCCTTGTTGTCGCTGTCCGATTCGCTGGGAGACAGGGGATACTGGCGATAATTGTCCCGGATGATGAAATCCATGTAGAGATCGGGGCTCAAGACCGCCCGTTTAGGGATGATGTATTCCAGCTGGCCGCTTCGGTCGGCGATCAGCTTGAACGCATGGGCGTAATCCCTTGAAATTTCGTTGCATATGGCAGTGGCGGAGGTGTCTCTCTCCAGGGCGCGGCGAATGATTTCGTTGATGGCTTCCTCGTTGAAGTGCACCTTGAAGCCGTGCTTCTCATGGAAGTCGCTTTCAAAGACGCGCACCTGGTTGTACATGAGGATGACCTCGTCGAAGAGCTTTTCGATGGGAAACATGGTCCTGAGATGATGGTCCACCACGAGTTCAATGCGGTCGGGGCTGAACACGAGCGGGTAATTCTCGATGTAGTGGTTCTTCTTCCTTCGAATCGCCTCCTTGATCAGCGACTTTTCCTGGTTGAGCATTGCTTCGTACTGTTTCTGCCGCTGAGAGTCGGAAGGGTTCTTGAGGATCTTTTCGAGTTCGCCCTCCGGGTCGCGCACCAATTCCTCATTCACGATCAGGTACGGCACGGAGGTGGAAGGAAGACTCTTTTCGAAAGGAAGCAGCGCCTTTTCCATCACGCTCACCAGGCCCCGTGCCCCCGTTTTTTCCTCGCCGGCCCTCTCGGCGAAGATTTGCAGCGCTTCGTCTTCGAACCGGATGTCGATGCCATAGCTCCTGAAGTCCTCTTTTTTGGAGAGGATGAGGGGGTTGTTGGGATTCTTGAGAATCTGAAAGAGATGGTCGCGGTTCAATGGTTCAAGGACGGCCACAACCGGAAGGCGCCCGATGAACTCGCTCTCAAAACCGAACGCCATGAGATCTTCCGCTTTGACGTGCCTCAGGTAGGACGACTCTTCGTCTTTGCTTTCCACCGTCGCCCCAAAACCGATGCCCTGCTTCTGCATGCGCTTTCGAACGATAGACGCCAGGCCGTTGAAGGCGCCGCTCATGATGAAGAGGATGTTGCGGGTGTTGACCGTACGTTTCTCCCGCTTTCCGGTTTTGCGAAAGTGCTCGATGGCCTGGATCTGGGAGATGGGATCGTGGGGAACCTTGAGGTCCACCTCCGTTTCTTCCATGGGCTTGAGCAGCGCGCGCTGCACGCCCGCCCTGGAAACGTCGGGTCCCCAAAAATTCTGCGAGGAAGCGATCTTGTCCGCCTCATCGATGTAAATGATGCCGTGCTCCGCCAGCTCGATGTCTTCGTTGGCCTCCAAAACCAGCTCCCGCACGAGGTCCTCGACGTCACCGCCCACATAACCCGTTTCGCTGAATTTGGTGGCGTCGCCCTTGACAAAAGGCACCCCCAGCTTTTTGGCAATGAGCTTTACCAAATAGGTCTTTCCCACGCCGGTGGGCCCAATGAGCAGGATGTTATTTTTGATCCGGCCGACCATCTCCTCGGCACCCAGCCTCGACCTCTGTTTCAGAGACTTCACCCGGTTGTAGTGGGTGCAGATCTTGGTGGCCAGCACGGCCTTGGCGTGATCCTGGCAAATCACGTACTGGTTGAGGTAGCTTTCGAGCTCCTCGGGCTTCATGTTGAACTTGATTTTTTCCACCCCACCGCTCTTGCGCGACGTTTCCTCAGAAGATTCCCGGGTCTGGGGCAACATCATGGGGGACATCACCTTGATGCGGTGGCCGTATTTCTTGGAAAGGTAATCGCTGAGTTCCTTTTCCAACTCTTCCTGGCTGGGAAATTTCGGGAAATCGTCGGCCATGAGCCTTACCTCGTTAAGAAATTCATTCTCTTGAGAAAATTCATAAATTTATGAGCCAGGCTAAATATAAACGCTGCCCCAGGCCTTTTCAACCGGACCTGCGGGCCCCTCAGAACCGGAGCAAGCCACCTGGCTACCATTTCACCACACGCACATTGGACAGGGTGCGGCCCAGAAAACGCTCTCCAATGGCCTGGAAGCGCAAGGGAACATCAGTCACATAGTAGGTGTATGCCGGAGGAGTCTCATCGGTCCGCTTCAGATTCAGCCGGTCCAGAACGGACGAGGTCTCCTCGGCCATCGCCTCCGCCGAATCCACGAGCACGATGCCCTCCCCCACCACAGACTGGATGAGGGGCTTCAGGAGGGGGTAATGGGTGCAGCCGAGGACGAGTGTGTCGATGCCGTGGCACAAAACCGTCTTGAGGTACTCCCGTGCCGTCAGGCGGGTCACTTCGTGGTCCAGCCAGCCTTCCTCCACCAGGGGGACAAAGAGGGGGCAGGCCTGGGAGAAAACACGGATTCGAGAATCGTGGTGGTGGATGGCCCGTGCATAGGCGTTGCTGTTGATGGTGGCTGGAGTTCCAATGACCCCGACATACTTGACCCGGGTCAACGCGGCGGCACTTCGGGCTCCCGCGCTGATGACATCGAGAACCGGCACGGGCGACAGGTCTGAAATGACCTGATGAGCCACCGCCGCCATGGTGTTGCACGCAACGATTAAAAGCTTAACTTGCTGCTTGAGCAAAAATTCCGTGATTTCTCTGGAGTAGTGTGCAATGGTCTCGATGGACTTGATCCCGTAAGGGACCCGGGCGGTGTCTCCAAAGTAGATGATGTTTTCGAAGGGCAGGCGTTCCATGAGAGACCGCACCACGGTGAGTCCCCCAACCCCCGAATCGAACACTCCGATGGCATTGTCCAATCTGTTCTCCATCTGTTCATGCCCTCAAGCAGGGTGCACCTTTCGGGCACCATCTCAAACCTTTTGCATATTTACCTTCCGGTTCCCGATGCAGAAACCGTTCACACGAACCGGCGGCCCACTCTCCTGCGGTCGTCATACGCAAGTTGCCGATCCCACTTCTTGAAACCAGGAGATCCCCATGGAGGGTTTTCTCAATTTCGCCACGCTTTCGAGGTTGCAGTTCGCCCTGACGGCCATGTTCCACATCATCTGGCCTGTCGTCACCATCGGTCTCAGCCTGTTCATGGTCTATCTCGAAGCCATGTGGCTCAAAACCAAAGACGCTTTCTACTATCAACATCTCAGGTTCTGGATGCGCCTGTTCGTGCTCAATGTTGCGGTTGGAGTGGTGACCGGCATTCCCCTCGAATTCCAATTCGGAACCAACTGGAAACCCTTCTCCGTCGCCGGGGGTGATTTTTTCGGCCACATGATGGGATTCGAAGCCTCCATGGCTTTCATGCTCGAAGCCACTTTCATGGGCATCATGGTGTTTGGCTGGAAGAGAGTGTCTCCTCCCATGCACCTGTTTGCCACGTGTATGGTGGCCCTGGGAGCGTCCCTCTCCGCGTTCTGGATCATGGTCACCAACTCCTGGATGCACACACCCGCGGGCGGGGTCTTCGAAGACGGACGATTTGTGCTCACCAGCCATTGGGAATCCATCTTCAACCCGGACATGCCCTGGGGCGTCTCCCACATGTATATGGCCTCCCTGGAGATCTCCGTCTTTGTGGTGGGAGGGATCAGCGCCTGGTACCTGTATCAGCAGCGGCATGTGGAATTCTTTCTCCGCTCCTTCAAGATGGCCCTGGCTGCAGCCCTTCTCATCGCACCGCTGCAGATTATGCTGGGACACGGTTCGGGCATCGCCGTCTCCGAACACCAGCCCGCAAAGCTGGCGGCCATCGAAGCCCACTGGGACACCAACCCTCCCGGGGAAGGTGCTCCCTGGAACATACTGGCGTGGCCCGATCCAGAAAACCAGCGAAACAAATGGGCCCTCGAGGTGCCCTACGCGCTGAGCCTCATCACCACCAATTCGCTCACGGGGGAGGTGAAGGGATTGCGCGAATTTCCTCCCGAGGATCAGGCGCCGGTCCTCATCACGTTCTATTCCCTGCGCATCATGATCCTGTCCGGGGTGCTGCTGATGGGCATCGTGCTCTGGACTCTCCTGGCCTGGCGCAAGGGAGAGCTTGTTCCGGAGCGGATCGTTCACAACAAACGCCTCCTTCTGGCCTGGATGGCCGGTGTTCCTTTGAGCTACCTCGCCATGCAGACGGGATGGATGACCCGGGAGGTGGGCCGGCAACCCTGGATCATTTACGGAATGATGCGCACCAGTGAAGCGGCCACGATTCTGCCCGAGTGGACGGTCTGGTCTTCTCTGATCATCTTCGGGATTCTGTATCCGCTCGTTTTCTTGTTGTTTCTGATCTTCGCCCGGCGCATTCTCAACCGGGGGCCGGATTTTGAAACACCTTGGTAAAACTCAACACGACGGAGTGTCCACCTCGCGAATCGTCATTAAGACAGTCTTTCGGCCGGAATCCACAGAAAAGAACCGGATGCCGCCTCAAGACTGCCGGCATGACGAGTGTCGAAAAGGACACCTTACACTGTTCAGTTGTACTTGACTCACGCGCGTCCAGGAAGCAGCCGGCATCCGCCGTGTTTCACTCCCGTTACGGCTGCATTCCCGGACATGAGCAAAAGGCACCGGGCCACGCCATGTGTGGCACACACCTCAGTGATTTCCAGGAGGGCAAACCATGACCGCACTCGAACCCCATCTTCCCCTCATCTGGCTGCTCATCATCGCCTTTTTTCTGCTCTACTATGCCGTGGCCGACGGCGCGGACCTGGGGATCGGCATTCTCTCCCTCTTCACGCGGGATGAGGACGAGCGGACCCTGATGATGGCATCGATGGAAAGCATCTGGCACGACAACGAAACGTGGCTCGTTCTCCTCGGAGGCATGCTCTTTGGAGCTTTTCCGCTCTTTTACGGGCTGGTTCTCTCCTCCCTGTACATCCCCATCCTCGCCATGGTTTTTGGGCTCATCTTTCGAGGATTGGCCATAGAGTTCCGGGGCCAGTCCGGCCGAAAGCGGCTCTGGGGCCTTGCCTTCGGCATGGGAAGTCTTATTGCGGCCCTTGCTCAGGGGTTTGCCCTGGGCGCGCTCATCGGGGGACTCCACATTGAGGACGGGCACTTTGCAGGCACCGTCTGGAGCTGGTTCAGCCCCTTTTCCATTCTGGTCGCTGCGGGAGTCCTGTGCGGCTACTCCATGCTCGGAGCCAACTACCTGATCTACAAAACGGAGGGCGAGGTCCAGCGCAGGGGCTATTTCCATGCCCTGCTGGCGTCCTGCCTCACGTTGCTGGTATCCCTGGCGGTGCACGCCTGGAGCACCTTCAAGCAGCCCCACCTCTTGAAACGATGGTCGGAAATTCCGGAATCTTACAGCATGACTTTTTTCATGTTGGTGGCGGTCTTTTCGTTCATCATGTATTTTTACAGCCTCCACAAAAAACTCGAACGGGCCCCCCTTCTCTGGAACATCGCCATCATCGTCAGCTCTTTCACGGCGCTTTCCATCGGTTTGTACCCTCAGATGATCCCCCCCCTCATGGACACCCCGCCCCTGACCGTTCATGCCGCGGCGGCATCTCCCAAGACGCTGATGTTCATGCTCGGCGTCACTGCGATCATGCTGCCGGTGATTCTGACCTACACGTCTTACAAATATCGTGTTTTCAGGGGCAAGGTCACGACGGACTCGCATGCGGGCTATGCCGACTGATGCCCGAAGTGTTCACGGTCGAGCCTCCCGGATCTCCAAAGCCTTTCGATAGACTTGCTTGCGCGAGAGAGCATGCCGGGAGGCGACCTGGTCCACCGCCGTCTTCACGGAAAGCTTCTCCTCGAGCAAAAGCTCCCGCAGTTCCTCTTCCCAGCTTTTAGTGGGCGTCTGAACTTCTTCCACCTCCCCGGTCGCCCCCTCGACAATCAGCGTGATCTCCCCCCGGACCCCGCCGGAGAAAATCTCTTCGAGTTCGGACAGATGTCCCCGCGTGATTTCTTCGAATTTTTTGGTGAGTTCCCTTACGACCACGGCGCGCCGATTTCCCCAGCAGGTGCGCATGTCCTGGAGGGTCCGGGGAAGTCGCTGCGGGGATTCATAAAGCACCAGGGTCATGGAGAGCCGGCCGTGATCGCGGAAGAATCTTGTCCTGGAAGATCCTTTGGCCGGGGCGAAGCCCAGAAAAGCGAAAGGATGGGTGGGAAGCCCCGACACCACCAGCCCTGCAATGAGAGCCGTCGGGCCGGGAATGGAAACCATGGCGAATCCCTGTTCAATGGCATCCTGGATGATTCGCGCGCCCGGGTCGGAGATGCCAGGAGTTCCTGCGTCGGTCACCAGGGCGACCTGGCGGCCCTGCCCCAGCATTTCCAGAATTTTTCGACCTTTTTCCGGGGCGTTGTGGCTGTGGTAGCTGGTGAGCGGTTTGTGGATGTCGTAGTGACTGAGGAGCTTTCGCGTGTGGCGCGTGTCTTCGGCGGCAATCACATCCACGCGGCGCAAAGTGTCCAGAGCCCTCAGGGTGATGTCCCCCAGATTCCCGATGGGCGTGGCCACCACGAAGAGCGTTCCTCCTGTGCTGGAATCTTCGCGATCATTCGCGTGCGTCGAAGGCATTGGGGATCCAGGTGATTTGCGGCTCACGGCTGCGAAAATCGACGGCCACCACGTCGAACCGGGCCGGGTGACCCTCCAGCCGATGCCGTTGCAGATACCATTTGGCCAGGAGCGTCAATTTCCTCTGTTTGGCCGCCGAAACCGACTCCTGCGGCAGCCCGAATCCACTCCCGTGCCGCGCCTTCACCTCCACAAAAACGATGGTCGTTCCTTCGCGGCACACCAGGTCCAGTTCCCCCAGTGCGCAGCGAACATTGGCTCCCAGAATCGCCATGCCCTTGCTTCGGAGAAAGACCGCCGCGAGTTCCTCCCCTTCTCTGCCTGTGCGCTGTCGGTTTTCCATGAGAGGTCAAAAGCCGTCCCTGTCGTGCAGCTTCACGCGCCGAAAGCTTCTCCGGTGGATGGGGCACGGGCCGTGTTTCTCGAGCGCGCCACAGTGTGCGGCGGTGCCGTAGCCCTTGTGCTTCCCGAAGCCGTAAACGGGGTACAGACCGTCGTATTCCATCATGAGGCGGTCTCGATGAACTTTGGCCACAATGGAGGCCGCAGCGATGGAGGCACAGGTTTGATCCCCCCCGGGAATGCCCTCTTGCGGGATGGGCAGGGGGAGTTGGTAAGGGCCGTCGATGAGCAGATACTCGGGGGGGGTGCAGAGGCTTTGAACAGCCTGCACCATGGCTTTGAACGTGGCTTGCAGGATGTTGATGCGATCGATTTCCTGCGCATCGACCCAGCCGATGCCGAAGCCGAGCGCTTTGGCGCGTATGATGGCGGCCAGGCGTTCCCGTTGAACGGCCGTCAGTTTCTTGGAATCCCTGAGGCCCGGGAGGTCGGGGTTTTCAGGCAGGACAACCGCTGCGGCCACCACGGGACCGGCCAAGGGGCCGCGCCCTGCCTCATCGATGCCCGCAATGTGCCGGATTCCCCGCCGATGCAGCCTTTCCTCGTGAAGGAAGGCCGCATCAGTCGAAAACCCGGAGGCCCCCTGCTTCACTAGCGTTTCTCGCGAATGCGGGCCGCCTTGCCATGGCGCTGTCTCAGATAGTAGAGTCTCGATCGGCGCACGCGACCTCGGCGCAGCACTTCGATGCGATCCATTTGAGGTGAATGCAGGGGGAAAATACGCTCGACACCCACTCCGTAGGACACTTTGCGGACGGTGAAGGTGGCCCCGAGCAGGCCCTTGTGACAACGAATGACCACCCCTTCGAAGACCTGGATGCGCTCCTTGTCTCCTTCCCGGATTTTCACGTGCACCTTGACGGTGTCACCGACCCGAAAATCCGGAAGATCTCCGCGCATCTGCTCCCTCTGGAGACTCTCAACCAAATTGCTCATTTCCACTTCCTCCATTCACTGAAATCTCAGGAACCCTGCACGGGATTCCCTCTCAAACCGTTTCTCTTTCAGGGCTCGTGAGCCGGTCCAGCATGATGGCCGCTGCGCAACGAACCGATAAATGATTGTAACCCTCGGCACCCGATATGGGTTCCAGCACCCCGTGAACCTCGTCCATCAATCGCGGTGCCAGGCCCCATCCTGTGCCCAACAGCAAAAGCAGGGGCCTTTCCCCCTCCTGGATGACCCTTCTCGCCTGCCTCCAGTTGATGCACCCCTCCATTCGCCGCGCAGTCGTTGCCCAAATCCAGGGAGAAGCACCCGTCTCCTGCTCGATTCCGGTCACCGCATCCTTAACCTGCGGCACGATGGCCAGCCGTTGCAGCGCCTGTCTCCTGTGCGGATGCAATTGCCCGCCGATCCGCTCCATCCAGTGAGCCACGAGTTTTCGGGCAAGCCGGCTCTGATCCTCGAGAGGCGTGACCACATAACACCGCGGAAGATCGTAGGTACACGTCAGCCGTGCCAGATCGTGCAGGTCCAGGTTGGTCACCGCCGAGGCGATCACCTCGGACTTTCTGTTCAGCACCGGGTAGTGCACCAAAGCCAGGTAAAGCGTTCGCCTGCGGGCCGCTGCTCCTTCCCTGAGCGAAGTCACAACAGGGATTCCTCTTCCTGCAGGGCCTCACGCAGCAACTGCTCGTCCTCCGGGGTGAGCTGCAGACGCGCAAAAAGATCCGGCCGGCGGCGCTGCGTTCGAAGCAGCGACTGGCCGCGGCGCCATTTGCGTATCCTCTCGTGATTGCCCGACAGCAGCACGTCGGGAACCCGATACCCCCTGAAATCCTGAGGCCTGGTGTATTGAGGATACTCCAAAAGCTGTTCGGCGAAGGACTCGGACACAGGCGACGAGGCGTTCCCCAAAACTCCCGGCAAGAGGCGGCTCACCGCATCCACAACGACCAGCGCGCCCAATTCCCCCCCCGTCAGGACGTAGTCGCCGATGGAAATTTCATCGTCCACAAAATGCCTCACCACCCGTTCGTCGACGCCTTCGTACCTTCCGCATACCAGAATGAGCCTGGGACGTGAACTCAGTTCCCAAGCCACGGTCTGATCAAAAAGGCGCCCCTGAGGGCTCAGCAAAATGATGTGAGGCCAGGGCCCGCGACCTTTCAGACTTTCGAGAGCGTGCACGATGGGCTCGGGCTTCATGACCATGCCTTCTCCCCCTCCGAAAGGCCGGTCATCCGTCATCTGGTGCTTGTCCAGGGCATAGTCCCGCAGGTTGTGAACCCTGACCTCGATGAGCCCCCGCTGCCGGGCTTTCCCCACAATGCTCCCGGCGAGCGGCGCTTCGACCATGTCGGGAAACAGGGTCAAAAGGTCAAAGATCATCGAGAAGGCCCGGGGGGGGATCAACAACGATCACACCCTTTGCAAGATCCACCTCGACAATCACCTCCTCCACCGCAGGGAGCAGGAATTCACGACCCTCGTGCTCCACCACGTAAATGTCGTGGGCACCCGTCTCGATAATGTTTTTCAAGGAGCCGAGTTCTTCCCTCTGCACGGTGACGACGCGAAGCCCGAGCAGCTGATAGTGGTAGTACTCCCCCTCCGAAGGCGGGGGAAGCATGTCTTCCGGCAGCAGGAGCTCCGAGCCGATGACGGTCTGCGCAGCTTCCATGGTGGAGATCTCATGAAACTCGATCACCAGATGCCTGCCTTGAGTGCGAATCCTGGAAAGAGTCAGTGTCAGTCGGTTGCAGCTTGGCGGTGGTTCAGCGTAGCAGGTGAGTCCAGCGGTCGCTTCAGCCAGAGTTTCTCCATACGGGTGGACTTTCAAGGCCCCTCGAACCCCGTGCGTGCGCACAATCCTGGCCACGGGGACCAATCGTGACAAAGCTTCCATATTTATTCGATGATTTCCAGAACCGCCCGCTTCCGTATCTTCGTCGATGCAGCACTCAGAATGGTTCTCATGGCGCGAGCGGTTCGCCCCTGCTTACCGATGACCTTGCCAAGATCCTCTTTGGCCACCCTCAACTCGATGACAGAAGTCTGCTCACCCTCTATCTCGGAGACTTTCACTTTCTCGGGACTGTCCACCAAAGCTCGTGCCATAAAATCGACCAACTCTTTCAACATGGCGACCTCCGCACTCTCTGCGCCGCAGGGACTTCTCAGGTCAAGAAGCGCTCACTGCAACATCATTGAACCTGCTTTCGTATCAAGCTGTTCACAGTATCTGTGGGCTTGGCTCCTTGCTGCAACCAGTACTCCAGGCGTTCCTTCTTGATGACCACTTGTGCGTCTTCAGGCAGGGGATTGTACGTTCCGATCTTCTCGATGAAACGGCCGTCGCGCGGAGCTTCCGAGTGGGCGACGACGATGCTGTAAAACGGTCTTTTCTTTCTCCCTCCACGGGCGAGACGAATCTTTACGGGCATGACTTTCGTGAAACCTCCTGTTTCGTTGGATGGACAGGCAGGCAGGGACCGGCACATGTCCAGCCGCCCCGACCCGCTTCTCATAACCTCATGTACCCAGTGCCGGCGCACGCTGAACCGAACAGGGGCAGGTCGCACGGTAATCCAGGCATGGAGAGCCTCAAGGTCGCAAAGGAACCTATATACAGCATTCGACTCCATTTAAAAAGGGAAAAATGCCCTCCTTCGACGTCCCTTGGCCTTCTTCTTCGTTCCGGAAGATCCCCCCCCTCCCATGAGTTGCCGCATCATCTTCCGCGACTCGCCGTAACTTTTCAAAAGCCGGTTGACTTCCTGCACCGAGGTGCCGCTGCCCATGGCAATTCTCCGTCTCCGGCTGGCGTTGATGATGTCCGCATTCTGCCGTTCGGCTTTCGTCATGGAGCTGATGATGGCTTCCATCCGGACCAGTTCCTTGTCGTCCATCTTCAGATTCTTCAGCTCTTTTTTCATTCCGAGCCCGGGAAGCATCCCGAGGATCTGCTCCAGGGATCCCAGCTTCTTGATCTGCTTCAGCTGACTTCGAAAATCCTCCAGAGTGAAGGTGTCCTGCTTGAATTTCTCCGCCAGCTCCAGCGCCTGCTTTTCATCGAAAGCCTCCTGAGCCTTCTCGATCATGGAGAGCACATCCCCCATTCCGAGAATGCGGGATGCCATCCGGTCCGGGTGAAACACTTCGAGCGCGTCGAGCTTCTCCCCCAGACCGATGTACTTGATGGGGCACCGGGTCACGGCACGGATCGACAAGGCCGCACCTCCGCGGGCATCCCCATCGAGCTTGGTGAGGATCACCCCCGTGATCCCGAGCCGCTCGTGGAAGCTGCCCGCCACCTGCACCGCATCCTGCCCGGTCATGGCATCCGCCACCAGGAGGATCTCCCGCGGTTCCAGGATGTCCTTCAACCGCTCGAGCTCCCCCATGAGCGCGTCGTCCACATGAAGTCGTCCCGCCGTGTCCACGAGCAGCGTGTCACAGTTGTGCTCCCTGGCAAAGCCGAGGGCCGCCCGGACGATCTCTTCCGGCTTCTGATCCACCCTGGACGGATAGACGGGCACATTGAGTTGATTTCCCAGAGTCATCAGCTGGTCGATGGCCGCGGGACGGTACACATCCGCGGGCACCAGACAGGGTCGTCTGGTCTCCTGGCTCAACTTCCGGGCAAGTTTGGCCGTGGTCGTCGTCTTTCCGGAACCCTGCAGCCCCACCATCAGGATGCAACTGGGTGTTTTACCGGTGAGCCTGAGGGGCTCCGCCTTGCCCCCCATCAACTCCGTGAGGGCCTCATTGACGATCTTGATCACCTGCTGACCCGGCGTGAGGCTCTGCAGCACCTCCTGCCCCACCGCTCTCGCGGCGACACCCGTCACGAAATCCTTTGCGACCTTGAAATGGACATCCGCCTCGAGAAGGGCCATGCGCACTTCCCTGAGGGCCTCCTGAATGTTGGCTTCAGTGAGCTTGCCCTGCCCCTTGAGGTACTTAAAAACTTTCTGCAGTCGATCCGACAGGTTATCAAACATGAGCGGCACCATCCTTGTTCAGGGGTCACACGAGACGCTTTCACGCACGAAACAGCGCATCGTAAAATCTTCATCCTTTGAAGTCAAGGAAGGCATTGGATCGCGCCGCGATTCCATCGAACCATCCTCAGATTCAAGGGAATGCACCCGAACTCGCCAACCGGACAAGGTCGAGCCCCCGGAATCAGGATTGAAACGACACCATGCTGTGAGTGTTACCGGGTTTGGGAGATGGGAAGGAGACGGGCCGCTGTCTCTGTGGACCGGGGAATCGAACGGAAGAAAAGAGAAAGGGAGTCGAAGTTCAGAAGCGGACTTGAGCGCCATGAGAAAAACCGGCCCGGCCCCGGATGGGGCCAGGCCGGTTCACTATGGCGTCATTTACTTGATAAGAGGCACGATCAACAGGGCCACGATGTTCACAACCTTGATCATCGGGTTGATGGCGGGACCTGCGGTGTCTTTGTACGGGTCGCCTACGGTGTCGCCGGTGACCGCAGCCTTGTGGGCCTCGGAACCTTTGCCGCCGAACGCGCCGTCTTCAATGTACTTCTTGGCGTTGTCCCAGGCGCCGCCGCCGCTGGTCATGGAGATGGCCAGGAACAGACCGGTGACGATGCTGCCGATGAGTACACCACCCAGAGCTTCCTTGCCGAAGAGGAAGCCCACGATGACAGGGGTGACCACGGGAATCAGAGCGGGAAGCATCATTTCCTTGATGGCGCTCTTGGTCACGATGTCCACGCACTTGCCGTATTCGGGCTTGGCGGTGCCTTCCATGATTCCGGGAATTTCACGGAACTGACGGCGAACTTCTTCCACGACGCCACCGGCTGCCTTGCCCACGGATTCCATGAGCAGAGAACCGAAGAAGAAGGGAAGCAGACCACCGATGAAGAGACCGACCAGAACCAGAGGATTGGAGAGGTCGAAAAGGACCGTTTCGCCAAAAGAGCGGGAATATTCGGCGAAGAGAACCAGAGCCGCCAGAGCTGCGGAGCCGATGGCATAACCCTTGGTCACGGCCTTTGTGGTGTTGCCCACTGCATCCAGAGGATCGGTCACGTTGCGAACTTCTTCGGGAAGCTCGGCCATTTCGGCGATACCACCCGCGTTGTCCGTGATGGGGCCATAGGAGTCGATGGCCACAACGATACCGGTCATGGAGAGCATGGCGACCGCGGAAAGAGCAATGGCGAAAAGGCCTACGCCGGCATTGCCTGCGAAACCGCCACCCAGGGAGAAGGCATAGATGATGGCCGCACAGATGACCAGCGCGGGAGCGCCCGTGGACTTCATGCTGACGGCCAGACCGGAAATAACGTTGGTGCCGTGACCGGTGACGCTGGCTTCAGCAATGTGCTTCACAGGAGAGAAGCTCTTGGAAGTGAAGTATTCGGTGATCATGACGATCAAGCCCGTGAGGGCCAGACCGATGACGACGGTCATGAAGACACCCATGGTGGTGAAGGCGGGTTCCACATTGGGCTGCTTCAGGAACCAGTCGGAAGCGAAGTAAGCGCCCACCGCGCCGAGGATACCGGCGACGGCAAGACCTTTGTACAGCGCGCCCATGATGTACTGGTTTTTGCCCAGTCTCACGAAATAGGTGCCGATGATGGAGGCGATAATGGAGATACCGCCGATGAGGAGGGGAAATTCGACCCAGAGGCTTTCAGCGCCGAAAACCGTCTTGGCGAGCAGCATGGCGGCGACCAGGGTCACGGTGTAGGTTTCGTAGAGGTCTGCAGCCATGCCGGCGCAGTCACCCACGTTGTCGCCCACGTTGTCGGCGATGACCGCAGGGTTTCTCGGGTCGTCTTCGGGGATGCCCGCTTCGACCTTACCCACGATGTCGGCGCCCACGTCGGCAGCCTTGGTGTAGATACCGCCGGCGATACGAGCGAACACGCTCATGAGTGAACAACCGAAACCAAGACCGACGAGTGCATGAAATGCGTCGTCAATGGGGGCGACGGTCTTCACAAACGCATAATAGCCGGAAATGCCGAGCAAACCCAGACCCACGACCATGATGCCGGTCACGGAACCGCCCTTGAACGCCACGCTCAGAGCAGCCTGAAGGCCCTTCTTGGCGGCTTCCGTCGTGCGCACGTTGGCCTTCACGGTGACCATCATGCCGATGTAGCCGGCCAGTGCGGAACCCACGGTCCCGAGCACGAAGCCCACGGCCACCCACTTGCCCAGATAAGTGAGCAAAGCAGCGAGAACAACGGCCACGACGGCAACGGTCTTGTACTCACGATTCAAAAACGCGCTGGCGCCTTCACGGATGGCTTCGGAAATTTCCTGCATCCTGGCATCGCCCGCTTCCTGCTTGGTGACCCATGCTGCGGTGATGAGCGCGAAAGCCACGCCCAAACCTGCGCACCCAAGGGCAAACATCAAAATGTTGCTCAATTCCATCAAATCCTCCTTGTCAATGAATGCATTCAACCCAAATACTCAGGACCTTTGCGGGGATCATTCCCCACCAACCCAACAACAAAAGGATCAACAACTCTCCCCCTTCACCTCCTTATGCAACAGTTGATGAAACGACAAATCCTCAAGAAGCAGCGACAAACCGGTATTCATATTTACAGACCAAAACGCAAAACGGCGCGACCGCCTTGTCCCCAAGGTTTCCCTCCGCGCCATGCACCTTCGATCTCCAGCCCGACCGGGCGTTTTTTCTGCCGGGAGGGACCTAATAACAGGGAAGGCAGGCATGACCGGCGCCTGCGTTTGTCACGTTACGAACATCTAATAGATATTTTTTTCACATGCCGCACAAAGCTACTTGAGCCCATTGTTTTTGTCAAGCACAAAACTGCCCGCCGGCGGAGCGGCAGCAGCACATCGTGCAGCCTCTTCCCATCACTCTTCGAGGGAAATGACACCCTGGATGCGCGTCTCGATCGATCTGATCCGGTCCAGCCTCTCATCAAGAACCCGACTTCGCGCCTCCGCCTCCCGTTCACCCCGTGCCCGCTCATTCCTCCCCTGTTCGACGGCCCGCGCCACAGCTTCGACCGTCGCATCCACGCGGCGCAGCACTTCCTTTTGGAATTGAGCTCTCCCCTTGTCCAGCCGACTCACCAGATCGAAACGAATCCGCCCGGCCTGGATGTCGATGGTCTCCAGCATGTGGCGCTTTCGTTTGTTCACAATGAACCGGTTGGCCAGCCCAAAGACATAATTTCTGAACCGCGCGAATCGTTTGAGGATGAAACCGGGCCAGACCTGGGTGACCGAATCGGCCAGCAGGTCCAGCCCCACGGGCTCCTGTTTCATCTTGAAATAGAAATCGAGCTTGCGGGCCCAGAAGGATTCCGCATGAATGATCTGAAGCGGCACCGCAAAGAGCTCCGATGAAAACTTCAGCAACTCGTCCAAAATTCCGTTGATGCGTGCCGCATAGCCATTGCAGATCTCCTCGAAGGCACGCCCCACTTTTTCCTCTTCCAGGCGGCGCCAGTCCACAAAAGCTTTTTCGACCTCCGCAACCACATAACGTTCCAGGGCATCGTTGAGCTCCTTGAGCGACAGCTCACGGTGTTCCCCGTAAAACGTCTCGAACCCCTGCTCCATCTTCCGGACCAGGTCGTTCTTGAACGTCCGCAGGTCCTGGTCGAGCACGCCGGTGACAAACCGCTTCAATTCCCCATCCAGAAGCATGGAGAAACTATCCCGTTCAGCCAGGATTTCCCGCCGGCGATTTTCGAACAGTTCCAGTTTCGCCTCCAGTTCACCCAGCGGCGTGGTCAGGGACTGCTTCTCCAACTCGGCCTGAAACCGTTCCTGGGAGAGGACCCTCAGAAGCGTTCTCCCGGCGGATTGAAGCAGCACTTTGCCCTTCTCATTGATGAGGAAATGGTGCAGGACACGGGAAAACTCCGGAAGCCCGCTTTCCCGGAGCATTTCCTCGGATTTTTTGAGTTTTCCTTCCAAAGCCAGCTTGGCGGAAACGGGAAAGAGCCTCACGCCGGCGCCCATCGCCTGCTCCAGAGCCTGCTCCGAAAACGCGATGGAATCTCTGACCTCATCCCCGGTGAGATGATCGATCTTGTTGAGGAGGAAAAAAATCTTGTGAGAAAATTCCCGCACATCCCGCAAAAAATCGATCTCGGCCTGGCTGACGGGCTGGTCTACCGAAAGGAGAAAAAGCGCGGCGTCGCACCGGGGCAAGTATTGGTAGGCCACGTCCGTATTGTGCAGGTAGATGGACCCGACTCCCGGCGTGTCGATGAGGCGGACACCGCCCTCCAGGTAGGAGGACGGGTAGGAAACGAGCACATCGCGCACGCTCTTGGCGTTTTTGGGATTGCCAAGCTCCGTCACGTAATCGGGAAGATCCGCAAGGGCTATTTCCTTTTCCGAGCCATCGTTGAATTGCACGCAGACCCGCGTGTCTTTCCCGTAGACAAGGATCGTGACGATGGAAGTCAGGGGGACGACGGCCACCGGCAGGAGCGGTTCCCCAATGAGCGCATTGATCAGGTGTGTCTTTCCTCTCTTGAATTGCCCCACCACCACCAGGTTGAACGTGTTGGACCGGAGCTTGTCCTCCAGCTCCTCACACATCTCCGCCGCACTCCCGGAGAGGCTTGCCGCTTCGGCCAGCAGAGACAGCAACTCCCTCCTGGCTGCGCCAAAGGCGTCATCGGCCGAGGTCCCCGAAACGCCCCCAGGGTCCAGTTCCTGATCAGACATGGGTGAACTCCCTCAAAAACGCATGCCCCGTCAAACCGCAGCGGGGCGGGAAATGGCTAAGGACAGTTGCACAGTATAAAGTGTCCATTTCGACAGTCGCAATGCCGGCAGGTCATGCCGGCATCCAGCTTCGTTTTTGTGGATTCCGGCTGATAGACCGCCGGAATGACGACTCGAGCAGTGGACACTCCATTGTGTTGAGTTGTGCTCAGGACATGGCAAGGCCCGCCGTTGTTTCACGGCTCGCTTGCACGGCCGGGCCTTTTACGTATAATGGAGCTCACACCAAATCGCAAGAAGAAGCCGCATCCGTGAAGGTCCACCGCCGGCAGGCCAGGGAGAGGAGACGCAGCAAGGTGATGACCCCGTCCGTAAAAAAACGTCTGAAACCTTTTCGACTTCTGGGATTGTTCGTTTTCATCGGGACCCTGACCCTGGGGTGGGCAAGGGAGGGTGAGGCCCTGGTGGGCGATCCGCAAGAGACGCTCAGGGCGACCCTGGTCTCGGACGGTTTTCATCCCTCAAAGATCGACGCCGTCTACGCTCGAGGGTTCACCCCGCAATACAGGACCATTGCCGCCACATTTCGCCTGCGGGAAAGCAAACTCAACTACGCCCAGTTCCTGCAGGCCGCCGATCTGGAGCGGGCACGCCAGTTTGCCGCCAGATACCGGACCACGCTGCAGCAGGCGGAAGCCGCCCACGGGGTGGATTCTTCGGTCATCGTGGCCATCTTGCTTGTGGAAACCCGGTTTGGAAGCTACACGGGGCAGACCCCCGTCCTCCACATCCTCTCCTCTTTTGCCCTCATGGAAGATCCCGGTGAACGCGACCGGGTGTGGGCACTGCTCTCCGATCAGGACCGAAACCGTCTGGGAAGGGAATCGTTCGACGAGCGCTTGCTGCGCCGTGCCCGGTGGGCCTACCAGGAACTGTGCGCCTTGATCAGGATGGGGATTGAACTGGAGGAGGATGTCAGCGAGTTTAAGGGATCCGTCATGGGAGCCATGGGATGGGCTCAGTTTCTACCGACCAGCTATCTGCGGTTCGGTTATGACGGAGACAGCGACGGGAGAGTCGATCTCTTCCAGCCCTCTGATGCCATTTTCAGTGTGGCCAATTACCTTCGCGGCCATGGATGGAATGAGGCCATGACCCGCGAAGAAAAAGAAAAAGTCATTCACGCCTACAACAAGAGCCAGCCTTACGTGGACACGGTCCTCGCCCTGGCCGACCGGCTGCGGTGATTTCATCCGGGCAGGGAGTCCAGCTTATCTCCTCAGCGCATTCGGACGGAGCCCGAAGGACAGACTCCCTCTCCTGATCGGCAAGCGGCGGGCCTGGAGCTTTTGCTGCCAAACACCCAGGGCCGCCGCCGGGATTTCTCGTTCCCCCGTGATCCGATCCGCTCCGCGTCAACACGATTCCTGGGCGGCCTTTTGGCCCAGGCGCTCCACCAGCGCCTTTTCCACGGACTCGGGAACCAGCCCGTTGACGCACCCGCCCGAAAGAACCACCTCCTTGATGAGCCGCGAACTGATGTAAATCCAGCGCATGCCCGTCATGAGAAACAGCGTCTCGATGTCTGCATTCAGCTTGCGGTTCATGAGAGCCATCTGAAATTCGTATTCGAAATCACTCACCGCGCGGAGCCCGCGGACGATTCCGTCGGCTTTGATCTTTCTGACATAGTCCACCAGGAGTCCCTTGAAGTAGTCGACTTCCACCCGGTGTTCATGAGGATGGCCCGCCAGAGACCGGCGAATGAGATCGAGCCGTTCGTCCAGGCTGAAAAGGGGTTGTTTTCCGGGGTGCACCGCGATGGCAATCACGATTCGGTCGAATATCTTGAGAGCACGTTCCAATAGATCCAAATGCCCGTTGGTAATAGGATCGAAGGACCCAGGATAAACCGCCACTTTGTCCATACCCCTCTCCTTTCAGCCTTCACAGCAACCCAGCCCGCAGTCAGAAGTCTCTCGCACAAACACCGCTATCAACGTGTCACCGTACCTGCGCTCTTTGATCCGCACCCATCCGCCGCAACGTTTCGGAGGTTCGTCCTTCACATGACATTCTGCAATGACCATCCCGTCGGGATGCGTCAGCGCCCCCAGGAGACTCAGGGCCTCTTCCACATGCCCCTTGCCGTAGGGAGGGTCCAGGAAAAAGAGGTGAAAACGTTCGCCGTCCGCCGCGAGCCGCTTCACGATCTGTTCACCGGCGCCCAAGATCACCCGGCATCGATCCTCCACTCCGCACAGGGCAACGTTTGCCTTGACCAGTTCAATGGCCCGTGGACTCCGATCCACGAAAACCACTCGGTCTGCGCCCCGGCTGAGTGCCTCCAGACCCAGCGCCCCGGACCCCGCGAAAAGATCCAGGACGGCTGCACCCGGAATACGGGGTGCCACCATGCTGAAAACCGCTTCTTTGACTCTGTCCGTGGTAGGGCGTATGTCCTGACCCCGGGGCGCATGAAGCTTCCTTCCCCGAAATTCTCCCGCCACGATGCGCATACGGCTTACAAAAGATTCCGCTGGATCATGGTTTCCGCAATCTGAACGGCGTTGCTCGCCGCACCTTTGCGGATGTTGTCGGCGACCACCCACATGGCCAGGCCGTTCTCCACGGAGGGATCCTGCCGGATGCGTCCCACCAGCGTCTCATCCCTGCCCTCGGCGTCGATGGGCAAGGGATACCGGAACTGGAGCGGATCGTCGATCACTCGCACTCCTTCGGCCCTGGAGAGCAGTTCCCGCGCTTTCTCCGCAGAGAGGGGACGGAGTGTCTCCACGTTCACCGATTCGGAATGCCCATAATAGACGGGAACCCGGACCGTGGTCGCGCAGACCTGGATGTCGGGATCGGAAAATATCTTGCGGGTCTCATGGACCATTTTCATTTCTTCTTCCGTGAAGCCGTTGTCCAGGAAGGCGCCGATGTGAGGCAGGCAGTTGAAAGCAATCTGATGCGGGTAGATCTCCCGGGTGATGGGCTTGCCCTCGAGAACCTCCCCCACCTGAGTGCGCAGTTCTTCGATGGCGCGTTTTCCCGTTCCCGAGACCGCCTGAAAGGTGGTCACCACGATTCGACGGATCCCGGCGGCGTCCCGGATGGGCTTCAAGGCCACGACCATCTGAATGGTGGAGCAGTTGGGATTGGCGATGATTCCGGGTCCGCCCTTGAGAGCATCCGCATTGACCTCGGGAACCACCAGGGGGATTTCAGCATCCATTCGAAAAGCGCTCGAGTTGTCGATGACCACGCAACCGGCGGCAACGGCAGAGGGCGCAAATTTTTTGCTCACCCCGGACCCGGCGGAAAACAGGGCCACATCCACCCCCTTGAAGGAGTCTTCCTTCAATTCCTCCACTGGAACGCTCTTGCCCTTGAACGCGAGTGTCTTTCCCAGAGATCGTGCCGAAGCAAGCAGCCGGATCTCCCTGACAGGGAAATTCCTCTCCTCCAGGACCTGAATCATCCGGTTTCCCACGGCTCCAGTGGCCCCCACCACCGCAACATTGTAGTCTTTGGCTCCCATAGTCTGAATGTCTGACCTCCCAGCGTGCAGGTCCGCGAATTACGGCACGTCTTCCTTCGCGTGTCTGCGAAACAGTTGTTGAATCGGCCGGGTCCCGGCGGTTTTCCCCTGCCGGAGCCACCCCGGCCGTCCTCATCAGGCCGTGGCGATGTGCTGCGCCACCAGGTCCCCGACCTCTGTGGTCGAGTACCCCATGTGGCCGGCGGACAGGCTTTTGAGATCCTGCGCCACGACTTTCTTGACGGCATTTTCGACCCTGCGGGCCGCGGCCTCCTCTCCCAGGGATTCGAGCATCATCTGCATGGCCGCCACAGCGGCGAGCGGGTTGATGATGTTCTTTCCCGTGTACTTGGGAGCCGAACCCCCGATGGGTTCGAACATGGACACGCCCTGAGGGTTGATGTTCCCTCCTGCTGCGATGCCCATTCCCCCCTGGATCATGGCACCCAGGTCGGTGATGATGTCGCCGAACATGTTGTCCGTCACGATCACATCGAACCACTCGGGGTTTTTCACCATCCACATGCAGGTGGCGTCCACGTGAGCGTAATCGGTCGTGATGTCGGGGTATTCGAGGGCCACCTGGTCGAAAGTCCGCTGCCACAGGTCAAAGGCGTAGGTGAGGACATTGGTCTTGCCGCAGAGGGTCAATTTTTTCCTTTTGCCCCGTTTGCGGCAAAAATCGAACGCGAAACGCAGACAGCGTTCCACCCCCATGCGGGTGTTGACCGATTCCTGCACCGCCACTTCGTGAGGCGTCCCCTTGCGCAGAATTCCGCCGGCACCGGCATAAAGTCCCTCGGTGTTTTCACGCACCACCACGAAATCGATGTCCTCGGGGGTCTTGTCCCGAAGGGGAGTCTCCACGCCGGGATAGAGGATGACCGGGCGCAGATTGATGTATTGATCCAGTTGAAAGCGCAACTCCAGGAGCAACCCTTTTTCCAGAATACCGGGCTTCACGTCGGGATGACCGATGGCTCCGAGCAAAATGGCATCGTAGCTCTTCAACTCGTCGAGGATTCCCTCGGGAAGGACATCTCCCGTTCGCAGATACCGCTCCCCCCCTAGGTCGAAGTGAGCCAGATTCACCTTGAAATTTTCCCTGGAGGATACGACATCCAGGGCCTTGACCGCCTCTCGAATGACTTCCGGGCCGGTGCCGTCCCCGGGGATCACCGCAATTTTATAGGACTTGCTCTGTTCCATGTTCAATCTCTCCCGTTCAAAAAGGATCTTCCCCATCCTTTCTGCAAAAGTCCCGCAGCATCCTTCCTGGAAAAAGGAAACATCCTTTTTCGAGAGCCCAGAAAGCCGGCCGCTCCGGTTAGCGACGTCTTTGGTGGTGTTTTGCAGAAGTTCTGTCCGCTAGGCTGCGTTCCCTTCCTGTTTCATTTGCTCCTGAACATAGGCCATGAGGCCGCCGGCCTGCAATAGTTTCTGCATGAAAGGGGGCACCGGCTGGGCTTGGTAGGTCTGGTTTTTCGTGTGATTGGTGATCACGCCCCGATCCAAGTCCACCTCCACCTCATCCCCTGTGGAGAGAGATTCGACGGCTTCCGGGCACTCGAGGATGGGCAGGCCCATGTTGAAGGCGTTGCGGTAGAATATTCTCGCAAAGCTGTGAGCGATCACGCAGCTCAACCCCGCAGCCTTGATGGCGATGGGCGCATGTTCCCGGGAAGAGCCGCACCCGAAATTCTTCCCCGCCACGAGCATGTCCCCCGATTTCACTTTTCCGGCAAATTGAGGATCCGCATCTTCCATGCAGTGCGCCGCGAGGACCTTCGGGTCCGACGTGTTCAAATAGCGGGCGGGAATGATGGCGTCCGTGTCCACGTCATCGCCGAATTTCCAAGCTTTTCCCCTGAATTGCATCGTTTCACCCCTCTCATTGAAGACCGCACCGTCGTGACCCCGGCTTCCAGGGAATCACAACCCTGAATCCGAGATCAGACCCTGTCGGGATGAATGATCGTCCCGGCCACTGCGGAAGCCGCCGCCACGGCCGCGTTGCTCAGATACACCTCGCTTTCGGGATGCCCCATGCGGCCCACAAAATTGCGGTTGGTGGTCGCCACGGCCCGTTCCCCCGCAGCCAGTATGCCCATGTGCCCGCCAAGGCAGGGCCCGCAGGTGGGAGTGCTCACGGCCGCTTCCGCCTCCAGGAAGATCTCGAAAAGCCCTTCCCGCATGGCTTCCCGGTAAATGTGCTGCGTGGCGGGTATGATCAGACACCTCACGCCCGGGGCCACCTTCCTGCCCTTTAGGACTTCCGCCGCTTCCCGGAGATCCTCGAGTCTCCCGTTGGTGCAGGAACCGATGACCACCTGGTCGATGGGAATTTCGCCCAGTTCCGTGACCGGTCGAACATTTTCGGGAAGATGAGGCAGGGCCACCATGGGCTCGAAGGACGAAACATCCCACTCCCGAACGGACTCATACTGTGCATCGGGATCGCTGAAAACGAATTCGTAAGGCCGCCGCGCTCTCTCTTTCACATAAGCTTCCGTGATGCCGTCGGGAGCAATGAGTCCCACCTTGGCACCCGCCTCGATGGCCATGTTCGACATGGCAAACCGATCGGACATGGGCAGGCTGTCGATGACCTCCCCCGTGAATTCCATGGCGCGATAGCGGGCCCCGTCCACACCGATCCGGCCGATGGTGTAGAGGATGAGGTCCTTGCCCCCCACCCACTTCCGACGCTTTCCGCGGAACACGAACTTCATGGTGGCCGGCACCTTGAACCAGATCTTTCCCGTCATCATCACCGCAGCCAGGTCCGTGCTGCCCACTCCCGTGGCAAACGCCCCCAGAGCCCCATACGTGCAGGTGTGGCTGTCGGCCCCGATCACCACGTCACCCGGCAGCACCAGGCCCAGCTCCGGGAGCAGAGCATGTTCGACCCCCATGCGGCCCACTTCGAAATAATGAGGAAGCCCGTGTTCCCGGGCAAAATCTCTCAGCACCTTCACCTGCATGGCCGAGGCGATGTCCTTGTTGGGCGCGAAGTGATCCGGGATGAGCGCAATCCGCTCGGGGTCGAACACCTTTTTCGCCCCTGCGCGCCGAAAAGCCTCGATGGCCAGGGGGGCGGTGATGTCATTGCCCAGCGCAAAATCCACCTTGACTTCGATCAACTCGTCGGGATGGAGCCGGCTCCTGTTGGCACGCTTCGCCAATATCTTTTCACTGATGGTCATTGCCATGTTCTAACCTTTCGTATCCAAAGGGCTCGCCTCTTCCGGTTCCCCCTCGCCCGTCCCGGCGGGAGGGCCTTCTCCGGCAGGAAGGGCCGCTGCCTCCTCCTGAGGGGTTTTGGTCGCGCGCTGTCGCAGGAAGATGTAGCCGACAGGCCCCGCCAGCACATACAGCACATTGAGGACAAAAAGCACCACGCCCGGGCGCATGGCCACGATGGTGAGCAGGGTGACGGCACCCAGCAGCACGGGAAAGGGCTTCGCCTTCAACATTTCGAAATCCTTGAAACTGTTGAAGGGAACGGTGCTGACCATCAGGAAGCCCAGGATGTAGGTCATCAGCAGGAGGGACAGGTTGAGCGGGACCGACGGGTAAAGCCCCACGTCGTGTACGAACAGGACCGTCGTGGCGATCATGCCGGCCGCCCCGGGAATGGGAAGGC
Organism: uncultured Syntrophobacteraceae bacterium; assembly: GCA_964654275.1. GTDB lineage: Bacteria > Desulfobacterota > Syntrophobacteria > Syntrophobacterales > Syntrophobacteraceae > SLCH01. The sequence continues at coordinate 27,520 of CAZZHS010000046.1, forward strand.
CCGTGAAATATTTCTTGTTGCTGGTTTCCACCTGGACATTGAACCGCGCCAGGCGCAGGGCGCCGCAGGCCAGGAAAAGAAAGGCTGCGAGCCAGCCCAGCCGCCCGTAAGGCTTCAAGGCCCACAGATACATGAGCAGGCCCGGCGCCAGTCCGAATGAGATGAGATCGGACAGGGAATCGTATTCCACACCGAATCGGCTTGTGGCGCGGGTCAGGCGTGCCACCTTCCCATCCAGGATGTCGAAAATCCCGGAGATGATGATGGCGACGGCGGCCAGTTCAAACCGGCCGTTGATGGAGCTGATGATGCCGAAAAAGCCGCTGAAAAGATTGCCCGTGGTGAAAAGATTGGGAACGATGTAGGCTCCGAGCGGCAGCTCACCCTCGGTGAATCGTCGCCACTTCTTCCTGCGGGAGCGCCGTTTCTTCAGGTCAGACGACATAGGGAAGTTTCTCCAGCGAACACGCGGTCTCCCAGGGAAACCAGCACCTCCGCATTGAGGGGCACGTAAACGTCCAGACGGGAGCCGAAGCGGATGAGGCCGAAGCGCTCTCCACGAATCACGGCGTCACCCTCCCCGGGCCAGCAGACGATGCGTCGGGCGATGAGCCCGGCCACCTGGGTCACCACCACCTCCACGCCCGATTCCGTGCCGATACACATCCAGTTCTGTTCATTTTCGAGGCTGGCCTTGCTCAGACCCGCATTGAGAAAGCGCCCTTTCTGATAATAGAGCCCCTTCACCGTTCCCGAGACGGGAATCCGATTCACGTGCACATTGAAGACGGACATGAAGATGCTGATTTTCAGCCGGGGGCCTTCCACAAAGCGAACGGTGTTCACTCGCTCGATGGCGATGATTTTGCCGTCGGCAGGAGAGGCGAGGTGGCCGGGGTCCGCCGTCAGGATTCTTTCAGGGTCTCGAAAAAAATGGCCCACCAGCAGTGTCACGGCCAGGAGGGGCCAAGTGAGGAGGGCATGCCCCTGGAGGGCGGAAACGATCGTCGCGAACATCGCCATGACGATGTAGGGGATTCCCTCCCGGGCAATGGGGATATGGCTTCGCTTCTTCCTGAAATCGTTCTGGTTCAACAGAATCTCAGGCTCCTTTTTCTAGTGGGCCCTGCAGAGGGGAAACCCTCCAAAGCGGGCCTCACACCATCTTGACCGCATCCAGAAAGGGCATCATGGCACGCAGACGCGAACCCACCTCTTCGATTTGCAGGCGCTTTTCCATCTCTCGCCTTGCACTGAACATGGGGCGCCCCGCCTGGTTCTCAAGGATCCACTCCCGCGCGAACTCACCCGACTGGATCTCCTCGAGGATCTTCTGCATCTCTTTTCGCGTCTCCTCGGTGATGACTCGTCGCCCCCGCGTGAGGTCCCCGTACTCGGCCGTGTCGCTGATGGAGTATCTCATGTAGGCGAGACCGCCGCGGTAGATGAGATCCACGATGAGCTTCAGTTCGTGCATGCACTCGAAGAAGGCGATTTCGGGCTGATAGCCGGCCTTCACCAGGGTGTCGAAACCCGCCTTGACCAGTTCGGACACGCCGCCGCACAGAACGCTCTGCTCACCGAAGAGGTCGGTCTCCGTCTCTTCCTTGAAGGTCGTCTTGAGCACACCGGCCCGGGACGCACCGATTCCCTTGGCATAGGCCAGGGCCGTCTGGAGAGCTTGGCCGCTTGCATCCTGGTGCACGGCGTAGAGGGCAGGCACACCGGCTCCGCGAACGTATTCACTGCGCACCAGGTGCCCGGGACCCTTCGGGGCCACCATGATGACATCCACTTGCGCCGGGGGGAGAATCTGGCCGTAATGAACATTGAAACCATGGGAAAACAGGAGGGTTTTCCCGGCTTTCATGCAGGGGGCCACATCGGTTTTGTAAAGGGCGGCCTGTGCGTGATCGGGGGTCAGAATCTGGATCACGTCCGCCATTTCCGCGGCTTCCCGGGCAGACACGGGGCTGAAGCCGTCTTCGACGGCCTTGTCGTAGTTGGGGGAACCGGGTCTCTGACCGATGACCACATCCAGGCCGCTGTCACGGAGATTTTGGGCCTGGGCATGGCCCTGGCTTCCATAACCGATGACCGCCACCTTTTTCCCCCTCAGCACATTCAAATCCGCATCCGCATCGTAAAAAATCTGCATTGATTCATCTCCCCTTTCAGTGCTTCTTGCTTCTTGCCAGCGCGGCTTTGCCCGTTCGGGCCACTTCCACGATTCCGATTTGTCCCAAAAGTTCCATGATCGCGCCGATCTTGCTGTCGTTGCCCGTCACCTCGAGCGTGTAGAAGTGAGGGCTCACATCCACAACCTTCGCTCGAAAAATGTCGGCGATGCGCAGCACTTCAGCGCGGGTTTTCTCCTCGGCGCGCACTTTGATCAGCGCCATTTCCCGGTCCACAAACTCCGTTTCGCTGAAGTCGAACACTTTCAGCACATCGATGAGCTTGTTGAGCTGTTTCACGATCTGCGACAAAATGTGCTGATCCCCCGTGGTGACCAGGGTGATGCGCGTGATGCCGGGTTCGTTGGTCTCCGCTGCCGTGATGTTTTCAATGTTGAAGCCCCGTCCGCTGAACAGCCCCACCACGCGCGCCAGCACCCCCGGCCGGTTTTGAACCAGGATCCCTATCGTGTGTCTCGATGCAGTGTTTTGATTTTCCATAGAATCTCCCGCAGCTCACACCAGCAACATTTCAGAGATGGGCTTCCCGGCCGGCACCATGGGGTAGACCCCCTCGTCGGGCTCCACCACAAAATCCATGAGAACGGGCCTGTTGACGGAAAAAGCCTCGCGCAGCACCGGCTCCACTTCCGAAGGCCGGGTCGCTCGGAGCCCAACCGCCCCATAGGCCTCCGCCAGTTTCACGAAATCGGGGGAGGCATCCTCCAGGCAGGTGCCGCAGTAATTTTTCTGGTAGAAAAGTTCCTGCCATTGCCGGACCATTCCCAGAAAACGGTTGTTCAGGATGGCGACCTTCACGGGCAGGCAGTTGCACACGGCCGTCATGAGCTCCTGGATATTCATCTGAATGCTGCCGTCCCCTGCAATGTCCACCACCAGGCGGTCCGGATGGGCGACTTGAGCTCCGATGGCGGCGGGAAGCCCGTAGCCCATGGTGCCCAATCCTCCCGAAGAAAGAAAAGAACGGGGATGGGCGAAATGGTAGTACTGTGCGGCCCACATCTGGTTCTGGCCCACTTCCGTGGCGATGATCGCCTCACCCCGGGAGAGCCTGTAAATGGACTCCACCACATACTGCGGTTTGATCACGTCCTCCCCCTGGGTGTAGCGCAGGGGATAGGTTTCTCTCCACGCCCGAATCTGCTCCAGCCAGGGCTGACGGTGCTCCTCCAGGTTTTCCAGGGGCTCGGCTTCCGTCATCTCGAGGAGCTTGGACAGCGCATTCTTGCAATCCCCCACGATGGGGATGTCCACCTCGACGTTCTTGCTGATGCTCGTGGGATCGATGTCGATGTGGATGATCTTCGCTTTGGGAGCAAACCCGCTCACTTTCCCCGTGACGCGGTCGTCGAAGCGGGCCCCCACGGCGATGAGCACATCGGCATGCGACACGGCCATGTTGGCGCGATAGGTGCCGTGCATTCCCAGCATGCCGAGCCACAGCGGGTGCAGCTCCACTCCGCCTTCGGCTTCGGCGTTGGGAACGGCGGCAGGGAAGCACCCCAGGCCCATGAGCGTGGAAGTGACGGGAATTTGAGTCACTTCGGCGAAGCGCAGGAGCTCTTCGGTGGCCGCCGCGTGAATGACTCCGCCGCCGGCATAGATGACGGGATGGCGGGATTTCTTGATGAACTGGTAAGCCCGCCGGATCTGCCCCGCGTGAGCCTCCGTCGTGGGGCGGTAGCCCGGCAGGTCGACGCGTTTGGGATACTTGAATTCCGTGTAGGCCTGGACCACGTCCTTGGGAAGGTCCACCACGATGGGGCCGGGTCGTCCCGTTCGGGCCAGGTAAAAGGCTTCCTTGATCACCCGCGGCATGTCGTTGACGTCGCGAACCAGGTAGCTGTGCTTGGTGCAGGGTCTCGTGATGCCGATGATGTCCACTTCCTGGAACGCATCATCCCCGATCATGGCCGTTGGGACCTGCCCCGTGAAGCAGACCATGGGCACGGAATCCATGTAGGCCGTGGCCACACCTGTCACGGCATTGGTGGCGCCCGGCCCGGAAGTGACCAGGCAAACCCCCACCCGCCCCGTGGCTCGCGCGTAGCCGTCCGCCATGTGCGCGGCGCCCTGTTCGTGCCGGACCAGAATGTGCCGGATCTCGGCACGGGACATTTCATCGTAGATGTCCAAAATGGACCCGCCGGGAAAGCCGAAAATGACCTCGACTCCCTCCCGCTTGAGACACTCAAAAAAGATCTGTGCTCCCTTCAGCTTCATCACTCAAAGTCCCTCGTTGTCGGTCAATGTGCGGCCGAATGCGCCGGGCCGCCGATTTTCCCCCTCCGGGGAAAATGAAACCGTGATTTTAGAGAAAAGTGGGACGCCTGTCAACGCGCCGAAATAAATAAAAATTTCAAAAACTTTGTGACTCAGGGCACGAACATTGCCTGCGACTCGGCTCCCGCGAGCCACCTGAGCCTTTTGGGGGCCGGTGAGCTCACAATTGCAAATTGACATTGCATAATATACAATTCGTTTCTTTTTAAAAACAGATGCATTTATCCACTGAAGCATGCAGGTTCGAGGAGGCTTCGAGAACCCAATGAGACACACTCTCGCCGTACTCGTGGAAAACAATCCGGGTGTCCTGGCCCGCGTGGCCGGTTTGTTCAGCCGCCGGGGCTTCAACATCGAGAGCCTCACCGTGGGACGGACCGAATCCCATGACGTCTCGCGAATGACCATCGTGGTCGATGGCGACAATCAGCTCATCGAACAGGTGAGCAAACAGCTCCACAAGCTCATCGACGTCATCAAGGTGCGGGACATCACCGACGAGGAGCACGTCGACCGGGACCTGGTCATGGTCAAGGTCAACGCGGAACCCAGCCAGCGCGTCGAAATCCTGCAGATGGCCGAAGTCTTTCGGGCGCGCGTGGTGGACCTGGCCGGAAAGACCATCACGCTGGAATGCACGGGCAACGAGGGCAAGATCAACGCCTTTGAAGAATCGCTGCGCCCCTACGGCATTCGCGAACTGGTCCGCACGGGAAAAGTGGCCATGCTGCGGGGATCGAGACTCCCCGGGACCAACGGGAGTTGGGCCGCGGACTGAAAAGGACCGGCGGCCCGCCGGCAACGCCCCTGCCCGTTTCAACACGAACGGCGCTTTGGATACACCCACGCGTGCTCGATTTTCCGGAACTGCGAAAGGGCACCGTGATCAAATGAGTGGAGGAACTGCCTTGCAGATGAAATTAGCGGACGCACTGGTGCAGTGTCTCGAGAGGGAAAAGGTGGAGGTGATCTTCGGATATCCCGGCGGCGCCATCCTTCCCGTCTACGACGCGCTCTACAACTCCAAGAAAATCAAACACATCCTGGTTCGCCACGAACAGGGTGCCGCCCATGCCGCCGACGGATATGCCCGCGTCACGGGAAAGACGGGCGTCTGCATGGCCACCTCGGGCCCCGGAGCCACCAACCTGGTGACCGGCATCGCCAACGCCTACATGGATTCCATTCCCCTGGTCTGCTTCACGGGACAGGTCCCCACCATCCAAATTGGAACCGATGCCTTCCAGGAAGTGGACATCACGGGAATCACCATGCCCATCACCAAGCACAACTACCTGGTGAAGGACGCCCGCAAGCTGCCGGAAATCGTCCACAATGCCTTTCACATCGCCTCCACGGGCCGACCCGGGCCGGTGCTCATCGACCTGCCCAAAGACATCGTTTCCCAAACCATCGATTTCAAGGCGGTCAAATCCGTCCACCTGCGCGGGTACCGCCCCACCTACAAGGGCCATGCATTCAAAATTCAGGAAGCGGCCAGGATCATCAAGAACAGCAAAAGGCCCGTCATCTACGCCGGGGGCGGTATCCTCAGCTCCGGGGCGCAGGACGAATTGCTGCAACTGGCCGAGCTGATCTCGGCACCCGTCACCAATACCTTCATGGGCCTCTCGAGCTTCCCCGGCGACCATCCCCTCTTCCTCGGCATGCTCGGACTCCACGGAACCCGCTACGCCAATTTCGCCGTGACCGAATGCGACCTCCTCATCGCACTGGGCGCGCGTTTCGACGACCGCGTCACCATGAAGATCAAGGAATTCGCCCCCAGGGCAGCCGTGATCCACATCGACATCGACCCGGCCGAAATCGGGAAGCTGGTGACCACCCGTGTGCCCGTCGTGGGGGATGTGAAAACGGTCCTCACCGCGCTGCTCCCCCAGCTCGAAACGGTGGACCGCACAGCCTGGCTGGAGCGCATTCAGGAGATCAAGGCGCAGCACCCGCTCACCTACAAGCGGGATGGCGGCCTCAAACCTCAATTCATCATCGAGGAGCTCTGGAAGACCACACAGGGAAAATCCATCGTGGTGACGGATGTGGGCCAGCACCAGATGTGGGTGGCCCAATACTACCGTTTCCAACAGCCGGGAATGCTCGTCTCGTCGGGAGGCCTCGGGTGCATGGGGTTCGGTCTCCCCGCGGCCGTCGGGGCCAAAACGGGACGCCCCGACATGCCCACCGTCCTCGTCACGGGCGACGGCAGTTTCCAGATGACGATGCAGGAACTGGGCACCATGATGGAACAGGGACTCGACATCAAGATCGTACTCCTCAACAACCGCTCTCTGGGAATGGTCCGCCAGCTGCAACAGTTCTACTGCGACGGCCGGTACATGGCGACCAGCTTCCAGTACCATCCTGATTTTCAGCGACTGGCCGAAGCCTACGGAATTCGGGGTTACACCTGGTCCACTGAGGAGGAAGTTCTCCAGAACCTGCCCGAGGTGATCAACACGCCCGGCCCGGCCCTCATGCACTGCATCATCCCCACGGAGGAAAACGTCACCCCCATGGTGCTCTCAGGCAAAGGAATCCATGAAGCGATCGAATGCTGAAGCTCAAACGGGTGCATTCCAGGAAAGCGGGCAGAAAACGGCAGACGTTCCTCTGAAGAGCGTGGTCAATTTTTTCTTCGAGATGGGCATGCTCAAGAAGACCCCGCGGTCGGGCTTTCAGTTCCTTGGAAGCGGCAGGGAGTCCGTCGCCGACCATTCTTTCCGCGTGGCAATCATCGGCTACACCCTGGCGCGCCTCTGCCCGCAGGTGGACCCCTTCAAGGTGGTGAGCCTCTGCCTCTTCCACGACGCCCCGGAAGCCCGGACGGGGGACATGAACTACGTCAACAAGCGCTACGTGGAGGTGCGGGAAAACGACGCCATCGGGGACCTTGCCGGGACTCTGCCCTTCGGACGCGACTATGAAGCGCTCATGCAGGAATATCGGGACAATGAAACGGAAGAGGCCCGGCTGGTCCACGATGCGGACCAGTTGGACCTCATTTTGGAACTGAAGGAACAATTCGACCTGGGAAACACCTACGCCCGCAAGTGGATCCATTTCGCTCTGAAGCGCCTCAAGACCGAGATGGGCCGAAAGCTCGCGGAGCAGATCACCCGCACCGACTCCACCGCCTGGTGGTTCGAAGGGAAAGACCACTGGTGGTCCCCCGCCGAGGGAGACCAGGAGCCTGCAGGAAGTTGAACAAATGCTTCATCATTGAGCCGACTGCAAATTCACGCAGTGTCCCTGCACACCAGGATTCAACCCAAAAACTCTGAATACGACTCGGTACATCATCGCAGCAGTGAAATGGTGTGCCTTTGCCGGCGAACCGGTTGACGATGGTGCTCGTCAAAGAGAAGCAGCTTGGTTCGACGACCATTGCGACCGGTTTCGACACACACGGTGGCAGATGGCCGCAAACCTGGCAAATGTTCTTTGGACGATGGTCTCTCCAAATAGCTCAAAAAATTTGCGCCACCCGAAGGCGGCGCTCGAAAAACCAATCAGCTCTGGATCGGAATGTTGCGGACGGTGGTCGAAGCCGCCATCTCGCGCTTGTCGACGGTGACGGTAAGCACGCCGTTCTTGAACGACGCCTTGATCGCATCCTGATTGGCATCCGCAGGCAGATTCAGCGCACGCTGGAAGCTCCCGTAGCTTCGTTCGATGCGGTGGTAGTGCCTGTCCTTTTGCTCCTGCTCCTGGCGCTTCTCGCCGCGGATATACAGCACATCGTCCTCCAGGGTGAGCTGGATGTCCTTTTCCTCCACCCCCGGCAACTCCAACGTGATCTGGTACTGCTTGTCGGTTTCCTGGATGTCCAGCGAGGGTCGCAGCAGACCCTGCATCTGCGAAGGGACGGAGGGCAGTGTCAAGCGAGGCCAGGACACTCCAAAGCCACGGAAGGCGTCGTCAAACAACCGATCCATCTCACGGTGAAGTTGCAGCAGGGGATCCAGTGCGGGTGAGGCTGGGAGAGAAGTCGGGGGATTAGACCGCACCACGGGAACAGCACTTGCATCCTGCTGGGTATCCTGCTCCTTCTTGAACCAGTTCCACGGTGCCCATTTCTTCAGATTAACGTTCATGGCTTTCTCCTCTCTCAATGAATTGATTGATTGACAGACTCACTGAGCCCAGCGTGAAAATCGATAAATTCGAAATGAGACAATGTCAAGACTCGGGCATGAAAAACTGCGGAACACCATTTCGATCATGCTGCCCTGTCCAATACGGGTTCTCGGGCTTTGGAACGAATCAGCCGTGAAGTTCGGCAGGATGGAACTTTTCGGGGCGAAAAGAACTCCGCCCGGAGGACGCTTTGCACCACTCGCTCAGAGGGGATATCTGAAGGATAGCTGCGAAG
>CAZZHS010000047.1:0-33126 GCA_964654275.1 uncultured Syntrophobacteraceae bacterium
CTTCGCCGGCAGATTTACAGTCTGCTCCCTTTGGCCGCTCGGGAACCTCTCCACATTGTCCCATCATCGCGATGGCCGTCAGAGATATCCAATCTCTACGGAGTCTCGCCATATAACACGACATACACAGGATTGCAAGCGTTTTGTTCGCTTTTTTCCATGTGTGTCTTATCGGTCGCCGCTCACCGAGTTCCGGGGTGGCTTTGAACATGACTCGTGCCACCTGAGGAATGGGGCAGCTCATTACCACAAGCGTTGGAATCCTGTCAAGTCGTCTGGTGAGCACTGCCCCGTTCCGGCGTCCGCCCGGGACGCGGCCGGAGGCTGCGCGTCATCGGAAGAGAGGTTCGCGAGCGTGCTTCTTGAAGGATTTGAGGTTTTGGACGACAATGAACGCGGGAGAGACCGGTCCATGACGAAGAAAAGAGTCCTGCTTGTTACGGGCGCCAGTGGTTTTTTGGGACAGCACATCTGCCGCCTTGCCGCCTCTGAATGGAATGTTGTCGGCGTGTTCAACGCGCACGCCTTCGGCCGGCCCGGCGTGACAGCGGTGCAGGCCGACATCACTCAGGACCGGGAAGTCGAAACTCTCTTCGAAAGGGTGCGGCCCCATGTGGTGATCCACGCGGCGGCCCTGTCCAATATCAACGCCTGCCAGAGAGAACCCGAGGTCTCACGAAAGATCAACGTGGAGGGTTCTCGCAATGTGGCGCGCTGGTGTGGCCGCTTTTCCGTGCCGTGCGCTTTTACTTCCACCGACATGGTGTTCGATGGGCTGAACGCACCCTACAAAGAAGATGATCCGGCGAATCCCATCAATGTCTATGGTGCACACAAAAAGGAAGCTGAAGCCATCCTGGAGGAGCATGGCTCCCCGGAGGTGCTCATCTGCCGACTCGCTCTCCTCTACGGCTCATCGGCGGGGCCGACCGGCAGCTTCCTGCAGTCCCTCGTCAACGCGCTCAGAGAAGGCAGGGCGCTGAAGCTTTTTGGGGACGAATTCCGCACACCGCTTTTTGTCGAGGATGCTGTGCGAGCACTTCTTGCCTTTGCAGGCCGTACGTCGGGTGTCTTGCATCTCGGCGGCCCCGAGCGGATTTCTCGCTATGATCTGGGACTGAGAGTCTGCCGCGTCCTGGGGGAGGGCAGTTCGAGCATTCATTTCGCACTCCAGCAGGAGGTGAAAATGCCCGCTCCCCGACCGCGCGATCTCTCCCTGGACAGCAGCAGAGCCCTCGCGCTCGGTTTCATCCAGACCCCGTTGGAAGAATCCCTCCACACCATATTCCGGGGGCGGCAATGAACACGCCGGGATGCTCGAAGCCTTTTCAGCGGAAGGAATTCGACCTTCAGAAGAGAAACAATTGGAACCCCGGATTCTGTATCTCACAGGAAAGCACCGAGCTGATTCCACCGGGCAATCTGCCCCGCTTTGAAAAGATCGGCTTCCACTGCGTCACTCCCGCCAAACTCACGCGGCAGGGATGCAGCGAAGAGGGGACTCCTCATTTTTTCCCGCCCCACGATCGAGCAGAAAATGCGGGTGCAGACCTCGGGATTTCGGAGGGCATCGCAAGGGCCCCCTCCGGGGCAGCGATAAGGACCGGGAATTCGGCTTGTGTCGCGCGGTTACGGTTGGGACAGTGGGCTGGACGTAAGGCTTTGGGAGTTACGAGGAGTCAAACCGCTGGGAGGTCCTCAAATGGTCGGGACGACTGGATTCGAACCAGCGACCTCTGCGTCCCGAACGCAGCGCTCTACCAGGCTGAGCCACGTCCCGACAGGACAGGGACAGCTTTTATCAGAAAAATTTCCTTCTGTCTAGATCCCATCTGCTCCTGTGAGCTGAATTCAAAGGTCCTGCTCCATGAACTTCCGTGTTTCAGCGGGTTTCCAGGCTTTCCTCCGGAGCAGGGATGGCGGGGCCGCGCTGAAGTCTCCATTCGTTTCAGGATTGAGGCGGAAAAATGATCAACGATAAATCTCAGTCCGGCGCGCCGGCGCCCCCTGAGGTCGAGCCCTCTCGGCCTCTGGATCATCCCCTGGCGGAAAAGACGAAGGCGTTTCCGCACCTGCCCGGCGTTTATCTCTTTCGGGATGCGGAGGGACGGGTCCTTTATGCGGGAAAGGCCAGAGACCTCCGAAAAAGAGCTGCGAGTTATTTTCGCGTCACGACGGAAAACAACATCAAGGTCCAGGCGCTGCTGAGCAAGGCCCGGGACCTTGAATTTGTGGTCACGGCCACCGAAAAAGAGGCGCTGCTTCTCGAAGCGAGCCTCATTAAAAAGTATCGTCCCCGCTACAATGTCATCCTGCGGGATGACAAAAACTATCCCTCGCTGCGCATCGATCCCCGGGAGCCCTTTCCACGACTTGACATCGTCCGGAGATTTCAGCGGGATGGAGCTCTTTATTTCGGGCCTTACCCGTCCGGCCACGCCCTTCGAGAAACCCTGCGAATGCTCAACCAGCTCTTCCCCCTGCGCCAGTGTCGGGGCAGGAAGCTCATGAAACGGGATCGTCCCTGTCTCAACTACGCCATGAAACGATGTCCCGGGGTGTGTGCCGGGAAGACCGATGTCCAGGAATATGCGAGGGTGGTGGAGGAGGTCGTTCTTTTCTTGCAGGGGAGGACAGACGCGCTGCAACGAAAATTGCGTCAGGACATGGAGCTGGCCTCGCAAAATCTGGAATTCGAAAAAGCCGCGGGATTTCGAGACCGTCTAAGGGACATCGAGACCCTGCTCGAAAAGCAGCACATCATCTCGGACCGTTTTCTCAACCAGGATGTTCTGGGTGTCCACCAGGAGGATGATGCGACCACTCTCATGGTGCTCTTCGTGAGGCAGGGCGTCCTGGTGGGAAAAAAAGAGTTTCATTTTCCACATTCGGAAGACGCCGCCGAAGAAATCTTGACGGCCTTTGTGCAGCAATTCTACGGGGAAGGGCATCACATTCCCGACGAAGTTCTCCTTCCCACCGCGCTGGAGTCTCAGGAGGTCCTCCAGGAATGGCTTGCCGAGCTCAAAGGGAGGCGGGTCCGTCTCTGGGCGGTGCAGCGGGGGGAGCGGAGACGCTTGCTGCAACTCGCGGAAGACAATGCGCGAGAACGGCATGCCAGCCGCAGGAAGCTCATCCAGAAGCATCTGAGCCTCCTGGAAAACCTGGGGAGAATTCTCAAGATCACACGGCCCCCCCTGCGCATGGCCTGTGTGGACATCTCGAACATTCAGGGCCAGCATGCGGTGGGGGCAGTGGTGGTTTTCACTCATGGGGAGCCGGACAAGTCCTCATACCGTCATTACCGGGTGAAAAGCATGAGTGAGCCCGATGATCCCGCCATGATGGCCGAGGTGGTGGAGCGCCTTCTCGACGAAGAGCCTGAACTGGTGTCCGGGCTCGACCTGCTTGTTGTGGATGGGGGAAAGGGGCAGTTGAACCGCATCCATTGCCTGATGGAAGAGAGGGGGGTGGCCCAGCGCCTGCCCGTCATCGGGTTGGCCAAGGAAAATGAGACGGACCGGGGAGAAAGGGGGCGCGGCCTCTATGAGAAAATTTACCTGCCCGGCAGAAAGAACCCCGTCTTTCTCTCTCACTATCCCGACATTCTTCACCTGTTGCAGCGATTGCGGGATGAGGCGCACCGATTCGCCATCAAAAACTATCAGCACCTTCATCGGCGCCGTTTGCTCTCTTCCGCGCTGGATGCGGTGCCCGGTCTCGGGCCCGGCCGGCGCAGCCGGCTGCTCCAGCATTTTGGCAGCCTGGAAGAACTTCAAAACACGGATCTGGCCGCCATCGAACAGGTTCCAGGCATACCAAGGAAGCTGGCTCGCCTCATCCATGATTCGCTTCACGAAAAATGAACCCTTCGGGGGCACTCAAACCTCACCGCTTTCCTCGACGGCAACTTTCTCCAGCAAACGTTTTGCAATCCTTCGCAGCTCTGCATCGGGAAGGGAGGCGATGAGCGCCGATTCCTCGGGAGTGAGCTTTCTGCGGGGCAGTTTTTGCCTGCGGATCTTCGATGTGGGTGCTTTCTTCAGCTTCTCCAGTTGATGAAACTGGGGATTCAAAACGGGCTCCGTGGGAGGCACTTCTCCCACGCGAAGGACAATCTGCGTCACGATCGGCTCGGGTCGGCGCGCATTGATTTTCTCCATGAGCGCGTCCCGAAGGAGGTCCAGGTGATGCTTCCAGACCGAGTCATGGACGATCACGGTGAGAATCTTGTTTTTGAGCGATTTGGGCTGTGAGTAGCGGGCGATTTGCTCCCCGACCAGTTCTTTCCAGTCGCCGATGGGGTTGGCCGCAAAGGCGGGATGGTTTTTGAGGACGCGCCGCAGCAAGGGTCCCAGGGCGTTTTCGGTGTCTTTCATCTGCTGAGCACTCTCGGGATTCACGGGGCTTTATCGGTCGAGGAAGCGACGGACCGCTCCAGGCGGCGAAGTATGGATTGGATCTCCTGAAAATTCTTTTGAAACGCTTCCAGCAGGATCACCGTGTCACCGCTCTGAAAAGGGATTCTGCTGAGGAAAGCGTCATACAGGAGAGCGTTCAGGCTGGAAAGGTAGAGGCTTTCGATGCGCTTGAGCAGCGCGGCAGCCAGCGCCAGAACGATCACGGCGGCCAGGCTCTGAGCAAGGGGAAGGATGCTGACGGATGCCTCGCTGAGAATTTCCGCGAGTTCCCCCTGGCCACTCAGGACGGGCACGCTCTGTTGATAGAGGAGCCAGAGAACCTGGGAAAAAGCGAGAAGGGGGAGAGCCCACAAGATCCATTGAAAGGGGCTCCAGGAACCGGCCAGCAGCTCCCAGTCGACTTCGGAGGCTCGCCGTTCCCTCTCCAGCAGACCTTCCGAGGCAGGAAAGGACTTGGGATGGTTGAGCATCAGTCGGACGCGTCGAAACGGGTGATACATCAGCTGAAACAGGGTGCGGTCGGTCTGCAGGTGGATGATGTCGGCGGGAAACAGCTTGTTCCAGTTGGTGGGGCCCGAATCGGTGGGAAAACGATGGACCGGCGCCCTCTTGTCGATGTGCTTTTCCAGGATCGCCTGGATCTTGTATTTTCCCACCACCTGGACCATGAGGAAGACGGCCTTCAGGAGCAAAAACAGGGCTCCCACCCAGAAGAGGTAGATCATGAGTCCACCGAGGGGCGGCACGCGGAGCCAGGGGAGCTGCAGCCAGAAGGCGGACGTGGTGAAGGCGTGGGTTTTGAAGGCGGAGATCGCCGGTTTCCAGGTGGGCGGAATGCTGTAGGACACGGCCACGGGATAAGCGAGCAAAAGACAGAAGATGAAAATGAGGAACCACCGCAGCCGTTCAGCGGTTTCGTAATGTCTGACACCGTATTCCATGGACATCCATTTTCGAACTGCCGGCCGCGCCGGCGCCGGATCCGAAAGCGCCCAGACCCCGAGCCTTCCTGCGGCGATCAGGGAGGGGCCTCACCCTCTTTCCTTTGAGGAGGCTTCACCCGTCTCGATGAGCACCGCTTTGGGACAGGGCTGGAGCGGTTAGGCCTGCTCCTGCGCGAAAGATTCGGTGCGCGCTGGGGAAGCCGCGAAGCGCGGGCGCTTCGGGCCCCCCTCTGTGCTTTCCTCAGAGTGACCCCCACGGGGTGGGCTCAATGTTTCGAGCGGTCCTCACGGGTTAGAATCTCAAGTTCCCAAAGGCCGGCGCTCCAATGGGCTTCAGAAGGCTCACTTCAAATGCCACGGCGAGCCAGTCCCGAATTTCCCTGAATTTGAGCACCCGATCACTGAGGATGCGGGCGCCGCAATAAAACGGGTGAGCCTCGCCGTCGTATTTCTCCATCATCTGTTGGCGGAAGGCCTGTTTTTCGCCGTCGCTCATGGGATTGCCCGAACTGATCCGCTTTCTTTCTTCGATGGAAAGCAGCACCTCAGCGGCTGATCTCCCGCTCATGACCGAGGTTCTGGATCTCATGGTGTGAAAAAGGAAGTGGGGGCGGTAGGCCCTTCCGCACATGCCGTAGTTGGCGGCGCCGTTGTCGGGTCCGATGACCAGCTGGATGCGGGGAACCTGAGCACAGGAGACGGAACGGACCATGTCGGCCCCGTACTTTCCGATGCCCTGGTGTTCCGATTCGGAACCCACCATGTACCCGGGAGAGCTCTGGATGAAAAGGAGCGGGATTCTCTCCTGAGAGCAGCGAACGATCCATTCCGTGGCCTTTCGCGCCGCCTCCGTAAAAATGATGCCCAGCCCGTTGGAGGCGATGATCCCCACGGTGATTCCCTTGATCCGCAGTTTGCCCGCGACGATGTTGTCGCCCCGGCCCGGAGCGTAATTCTTCTTATATTCGACGAAGACGCTGCCGTCGGCGATCGCCTGTAAAAAGATGCGCACGTTGATGCCCTGATGTATTTTTGCCGGGAGATTCTCGTAGATCGTCTCCACAGGGACGAGCGGCGCTACCTCGGGCACCCTCGTGGCATGCAGGTGTTGGGCTTTTTCCATGGACAGGACCTCACGCACCTTGTCGATGGCCTCGTGCTGATTCCTGCAGAAGTGGTCCGCACCCCCGGAGATGGTGGTGTGAACGCGGGCGCCGCCGAGATCCTCGGCGGAGATCACTTCACCCGTCGCCGCCTTCACCAGCGGGGGGCCGCCGAGGAAGGAGTAGGACATCTTGTCGATCATGACCGCCTCGCAGGCCATGAAGACGATGTAGGCGCCACCGGCCGTGTTGCCTCCCGTGCTGAGGGTGATTTGCTTCAGACCCTGGGCGGACATGCGCGCCATGTTGTAAAACATGGATCCGAAATGCTGGTCATCGGGGAAGACGTCAGCCTGCATGGGAAGATACGCGCCGCCGGAATCGGCGATGTAGACGCAGTGAAGGCCGCATCGTTCGGCAATGGCCTGTGCCCGCATGTGTTTCTTGAGAGTGATGGGGAAGTAGGTGCCGGCCTTCACGCGGCTGTCGTTGGCGATGATCATGGTCCAGTTGCCATGAATCTTCCCGATTCCTGTCACAATGCCACCGCAGGGAACGTCATCCACGTCGGGGTAGTCCATTCCAAAGCCCGCCAGGCGACTCAGCTCATAGAACTCCGTGTTCTCGTCGATGAGCCTTTCTATGAGGGTGCGAACCGGTTCCTTGCCCTGAGCGGCGAGGCGCTGCACCGCCTTGTCTCCCCCGGGCCACGTGGCCTCATGGACGAGGGCATCCAACTTGGCTTCTTCTCGTTCCCAAAATTCCAGGTTTTCTCTTTTCACATCCGCCATGTAACATCCTCTCCGGGAAAAGCCCCTCCACCATGAAAGCTGGTCTCAATTTCAATCTGGCTTATTTTCGCGGTCATTTGCCCCGATAGACCGGTTTCCGTTTCTCACGAAATGCGGTGAGCCCCTCGGTTCGGTCCTCGGTGGGAATGGTGATCCAATAGGCATTGGATTCGATGGCAAGGCCGGTGTGCAGGTCGGACTCGATACCGTAGTTGATGGCATACTTGGCCTGCTGGATGGCGATGGGGCCTGTTTCACAAATCATCGCCGCCATGGCCAGGCATTCCTCCAGAAGGTTCTCCGGAGGACACACCTTGTTGACCAGACCGATCCTTTCCGCTTCGGCCGCATCCACGCGGCGTCCGGTGAAAATCAATTCTTTCGCCTTTCCTCTGCCCACAAGCCTTGGAAGGCGCTGGGTGCCGCCGGCGCCTGGAATGATGGCGAGCCGGGTTTCCGTGAGCCCCAGGGTGGCGCTCGAGGAGGCGATGCGGATGTCGCAGGCCAGGGCCAGTTCGGTGCCGCCCCCCAGAGCGAGACCATTGACGGCGGCGATGACCGGTTTGTTCAGGTGTTCGATGAAAGTGAAGAGATTGCGTATGGTGTGAATGAATTCCTTGACCTGCTGTTCGTTGAGGGTGGCCCGTTCTTTGAGGTCGGCGCCCGCGCAAAACGCTTTATCACCGGCCCCTGTGAGGATCACCACGCGAACCTCCGGGTCGAAGTGCAGGCGGTCCATGCATTCTTTGAGGGAGCGGAGCATGGAGAAGTTGAGGGAGTTCATGACTTGGGGCCGGTTCAGGGTCAGCAGGGTCACCTGGCCTTGCCTCTCCTCCAGGACCAGTTGGTCTTCCATAAAACCTCCATGGGTGACAGGGGCTCACGGATAGGGCCGCGGGCAGGGAATGGAGGGGGCCCGCAGCAGAACGGGCCCGCCTTCGTCCAATCATCGCTGTGCTTTGCGGTCAAAGGCCTCACGGGTCAATTCGCGGGCAATGATCATGCGGCGCACTTCGCTGGTGCCTGCGCCGATTTCATAGAGCTTGGCATCCCGCCACAGTTTCTGTACGGGGAACTCGAGGCAGTAGCCGTAGCCGCCATGAATCTGAATGGCCTGATCGCAAACCCACGTCGCCGTCTCTGCAGCGAGCAGCACCGAAGCGGCCGCGAGCCGGGTGAGTTCCGTGCCTTTGCCGCCCTGGGTGGCAGTCTGAGCCAGTTCTGCAGCCCGGTAAACCAGGAGGCGGGCAGCTTCCGTACGGGCGTACATGTCGGCGAGCTTTTGCTGGATCATTTGAAATTTGGCTATGGGCTGTCCAAACTGCTCACGATCCACGGCATACTGAACGGAATAGTCCAGAGCCTGCTGTGCCATGCCAATGGAGCCGCCGGCAAGCACAATGCGTTCGATATCAAGCCCACGTGTCATGACGCGGACACCCATGTTTTCCTCCCCCACCAGGTTTTCCGCCGGAACTTCACAGTCTTCGAACATCAGTTCCGCCGTGGGGGATCCCCGCATGCCGCATTTCTTGAGTTTTCTCGAAACGGAAAAGCCGGGGAAGCCTTTCTCCACAATGAACGCGCTGATGCCTTTGGCACCCCTGTCCGGATCCGTCTTGGCGTAAACCAGCAGGGTGTCCGCGATGGTTCCATTGGTGATGAAAATTTTGCTGCCGTTGAGGATGTACTTGTCACCCTTCTTCACCGCGCGCGTCCTCAGACTCATGGCGTCGGAACCCGCATTGGGCTCGGTCAATCCCAGAGCCCCGATCTTTTCGCCGCTCACCAGGGGAGGCAGATATTTTTCTTTCAAAAAGTCATTGGCGTTTTTGTGAATATTGTTGGCGCACAGGTTGGAGTGAGCGCCGTAGGTCATGGCCAGAGCAGGACAGATGCGGCTCATTTCTTCAATGGCCAGCGTTTGCATCAGCACGTCACCGCCGAGTCCGCCGTACTTCTCGTCAATCGTGATGCCCAGGATTCCGATTTCAGCGCACTTCTTAAAGAAATCCGGTGGAAACCAGTCTTCGTCATCGATCTTTTCCTGTAGGGGTCCCAATTCGTTGACAGCCCACTTGTAAACGGTTTCTTTGATCATGCGTTGCTCATCGGTCAACTGAAAATCCATTCTCATCCTCCATGGGCAAAGAATTGAACCTGGGCCGCCCGCGAAAGAAGCGGCAGAAGAAAGGTGTCGGCTGCCAGGGGGCAGGCAGGCTCGAAATTGCGCCTGCGAATCGGGCACCAAGCAAAAGTATTTTTGTTAATATCAAATTTTGTGAGGAATTCAAAAACTAAAATTGAGGGAATGCCGGGAACAGACCATTCTTTTTGATGACGGGAGCCGATGCAGTTCCGAAGGGAATTGCGAGCCGTCCTGCATGGGAATTCCTGCCGCATCCTTTCGGAATGTCCACGTTTCTTCAATATTCGGAGCCAGGAACCCCGCTCTCTTCTCCGTGACAGTTGCGGTGGGGATCTCCGGCGGGCGATCGGGTGCACTCATGACCGACGGACATGGTCGTCCGGACGGCTTCATCGAGCATGAACGGCAATCCTCCTCGATCCTCCGGGGAAAAACCCAGAGCCTCCCTCCAGATGTCCTCGCTCTCCATGCACAGGTAAAGACAGACGTGAGGGGCGAGTTCCTGAAGCGTCTCGGCCATGAAGGCGTAGAGTTCCACGCGGATATCACGGAAATAGCGCATTTTTTGATCCAGGCCGTTGATGAATTCGCCGCAAAGGATGCGTGTGCCAGGATGCCTGCGCTGTATGATCGGCTTCAGCGACGGCATGAATCGAAAGGCTCCCAGGCTGATGTAGACGATGCGTCCGGGATTCACGCTGTCGAAAAGGCGTTCGAGGGTTTCGCGGTAGCCCGTTCGCCAATCCGGGTGCTCCACCATGGGGTCGAAATGAAATGCCAGGAAATAACCCCATTGGGAGACTCGGCAAGCCGCCTCGATTCTTTGTTGCATGGAGGACGCCCTGGGTTCCTCCCGGCGCCTGACGGTTTGTGTGTTGAGGGACCATCCCACGAGGGTGTGGCCGCCATGGTCGAGGCTTTCGAGGTTGTCCACGAAATGGGTCTTGGTCTTCAGTTCGAGCACGGCATTGCGCTGTCTCGCAAACAGCGGGACAAGCTCTTTGGAAAACTCCGTCCAGGGGTCGAGAAGCAAAGAGTCGGTGAATTCTCCCGTACCAATCCGGTAGAGGGTATCGGGGTGAGCCCGCAACTCTTCATCGAGGGTGCGAAAGATCTCTTCCTCATTTCCGAACAGACGCAGATTGGGCTGGTTGAGGTAAGCCTGAAGGATGCAATAGCTGCAATCGAGAGTGCACTGAACACCAAAGTGCAAAATCCGATAGCCGCAGCAGAGGTAGTGGCGCGTGCCGGGGCACGATTTGAGAAGGCGGCCTCGAAATGCCACCACTTCCAGAATGTCCGGGTCCCTTTTCCGTGAGTTTTCCAGGGACTCCACCACTTCGACCGCCGCATGAGGAAGCGTTTTCCGAAGGCGATGCATCAGGGGGCTCTCCGCCACCTGCTGTTCGACCACGATTCTCTTGGGGGGGGAACGATACATCGCGGCTGAAAATTCCTTTCCGGTTCGCGTGGTTGATGCCTTGTGTTCCGGCTGAATCGTTTCAACCCGCTGGCAACCCTGTCGTGTTGAAACGGCCCCTGCAGCCTCCCCGGCGTTTCGAAAATGAGAGGGTGCCGGTCAGCCTCTGCGGTTTTTGGGGCTTTTTGAAGAACCACAGGCCATGAGTTCCTCCATCCAGGGAGATCGAGCCAGCTCCGAGCACAGGCTGGTCAGGTTTTCGAGCTGGCCCGGGCTGCTGAAGCTCAGATGAACCTGCCAGACGTCTCCCTCGAAAAACGGAGGATGCCGCAGATTTAGGTTCCGGGGCAGAGAGGCATCTTTCAGAAGGGCTTCAAAGTGCGCCTCCTTCGCTTTCAGGCGCGGGAACCTTCTGCGGGCCACAAGATCTCGCAGCGCTTGAGTCTTCTGGCGGGGCTGCATTCGCCGGGTCTCGGCACCGCTCTCTTCCTGTAGATCCCGGATCACCTCCAGGGGGGATATCTCCTCGCGCAGGCTGATTTCCGTGATGCGTTCCACCAGTTCCCACTGAATGCTCGCGCTGCATTTGAGTTCTCTCAGGAGGTGTACCGCTTCTTGCCGCGCTTCAGCCTCCCAGGTGACCAGCTGGAGGGCGACCCGTTCACTGATCTCCTCAAGCGCCACCGCAAGAAGAAAGTTGCGGTCCTGCTGCGCCAGAAGACACCAGCCTTCGAGGCTTTCGGGGCGCCAGGGGACCTGCAGGAGAGGAAAAAACTCTTCCTGCATTTGCTCGACGGTGAAAACGGCACTCAGCTTTTGGATGAGGTCAGCTTTCTGCACCGCGTTGAGGGGCGGGCCGAACAGAAGGGTCTGAATCCTGATGCGCCAGAGTTCCTCTAAGCTGACCTTTTCGGGAACGATGCGTGCGAGGACTTCCTGCAGACCCCGGGCTGCTGCCCACCCGAGGCGTTCGAAGCCGTCAAGGATGGCGAATCGGCCCTCGGGTGAGGAGCAGAGGAGGGGGGCCTGCAGGATTCCGAATCGGTCCAGGGAGGCGATCAGTTCCCCTTTTTCCCTGAACGACCTGATGCGGAAACCCTCTTGAGAAAAGTCCACAAGGTTCACGGATATCCACCGTGGATCCTTGATATTCGTTTCGGCCGGATTCATGATTTTTCGTCTCATTGGCTCAGGCCCTTGCCGGTCAAACGCTCCAGGGCTTCGAGATAGCGCGCGCGGGTGTTGGCCACCACCTCTTCGGGAAGCTCGGGCGGTGGGTCCGAAACTTTCCAGCCCGACTGAAGCAGATAATCTCTCAGATACTGCTTGTCGAAACTCTCGGGGCTGCGGCCCACCTGATAGCGGTCGGCTGGCCAGAATCGGCTGGAGTCGGGAGTCAGGACCTCGTCGATGAGCGTCAGACGATTTTCGACCATGCCGAACTCGAATTTGGTGTCTGCCAGGAGGATGCCTTTGCTTCGAGCATAGGTTTCCGCCGTGCTGTAGATCTTGAGCGAAAGCTCACGCACCTGGTCCGCGATGGAGTCCCCTATGATTTCTCTCATTCTTTCGAAGGGGATGTTTTCATCGTGAGCTCCCTGTTCTGCCTTGGTAGACGGGGTGAAAATGGGTTCGGGCAGTTTTTCCGCTTCCCTGAGATTCGGCGGCAGGGGAATCCCGCACACTTTTCCCGTGGCCTGGTAATCCTTCCAGCCCGATCCCACCAGGTAACCCCTCACAATACATTCCACGGGCAGCACCCTGGCCTTTTTCACCCACATGGTTCGTCCGGCGAGCTGCGCTGCATACGGCTGACACTGGGGAGGGAATTGAGTGACGTCCGTGCTGATCAGATGTTGCGCGACCATGCCGCTGAAGAATCGGAGCCAAAATTCCGAGAGCTGCGTGAGAATCTTTCCCTTATCGGGAATGGGTGTCGGCATGACCACATCGAAGGCCGAGATACGGTCTGTTGCGACGATGAGGAGGGAGTCTCCCAGATCGTAGTTGTCTCTCACCTTTCCGCGGGAGAGCAGCTTGAGTTGAGGATAATTTGTTTCAAGTACAGGCCCTTGTGACATGAATGTCCTCCATTCGTCATGTTCGCGTGCTGAATGCCTCACGCCCGGGTTCCTTTGCATGAGGGGAGCGCGCCACGCTGCATTTCGTGAGGCGCGCCCCTGGGGGTTCTTTCCTCGAAAAAACAGGGTCTTCCGAAACCATTGCAGTTTCTCTGAAATGGCAAAACCGTGTTGACCACAAAGATGCCATTTGTTATCCTGCCCCGGATTGGATATCAAGTATTTTTGGTAAGGATTTCTGGTGAATGGTCACCACAGAGAGCGCAGACAACGGGTCTTCTGAACCGCATCGAGGGCACTTGAGCCGTCACGACCGGATATTTCCCCCTGCCTGAATCCACTCTCAAAAATAATCTGCGGTGAGCCAAGGGTGAATCGAGACAAATTCGTTGCGCACAGGGACGGAACCATGAGCAATTCGGCTGAGCACTCCAAAACACGCCTCCGCAGTATTGCGGGGCTTTTCGATGACAATGAAAGGAAAGAGTTTTTCAAGAAGTACCTGTTTTTTCTCGGGTGGGTTGAAGTTTTGATCCTCGCCATCTGCTGGCTTTATCAGTTGGGGGATGGCAGCTACGATCGTTTCGGACCTGTGGAAATTCCTTTTCCCTGGAAAACGTATTTCCTCCTGGCATTTCTGGTTCCCATCGGGATCACATTCCTCATCGGCGTCATCATTGTGGGGTTCAACAAGTATTTCATCGAATCCCAGGCGGAGGAATCCCCCGATCTCGCTACGGAAAGTGCTCGCATTCTGGAGGAAAAATCGGGCCGGATCTACAAGATTTACCGCATGGTGCATCTGGTCCAGAAACTTCCGTTTCTTGCGCTCCTGATCCTTCTGGCTGTCGGGACCGTGTTTTTTTACAAGATCGATTCCTTCCTCACATTCCTGGGGAATGTGGGCGAGAAATCCATCAATTACCTGCTCATCGGAGGCCTGATTCTTCTGGCCCTTGCTTCCCTTTTTGGGCTGATCCTCATTCTGCTCAACTACCAGCTCCGTAAACGGTCCATGGAATATGAATACAAACGGGATGTGGCCGAGCGCTTCGGTTTGATCATCCTGGAAGACAACACGGTCTTGAACAGTGAAGGCCGGCTGCTCATCAATGGAAAGAAATCCAAGGACAGCGTGCCGCTGCTGCCGGTCTTGAAAACTTCGGAAAAACCCTCGGATGAAAAATCCAAGGCGCCTCTTTCGCGCCCTCTCGATCTGGAAGCTTCCTGACCGGAGGGGTTCCCGACATCCCGGATTCCCCCGGCCCCATGAACGGCCCCCTTCTCCCGGCGGCAAAGGGGCACGGGGGCCGGCTCCACGTGGGATCCCATGAACCCCTCTCATCCCTTCCTCCAGCAGATTCTTAACATCATCAAAGTCAAAGACCTCATCGGTGCGGGAGATCACGTACTGGCGGGAGTGTCGGGAGGGCCTGATTCCATGGCCCTCCTGGAATGTCTCGCCCAGCTCAGAGAACCCCTTCGTCTGGGGGGCCTGACGGTGCTTCACTTCGACCACGGGCTTCGCGGGGAAGAGGCTGCGCGGGAAAAGGAACTTGTGCGCCGGGCGGCCTCAGAAAGATCGCTGCACCTGGTGGTAGGAGAAGGGAAAGTGCGTGATGTTGCCCTGCGAGAGGGGATCTCGCTGGAGATGGCGGCTCGAAAGTGCCGGCACCAATTTTTTCGTGAGGCCATGCAGACCTGGAGGGGAGACAAACTTGCCCTCGGACACCATGCCGGCGACCAGGCCGAAGAACTCCTGCTGCGCCTCTGCCGCGGGACAGGTCCCTCAGGAATGGCCGGGATGGCGCCGAAAAGCGGACAGGGAATCGTGCGGCCGCTCCTGTTCGTTTCGAGGAAAGAAATCCTGCAATTTCTGAATGATCTGGGGATACGCTGGGCAAAGGACTCGTCCAACGAGGAGCTGTGTTGCCAGAGAAACGCTCTGCGCCTGGAGGTTATGCCGCTGCTGGAACACCATTTTCACCGCCGCGTCATCGAAACCCTTGGACGTCATGCGACGCTGGCGCTGGAGGAAGAAGACTACTGGGAGACACTGCTTCGGGACTGGTGCGGTCAGTTCACCGAGAAACCGCGATGGAACGCCCTCTCGGTGCGCCTCAGGGATCTGCAGAGCCAGCACCGTGCTTTCCGGAAGCGGTTTTACCGCTGCGCGGTGCGAGAGCTTACGGGAGCCTGCTCAGGCATCTTCATGGTTCATGTGGAGGCTCTGGATCGTTTCGTAATGGGAAGCCAATCGGGGCGCCACATGAGGTTGCCTGGGGGAGTGACGCTTTTTCGGGAGGGGAATCGACTCATTTTCAGTCGAGAGGAGGGGCCTCCCTTCCTCCCCTTGAGGGTCGGCAGATTGCCGGAGGTGGTTCTTCACGGTCCCGGGATTTATAAAGCGGAGAATTTCAGGCTGGTTCTCCGTGTGCAGCGGCTGGGGATGAAAGAGGTCCCTGATTTCCGTCATCTTTCGGCAAATACGGCCTGTGTGGATGCGGATCGTGTCCGCTGGCCCCTTTTCATCCGAGGGTGGCAAAAAGGTGATCGGTTTCAACCTCTTGGGCTGGGGGGCTGCAAAAAATTGCAGGATTTTTTTGTGGACGCCAAGGTGCCCCGTGGCCGGCGGGTTCACATACCCATCGTCTGCGATGTTGAAAAGATCTGCTGGGTGGTGGGGCATCGTCTGGACGATCGGGTAAAAGTCACATCCCGCACCCGAGAAATCCTGTTTTTTGAGGTGCTGACCGGGTAGCCTGCCGGGGCCTCAGTCCCGGCAGAGAGAGGAAACTTCCAAAGAGACGGCCGAAAGAAGGGTGAGAAGTTATTCCGTGGAGACTAGATCTTTGATGGTCTCGTATTTCTTTTGGCCAACACCCTTGACTTTCATGAGATCCTCAATGTTTCCGAAAGGACCGTTGGCCTCCCGGTAACTGACGATCTCCTCAGCGATTTTGGGGCCGATTCCCTTCAGCTTCTCCAGGTCGGCAGCGCCGGCCAGGTTGATGTTGACTTTGGCCGGTGTCCCCTCCTGGATGGCAGCCTTGGGCTCCGCCTGTGACTGAGAAACCTGGGTTCCTCCCTCCTCGACAGCGGCGAAGGCAGAAAGAGTCAACGTACAGCAAATCACGAGAGCGAGGATAAAGAAGAAGGAACGTAACCTTTTTTGCGCCATTTTATACTCCTATGGGCGCCGTCTCTTTGGAAGCTGAAAAAAAGAAGAACCAACCACTGATCTGCTAGTCGTCTTTTCTGAACAGGAACTTTAGAAAAAAATTTGAGGGTGACGAGAAATTTGCTGAGGTTTTCCATAAAAGTCGGGATTGCACCGGCGGTAGGGGTGGGGCGGTTGTTGCGCGCTGTCCTGAGAGTTTCTGCGCTGCGCATCCCGCGGCCCGGGACCGGGATGCGCAGCGCAGGGGGGGATGGGGCATCACTCGGGCAGGTAAGGCAGATTTTCCAGGGAGGGTTGTAGATCTTTGAAGACCTTTTCCAGCAAGGCTTCCAGGTCCTGCCCGGAGCAGAAGTGGACCTCTCCCGTTTGTCGGACCTTAACCTCCAGTTCGTTTTTCTTCATGAGTTTCTCGCTCACCACGATCCGCACCGGAATGCCGATAAGGTCGGCATCTTTCAGTTTCACACCGGGAGAATCCTGCCGATCGTCCAGGAGCACTTCGTATTGGGTCCCCAGCTTTTGGTAGAGTTCCTCAGCCTTGTGAAACGCGTCGGGGTTTTTGCCGATGGGGCTGAGGATGATGTGGAAGGGAGCTATGGTCACTGGAAAAACGATGCCGTTCTCGTCGTGCCACTGTTCCACGGTGGAGGCCATGAGCCTTTCAACGCCGATCCCGTAGCAGCCCATGACCACTCTCTGCTGGCCGCCTTCAGAGTCCAGGATGTTCACATCCATGCTGTCGGTGGCCGTGTACTTGGTTCCGAGCTTGAATGTGTGGCCCAATTCAATGCCCCGGGAGATCCTGAGGTTTCCCAAGTTGCACTGGGAACACGCGTCGCCTGAGCGTACCTCGGCGATGTCGGCGACTTCCACAGCGGAAAAATCGCGACCGAAGGCCACATTCTTGAAGTGCACGTCGGGTTCGTTTCCCCCGGAGATGAACAGCACACCCTCTGCGATCGAGTCGTCCATGACGATGCGCACATTTTTGAGCCCCACGGGGGAGAGAAAGCCCGCGACCAGCCCTTTGGCGCCGAGGGTCTCCTCGGTGGCGATGTTGAGCCGTATCGCTTTGAGATGGTTGGTGAGCTTGGTCTCGGAGATGGTGAAATCCCCGCGTATGACGGCCAGCACGAGCTGTCCGTCTGCTTCGTAGGCGACGGTTTTTAGAAACCGGTCTTCTCCCACTTCGAAGAATCGGACCAGATCGGCAATGGTCTTCACCTGCGGTGTGGACACCTTTTCGAGGGCAGGCAAAGGGGCGTCCGTCCTGGGAAGGGGCGGTTTCACTCCCGTTGCCTTTTCGGTGTTGGCTCGGTAGTCGCAGTGGGTGCACAGGACGAAGCGGTCTTCTCCGTGGGGCGAATCGAGCATGAATTCGTGGGAACCGCTTCCCCCCATGATGCCGGAATCCGCCTCGATGGGAACGGCATTCAGGCCGCACCGGCCGAAGATACGCAGGTAGGCGTTGTAGATTTTCGGATAGTAGGCGTCGAGGTCGTCGAAATCCCGATGGAAGCTGTAGCCGTCTTTCATGAAGAATTCGCGGACACGCAACAGTCCTGCGCGAGGACGTGCCTCATCCCGGATTTTCGTCTGAATCTGATAGAGCATGACGGGAAGATCCCTGTAGGATTTGAGGAACTGTTTGGCAATGTCCGTGACCACCTCTTCGTGGGTCATGGCCAGCACAAACTCGCGGTCCTTTCGATCTTTGAGGCGGAATAGTTCCTGACCGATGTCGTAATATCTTCCAGTTTTCTTCCACAGTTCCGATGGGTTAAGAACAGGCATGGTGATCTCGAGGCCGCCGATGGCATTCAATTCCTCCCGGAGGACGGTCTTGATTTTCTCAGCCACGCGGTGTCCCAGAGGGAGCAGGGAATAGATCCCCGCCGCCACGGGATGGATGTAGGATCCGCGCAGCAAAAGGATGTGGGAGGGAGTTTCCGCTTCTTTGGGAACCTCGAAAAGAGTGTGAATGAAAAATTGTGAATAACGCATGCCTCTCCTCTCCGAATAGAGTCTTTTTGTTGGGCTGTGAAACATGGAATAGAGCCGGGCGCGTGGGAAATCATGGCCGTGACATCTAATGTGTTGTAAACATTTAAAAAGGGCAACATTCTATCATGCCTGCCGCCGCTCGCTCAACCATTATCTGACCCGCCTCCGATCCTTCGAGGCCGGGAGCAACCGCAGCGCATCTTTTGAACTCCGCGGGTCCCTGCACGCTTGGGAGCCCTCTCTACTTTGTCTTTGACACAACCTTTTTTTTTAATTAGAGGTAAGAATGTGCTGATTTTCACAGTGAGCGGGTGGATGAGGCCCTGCAGCTTTTTCGATGGATGCATGCAGCTCTTTTTGCCCGCTTTCTCTTTGTGCCTGCGACCTCCGTTGTGCAAATCTCAGGATCACCCAGGCGTTGCACGGTATCAGGCATCCAGAAACCCCTCTCACGGAACTGGCATTTCTCAGGAGCATAAGCAGGAGATCAAGGAAACCATGGCCAACGTTGTTGTTATCGGGACCCAGTGGGGCGATGAAGGGAAGGGAAAAGTCGTCGATTTGCTCACGGAAAGGGCTGACTATGTGGTGCGCTTTCAGGGGGGCAACAATGCGGGACACACGCTTGTCGTGAAGGGAAAACAATTTATTTTTCATCTGATTCCCTCCGGAATTCTTCACCCGGGAAAAACCTGCATGATTGGGAACGGCGTCGTCCTCGATCCCGCAGTGCTCCTCGAGGAAATGCGTAAGCTCAAGGAAAACCAGCTGGAAGTCTCCCCCGCAAACCTGGTCGTCAGTCCCTACGTCCAGGTGATCATGCCCTATCACAAGGCTCTGGACCACGCACGGGAGCACCGGAAGGGAACAGCAAAAATTGGGACAACAGGCAGAGGGATCGGTCCTTGCTATGAAGACAAGGTGGCCCGGACTGGGATTCGCCTTCATGACCTCTTCGACCGGAAGATTTTGAGGGAAAAGATCGAACATGGCCTCGAGGAGAAAAACTTCCTTTTGGAAAAATTCTACGGAGTGACTCCTCACGACCCGAGGGCCATTGAAGAAGAATACCTCGCCTACGGGGAGGTTCTCAAATCCTTCAGCCGAAACATTTCTGAAATCCTGCACGATGCCGTGGCCCGGGGCCGGAACATCCTCTTCGAAGGGGCGCAGGGGACTCACCTGGACGTGGACCACGGGACTTACCCTTATGTGACTTCTTCCAACACCATTGCGGGCAACGCGTGCTGTGGTGCCGGGTTCGGACCCACCAGGATCGACACGGTGGTGGGCATCGTCAAGGCTTACACGACCCGGGTGGGCGGGGGGCCCTTTCCCTCGGAACTTCTCAACGAAACGGGAGAGCGCATCAGAAGCACCGGCGGGGAATTCGGGGCCACCACGGGCAGGCCCCGAAGGTGTGGATGGCTTGACATGGTCGTGGTGCAAAGTTCCGTGCGCCTCAACGGTCTTGCGGGGTTGGTCGTCACCAAGCTGGACGTTTTGTCGGGCATTCCCAAATTGAAAATCGCCGTGGGTTATCAGTGTGGTTCCGAGCGCCTGGGTTCCGTGCCGCCGGAACTGCATGCCCTCGAGGCCTGTGAACCGATCTATGAGGAATTTGACGGCTGGGAAGAGGACATTCGCCGGGTGCGGAACCTTGGAGATCTCCCCCAAAACACCAGGAAGTACTTGCAGGCCATCGAAGAACTGTCCGGAATCCCTATTTTTTTGGTTTCAGTGGGGCCCGGGCGTGAAGAGACGATTGTTCTGAAGCATCTGTACGGCGACTGATCCAAAGAGATGCTGATGCGTGGCGAGGAGTCAGCTGAAGCGCCGAGGTTCTGTGCGGTCCGAGAGCCCAATACGCTGCCACGTCTTGGAGTGCCCTTGACCTCAAAGCATCTTTCCCGCACGCTTCAGGCGTGAACCGGGGATGCTCACGAAACTTCGAGTTCCCGCCAGAGCCAGCCGGAGACAGCGGATTGGTGAAGTGTCCCTTTTTTGGGGTGCTGTGCATAGAGGGCAAGAGCAGAAGTATCGGCCGCGCCTCTGCAGCGGATGCGTCGGCTTGAAACCGGGCCGGCTGCAGGCAAAACGAGCGGAAGAAAAAAAGGGGGGCGGAGGCTCCCCTTTCCTTTTGTGCCGATGGCTATGCTGTGCCTTCCTGAATTCCCTTGCGCCCGCCGACTGTTCATCGTAGTCTTTTCCGGACGGATCGCTGCCCGTGTTTTCCTTTTGAGATTCTCATGTCTCTCGGGTCAAGGATCTTGAATTGTTGGAGAGTTAAGCCCTCTGGGGAGCCCGCTGCAGCTCCACCCAAATCCGTGGCGCACCACCCATCCTTATGGTTCCGCATTGTTGGAATGGGAATGCCGATGCCATGCATTCCGCGACTCCGGTCATAGGTGTGCGGCAAAGACGCTCCAGGATCTGGGACACGTCCTTCTGCGAGGCGGCGGCAGGGAGTGTGGATGAGGTTTGCGGGCACCAGAGACAAAAGATTCTGCTCCAGTCTGTCAACGGAAGTGCTCGGGGCCTTCAGAGCAGTTCCCATGGGAGGGATGGGGCTCTCAAAATCGGTCATCACGCCCACCGTTGCACCTGTGTGTTGGTCTCATGAGGGTTTTGAAGCGACATGAATGATCTTACCGCGTGGAAAAACTATTACCAGAGCAGGATTTCCGATGCCGTCGGCGTTCTGGATTCAGTGATACAGGATGGCCAGCGTATTTTTGTGGGGGGGGGATGCGCCGAACCCCAGCACCTTCTCAGCACCCTCTTGAAGGTGCTTCCACAGCACAGGGATGTTGAAATTGTGCAGAATCTGTCCCTTGGCAGTCTTCCGGAAGACTGGGAGGAACTCGAAAAATTCTGCCGTTTGAAAACCTTCTTTGTCGGGCCTCGAATGCGCAAGGCTGTGAATCTCGGGTATGCCGATTACATCCCCATTTATTTTTCATCCATTCCTCCCCTGTTTCGCGATGAAGGGTCGTGGGGGCTGGATGTGGCGCTCATCCAGGTTTCGCCGCCGGACAAACACGGGTATTGCTCCCTGGGCATCGGCGTGGATGCGTGCAGGGCCGCTCTCGAAATGGCCCGTGTGACCATAGCGCAGGTCAATCCCCACATGCCGCGGACCTTCGGCGATTCCTTCGTTCATGTGAAGGACATCGACCATTTCGTGGAACATGCAGAGCCTCTGCTGGAAAGGCCTTTCAGAGAGCGGAGTGCGGTGGCCGAGCGGATTGCCCGCTACGTGTCCCACCTCATCGACGATGGGGCGACCATACAGGTGGGAATCGGGCGAATCACCAATTCCGTTCTTCGTTACCTGGAAGACAAGAAAGATCTTGGCATTCACTCGGAAATCATCACCGACGCGCATCTTTTCCTCGTGAAGAAGGGGGTCATCACCGGAAAACGCAAGACCGTGCACACGGGCAAAATCGTTGCCAGCAGCTGCCTGGGCACGGAAGAACTCTACCGGTTTGTCCACAACAATCCCGAAGTGGAAATCCACCCCATCGAACATGTCAACTCCCGCAGATTGATCAGTCAACATGAGCAAATGGTCGCGATCAACTCGGCTCTGGAAATCGACCTCACCGGCCAGATCTGCGCCGATTCCATCGGCCACCAGGTATACAGCGGCATCGGGGGCTACGTGGATTTCATGCACGGCGCTGCGCGTGCTCCGCGGGGCAAGACCATCATCGTCATGCCTTCCACGAGCTCTGACGGCCGGCGGTCGCGCATCGTCTCCCATTTGACCCATGGCGCAGGTGTGGTGAGTTCCCGCAGCACCGTGCGTTATGTGGTGACCGAATTCGGCATTGCCTACCTGCACGGAAAGACCATCCGGGAGAGGGCACTGGCTCTCATCAACATCGCCCATCCCAAATTTCGGGAGCGCCTTCTCCAAGAAGCTAAAAACCTGCGCTACGTCTACCAGGATCAGATCCTTCCTCCCATTTACGAGCCCCTGTATCCCGGGCAATGGGAAACGCACCAGATCTTTCCCGGGAATGTGCGCGTTTTTTTCAGGCCCATCAAGCCCACGGATGAGAGGGCTTTGCAGGAATTCTTTTACTCGCTCCCCGACCAGGACATCTACTACCGTTTTCTTTCGGCCATGAAGGTTTTCCCTCACCGCAACACGCAGGCCATGTGCAACGTGGACTACGAGCATGAAATGGCCATTGTGGGGGTCACGGGTGAGATCGGCAACGAGACGATCATCGCCCTGGGTCGCTACATTCTGGATCAAAAGACGAACATGGCCGAAGTGGATTTTGCGGTGCGCACCCAGTGGCAGCGCATGGGCATCGGCAGTTTCATGCTGCACTACCTCTGTGAAATCGCGAAGAGCAAAGGGATCTCTGGATTCACCGCTTATGTGCTGGCGTCCAACAGAAAGATGCTCGCCGTTTTTCACAAAGTGGGTTATGTGGTGCAAAGTCACTTTGAGGAGGGCATCTATGAGATATCCTTCCGGTTTGACGAGCCGGCCCAGGTCTGCATCACCGAGTGCCCGTAGTCCCTTTCTCCGCCATCTGATGGATCATGATCATGAAACCCTTCATCCATCCGCGTGAGCTTGCCTTTGACATCGACGGGGTGGTGGCCGACACCATGGCCACGTTTGTGCGGATTGCCCGGGATCGCTACGGGTTGAATCACTTGAGCAAGGAAGATCTCACCTCCTTTGACTTGCACCGTTGCCTGGACGTGGACCGTGAGATCATCCGGGATCTGATCTGCACGACACTCGATGATGAGCACACCCTGGGCCTCCCCCCTGTGGAGGGAGCGCCCCATGTGCTTTCAGACCTGGCTCGGCATGGCCCTCTCCGGTTTGTGACGGCCAGGATCTGGCCCGAGTCCATCGTTCGATGGCTCTATCGCATCCTGCCCCAAGTTCCTCAAGACCACATCGACGTCACAGCCACAGGGGACCCTGACGCCAAGCTGGAGATCCTCAGGCGGCTCAATGTCCGCTACTTCGTTGAGGATCGCCTGGAGACCTGCGAACTGCTTGCTCGGGAAGGTTTTCATCCCATCGTTTTTGATCAGCCCTGGAATCGGCAGGGAAATTCCAGTTCGTTTGTGCGGGTGAAGAGTTGGGAGGAAATTCACCGGTGGGTCCTGCCCATCGAGGGAGCCACCTTGTGAATGAGGGCGTCCGGGGCGGCGCCGGTGAGGGAAAACCGTGAACCCGGCGTTGCAGGGGACGGCATCCCCAACACTTCGGTCCCCGGACCTTTCCGTTGGGACGGATTCCCACGGGCCGGCGTATTCAGAAAGAAGAGGGTATGCGCAAACAAAAGGTTTCCACGCAGCATTCCGTCGATAAAGATGGCAAAGAAGACGGCTTTGGACGGGGAGGGCCCTTGGAGTCCAAGCGCCCGCAGGCCATGGAAACCCATGAGTTCACCCCCATCCAGATCAAGGCCAATCGCGACGGGTTTGTTCTGCTACCCGAACCGTCGGCGACCTATGAGGAGATTTCTGCTTATCTCACACAGCGCCTGGAACGTTCCCGTGATTTTTTCCGTTCGACCCAAATGGTCCTGGACCTGCGGTCCAAAGTCCTTTCTCTCGAAGAGATCCTTTCTATTCATCAGCTTCTGAAAGACCGGGGCGGATCGGGACTGGTGGAAATCAAACTGAGCGACGATCTGTCTTTCTATACGGAATACCGGGAGCGGGTCATCGTGCCCCCGCGCCCGCCATCACCAGGCGCGGACGAAGCGCCCCTGATCATCCGCCACACTTGCCGTTCCGGTGCCAGGGTCGTTTCGCCATCGGACTGCCTTGTTCTGGGAGACGTCAATCCGGGCGCGGAAGTGATTGCCTTCGGGGACGTCGTGGTGTTTGGAACTTTGAGGGGATTGGCCCATGCGGGTGCTGCGGGAGACCGTGAGGCCAGGATCTGGGCCCTGAGCATGGAACCCAACCAGCTGCGCATCGCCGACATGGTGGCCGTTCCCCCCAAGGGGAGGAGGCCGTTGCCGAAACGCTATGAAGTGGCGGAAATTCGAGGGGAGTCCATTGAAGTCCTGACCGTTTAGGGGCCCTGCACAGGTGCT
The DNA here is from genome assembly GCA_964654275.1 of uncultured Syntrophobacteraceae bacterium. Taxonomy (GTDB): domain Bacteria; phylum Desulfobacterota; class Syntrophobacteria; order Syntrophobacterales; family Syntrophobacteraceae; genus SLCH01. Next base: position 24,187 of record CAZZHS010000047.1, read on the forward strand.
TCGACCTCTCCATGACCGGAAATCCGGCGTTTCCAATGGGTTATCCCGCGCGACGGTGCACTGGACTCCAAAAGAAGCGCAACTCTGAACAACTGTACAGTATGGATGGGATACATCATGGCTGGAAAAAAAATTGTGGTGACGTCCGGCAAAGGTGGCGTCGGCAAGACGACGACCGTGGCCAATATCGGCTCGGCTCTGGCGAAGAAGAAGCGCAGCGTGGTCCTCATCGACGGGGACATCGGTTTGCGGAACCTGGACGTGGTGATGGGTCTCGAGAATCGCATTGTCTATAATCTGGTGGACATTATCGAGGGAAAGTGCCGCAAGGAGCAGGCCATGATTCGAGACCGCAAGCTTGCCAATCTGTGCATCATTCCTTCGGCCCAGACCCGCGACAAGGACTCGGTGCAACCCGAGCAGATGAGGCAGCTGTGCGACGAACTCGCAGAAGAATTCGATTATGTGTTCATCGACTGCCCGGCAGGCATCGAGCAGGGTTTCAAGAATGCCATTGCAGGAGCTCAACTCGCCATTGTGGTCACCACACCGGAAGTCTCGGCCATTCGGGATGCTGACAGGGTGATCGGCCTGCTCGAGGCGAGCATGCTTCGCGACGTCCATTTGATCGTCAATCGCCTCAATGAAAAAATGGTGAAGAAAGGTGACATGATGTCCACGGAGGACATCGTTTCCCTGCTCGCCATCCCTTTGCTTGGAATTGTTCCCGAAAGCGAGGAGGTTGTGATTTCGACCAACCGGGGGGTGCCCCTGGTCCACGAACGGGGGAGCAAGGCCGGTGCTGCGTTTCAAGGAATCGCCGCCCGGTTGAACGGGGAGGACGTCCCCATTGAGAATGGCAGGGAAGTGGGTTTTCGCGACTTTTTTAGAAAGCTCTTCACGGGCCGATGAGGAGGACATTCTGATGCTCAATGCGATCAAACGCTTTTTTGGACAGAGGCCCAGCGGAGAGCAGGCGAAGAAACGCATGCAGTTCGTTCTGATGCACGACCGCCTGGATCTGACACCCGAAATGATGGACGCCCTCAAGAACGATATCCTGAATGTGCTCAGCCGCTACATGGAGATCGACACGGACACGATCAAGGTGGATTTCGAACAGGGCAAGGAGTACACGGCTCTGGTGTCCAACGTTCACGTCAAGCGCGTCCTTCGCAGACCTGAGTTCACCAGTTCTTCCTGAGGAGTCCGGCAAGATGCCCATCCAGATCATGCTGGCCGCCAATTTGCGGAAATACGTTCCCCGTTATGATGGGGCTGTCGGCCATTCCCTGGAGATCGAGCCTGGAGCGACAGTGCTGGATGTCGCTCAAAAACTGGGAATCCCCCCGGAAGAGGTGAAGCTCATCATGGTGAATGGCATCGGTTCTCGCTGGGAGACCGTTTTGAGGGGTGACGAGCGAGTGGCGCTTTTCCCGCCTGTGGGCGGCGGCTGAACGGTCCACGGTTTGCGTCTCCACCCGCCGAAGGTCGATGAAAGAAGACACGCCCTGTAAAACTCGCCAGGCGGATCCCCGCCCCCGCCACGATTCGCCGCCGTGCCATTCCAGGCTTTTTCCAGGGTCATGCCACTTTTCATGAGACTCGAAAGCCACGCCCTTTCGCTCCCCCTGCTGAAACACAAAGGCGCCTTCCATTCCGAATTTCAGCCTGACAAGGGGATCCTTCCAATCGGTGCAAAACTTCAAGGCTGGAAATTCCTTGCAACCCTTCTCTTGAACATGTCGCCCCTCGGAGTTGCCGCTCCCGGAGGTCCCACCGCACAATAAACCATGAAAAACCTTTGCAGCGCGCCTTTTCAACACAATGGGCCTCGGACTACAATGGAACGTGACAGACCTTCGGTGCTCCCGGCTGAACGATTCCGAGCATCTCGAGGACGACGCTCTCTGAGCTCCAGGCAGGATGGGATTGAAAGGGACGTCGTGTTCGCCTCGGGATTCATCTCCCGGCCTGCAACGCACACAAAGGCTTTTTACGTCTGCAACCCGGGCATCTCACTTTCACGCAGCACCAATCGCTGGAAAGGCGGACCTCACTCCATGGAAGAAAAGATTCGGACCCTGAGCATGATCTTTGCCAATCATTTCACAGCCCAATTGGACACCGTCCAGCTCCGGACAGGAAGGACCACGGAGCGATTGAAAATCGACCATCCCGAAGCCGCAGCGGTGATCCCCTTCGTGGATTCGGAACGAATTCTCATGGTCCGTCAGTGGCGCTATGCCATCGGCGAGGAAACCCTGGAGATTCCCGCCGGCAAGGCCGATCCGGGAGAAGACGTGGAACGTTGTGCCCAAAGAGAGCTCCTCGAGGAGACGGGTTATGAACCTTCCAGGATTCTTCATGTCTTCAGCTACCTGCCCGCCATCGGCTACTCCAACGAGGTGATTCGAATCTATGCCGCAGCCGGGTTGGAACGCGTGTCTGCAGCTCAGGACATCGATGAGATTGCCGCAGTGGAGACGCTCCACCTTCACGAGGTCTTCGATCTCATCCTGGAGGGGAAGATCCGCGACGGGAAAACCGTCATAGGACTCTCCCTGTTTCAGATCATGAGGGATCGGGGAAAAATTCCTCGGGATTTCTTCCTTTGACTGTTTCGATCATGGACAAAGTGCCCATCACCCGCCAGGGCTACCGAAGGCTCTTGAGAGAGCTGGCTCATTTGAGGGGCGTCGTGCGTCCTGAAGCCATTGAAGAATTGCGGGAGGCCCGCAGCTTTGGCGTAAAGGCCGACAATCAGCAGTATTTGGTCGCCAGAGAGCGCCATGGCTCGGTCATGAGGCGGATTCAGGAACTGGAGGAGAAACTTCGCGAGTGCGAAGTTTTTGTGGGCAGGAAATTCGCCCTGAGGCAGGTTGGCTTCGGCACCATTGCGGAGATTGAGAACATGGAGACCGGGGAGACCTTTCGATACGAACTGGTCGGGCCCTACGAGTCCAATGTCTCTTCGGGCAAGCTTTCGGTGCATTCTCCCGTGGGGCGATGTCTCATGGGACGCTTCGAAGGGGAGGAGGTCACGGTCTACACCCCGGCCGGCATTCGTATTTATCGGATCATGTCCATCACGTTGTGAGCGGATGGGCGCCGAGTGCTTCCATCTTGCTCCCAATGGTCTTCACCCTGAGGCAGGGAAGGGCGGTATGGCGTAACAAGATACAGTTATTTCTTGAGAGCGGCGCCAGACACCGGCTTCGCAGCGGGCATGGCTCGAGACGATCTGAATGACAAAAAGGATGGGGGAGCTTGTCGCTCCCCCTGCCGGCATGTGGCTGATTATTTTTTCCAGAATGGATCGTCGGGACCGTACTTCTCAGGTAGAACCGCCTTTTCTCCCCAGCCCTCGGGAAGCTTGGCGCCCGGCTTCTCGCCCAGCTTTTCTTTGGCTTTGCCCAGTCCCGGGCGAGCGAACTTTGGATGCCCTTCTTTTTGTGTCCGGCCATTGATGACGGCCTCCGAACGGAGTCGCATGCCCGCCGTCTTCTCAAGCTTCTGGCCGAGCCACAGAATGCGGTCCACATCGTAGCCGTGCTCGATGCCCAGTTCGTCGATTTGGACGAGGAGATCTTCCGTACAGATCAGACCGACGTACCGGGGATCGTTATAGTAGTACTCGCCGGTGCCCTTGATGGGGCAGTCATCGAGGAAATTCGCCGGCTGGCCCCCAAGGCCGCCCAGCGTCGACTCGAAACGGCAGATGCCCGCCTGGAGAGCAGCCAATATGGATGCAGACGCGACGCGTTTCGTCTCGTGCAGGTGGCAAAGGTGCGCCTCCGGGTTCGGCATGGCATCAAGAATCATCGAAAAGTACCGGTACACATCGGCGGCGTTGGCCGAACCATCGTGGTCGGCATGCTCGATATCGTGGGCGCCGATTTCAAACCAGCGCTTCGTGAACTCGACGGCATCCTCCAACTTGGTGGCGCCGCTGATGGGGCTTCCCCAGATGGTGCTCACCGTGCCGCACATCTTCATGCCCGCGTCGCGAGCCTTCTTGATGCAGCGTTCGGCTTCCTTCCAGTAATTGGGCAGCGTCGTGCCTGAATTGGCGAAGTGATGTTCCTCGTCCGTGGAAACCATCATGAGAATGCGGTCGGGACCGTAACCCTTCTGCCTCATCTCGATGGCGCGGTCCACAGCCGTCTCGCGAATGGTGACGCAGGTGAGCGTCACATCCTTGTCAATGTCGATGCCCCGGCGGGCGGCACGCTTCCTGAACTCGTCACTGCGCATGGCCTGCATGACCTCGTCCGCGTCGACGAACTGGGGTGTCGTTGTGACGGCGCCCAGGTTTGTCACTTCCAGTTCACGGCAGCCGGCCAGAATGAGTTCCTGACCATAGAATATTTTTGCTTTTGTGGAGATGAATTTCTCGTGATGTTGAAAACCGTCACGAATCGTAATGTCTCCAATTGTTACCTTCTTCGGCATCCTCGGGAAAATTTTCCAGAAATCATACTCGGTCGCTTTTGCCATCAAGCCACTCCTCTCTCTCGCCAGAGTTTTTGGTTTTTCCCGGCGACTCCTCGGGCCTCAGGGTTTCTGTGAGACTCCCCTTCGGCGGAGATCGTCCAGGACAAGAAGCAGCTGCCCTTCCCGCACCGTTTGGTTGAGCCTGGTGGAACAGACCGGGTCCGGCCGTCAAAGGGTGCGAGAATGACAATTTACATCGCCGACAGGTTGGCGATCTTCTCTCCTTTTCACACTCCGATCATTTTCCTGAGCGATCCCCATGCAGGGACCGCGATCCTCCGGCCGTTCGCTCCCATCAATAAGGGAGTGAGACGCGGGGTCGCCCGCGGTTCGTTCAAGGCGAGCATCGACTCTATTTGCTCTGAATGCCGCCAAGGCATAGAGTGCCGGCAGGTTATGGACACACATCATCAGTGGAGTGGCGCTCTTGATACTGGGCACTCACTGAGATGAGATTGATGATGAAGGGGTTTTCTCCAGAGCACGAAATCCACCCTGTCGCTCGGCAGAGCGGGTCCCGACCTCCGGATGTTCGAAGGAAGGACCGGATGATAGGAAATCGTTTTCACCCAATTCCTGATACCAACTGCCGGCAGATCAGTCAAGATCTTTTGGTGCTGATTTTGTTGTGAAAAAAGACGCGAACTTTCCCCATGAAGCCGTGAAGGTCGCAGGGGCGCCCGTTGCAGGGGGAGTAAGCCGGGGCACATTTGTTTGCGGGGACGATCCGATGAAGTGCGCTCTTGGCCGTTTCGGTGAAGGCGGATCCCTTGGTTTTGCTGTTGCCATACGGACGACTTTAAAAAGAAGGTGCACAACCCGCTGCCTGATCCAATCCGGCCGCGCCACAGTTTGCGGCACGTTCGGAAGCCGGCGACTCCGTCACACGCAACACGGTCAGCGGGAGGAATTGTAATCGGGAGGAATTGTAATAATGATAAATGAAGCCGGCTCCCGGGATCTTGAAGCCGAGGGATCAGGAGATCTGCGTTAAAAAAAGAAGAAGGGATTGAGCCTTGTGGGCCGCAATCCCTTGATCTTCTGGTGGCGAGGCTCAGAATCGAACTGAGGACACGAGGATTTTCAGTCCACTGCTCTACCGACTGAGCTACCTCGCCGTGGGTGGTGTCTTTAGTACCCAAATAAACCCGCGCTGTCAACTTTTTTTTCAAGGCGGGCGACTCCCCAGGCAGAGGCATGAAGGCAGGTTGCGTCTCAGGGTTTTCCTCATCAGAGGTCTGGAAAATTCCAGCGAATTGAGTTAATTGTTTGAGCGCAATGCTCAGGGATTGGATTGTGCGCCTCGCGCGAACTTCCATCTGCATGGGGCTTCGTCGCGGCTGACGATGCATTTTTCCCCGCCGGACTGCTGGAAGGCTCGTGAATCCTGGGGCGTTGAGGGCTTGTCGCGGAAAAAGCGACGTTTGCTGCGCGCTGCATTCTTGACGTTTTGGAAAGGGGTGTTGAGCATGAAATCCGGAACTTCCCTTGCTGGAACTGTCCTCGGCATCATTTTGATGGCCTGTACTTTAATCGTTGCCGGCTGTGCGAGTCCGCCCCCGCCCAGGGTCCCTGGCACTCCCGACCCCGGCGTCCTGCATCGTGACGCGCGGCAGGACATCAAACTCCGCGTGGGCAAACCGGGTGATCCGGTAGTGGAAGACGCCACAGAGAATTATGAGAAAAGAGACGACGGCCTGCTGGAAAACAAGGCCATAGGCGTCAAAGGCATCTGGAAGTTTTAGCTGAGTCTGGAGGACTTCCTCCCGTCACCCCGGTCTGTGTTTCGTCGCCTCATGAAAAAAAAGAGGGAACTTTCGACAAGGAAAATCCATGACTCCTCTCGACAGCACTCAACGGCAATATTTGAAGGGGTTGGCCCACCATTTGAAACCCATTGTCCACATCGGCAAAAACGGACTGACGGAACAGGTTTTTGCCGATATCGACCGGGCTCTGCTCGCCCACGAGCTCATCAAGGTTAAATTTCTGGACCACCAGGAGGAAAAGAAAGCGTTTGCCCAATCCATTTCAGACAGGCTGGACAGCGAGCAGATCGGACTGGTCGGCAACATGGCCATTCTTTACCGGCAGCACCCTCAGGAAGAAAAACGAAAAATCTCCCTGCCCGCCAGGCCCGGCGTCTGATCTGATTCAATCCGAGCTCATTTCAAGGGTTTCCGCCCGTGTTCCAAACTGCCCACCCTATTCCTGTGAACTGTTCATGACTGATCCACACCCATTGATCCCCTCGCAATGTCTGGAGGGTGAGCTTCTTCAAGAAGTGGTGGAGCGGTTTCCTTTTCGCACCACCAGCCACTTTGCCCGTCTCATGGAACATCCCCGGGATGCCATCGGAAGGCAGATGTTGCCCGACATCGCTGAACTGGAAGACAACGACGGCTACGAAGATCCCCTGGGTGAGGAACTGCTCTCCCCTGTTCGCAATCTCGTGCATCGCTATCCCAATCGTGTATTGTGGCTGGTCGCTCATGAATGCGCCATGAACTGCCGTTTCTGCACCCGCAAGCGGAGATGGAAAAATCCGGTCCCGTTTTCCCAAAACGATTTTGAGGAGGGGCTTCGCTACATCTCCTGCCACGAGGAGGTCAAGGACGTGCTCCTTTCCGGGGGGGATCCCCTTCTGCTCCCGTTGGAAAAGCTGGAGAGAATCCTGGCATCCCTGAGGTCCATCCCCCATGTGCAGATCATCCGCATCGGCAGTCGCATTCCCGGTGTCCTGCCCCAGAAGATCGAGTCCGAGCTGGCGCTGCTCCTGGCCCGGCATCACCCCGTTTTTGTGAACCTCCACTTCAACCATCCCCGCGAGGTCAACAGCGAGGCCAGACGAGCCTGCGAGTGTCTCGCCGATGCGGGAATTCCCCTGGGAAGCCAGACAGTCCTTTTGAAGGGTGTCAACGACGAAGCGGAAATTCTGGGCGAGCTTTTCCAGAGCCTCCTCGCTTCACGGGTGCGTCCCTACTACCTCCTCCAGATGGACCTGACCCGGTCCACCGCACATTTCAGGACCCCTGTGAGCAGGGGATTGGAAATTTTGCAGAAACTCAGGAATCACGTCTCGGGGCTTGCCATGCCGCAATATGTCATCGACCTTCCCGGAGGGCAGGGCAAAATTCCCCTGCTGCCCCACTGCATACGTGAAATCCGTGAGGAGGTCATGGTGGTGAGAAACTACCGGGGTGAGGACTGTGTGTATCCCCTGCTTCCAGGGGAGTCACCTTCCCTGAAAAATTTCTTGAAGGGCTAATGATCGTCGCGGGGGATCTCCCTTCTCGATTTCTTGAGGTTTGCCCGCTTGTGCTTGTTTTCGAGTCGCCTCTCCCGCGCCGCTCGGCTGGGCCTGGTCTTGATCCTCGGCCGGGCGGGGATGGCCGCTTCAGCGACTAGAGAAGCCAGGCGCTCCCGCGCTTCCCTTCGGTTCTGCTCCTGAGTCCGGTGAGCGCGGGCTGTGATGATGAGTACGCCCTCCCTGGTGATGCGATTGTGTGCGAGCTTCAAGAGGCGCTGGCGCACAGGTTCGGGAAGGGAGGGCGATGCCAGCACATGGAAGCGGAGCTGCACGGCGGTGGCCACTTTGTTGACGTTTTGGCCTCCGGGGCCCGAGGCGAGAATGAAATCTTCCTCGATCTCCGACTCGTCGATGGAGATGCTTTCAGTGATTTGAATCATGCTGGTCGATGGATCCTTCGATTCATGACGGGCATCGCCCGCAAAAGAGGTCCTGGGCACGGCTGTTGTAGATGAGGCCCCCGCTCGCCACATAATGGCGCAGGACGGCGCATGCCTCCTCCCGGAGGACATCTCTCACGACGGCGATGTTCCGCTCCTCCAGACACTGAACCCAGTTTGCCGGCTTCGGACCTTCTTCGAAGCCGATGTTTCGAGCGTCGTCCCCCCGCGCTCCGCAGGCCAGTCTTGTGACGCCCGCCCATGGGACCGCTCCCAGGCACATGGCGCAGGGTTCCGTGCTTGCCACCAGTTCGACGGGCCTGGCGGTGTCGGCGCCCAGGTCATAATTGCCACAAATCCGCTGCGCCAGGATAAGAGCGACCATCTCTGCGTGAAACACCGAGCAGTTCAGGTGGAGGACCAAATTGACGCCGGGGGCCATGAGCCTCTTGGTGGAGAGATCGAACACCGCCGCCCCGAAAGGTCCCCCTGTGCCCTCTTCAACATTGCGCTTTGAGAGGCCGATGACCAGGCGCATTCTCTCCTCGAGGGTGCCATAGGTTCGTTCGGGGTCCTCGATGAACGCTTCAATCCACCCGGGCAGTTGCAACGTGAAATGGGGAAACAAGGCTGAGCTCTCCTTTGGATGGGTTCCTGCAAATTGAAAATGTTTATTAAAATAACATGGAAAACAAAGCGCTTGAAGATTCCTTGAACCTTGTAAAGCGGGAGTGCGTCCTCAACGCATCGCGG
>CAZZHS010000048.1:0-32517 GCA_964654275.1 uncultured Syntrophobacteraceae bacterium
TCTCAAAGGAGAACCCTTTTGAACGACAGCAACTTCTGGATCGCCTTCGGCCTCACCACCTTCGCAGGCCTGTCCACGGGCATCGGGAGCGCCATTGCTTTCTTTTTCAAGCAGACCAACTACCGGTTTTTGTCCTGGGCCACAGGTTTTTCAGCGGGTGTCATGCTGTACGTGTCTTTTGTGGAAATCCTGGCCAAGTCGACGGACTATCTCACGGCGGCACGGGGAGAGGACGCGGCCCGCCTCTTGATGCCCCTCTCCTTTTTTGGGGGAATCGCCCTGATTTTTCTCATCGACCGCCTGATCCCGACGCTGGAAAATCCGCATGAAACGCGGTCCCAGTTCGAACTGCAGCGGCTGGGCCCCAAGCCGGCGGGTGGCACTCGCATCATCTATCCGGCACCCGATCCTCAGCAGCTCCATCGCACCGGCATCTTTTGCGCCCTGGCCATCGGCATTCACAATTTTCCCGAAGGTCTGGCCACTTTTCTGGCCGCCTACGAAGATCCCGCCCTGGGACTGGCCATCGCCATCGCCATTGCCCTCCACAACATTCCCGAGGGAATCAGCGTTTCCGTGCCCATTTACCACGCCACAGGAAGCCGGCGCCGTGCATTCGGATGGTCCCTCTTATCCGGTTTGGCGGAACCGGCAGGCGCCCTGGCAGGGTTCCTCGTCCTGAGGACCTTCCTCAACGGGGAAATGATGGGCCTCCTTTTTGGGGGCGTCGCAGGCATCATGGTGTACATTTCCCTCGATGAACTCCTGCCCATTTCTCGCGCTTACGGGAAGGGGCACGATTCTCTGTATGGCCTTCTCGCGGGCATGCTCATCATGGCCGCAAGCCTGGTGATGCTGGGGTAAAGGTTTGAAGATGATAGAAATCGTTACGCCGTGGCTTTGGACTGTCGGGGGACTGTTATGAGAAAATCGATCACGCTCCTTTTCGACCTCGTAGAAGAGAGGAAGGTCTTCGAAAAAGTCCGGCCGCTTTTCGAGAATCATGCAGTCCATTGCATCCCCTACCACCCGAGCGAGTTGCCTGAATTGGAAAAGGGTGCTTTGGTCGCCACCTACCTGGACGACGCCCGTCTGGCGACCCCTGCTTTCCTTCCGCATCACGACGCACAGGGGTAAGATCCTGGACAAGGCCGCAACAGGCATCTTCGCTATGCAGCATGCAAAGGGGTTGCTCCTGACCCGAAGTTCTGATTCCTCGGAAACAGCAATGTCCGGGTGATCCTGCTTCAATCGGCTTATTGTGCGGCAGGCCTTGACAACCCGTTGAGAAAATCTCTGAACCAGGGCGGGTTGAAAAGAATGATGTAGGCGAGGAACAATTCCGCCATGGGAAAGAAGATGACAAGATGAGAAAGCAGGATCACGACGGCTATAAAAACACGTGAAATCAGGCTCATATGTTGACCTCCCCAGTGCGCTCGAACGGAAATGATCGGCTCAGACCGGCTGGTTTCCAGGCTTCAGCCTGGGAACCAGCAAGGGGCTGAGAACTTGCGCCCGGCTTTACAAGTCTGGTGAACGGCCTTGCCCGTTGCGGCCGGGCAGGCCTGTCTGAGCCTGTTCGATAGGTTACCTTAATAATGTAATAAATCTAATTCACTGAAAAAAGGTTTGAAAATGAATCCTGAATGTGTCTGCTGCTCCGCGGAGTCCTTTACACCCTGTGCGGGGTGTTTGGATTGGGTTTGTGAACGCTGCGCCCAGTTCGAGCTGATCGGGTCCGGATGTGGCTGCGTGTGGCCCGCGTATTTCTGCCCGAAATGCGTGTGCGACCCCTTGATCAATCCCAACGCGGTTTTCAGAGACCTTTGCAGTTCCGAGGGTTGACCCTCTTGAGATGATGCTGCCACTCGACTCAACCCCAGCCGGTTTCGGTGGATTTGCACGCGTGCCATGCAGTCGAATACTTGCCGGGCCGGAGCCAGCCGACCGAGTCCAGACTCAAAGAATTCCCGCTCAATTGAAGCCAGTCCCTTCGGTGCCGGCTCTATTGCAGCAAACCCTTCCCCCGGGCTGCAGGCCCTGCGGGTCCCCGCCCTGTCGGATTGAGCCACCACCGCGTCGCGTGTCGCTCAAGCTGCGGCGAATTTCATGATCTACGCCCTGAAAATCATGCGCTTCATGCATACTGCAGCTGCAGACCCTCCAGCGTCACGACGAAAGGGGTCCCCGGCATATCCTTGAGGTGTTCTACGAGAAAAAAAGATTCGAGTATTCCAGGGATTTCTGCAGCCGAGTGCCGTTCAAGAAATTCATCGCGGACCATCGCCGTGTAAACGACTCCCTGAAGTTTGGCAGAGACGACCTGGCACCGCTCTCCCGGATTATCTTCCACGCTGACCTGAGAGTCTGGAAAAGACTTGATCATGAATTCCCGCACCGCCATGACTTTCTGCTCCTTCAACTCCATGTTCACCTCCTTTCTCCCGCAACAACGGCCCCTTGGAACGTTTCGCCCACTTATCCTGCAAAAGAGGATTCACCTCGGACAGAAAACTCATTTTCCGTCTGCCCTACAAAATCTCTGAAGAAAGAGCTGTCTCTTCGCACCCCATGCCCTGCGGATGCCGGGCTTGTCTCGCTCTGGGGAGACCGATGGGCACTCCAAGCCTGTTACGTCCTTTTCATGCCGGGATGAATCCTGTAAAGTCATCACACAGCATAACACACGATCCATCGGCCACGAAGCCATGATCGGCGCTCCAGCACTGCCTCTCCTTCGGGGGAGAAATTCCTTCGGGGCGGAAGTCAGGCGTGGCTGAGGCTCACGGGACCCAGGACGAGCCTCCGCCCATCCGATGTGCTGTGAACCGCGACAACGAACCGTTTTACTCGAGGCGCACCGTCAAATCAGCAGCGAGCCCCGGGAAACCGAAGCACACGCGTTTCGGCAAAGGTGCCGGGCCGATTCATCACTCCAGAACCCACCTCAAGGACGAAACAGGGAGCACGGAATGGAAATGCGAATCATCGACGCCCACGCTCATTGCGGCATTCAGGACAGGTTTCCGCCCCAGTCTCTGGAGGACTATCTCTCCCACGTTCGCGGCAGCGAAATCCGCGGTGCGGTGATGTTTTCCCCCGTCATAGAAATCTACGACCGTTACGACATGAACTTCCAAGATACACCCGAATGGCAGCGCGCGCGGCGCGAGTCCAACGAATACCTCCTCTCCCTCGGCAGCGAGGATTTTTGGGTCTTCCCCTACTTCTTCATTTGGAACGACTTCGCCATCGAGGATCTCTCTCCGCAGCACAAAGGCATCAAATGGCACCGGCATGCCGACGAACCCCTCTACGACTACCAAAACCCCCGGTGCAAAGCCGCGATCGATGAAATCCGGCGTCGCAACATGCCCACAGTCCTGGAGGAAGAGCTTCACAACACCGTACGATTCATCGAAGAATGGGCTGCGGGGGCAAAGGTGATCATCCCCCACCTGGGAGGCCTCAATGGCGGATACAGCCGGATCCGCTCCGAAGGTTTGTGGGAAAAACCCAATGTGTATGCAGACACCAGCCTGGCCGGCAGCTCGGAAATCCTCGATTACATCCAGAGGTTTGGACATGAACGGCTCATGTTCGGATCCGATTTCCCCTTCGGGGATCCCAGGTCGGAACTGCGCAAGGTGATGCGGCTGCCCCTCGATGAGGAGGTCAAACTCGACATCGCCGGGCGAAATGTCCTGAGGCTCCTCGCAGACAGCAATGTCTCCTCCGGAACATCTTGAGGAAACTCTTAAAATTCCGGCCTGTTGTGCTCACGTTCCCCCGGCCGGCCACACCAACTGAACAGCGTCAGGAATCCTTTCCTGACCAAGGGTCCGCTCCCCGGTGATCGAGGAACCTCCCTGCCGGATGAACCCGGCACAAGGGGCGGACAGCATTCCCAGACCAAGGATCGGGTTTGAACCGGCGAACGCCTCGGTTGCCCTGTTCGCCGACCGATCCCCTCGAAGCTTCCCCTTGTCGACAGAACCTCAAACAGCTCAAAGGCCCCTCAATTCTAAATGTCCCCGCGAGGTCGTGCACGGATAGGGATTGTGAACGGGCCGGGGTGCATCCGACTCGGCAGTCCCTTTGATTGCGAACCCTTGGCATACCTCCGAGGGAGATCTTATATATAGCAATGCGGTAAAAAAAGACCCGGTGCAGCCCCGTAGAGCATAGTTTCCATGAACTCAGGGCGTCACTTCCGCACAGTCCATGGGGCAGGCGGCCCATGCAGAGGGAAACCCGGACACCCGCCGGAACCTCTTGGGAAGCAATCATCCCGGCGATCGTTCATTTCTGTCTGGTGGAGTACAAGGTGCATGCAATTCGCACAAGCCTTTTCAATATCCTGCATCCGACTTCATTCGCACGGAGGCATGCCATGAGAGCAAAGCACACGATGACCATCCCGGCCCTGGTGATTGCGGGGCTGTTTATTTTATCCTCTGCCGCCTCAGGGTCCCTGGTGGAGGGTGTTCATTTCCCGGGCAGCCTGCGCGCCGGCGACCATGAACTGGCCCTCCGCGGAGTGAGCCTGAAGCGCTACCTGCATTTTGTGAAAGTCAGCGTGGCCGGCTTGTACCTGCCCGAGAACGTGCCGTCCGCAAGGGTTTTGAGTGACACGCCCAAGCGGCTGGAAATCGAATACCTTCAAAACATCAGGGCTCAAGATTTTGTGAAGCTCACCAACCGGCTCCTGGCCGACAACCTGGATGCGGCCGAATTGAAGCGGCTTCAGCCCCGCATCGACGCGCTCAACGCGGCCTATGAAGACATCCGCGCCGGAGACCGGTACGCCCTCACCTATGTCCCCGGCCGTGGGACCGAACTGACACTCAATGGCGTCTCCAGAGGGATTTTCGAGGGTGAAGATTTTGCCGCTGCGGTCTTTTCCATGTGGCTTGGTCCCAGGCCCTTGAGCGAATCGGTGAAAAGCCAGTTGCTGGGTTTTGGTTGAGACGGCGGGTTGCGGCAACAGTTCGTCCCTTTCCGGAACACTTCGATCTTTCACAATAGGATGTTTCATGGAAAGTCTGAGCTTCCTGCCAATGAGTCTCATCAACCTAGGGGCAGTCATCGTCTTCATGTTGTGTGTGTGGATTCTCAGTGTTGCCGGGAGAGATGCGAGCATCGTGGACATCTTTTGGGGACTGGGATTCGTCCTGGTGGCATGGGTCACCTTCTTCCTGGCAGCCGGCAGCGGGCTGAGACGCTTTCTCGTGGCGAGTCTCACCACCCTGTGGGGACTGCGGCTTTCCATGCACCTGTTTTTCCGCAATTGGGGATGCGATGAAGACCATCGCTACCAGGCTATGCGGGCCGCTCACGGCGAGCGGTTCTGGATTGTGAGCCTCTTCACCGTTTTTCTCCTTCAGGGCATCATCCTCTGGGTGGTGTCCCTGGTTGTTCAGGCCGCTCAGCGCTTTGAGACCTCGGCGCATTTCACCTGGATCGACCTGGTGGGGGTCTCCCTCTGGACGGCAGGGTTTCTTTTTGAGTCGGTCGCGGACCGACAGCTTGCCCGTTTCAAGTCCAACCCTTCCAACGCCGGCAAGGTCATGGACCAGGGCTTGTGGGCCTATTCCAGGCATCCCAATTACTTCGGCGAGACGCTCATCTGGTGGGGATTTTATTTTCTCGCGCTCAACGACCCGCACATGGCCTGGGTCATCGTGAGCCCGCTCGTCATCACCTTGCTTCTGCTCAAGGTCTCGGGCGTCACGCTCCTGGAGAAGACGATCACGGACAGGAGGCCGGATTATGCCGCCTACAGGAGGCGAACTTCCGCCTTCCTCCCCTGGTTTCCCAAGAAGGATGCACGATGAAGCTGCCCCTCCACTGGGCGGAACGAGGCGTTTTGCCCGACCGGTTTATTCGCTTCGGGATTCGCCTGCTCAACCGGAAACGATTGCGAGACGAACGTCCCGAATCCTTCGAGGCCGCTGCGGATGCCAAAATGAAGTTTGTGGCTCTGCTGCGAAAGAACCCCGTGGCCCTTGCCACAGACCGGGCCAATGAACAGCACTACGAGCTGCCTCCGGAGTTTTTTGAAAAAGTCCTGGGACGCCGGCTCAAATACAGCGGTTGTTACTGGCCCCCCGGCGTGACGGACCTGGACGGTGCCGAGGAGTCCATGTTGCACCTCACCTGCCGGAGGGCCCAGGTGGATGACGGCATGCGCATTTTGGAACTCGGATGCGGCTGGGGCTCGCTCTCCCTCTGGATCGCTCGAAAGTATCCCGCTGCGCAGGTGATTGCCGTCTCCAACTCCCGCCCGCAGGGAGACTTCATTCGAGCCCGGGCGGAGGCCATGAAGCTGGCAAACCTCCAGGTGCTCACCGCCGACATGAACCATTTTCAGGCCGAGGGATCTTTCGACCGCGTGCTTTCCATCGAAATGTTCGAACACATGCGCAACTGGGGAGAACTCCTGCGCCGGGTGGCGGGGTGGCTCAGAGACGACGGCAAATTTTTCATGCACGTTTTCGTGCACCGATCTCTTCCGTACCTTTTCGAAACCCGAGGCGAGCACGACTGGATGGGGCGGTATTTCTTCACCGGAGGCATGATGCCCTCCGACGACCTGGTCCTCTATTTCCAGGACGATCTCGTTTTGGAAAATCACTGGCGGGTGAACGGCACGCATTACGAAAAAACCGCGGAAGCCTGGCTCCAAAAGCTGGACGAGCAGAGGGACGCAATTCTCCCCATCCTCGCTCAGGCATACGGCGAAGCCAGGGCCTTGCTCTGGTTTCAGCGATGGCGCATTTTCTTCATGGCGTGCGCCGAACTTTTCGCCACACACGGCGGGGAGGAGTGGCTGGTGGCTCACTATCTCATGCGCAAAAGGTCCTGAGGTCCTTCAAAATTTGCTCAGCAAACCCAGGCTCCTGTTGTTGGGCCGGGTGAGGACCATCTGGAGGTCGCTCAGGGTTCGGGTGGAAAAGGCGGCTTCGCAGTAGCAGAGGTAATAGAGCCATTTTCTCCGGAATTCCCGGTCGAAGCCCAGTTGAGCGATTCGTTCCTCGTTTTCCAGAAAATTCGCCCGCCACCCGGCCAGCGTGCGCGCGTAATGAGGGCCGATGTTTTTCAGCTCCTCCAGGATCAGACGAGAGTTCTTCTCCATGGCTCGGGAGAGAACCAGCAGGGACGGAAGGATTCCTCCCGGGAAGATGTGTTTCTGGGTCCAGTCACTGTTCCTGCGGTAACTGTCGTAGCGCTGGTCGGGGATGGTGATCGCCTGCAGGACCACCAGCCCGTGAGGCTTAAGCAGTCTCTCGCAGCACTGGAAGAACATTCCAAAATATTCATGTCCCACCGCTTCCAGCATTTCGATGGAAACGATCTTGTCGAAGGAGCCCGTCACGTGACGGTAGTCTTGAAACAAGATGGTGATCCGGTCCAGCAGACCCTCATGCTTCACACGCTCTGAGGCCCACTCATACTGACCCCGGGAGACGGTGATCCCCGTGACCCGGCACCCTGTCCGCTTCACCGCCTCGATGGCAAACGCCCCCCATCCGCACCCGATCTCGAGGACGTGGTCTTCGCTTCGGATGCGCGCCTTTTCGATCAGAGCCTCCAGTTTGTTTCTCTGCGCCTGCTCCAGCGTTTCCTGGTCATTGTTGTACAGTGCGCAGGAGTACGTCATGCTCGGGTCGAGAAAAAGAGCGAAAAAATCGTTGCTCAGGTCATAGTGCCGTTCGATGTTTCGGCGATTCCTGGCGATGGTGTTTCTTCGGCTCCAGTGCCGAAGTGTTTGAAGAGCCCTGGAAACGGTGGACACGGTCAGATTGCCGTCCTCGAGCCGGTCTCGGTTGTGGATGAGGAGTTCCAGGAGAGCGGTGGGATCGTCACTGTCCCAGTCTTCCTGCATGAAAGCATCTCCGAAGCCGATGTCCCCGTGGAGCGCGACCCGGGAGAAGAACCGGTAATCGTTCACTTTCAAATGGGCCCGCGCTCCATTTCCTGAGGACCCGAACGTGAGGGTTTTTCCGTCGGGAAGAACCAGATCGAGCCGTCCGGTATCCACTCGATCCAGCATGCCCGTCACGGCTTTCATGCACTTGCGCTGCAGCGGAGTGGGCGGGATGCGTCGGATGGTCATGAGACTCCTCGGATTGGGCTTGGTGTAAACCTGCAGACCCTTGCCGAAATGCAGCCGGGCCGCCTGCCAGAGAATACGGGGCATGGTGAGGTGAGGAATGACCGGGTGCCTGAGCAGCGTCCACGCGTGATTCCAGGGCGTCAGGGAAGAGGGCCGTCCCCAGAGCCGAGCGTTGAAAACCGCTTCCCCATCCCGGTGGAGGTCGATCCGGATGTCCAGTTCTTCCGCCGGTCGCTGGAAAAAGCGGAATTCGTAGTGCCCGGTCATGTCATTGAAGGGGGAAACGTGGAACGCCTTGGGGGCAGTGTACTTCAGGAAAGGAGCATCCGAGCCGTTTTCAGGCTGCGAAAGCACATAAAGGTGCCGCTCCCCGAAGGTGTTGTTGACCTCGGCGACCATGCAGACAATTTGCCCCGCCTCGTTGAAACAATAGTAGAAACTGACCGGATTGAAAACCCGTCCCCAATTGCGAGCCGACGTGATGAGGAGGATCCGGGAGATGGGAACTGCACAACCTTCCCGACGGAGAAAACGGAGCAGCTTGTTTTCGATCGTCGCGGTGGAGTCATCCAGGTAATCCCGGTCATGCAGAGATGTGGGGCGAAATCGATTGTATCCGAATAGGGGGAGACGCTTATCCAGCAGCGTCAGTTCGTCCAGGAAGATTCCATAGAAGTAGATCTTGTAACGGAATGAATTGGGACGTGGCTTGACGCGCCGGTGTTCCACCAAGCCTTTGAAAATCAACGAATTCATAGATCGATTCCAAACTGCTGCCCCACCTGAACGGCGGAGCGCACCGCATCTTCGTGAAAGCCATAGCCGAAATAGCTTCCGCAAAAATAAGTGTTCCGGCTTCCGTTGAGGCGGGTCAGTTCACTCTGAGTGCCCATGGAATCAAAAGTGTACATGGGGTGGGTGTAGAGGAGCCGCTCGATGACGTGGGGATCGGGCACCTCTCTTTCCAGGTTGAGGCTCACGCAGTAATGCCGTGAAGTCTCGAGTTTCTGCAGCCGGTTCATGTAGTAGGAGACGGGGATGGCCGAGGATCCATTGCCCTCTCTGGGGCGCAGGCAGTTCCAGGCGGCCCAGGCTC
The DNA here is from genome assembly GCA_964654275.1 of uncultured Syntrophobacteraceae bacterium. Lineage (GTDB taxonomy): Bacteria > Desulfobacterota > Syntrophobacteria > Syntrophobacterales > Syntrophobacteraceae > SLCH01. Next base: position 9,219 of record CAZZHS010000048.1, read on the forward strand.
TCGGAACCGGCGGCAGAACGGAAGGATCCGAATGGAGCACCACCCGGTTGGAAGTGTAGCGCCAGGGCGACAGGAGCGCGGCCTCATCCTGGGAGGGGTCTCCAAGAAGCTGCAGCGCCTCGTCGGCATGAGCCGCGATCACCACCCGGTCGTAGGATTCCTCGGATCCCTCCTTAAACTTCAGCACCACGCGGTCGGGCTCCCGCCGTATCTTGTCAACGGGGGCGTTCAGGCGGAGCTGTCCCTTGAAACCGCGCAGGAAAGCTTTCACATAAGTGTGACTGCCGCCCCGGATGAAATACCACTGGGGTCGATGCCTGAAGGAGAGCAGTCCGTGATTGTCGTAAAAGCGGGCAAAAGGCTCCATGGGATATCGGAGGATGTCTTGCTGGGAAGAGGACCAGATGGCGGAGGCCATGGGAACGATGTATCGCTCCACCACCTCCGAAGGCACCCGTTCACGGTCCAGGTAGGCCTTCAGGGTGAGTCCTCGCAGACTCCCCTCTCTGAGATGCTTTAGGGCCCCGCGGCCGAAACGGAAAACGCGGGAGAGAAAACGCCAGTGAGAAAAGGAGAAGATGCGGGAACGCTGAGCAAAAAGCCCCTGCAGATCGGTGCCGGCATAGCAGAAACCGGTCTCTTCGCAATGATAGCTCAGGGCCATGTCCGTGGGCTCCCGGCGCACCTTCAATTGGTCCAGAAAGTTGTTGAAATGCGGGTAGGTGCGATCGTTCAGCACGATGAAGCCCGTGTCCACGGGCACCGTTTTTCCATCTCCCTCATCCACCTCGATGGTGTGTGTGTGGCCCCCGAGATACTCGTTTCTTTCCAGCAAGGTCACCTGATGGCGGCGCTGCAGCAGGTAAGCGGAGACGATCCCAGCCACGCCGCCACCCACGACCGCGACCCTCAAATTCGATTGATTTTCCATGGATTTTTCCCCAGCACCTGAACAATTTCCGGATCGTTCTTACATTTGGTTGCGTCTGTGAAAACGCGAGGCAAATTTCGGTCGCGCGACTTTCCGGCCTCGGATTCTCCGGCCTCTCAACAGCGCTTCGATCGCCCGGGCAGACAGACCGAGTGGAGCCATGAACAAGGCGAGAACAGATCAACGGCATGAATATAATGAAGTTCATCTCAAATTGCAGCTGTCACGAGGCCTATCAGGCCCAAAAAGAATGTTGATGCGAACCTCGACCTCTCAGGAGGCTCGATGATGGTCAAAGAAAAAATTCCCTGGTCCATTCGGATGGCCTATGCGTTTCCGGCTTTTGCCCTGGCGATTGTGGGAATCCCCGTCTACGTCTACCTGCCGAAATTCTACACCGATGTCATGGGGGTGAATGTCACCCACGTGGGAGCCATGATCCTGGCGGTGCGCCTCTTCGACGCCGTCAGCGACCCGCTCATCGGCATGATCTCCGATCATACAAACTCCCGGTTTGGGCGCCGCCGTCCCTTTCTCATCTTCGGAGCCCCTCCCCTCGCCCTGGCCATCGTGCTCCTGTTCAATCCCCCCGCCCTCTCCGCAACAGCCGTGTCCCTCTGGTTCGGCGCCGGGCTGTTCGCACTCTTTCTGTTCTGGACCGTTGTGGCGGTACCCTACGAGGCTCTCGGCCCCGAAATCACCTTCGACTATGATGAACGAACAGCTCTGCTGGGCACTCGCGACGGTTTCCTTCTGGCGGGCACGCTGGTGGCCGCTGCTTCTCCCGCGGTCATCGGCGGACTTCTTGGACTTGGAACCGACCCTGAGAGCGAAAAGACCAAGTTTTTTTGGATTGCGGCGCTTTACGCTCCCCTCGTGGCTGCCGCATGCTGGTGGTGCGCCCTACGCGTGAGGGAAAAAGAATTTCAATCTTCTGCAGCCGTGTGGACCGACACCGGAGATCTGCGCCAGGTCCTGCGCAACAGGCCGTTTCTCATTCTGCTCATCTCGTACGTGATCAGCGCCTTCGGGAGCAATCTTCCTGCAACCCTGATTCTTTACTACGTGCAGTATGTTCTCCACTCGACGCATGCCGACCTGTTTCTTCTGCTCTACTTTGTCACAGGGATTCTCTTCCTGCCCTTCTGGATTCATTTTTCCAGGCTGCTTGGCAAGAAGGAGGCGTGGCTCCTGTCCATGGGGGTGAACACCCTCGCGTTCGTGGGGGTCTTCTTTCTAGGCGCCGGTGACGAAATCCTCTACGGGGTGCTCGTGTTCTGCTCGGGAATCGGCCTGGGAGGCACCCTGGCCCTGCCTTCCTCCATGCAGGCCGACGTGATCGACTACCATGAATACCTCACGGGAAAACGCCGGGAGGGAAACTACATCGGCATCTGGTCCATCGCCAAAAAGCTGGCCGCAGCCTTTGGGGTGGGCTCGGCCCTGTTCCTCCTGGGCCTGTCGGGATATACTCCGCAAGGAACGCAGTCCGATGAGGTGGTCCTGACCCTGCGCATCCTTTACGCCCTGGTCCCGAGCCTCTGTAACATCGTGGCCCTGAGCATCGCCTTCACCTATCCCATCGACAAAGAGAGACACCAGTCGATACGGAGCGCCATCCGCGCCCGAAAAACCGGTTTGGTGACGGATGATCCTCTGAAATGACTTCATCCTGGGCGGCCACCCTTTCAGACATCCGTCATGGCGGCCATCACCTTCGGCAGGATGTGATTCGACTGGGTGGCAAGAGGCGGAACCATAAACGTCTTACCTTTCTGCCCGCGGACCTCTTACCCCCGCTCCTTTGCGTCCGGGCACAACCCGTGGACACCAGCCCGGAACCCGTGCGCCAATGGAAAGTGGTCCCCAGCAGACGGAGCTCCGAAAAGTCCCACGAATACCTTTTCGACACCGAAGGTTTCCTGCCGGTCGACCGTCTGGGTGTTGAGCTCAGTCAAAAGAACTCCATGGCTTCAGTCTCCTTCTTCTCGCGGCCCACGGAAAAATCGGATTGGAGTTTGAGAGCCCAGGGCATCGTCTACGACTTCTGGATCGAGGAGCAGCGATTGACCCCGGAGGACTTCGTTATCGTTTCGACGAAAGACCGGTACTGGAAGATGGTGGTGGAGGAGAGGAGCGCCATGGGACTGGGCGCAACGGCTCCGGATATCCGCCTGGGATGGTCGGCCAACAAGCTGATTTTCGTGGCGAGGGGGAGCGGGCCGTTTCTTCCGGCCTTTGGAAGCGGCGTGCACAGACTGCCGGTGTCGCAGGAGATCCCCCTGCTTGAAAGTTCAACAGGTCATCGAGAAAGCCTCCTCAAACCCCTTGTCGCCGTGTTGGGTGAGCGCATCACCCTGGGCGGCGAAGCCGCTTTGAAACCTTCGAGAACACCCCTGCCCTGGAGGAGAATCGTTCTGTGGGCCGTTCTGGTTCTGGGAGTGGTGCTCATGATGTACATGGCGAGACAGCTTCTCGAGCGGCTGCGCACTCCTCCATTTCCCTGAAGCACCAGGGCCCTTTGCGACTTTCGTCTGACTGCGGAAGGATTGACAAAAAGCGTCAAGAAGAATACGCAGTGAGATGTGAAAGATCTTCCGGAATTCTTCCCCGTAACGGTAGGGCACCGTCCACTTGCGAGGTCAAGAAGCCGGAACGCCGAGACCCTATGGAGAGTTCCCATGAAAGCCACCAAGTTTCAATCGGCCCTCATCACCGCCAAATCCGCCTTCGTAACTTTCTGGATCACCGTGATCAATGTCTACCGCGCCCGGAGAGGCTATTATCGCCGGGAGCAGTGCGACGAACTGCTCCGCTGGTGGTCCCGGAAGCTCCTCAAGTTCTCGAACCTTTCCTACGAGGTCATCAATCCTCATGGGGTAAAGTTCGAACCGAACCGCGCGCACATGATCATGACCAATCACAGCAGCATGTACGACATTCCCTTCACGTTCGTCGCCATGCCGGGCAGCATCCGCATGCTTGCCAAGAAAGAGCTTTTTAGCGTGCCTTTATGGGGAACAGGCATGAAGGAGGGGGAATTCATCTCCATCGACCGCCACAACCGGAGACAGGCTTTCAAGGACCTGGAAGAGGCGCGCAAGAAGATGGAAAGCGGCATCATCCTGTGGGTGGCTCCGGAGGGGACCCGTTCGCGCACCGGCAAACTGAAGCCCTTCAAGAAGGGGGGCTTCATGCTGGCCCTCCAGACCAGGGCCATCATCATTCCCGTGGGCATTCGCGGAGCGTTTGAAGTGCTCCCGCCGGGCACCCTCAATTTCAACCTCGGTCGCCACCTTGAATTTCACATCGGCAAACCCATCGATGCCTCCCAATTCAGCCGCAAACAAATTGACGAACTGATGCGGCTCGTCCGTGAGCAGATCCAGGAACTGGCCGCTGTTCCGGATGAAACGGAACCTTGAAGGCAGATGCTCCAGGCTTGCACTCGCCAAGATCTGATTCTTGCTCTGTGCCGCGGTAAACCACGGTCACTTCCGGACAGGCTGCGGCCCGAACGCATTACAGTTGCCCTTTCACCCTGACGCAACAAGCCCTGCATGGGGACGGCAGGGCAAGAGCAGGAAAAACCCTTTTTCCGTGGATATTGGAGGGGCACAGACCCAGCGGACGTCCACTCGTCCTGAGGTATCCAAAGCATGACACCTGCGCTCAATGAGCAGGGCGTTTATGACAAAACCGGACACCCGCTCGCCCTGAGCGAAGTAACCCCCGCTTTGGCATGGCAAGTTGACCGACAAGAAAGAGTCGATTCTTAAAAAGATCTTGGAGGACCACAAACCGATAAAAACCTGCGTTCGCCCTGAGGCCTGTCCTGAGGTAGCGAAGGGTATCGAAGGGCGGCATGGAGTGCAAAGAGACAACTGTTTCCTGAGAAGTATCGAAGTGGCGGGCGACACGCGAATCAACAGTGATTCGTCTAACAATCTCAACCAGTTGATCAAGAATGCATTTCTAATTTCAACGAGCACAACGCGGGCTCACCGATTGGACCCCGGGTGGAGCCCCAACTCCATGAGCAACCGGGCATTTTTTCGCCAGTTTTTCTGCACACGCACAAAAAGCCCCAGGTACACGTGGCATCCGAGAAAAGTTTCGATTTCCAGTCGCGCCTGCCTCCCGATTTCCTTGAGCATCTGTCCCTGTTTGCCAATGATGATGCCCTTCTGTGAGTCGCGCTCCACAAGGATCGCGGCCTCGATGTCGATGCGCTTCTTTTCGGGGACCTCCTGAAAGCTCTCGATGGTCACCGCCACGGAATACGGCACTTCCTGCTGCGTGAGGCGGAAGACCTTTTCCCGTATGAGTTCGGCAACGAAGAAGCGTTCAGGCTGATCGGTCAGGTATTCGTCGGGAAAATACTGGGGCCCCGAGGGGATGACTTTTCGGATCTCGTCCAGAAGAATGGACACGCCGTCACCCTGGAGGGCCGAAACCGGAACTACGGCAACAGGCTTGAGGCTCTTCTCGAACCGATCGATGAGGGGCAGGAGTTCCTCTTTTTTCCGCACCAGGTCGATTTTGTTCACGGCGAGGATGACGGGAGTCTTCAAATGTTCCAGGTTTTCGAGGATGAAAGCGTCGATGACTCCGTGAGCCTGGGTGGCATCCACAAGAAAACAGATCAGGTCCACTTCACTCAGGGTGGCGAGTGCCGTTTCGACCAGGAGTTTGTTGAACTTGTCCCTGGCGCGATGGACTCCCGGGGTGTCGAGAAAGACGATCTGGAGACCGGGTTCCGTGAGAATCCCGAGGATGCGGTTTCGCGTGGTCTGAGGTTTTGGGGCGGTGATGGAGATCTTTTGCCCGAGAAATTGATTCAACAGCGTGGATTTCCCCACGTTGGGCGCTCCGATGAGCGCCACATAGCCGGAACGGAACTCGCCCGCCGGTTGAACTTCTTTTTGACTCATAGGTGATCGAACCTTCCTGATGGAAGCCGGTGAACAGAAAACCGGTGATGCCGAAAAGTCCACGGCTCACCAGGATCATCGAAAATCAATTCCATTCGAGTCTCAGGTCCATGTCTTTGAAATCTGCATGCCCCTTGACCGTAACACTGCCGCTCGAAGCCGCATGGCCCCAGTGACCGAGGTTGACCCGTCCGGGACCGAGGACCTCGCTCACCACACGCTGCGGGACGTGAACCGTCAACGATTTCCCGCACGACGCCCGACGGTCGTGCCGGGAGAGAAGCTCATCGACCCTCTGCCGCCACCACCGCACGCGCACCAGGTACCCAAACGACGGATGATAGGGACCCGCCAGGACCGTTCCGGACTGCTCCAATTGGGCATCGGCCTGCAGGCCCATCCGAATGGGCGGCCGGCCCAGCTTCACAAGATGGTCGTAAGCGGGCACGCACCACTCCACCGCTTCTTCCAGCGGGAGAGGCGTGTAGAGCCCCGCTTCGAACCAGCGGGCGAGGTCCGTGCCTTCCAGCACGAGGACCGGATAGAACCGGATCAGGTCAGCACCGAGAGAGGAGGCTCGCTGAACCGACCGCAGAAATTTCTCCGCCGTGTCTCCGGGCAGTCCGAGCATGAGCTGGATCCCCAGGGTCCAGCCACGCTCGCGGATCATTGCCGCAGCCCCTTCCACCGACCGGGAATCGTGGCCCCGTCGACTTTTTTCGAGCACCTCGTCGTCGAAGCTTTGAACCCCCAGCTCCACCGTTTGGACTGGATAACACGCCAGGAACTCACAGATTTCGTGCGTGATGAAATCAGGCCGCGTGGAGAAGCGCACGCCTGAAAGCACCCCCTTTGCCACAAGAGGTTTGACCGCCCCAAGAATCCGATGAAGAATCGTCGGGGAGAGGGCCGTGAAGGTGCCGCCGTAAAAGGCGACCTCCATGGGTTCCGGGTCGTTGGCGCACGCCGTCTCCACGTGGGCGAGTTCGCGGAGGCACCGATCCATCAGATCCCTGAAGCCCGCCTGCATCGGGGATCCGGAAACGATCCGGTTTTGATTGCAGTAGACGCACTGGAAGGGGCAGCCCGCATGAGGCAGGAATATGGGGTAGATGCGCTTCCCCGGAGTCATTCGTCCTCGCACGAATCCTCCAGTCCCATGGCTTCCAGAGCCTTCTGTGCAGCCTCCTGCTGCGCATCCTTTTTGCTGCGGCCCGATCCTCTGGCGAGGATGCGCCCGTCCAGGGTCACCCGCACGAAGAAGATTTTGTGGTGGTCGGGGCCCTGCTCCTCGTCGAGATAGTACACGGGGGTGAGCTTAAAACGGGCCTGGGTGAGCTCCTGAAGCTGCGTTTTGTAGTCCTTGTCCAGAGTCTTGAGGACCTGCTCCACCTGTCCCAGACTCAGGTAGGCGCGAAAAAAACGCCTGACGACCTTGATCGCGGCGTCCAGACCTCCATCCAGGTAGATGGCGGCCAGGAGCGCTTCGAGGGTGTCCGCAAGAAGGGAGGGCTTTCTGCGGCCCCCCGTGAGCTCCTCCCCTTTTCCCAAAAGAAGGCATTGTCCAAGGTTGAGTTCCCGGGCAATGCGCGCCAGTTCGCGTTCGTTGACGATGGCGGAACGGAAGCGGGAGAGTTCGCCCTCCTTGGAGTCCGGAAAGGACTCCACCAGGAGATGGCTCACCGCGAGGCTCAAAACGGCATCGCCGAGAAATTCCAGAGTCTCGTTGTCCTTCCGGCTGATATCGGGATTCTCGTGGTCAAAGGAGCGATGAATGAGAGCCTGCAGCAGCAGCCGCGGATTTTTAAAATTGTAATGAAGAGATCTTTGCAGCTCTTCAAGTTCCTTTGCGAGATTCATAACTTTTTGATACCTTGTCAAATGAACGAAATGTCTGCGCTGCGGGAATCTTCCTGCAAGGGACGCCCGCTTTCCCGAAGCGTGGATCGCGATGCTGACGGACAACTTCTCGGAAATCCACGATGTTGGACAATCGTGGGTGAATATTTTTCATCCATATGTCACACAAGTCAAGAGGCAAGAAACCTGTTTCCTTTGGGTCCTGCAAGCTCGAAATCGCGGGAAACCGGACGCTTCCGTGTCGCCTGCCCGCTCGAGTGGCCTGATCCTCACAGGTTTGGTTCCCAAACCGGGCAAAGGGCGTTTCCCGCCGGCATTGCTCGAGGGGAAGACCCCGGAGAGAAGGTGCATCCCATGCAAATCTGGCTGAATTCCCCCCGGCCCCGATGGAGCCGTTTTGTGCTGCTCGATCGCGATGGCGTCCTGAACCTGGATCGACCAGATTTCGTGAAAACACCCGGAGAGTTCCGGTTCCATGACGAGAGCCTCGGGGCCCTCCGCCTTCTCAGGGAACTGCGGATTCATCCCATTCTCATCTCCAACCAGTCGGGCCTGGGACGGGGGATCATTGCCGGGAGCGACTTCTGGGACATTCACCAAGTCATGAGCCATACCATCCAGGAACACGGTGGGGAACTGTTTGCAGCATTTTACTGCCCGCACACACCCGATGAAGGGTGCCTTTGCCGAAAGCCCTCCCCCGGTCTGATTCTTGCCGCGGCAGAACTTTTTCACATCGATCTCGGCAAAACCTGGTTCATCGGAGACCGGCCGACGGATTTGGAGGCAGCGAGACGCGCGGGCTGCCGGGGGCTGTTGCTGGAGAGGTTCGATGGTAGTCTGCCGAAAACCTTGAACCATTCAGCAACTGCGCGTTCCGGAGGAGATAGGAGCGGCTTTTCGACCCTGACAGAGGCCGTTCAAACACTGTTTCCAGCCTCGTGAAAGGACACCCCATGTTCTATCCTCCCTTCCTCATGTTCTTTGTATTCATCTTTGTGTTCCTACTCTTCTTTGCGTTCGCTCTCATTCAGTTCGGGATTTTCACCTGGGCTTTCGCCCGGCTCGGGATTCCTCCCGAGTACCTCTTTTCGCTGCTCTTCCTCTGCATTGTGGGAAGCATGATCAACATTCCCATCAAACGCATCAAAGTCGAAATGGAGCCCGATGACCTGCAGGTTATCCGATATTTCGGCATGCGCTTCCGTCCACCCCCCTGGAAGCACCGGGACGAGATGATCCTGGCCATCAACGTGGGGGGCGCCGTCATCCCAAGTCTCTTGTCCCTTTACCTGCTCACCATTGCGGAAAATCCCATCCGCACGCTACTGGCTCTGGGAGTGGTCACCTTCGTGGTCCACCGCATGGCGCGCCCGGTGCCTGGGATGGGCATCGCGACCCCCATGTTCATCCCTCCCATTGTCGCCGCACTGGCGGCGCTCATCCTGAATTCGGAATGGGCAGCCCCGACAGCCTACATCGCCGGAACGCTGGGAACCCTCATCGGCGCGGACCTGCTGCACCTCGACAAACTCAAACACCTGCGCGCGCCGGTGGCCTCCATCGGAGGCGCGGGCACATTCGATGGAATATTCCTCACGGGGATCCTGGCGGTCCTGCTGGCCTAGTATTCCCGGGCACAACGCCTTGAGCGCGTACCGGTTCCCAGGCTGGCGCCTGGGAACCAGCCGATCCGGGCAATCATTTCCGCCCGGCTGTACTGAAATCCAAAGGTCCCGGACGGGTTGAATGCTTTGGAACCGCGAAATGGGTCCCGCAGAGCACCCCAATGAGATCGAGGAAGAGTCGACGAGGTCAATGGACAACCGCAGCTGAGAACGGTCCGGCCGGCCTCTGCGCGTCAAAGATTTTTCCTAATGATAACATCAGGGAAGGAGCAGCTCATGTCGAGGAAGGTTTACTTCAGTGATCTCCGTGTGACCGATTCTCGAAGTCTTCTGGACAAAATTCGCAGGCTGGCTGAAAAGGCCGGCCTCGACAAGGTGGTGAAAAAGCGTGGGCTCACGGCCATCAAGATTCATTTCGGCGAGAGAGGCAACACGGCCTTTGTGCGCCCCATCTTTGTGCGTCCCCTCGTGGAAGCCGTGCGGGAACTGGGTGGCAGGCCCTTCCTCACCGATGCGAACACCCTCTACGTGGGAACGCGCGGCAACGCCGTGGATCACCTCACCACGGCGGTTCTCAACGGGTTTGCCCATTCGGTGGTGGATGCACCCCTCATCATCGCGGACGGCATCGACGGGCGGGACGATGTCGTTGTTCCCATCAATCTCAAGCTCTGCAAGGAAGCCTATGTGGGATCCGCCGTGGCCAAAGCCGATGCCCTGATCTCCGTGGCCCATTTCAAGCTGCATGAAGCGGCCGGATTCGGCGGGGCGATCAAGAATGTGGGCATGGGTTCCGCCTCCCGCCGGGGGAAGATGGCCCAGCATTCCGAGGTGGAACCCCAGATCATCTACAAGAAGTGCGTGGCCTGCGGCACATGCGTGGACCAGTGCGCCCACGACGCCATCAGCATCGTCGACAGGCCCGAGGACATGAAGCGTCCGAGGCCCGAGATCCGAAAGGTCGTGTCCATCGACCGAAAGAAGTGTGTGGGATGCGGGGGCTGCATTCACGCCTGTCCGGAAGGGGCTCTGGGCATCAACTGGGAACGGGACCTTCCCAAGTTCATGGAGCGGATGGTGGAATACACGGCGGCAACCCTCAAAGGGAAGGAGAAGCGGTCCCTGTACATCAACTTTCTCACCCAGATCTCCCCGGCCTGTGACTGCCATCCCTTTGCCGATGCCCCCATCGTGGCGGACATCGGAATTTTGGCATCCCGGGACCCTGTGGCCATCGACCAGGCCTCCATGGATCTTCTCAATGCCCAGCCGCACCTCAAATCTTCGTGCATTGCGGGGGAGCCGGCCGCAAACCTGGACAAGGTGCGAGCGGTCTACCCCAACATCGACTGGCAGCATCAACTGAATTATGCGGAAGAGATCGGCATCGGTACCAAGTCCTACGAACTGGTTCCGATTTGAAAGACTGAAAAAACCTTGTCAAAAGGGAACCCTTTGTATACATTCACCGTCGGAAGCGCCAAGCTCACTGGTGGGGCTCCCGGACTTCAAATCCGGTGTGAGGGCGTGAAGGCGTTCTCAGGTGGGTTCGATTCCCATGCGCTTCCGCCATTTGACCCACTCCACACCGCGTCATTCGAACTGCCTTCTCAAACACATCCTTTTCTTTCAGCGTCTCCCATGAAGGACCCCCAACGTCATGACCGTCTCGATGACCAAACACCAGATTCCATGAGTTTCCCATGAAAAAATTGCCCATAGGGATTCACGATTTTGAAAAACTGATCAGTGGCAACAACTATTACGTGGACAAGACGCCCTTCGTGCATGAATTGACCCGAACGGGGGGTTACTACTTCCTCTCGAGGCCCAGGCGCTTTGGGAAGAGTCTTTTTCTGAGTACTATCAAGGCCGCCTACGAGGGTAAAAGAGAATTGTTCAGAGGTCTATATCTTGAAAAACACTGGACTTGGGAAAAGAAACATCCTGTGCTTCACATCAGTTTTGGCAGTGGTGTAGTGAGAGATGTTCATGAACTGAGACAGTCTTTTCTATATTTTCTAAATGAATACGCAAAAAAATACGATATGATTTATTCCTATGAAGACCTTAAGAACTGTTTTGCAGAACTCATTCATACTCTCTATAAAAAATACGGACAACGGGTCGTCATTCTGGTAGATGAATATGACAAGCCCATTCTCGACAATATAGAAAAATCAGAAACTGCTCTATCAATTCGAGAAGAACTTAAAAGCTTATACTCGGTCATCAAAGATTCTGATGCTTATATAGAATTTGTCCTCATCACCGGAGTATCAAAATTCAGCAAGGTTTCTTTATTCAGTGGATTGAATAACCTGGAAGACATTACATTAGTTAGCTTCTATTCTTCAATCTGCGGCTATACTCAGCAAGAGCTCCAGGTAGTTTTTGCCGACCGTTTGCGAGAGGTTAATCTCGAGGATGTGAGGCTTTGGTACAATGGGTACAGCTGGTTGGGTGAGAAGGTTTACAATCCATTCGATGTTTTGTTGTACTTGAAGTCTCTAGACTTTCGACCCTACTGGTTCGAAACCGGTACTCCAACGTTTTTAATCAGACTCCTTCGCGAGGGAAGATACAACATATGTCAAATTGAAAATCTATCTGCAGGCGAAGAGATAGTCGGCAGCTTTGACATAGAAAGCATGACAGCTGAGACCCTGCTTTTTCAGGCCGGATACCTGACCCTCAGGGGATTTGAGCAAACCGGCGCTTTCAGGAGGTATGCTCTGGGGTATCCCAACTTAGAGGTCAAGGCCAGTTTGACGAACAGTTTTCTGAGCGAACTGACCCTCGACCGAGTCGCCAAAACCAGGAATCAGTCGGCGCTACTGGACGCCTTGGTGAATACGGACCTGGATGGCCTCAAAATGATTTTTCACGCCTTTTTCTCTTCAATTCCTCATGACTGGTATCGCAGAAATCGACTGGCCGGCTACGAAGGCTACTACGCATCCATATTTTATTGTTATTTCGCAGCACTGGGTCTGGATGTCACCCCCGAAGACGTCACCAGCCATGGTCAAGTGGACTTGACGGTCAAGTTTGATGACAAAGTGTTTCTATTTGAGTTCAAAGTGCGGGAGAGTGGAAAAGCCGGCACTGACGCTCTTGACCAGATCAAGCTCAGACACTACAGCAATAAATATCGTGGTCGTGCAGCTCGAATATACCTCATCGGAATTGAGTTTGATCCAAACGAGCGCAATATTGTGCGGTATGAATGGGAAACTGCCTGAGACTGCACAAAAGCTGAAGGCCGTGGGTCAGCGTCGGCGGAATTCTGCTCATATCTAAATCCCCCAGGACATCAACGGGCAAATGCACATGAAAAAAAATGGGTCGCAACGCTTTTGCTGCTTTTTTTCACCCAGGGAATTGGCCCTATTTTCGCCCGCGACCTGATTCCAAGAGATGCCAGGCCGCTCTCGGAAATCATCAGACTCCTCGAGGTCCGGCATTTTTCACTTATTGTGAAAGTAGATTTCGATGACGGCGTCCGGGAAGTGGAAGCCTATCGAAATCATCGGAAGCGCAAGCTGAATGGTGACTCAAGAAGCGGTAAAATCCTCGGATCGCCCGAACGGTTGAAGACGGATTCCGGGACTTCAAGAAACTTCAAGTCAGCGTGACCGCGGAGTGACGGAAACATTGTCTTTGATCCGGTCGCTGGGATAGGAAATCACCTGGTCGTTTTCCTCGAGGCCTTCGATAACTTCGGCTTCCAGGTCGTTTCGAAGGCCGATGCGCACCCGACGGAGGACGGCTTTGTTCCTCTCCACGGCGTAGACACTCCACTCCCCCGCCTGCCTGAAGAGGGCTCCCGTAGGAATTTTCAACACATCACCCGCTTCCGCAACGACGATCCTGGCGTCCACGCGGAAGGCATCCCCCAGCAGTTGCCACCTGTCAGGGGGATCGACAAAATCCACAACCACAAAAACACGCTGTTCTTCCACCCCCAGGGCGGAAATCTTGGTGAAGCCGGAAGGATCGATGCGCCGCACCCGGCCCTGCAGGGGATCGCCTCCACCCCATCGTTCCAGCATCACCCTTGCCCCGGGGCGAATCCGGACCGCATCGCTCGAAAGCACCTCCACCTCCACCTCCATGTCCGAGAGATCCCCCAGTTCCAACAAAGGCGCCCCGGCAGCCACCACGGCCTCGCTTTCCTGCAGGATGCGCAGCACCGACCCTGAAATGGGCGAAAAAACCTCGAACCGTGCCCGACCTTCCCCTTCCGGCGAGGTGGTCTTTCGGAAGTGGAGCGATGCCCGGGCCTGCTCCAGTTCAAATTCCGCCACCTGAACTCCCTGCCGCGCCGCCTCGACCTCCTTGAAAGCCATGCGCTCCCGCGCCTCGGCATCCTCCAGATCCTGCCGCGATACGGCCCTTTTCCCATGCGCCTGCTGAAGCCGCCCCAGGGAGGTCACCGCGTAGCGATGGTCGACGCGGGCCTTTTCCAGAGTCTGGATCGCTCTGTCGCGTGAAGCCAGGGCCGCTTTGACGTGCGCTTCCAGTTGCATCTCGGTGCGAACATCCAGGAAATCCGGCACGGCAGGCTCCAGCACCGCCACAAGCGTCTTTCCCGCCTCGACCCGGTCGCCCGGGTCCAGCTCGATGCGAAACAGGCGCCCCCCCAGAGGCGATGAAACGGTGTAACGATCCCGAACCCGCGTTTTGCCGTCCTCATCCACCGTCACTTCCATGGCCCCCCGCACCACGGGGACCAGATCGACGGGAACCGGCTTTGGAAGCGCGGCGTACGCAATGATTCCCACAATCGCTGCGATCAGAAAGGCAAGAAAAAACTTGGTGGAGCGTTGCATGCGTTCTCAATCCTGAGACTTCAGAGCCGACACAAGGTCAAGACGATCGATTTTGCGACGGGCGGTCAGGCCGGACAAAACTGTCGCAACCATCACGGCCACAGCCGCATAGACATACGTCGAGAATTCGATGACGAGCGGAAACCGTTGCGTTTCCGTCTCCAGCGCATAGACCGTGAGATTCGCCAGGCCGTATCCCAGAGCCAGCCCCAGGGGAATGGCCACCGCCGTGAGTATGGCGATCTCTCCCAGAAGAATCAAGGAAACTTCCCCCCGGGTGAACCCCATCACGCGCAGGGTGGCCAGTTCGCGACTGCGTTCGGAGAGCGTCACATGGACGCTGTTGTAGACGACTCCAAGGGCAATGATGCTCGCAAAGACCAGGTAGAATGCTTTGATGGTGAGCAGGTTCTCCGTAAGGATCTCTTCAAAGCTCTGCAGGGCGGCCTTCTTGAGAGAGGCGCCCGCCAGCGCCGGCGTGTTTTTGATTTCCCGGTAGAGCGGGATCAGATCATTTGCATCCACCGTGATGAAGGCCCCCGAAAGGGTCCTCCCCTCCCGCATCATGCGATTCAGTGCGTCCAGATCCATGTAGGCGGAGGTTCCCGAAAAATCACTCAACAGCGCCGACACCTGCGCCTCCAGAACAGGCCGCTGACCCTCCATGACCTCCACCGTGACACGATCCCCCGGGCGAACCCCGAGCAGCTCCGCCAGTTTTTCCGAGAGCACCAGGCCTTCCTCGGGAAGGGTCACAAGCCGCTCGTCCAGGTCCATCAGGCGGAAGAGCTCCCGCCGTGACGAAAGCCCCATCACCCCTGTGCGACGGGAGCGGTGCTCATGCCGCAGTCGCACGGGCACGCTCCGAAACGGCTCCACACGCAGGACTCCCGGCAGATTGGAGATGGCGCTCAGGGCCTCTCCGGCACTCCTCGGTTCGATGAGCGTGAGCGTCATGTCCTGGCGCTGGACCGTGTAGAACTGAAAATCGATCACGTAGCGCACTGTGTCCTCCATGAAATTGCTCACCACCAGGATGGCGACGGAGAGTGCGATCCCCAGGCACGAGAGAATGGCCCTCCAGGGGCGCCGTTCGACCTGTCTCATGATCATCCGCACCGGTGGAGACAGCACTCGCTGCAGGCCCAGTCGTTCCAGCACGGTGGCCCGGTAGTTCGCGGGCGGTTCCGGACGCATGGCTTCCGCCGGAGCCAACCTGACGGCGCGGTGGACGGCGCTGAGAACCCCGAAGCCCGCTGCCGTTCCGCCGATGAGCAGAGCGGAACCTGCAATGAGTGGATCCATCGTGTACGAAAAGCTCGGGAAACTGAAATACTGGGCGTACAGTTCGGTGATGCCGGCCCCCAGCCACATTCCTGCACCGATCCCGAGGAAGGAGCCCGCAGCGGTCATGGCCAGGGCAAATTTCAGGTAGTGGAAGCCGATCTCGAAGCGGGTGTACCCAAAGGCCTTGAGGGATGCGACCTGTTCACGCTGGGTGTTGATGAGCCGGGAGAGGACGATGTTGATGATGAAAGCGGCAATGGTGAGGAAGATGGAGGGAATGATGAGGCTCATCCCCCGGAGCTGGGTCATTTCGTCGCTGATGAGGCGGTGGGAGAGCTGATCCTCGCGGCCGAACGATCCCTGCCCGCCGTACGGCTCGATGAGACGATCCAGGCGAAAAAGGACGTCGGGTTCCGAAGCACCCGGCATGAGGGCGAGGGCCACGTCGTTGAAAGCCCCCTCCAGGTCGTAAGCCGTGGAAAGTTCCTCATAGCCCATCCAGAAGACGCCGAACCGTTTGTTATCCGGGAAAATATCGCCGGCACGAATCTGGTAAATGTATTCGGGCGAAATGGCGATGCCCACGATCCTCAGGGTGTCGAGGCGTCCGTTGATGACCGCGCGGATTTCGTCGCCCGGCTTGAATCCATGAGCTTCCGCCAAGGGTTCACTGACCAGGATCTCGCCCGTTCGACCAGGTTCGATGGTGCGTCCGCTCCGGATGTGAAGGCGGTTCAACCGGCTGGGACGGTCTTCGGGAATCGAGACCAGCCGCCCGATCGCGGGCTCGTCAAGTCCCGGAATGTCCAGGACCACATCCACCACGACCCGCGCCTCCACCAGGGAGACTCCCGGAATTTCCGACATGCGCTGCTGCAGGGCGTTGGGCGCCCTTTTGAGGTGCGCGAAAACATGAGCGAACCGATAGTGATCGTAATAGGCCGAGCGGGCCGATTCGAGGGAGTCCAGCGTGGAGAGGGACATGGTGAAAACGGCGATCCCGCAGGCCATGACCAGGGAGATGGTCAGAGCCTGCCCTTTCATTTGGAGCAGATCGCGAAACAGCTTCCGGTTCAGAGCTTTCACGGCCGGGTCACCACGCGAGGTTTCGGACAGGGGTCTTCTTCTCGTTGACCTGCACGCGGCTGATTCTGCCGCCCGATAAAAAAATCACGCGGTCGGCCATCTCCGAAATGATGGCATTGTGCGTGATGACGGCCGTGGTGGTTCCGAGCTCCCGATTGATGCGATCGATGGCTTCCAGGACCAGGATCCCCGTTTCCGCATCGAGAGCCCCCGTGGGTTCGTCGCAAAGGAGCACATCGGGGCGCTTGGCGATGGCCCGCGCGATGGCCACCCGCTGCTGCTCGCCTCCCGACATCTGGGAGGGGAAGTGATCCATGCGCTGAGAAAGGTCGACGAGGTCCAAAGCTTCCTCGGGGGTCATGGGGTTGGAAGCGATTTCCGTCACGAGGGCGACGTTTTCGCGGGCGGTAAGGCTGGGGACGAGGTTGTAGAATTGAAAAACGAACCCGATGTGTTCCCTTCGATAACGAGTGAGGGCCGCGTCGTCGAAGGTGCTCAGGTCATGTTGGCGAAACCGCACCGTGCCGCTGGTGGGAACATCCAGCCCACCCAGGATGTTCAGGAGTGTGGATTTGCCGCTGCCCGAAGGGCCGAGGAGGACCACAAACTCCCCGGCGTAAAGGTCCACATCCACCCGGTGCAAAGCAGTGACTTCGACCTCCCCCATGCGGTAGGTCTTGGTGATGCCCCGCGCCTGAAAAACGGCTTCTCGCTGGTCGCCCCCGCAAGGACCGCCCTCTGTGGAGACTCGTTGTTCAGACCCCGTCGGATTGTCCCCGCGCATTCCCATGAAGAAAACTCGATCCCGGCTCGTATCAGTTCAGCGGTTCCCCCACCATTTGGGATCACATTTATGTGTCGATGCGAAGAACCGCCGCGCCCTCGATGCGGCCGGCTCGAAGTCGATCCAGGGCTTCATTGGCCTCTGCAAGCGAAAAGCTTTGCACCTCGGTGCGGACGGGAACCTGCGGGGCAATGGCGAGCAGTTCCTCTCCGTCGCGCCGGGTCAGGTTGGCCACCGACCGAATGGAGCGCTCCTCCCAGAGCCACCGGTAGGGAAACGACGGAATGTCGCTCATGTGGATGCCTCCGCAGACCACCACGCCGCCACGATCCACTGCCTGGAGGGCGGCGGGGACCAGCGAACCCACCGGCGCAAAAATCAGGGCTGCGTCCAGGGGTTCGGGTGGAAGAGCCGTGGAATCCCCGGCCCAGACGGCCCCGAGGCGGCGCGCGAACGACTGAGCCTCCAGGTCGCCCGGGCGCGTGAAGGCATAGAGTGCCTTGCCCTGGTGGACCATGATCTGGGCAACAATGTGGGCCGCAGCGCCGAAGCCGTAAATGCCCACGCGTTCGATTCCCTCCCCGGCCAGTCGATAGGTGCGATAGCCGATGAGCCCCGCACACAACAGGGGGGCGGCTTGCGCATCTTCGAAAGAATCGGGAATGGGAAACGCATAGCGCTGATCGGCCAGGGTGTACTGCGCGTATCCCCCATCGACGGTATACCCGGTGAATGCCGCCTGTTCGCAAAGGTTTTCCCGTCCTTTACGGCAATAGCGGCATGCGCCGCAGGTGGAACCGAGCCAGGGGATGCCGACCCGGTCGCCGGGCTGAAAGAGGTGGACCTCCGGGCCGCATGCCGCCACC
The DNA here is from genome assembly GCA_964654275.1 of uncultured Syntrophobacteraceae bacterium. Classification (GTDB taxonomy): domain Bacteria; phylum Desulfobacterota; class Syntrophobacteria; order Syntrophobacterales; family Syntrophobacteraceae; genus SLCH01. The sequence goes on from CAZZHS010000048.1 coordinate 27,430, forward strand.
CGCCCGACAATCTCATGGCCGGGAATCAGGGGCAGCTTCGGTTCCGTGAGCTCTCCGTCGACAATGTGGAGATCGGTACGGCAGACCCCGCAGGCCGCCACTTTGACCAGCAACTGCCCGTTTCGAGGTCGTGGAACCGGGACCTCCCGCAGTTCCAGAGGCTTTCCCGGCACTTCCAGCACCATGGCCCGCATGGTTTCAGGGACGGACACGGCGTTCACCTCCTGTTCATAAATCCTTGAATCTGTGACGCTTTTTGCGGCCTCGCCTCATAGACAGCACTTCTTGAATTTCTTTCCGGATCCGCAGGGGCACGGGTCGTTGCGGCCCACCTTGACGACCGGCACCTTGACGGTTTCAGGTTTGCTGGGCGCACTTAGCCGCACGATTTCCTGTCCCACAGGGATCATTTTCTGCCACCGATCCCGGAGCGTCCGGCAGGTCCCCGCCTGCTTTCGAAGAGTGTTCCATAGCCGCCGAATTGCGTTCTCGTCACCCATTTCCCCCATGACACCCAAAAATCTGCAATCGGGCATTTCGACCCGGGCGGCCCCCATGTTCTCGACGCCGTCGTCGCCGATCCTTGAAAAGATCAAGCCCATTTCCCTGCAGCTGCAGCCCGGATTGATGCAGTACATGTCGTCGGCCAAGTAGGTGCTCCCTTTCATCATAAAAACCAGGTTGATGTCGTCGGGGTACACCTCAAACCATGAAACCATGTCTCCCCGCTTCCACCAACTCCAGTCCTTTTGCCTCCAGTCCTCGCGGCCGATTCCCTTGGTCCGTCGCCACTGTTTCCGCAGGACCGAAAGGTCGTGAGGCGTCAGCACCTGCCGCAGCATCTCCAGGAGCTCCGCATCCTGAAACTCGGCGGGTTCGTCACTGCTCATCTCGATCTCGCCCGAATCCACATACAGCTTTGCGGACAATCGCCGTGTCGGCGGCCTCTCCGGGGGATCACCCGGCCTGGGGACATAATTGAATGTCAGGGCTTTTCCATCGTAGGCCAGGTTCGTGTAACGATCATCGATGAGGGTGGCACTCAGCCGGATGTCTCGGCAGTCACACTCCGGATTTTTGCAGATGTACGAACTGACGAAAAGCCCGCGGCGGATTCCCTCCGCGTTCGGTTCCTGCCAGAGGACCAAAGGCGTGCCGCTGTCCAGAACGAGGTTGACACTCCGCTTTTCACTTCGATCCATGTGGTTCCACTCCTCACCGGCACATTTGCGTTTTCCCCACGGGGAGTTCTGGAGGTTTGCAGAATCGGGTTCGTGTTTCATGATTTTTTAGACGGAACGATTCGGACCGGCCCCTGCGTCACGGCATCAATCAGGTGATGCCGCCGCAACCCCCCATCGCCGCCCTCGCTGGGAAACCGCGGTTTCACCAGTGAGCAGCGACGGGATTCAGCCATCGGGCTCGGAAGAGCGGGTTTCACCCCACCTCCGGAAAAGGTTGTGGGGGATTCGCAAACAGTCCAAAACCTTGCCGACCGTATGCAACACGATGTCATCGATCGTTTTCGGCTTGTGATAGAAGGCCGGCACGGGGGGCAAAATCACGGCCCCGCTGGAGGCTGCGACCTCCATAAGACGCAGGTGGCCCAGGTGAAGGGGCGTCTCCCGCACTACCAGGACCAGCGGGCGCCGCTCCTTGAGCGTCACGTCGGCGGCTCTCACCAGGAGATTGTCGTTGTACGAATGGGCGATGCCGGAAAGCGTTTTGATGGAGCACGGGATGACCACCATGCCGCCGGTGATGAAAGAGCCGCTGGAGATGGGGGCGCCAAGATTGTCAGGATCGTGCAGAAAAGCCGCGCATGCTTCCACCTCCTGAGGTGAGTGGCCCGTTTCCAGCGCAAAAACCTTTCGTGCTCCCTCGCTGATCACCGCGTGACTTTCGTAGCCGAGGTCCCTCAGGACTCTGAGCAGTTCGAGCCCGTAGGTCACCCCGCTGGCGCCCGAGATCCCGACGACGATCCTCCTGGAGGAATCACTCATGCCCCGATCCTTCCTGTTTCTTTTCCGCGATGATGCGTTTCACCAGTGCCTGCAGGTTTTTCTTCACCTGCTCGATGCCCGCCGGCGTGAGATGATCCCAGTGCAGCCCCGCGGCCACCACCACCTTTTTGCCCAGTGCCGAGGCCAGTTGTTCCGAAACTTCCTTCACCACGCCGTCTTCCTTGTGCCCGACGTAGCAGAAGACCGATGCGGTGGCGGACAGACGATCAGGGTCGGCGAGGCTCGGCCTCGGCTGCGCCATGGCCACGGCCCCGATGTGCGCAACGCCACCCCAGACGGACAGGAGAAGGTCGCCGCCGAGCTCCTGCACAAGGGCTTCTATGAGGAAGCCCTCTTCCTCGACATGAAATCTGCGGATGGATTCACCCATGGCAACGGCCTCTCATTCCACCCGGAGAGGGGGAATGCTCTCATACTTTGAGGTTCCGGACAAAGGAGGACATGCAAACGGAAGCATGGAAACTATATGAGAAAGGCCTGAGCGATTCAAGGAATAAGACCCGGGGTCGGGTCATGCCGGACCCTTTCGTTGCAACTGATTCAGGATCTGCTAAAATGGGTCATCCCATACAGAAGACTCACCTTTGGGCCTCGTCTCCCGGCGCATCGACCAGGAAAGCTCCCGCGCTCCCGCACGCTCATCGGCTGCCGGTTGGAAGCTGGTATGGATCGTCCGATGTCGGTTTCGGACACCCTTTCAACGACTCAACGACGACACCAGGAAGGTCGTGGACCGGCAGGTGGAAAGCGGCACCATCACCTGCATCCTTGGCCCGAACGGAGCCGGGAAGACGATGCTCATCTCGATCTTGACGGGCCTTCTGCACCCCGATTCCGGAACCGGAGAGGTGTGCGGTCTCGACCTGCTCCGGGACCGGCGAATGATCCGTGCGGCGGTGAACTTCACCAGCGGCCATGCCAATTTCCCCCACAATTTCACCGTGGACGAGACGCTCAACTATTTTGGGATGCTCTACGGCCTTCCCCGTTCCGTCCGCAGGCGGAAAACCGATGAACTGACGGAATTCTTCGAAATTCAAAGCCACCGCCGGGTCCCCTTCAACCGGCTTTCGACGGGCCTCAAGCAGCGCCTCGCCCTGGCAAAATCTTTGCTGAACGATCCGAAGATTCTCTTTCTGGACGAACCAACCGTGGGGCTCGACCCGCAGGTTTGCCTGTCCATAAGGTCACGCCTGCGGCAGCTCAATACGGACCGTGGAACCACCATCGTCCTGACGACCCATCAGATGGACGAAGCATCTGGCTGATCACCAGGAAGAGGACCTTTCACCTTTTCGAGGTCCTTTTCTGGCCGGCGATCGGACTGGTCTCCGTGGGACTGCTGACCCGGTTTCTCGATCTGGGATCGGAAATGGTCGCCTTCATCCTCATCGGAGTCATTGCCTTGAGTGTGGTGCAGATCGGGCAACCGGACGTCTCGTACGTCATGCTCTACAGTGTCTGGAACGAGCCGCAAAAGGGAATTTCGAGGAAACCTGTGCTTTCGTCTGTGCCGACGCAGAGCATCCGCCGTTCAGGAGCGCCTCCTTTGACGGGATCCTCATGACCGAGGTCCTGGAGCACCTCATCTCGCCGGAGATGGGTCTGAGGGCATGTCACGCCCTCCTTCACAACGGGGGATTGCTCATCCTCACCCCGCCGGGCAGGCACAACTCGAACTACAGCAACAACCCACTGATTATTTTGGAAAAGCTCGTAAGCCTCTTCACCGACAGGGTGATTCCCCCCTACCACAATCTGCACGCCGAACGTGAATTCGATCGCAGGAAGCCCGAACTTCAGTACGGCATTCATTTCCACTTTTCGCTGCAGCAACTCGACGGCCTGCTCCGGGAGACCGGTTTCGAAACGATCCAGCACGGTTCCTTCGAGTTCGAAATCTACCCGCACCTGCTGGTGGGGTTTTTGAGCCGTGGCGATGCGGCTCGCATTGCGGCGTGGGTATCGCCCATGGAATCCAGGCTGCAGAAGATCTTCCCCATGAATCGGGTTGGGCAGCACCTGCTCTGGGTGGCACACAAGCTGCCGCGGTTAAGGGGCAACAACTCAGGTCGCAGGATGCAGGGCACAGGCAGAAAGAAAGCTGGGAAGGACTTCTCAGCATGGGCAGGTCGATCTTGACGTCGGCCGTGATCGAGTCCTCGGCCCATTTAAGAGGGTCAGGAGGTGGAAATGCTCCTGTTGATGGAGTAAAATTTGTTCGTTGTGGTGATTTCCGATTCAGCAGTTAGATGCCGGCAGGGTTGGAATAATCAAAGGCATGCGCGAGCAGGCCGGCTTCAAATCGCGGCAGCTTTCAGCCGGCAGCCCACGGGCGACACATGGCAGGCACCCTCACACTCAGGAGTTTCCCATTATAAATCTCATTTTTCTGTGTTGTCTGAGCGCTTTGTTCCTTTTGACCGCCGCTTGTGGTCCCAAGCGTCCCGTGGTCTATCCGGATGAGCGGGTCCAGGAGGTGGGCGAGGAAAGGGTACGTCTAGATGTGGAAGACTGCATCCGACAAGCGAAAAAGGCCGGGGTTGGGTCGAGCCAGGCCGGTGAGGTTGCCAAATCCACTGTCGTGGGAGCCGGGGCAGGAGCAGCCATCGGGGCTGCCGTGGGTGCGGCGGGCAGTGGTGCGGGTCTCGGTGCGGCACAAGGGGCCGCGGGAGGAGGCATTGCCGGGCTCATAGCCGGACTCCTGAAAACCAGCGACCTTGACCCCGTGCAGAAAGCTTTCGTGGAGGAATGCCTCCGCAGGAAGGGGTACAGCACCGTGGGCTGGCGCTGACCGGAGCGCTGAGCGTGTCGAAGCGGCTAGTACAGCCGGGCAGAAATGATTGCCCAGATCGGCTGGTTTCCAGGCTCTTGCCTGGAAACCAGCAAGTGGTTTAGGACTTGCGCCCGGGAGTACTAGGTTTCGCTTGGCTTCATGCTCTCAAGAAACAGCTATCTTTTTGGTATGCCACGCCGCCCTTCGATACCCTTCGCTACCTCAGGACAGGCTTCAGGGCGAACGTAGTTTTTGTCGGTTTGTGTTCCTCGTTTTTGTCGGTTTGTG
>CAZZHS010000049.1:0-32213 GCA_964654275.1 uncultured Syntrophobacteraceae bacterium
TTTCGTTCAACGGTTTTCAAGACCGCCGCCTTAAACCACTCGGCCATCCCTCCACTGCCCTGAGCTTTCCCAATTTTAAGAGATAGAACATCTACCATTAGCTCAGCATCGTGTCAATACCTTGTCCCGAGAAAAAACCGCCTTCTGCCGCCGGTGTTTTATCCGTTGCGGAGCCTCCCTCTTTTGTGGTTTTCTGTCTCATGAACCCCATGGCGATGACAGCCCGGGGCCGAAAGTTTCCGGAAGCATGAATTTCGGCTGCATGGAGCGGCCGAATCGGCCTGTAACTTCCTTTGAATCCGGGCCTCCTGTCGACTCCTTTTTCATGAGGAGGAATGAACATTCGGTTGCCACCCCTACGGCGGGAAACAGCTCTCCTATGAAAATCGCATATTTTGACTGCTTTTCCGGAATCAGTGGGGACATGATCCTGGGGGCCCTGCTGGACCTCGGCGTCCCCGAGGATCTCTTGCGTGGTGAACTCCTCAAAACAAAACTTTCCGGCTATTCACTGGAAGTGCGCCGAGAGAACCGTGGTGCTCTCTCCGGCCTGCGCTTCCTGGTTCACCATCAGCCCCAACCCTCACGAACGTTTGACGACATCCGGCGCCTCATCGAGGAGAGCACCCTGTCTCCGCCTGTTCGGGAAAAAGGACTGGATATTTTCGAGCGACTGGCGGTTGCGGAAGCGCGTGTTCATCAGGTGTCCGTGGAGCAGGTCCATTTCCACGAAGTGGGCGCAGTGGATTCCATCGTCGATGTCCTGGGAGCGATCATCGCCCTGGAATACCTGGGTGTGCAGCGTGTGGGTGCTTCACCACTGCCCGTGGGAGGCGGCTGGGCGAAAACCGATCATGGTCTGATCCCGGTACCGGCGCCGGCCACGGTCTTGCTTCTGAAGGATGTTCCCATCTACCACAATGGAGTCCAGCGGGAACTGGTGACTCCCACGGGGGCCGCTGTCCTGACTTCACTGGCCGCGACGTTTGGCCCCCTTCCTCCCATGCGGCTCCAAAGCGTGGGCTACGGCGTCGGAACCCACCCCTGCGCCAATCCTCCGAACCTCCTCAGGGTCCTGTTGGGAACCGCCGAGGAGAGTTGCCCGGAAAGGAACCTCTTCCTTGCCGAAACCAACATCGACGACATGAATCCGGAGTTTTACGATCACATCTTCGATCGTCTCTTTGCCCTGGGTGTTCTGGATGTGCATGCCGTTCCCGTCCACATGAAAAAGAACCGACCCGGAATCCTGCTGCGCATTCTGTTCGACCCCGCCCTGCGGGAACCCGTATTGCAGGCCGTGTTTCAAGAGACCACCACCCTGGGGGTGCGGGTGGTGCCGGTTCAGCGCTATGAACTGGAACGTGAAACCGAAGTGGTGGAGACTCCTCATGGGCCGTGCCGCCTGAAAAGGGTGCGACGTCCGGGGGAGGAATTCCAGCTGGTTCCCGAGTATGAGGACTGCAAGCGCATTGCCTCCACTTCGGGGCAACCCCTCCGAAGGGTCTACGAGGACGTCCTCTCCTTCATCCGCAACAGGTCCTGATGAGGACGGCAGGGCTATCGCCCAATTCTTGACGAGGTGGCCAATGTCATGGGGAACGGAAATTCTGGGTTCGCTGCTCACCGTGGGCGATGAAATTTTGCACGGGGACATTCCCAACGGAAATGCGCATCATATTGCGTCGGTGTTGAGAAACAGAGGGTTTCGTCTGCAGCACATCTTCACCGTAGGGGACCGGGAGGATGAAATCGCCGAGATGCTTCGGCACTGCATGAGCCGCTCGCAGTTTGTCATTGTGAGCGGCGGGCTGGGTCCCACCGACGATGACCGGACCAACGCCGCAGTCTCAAGGGCTCTCGGGCTGCCCCTGGTTCATGATGCAGACTATCTGGACTGGCTGCGGGAGCGTTTCGCTGAGCGCGGCCGTCCCTGGACGGAAGAGGCGGCCAAACTGACCGAGATGCCGATGGGGGCCAAAAAAATCGGGCGGGAGATGGCCGGGTACTTCCTTGAACATGCGAACCTTCCCTGTTATTTCCTGCCGGGCGTGCCCCATGAAATGAGAGATCTCATGGCTCATTTCGTCCTTCCCGATCTGGAAAGGAGGTTTCCCCAAAGACCCGTATATGTCAAAAAAGTCCTTCGTTTTCAGGACATGTTCGAATCGGAAATCGGCCATCGATTGAGAGAAGTGGATCTGGCCCGCTGGAATGTGGAAGTGGGTTACTATCCTCAGATTCGAGAAATCTGGGTGACCCTTCTGGCCGCAGGAAAAAATCCGGATGAAGTTCGAGGGCGCGTGGCCGCTGCAGAAGCCATGATTCTGGAAAAGCTGGGGCGGCGCAATTTGAGCGGCTTTGAGGAGGACCCTCTTGAAAAAGTGGTCGGTGTCCAACTGCTCCAAAAAGGCTGGAAGATGGCCGTTGCGGAATCGTGCACAGGGGGCCTTGTGGCCCAGCGGATCACTTCTGTGGATGGGGCGTCCCAATATTTTGACCGGGGGTTTGTCACTTACAGCAACGAAGCCAAGAGTTCGCTGCTCGGGGTCCCGGACGCTTTGCTGGAACGTCATGGGGCCGTGAGCGAACCCGTTGCGGAGTCCATGGCGCGGGGAGCCAGAGAGCGGGCTCAGGTGGACGTTGCCCTGGGTGTGACGGGGATTGCAGGCCCCACGGGCGGCAGTCGGGAAAAGCCCGTGGGAACGGTGTTCATGGCCTGTGCCACAGCCACAAGCCTTCAAGGCGAAAAACACCTCTTTCATGGGGATCGAGACACCATTCGGCAGTATGCGGCGCAGGCAGCTCTCGAACTCCTATGGAGGACCCTATGTCCATGATTCGGGCATTCATCGCCCTGGATATGCCGGAGGCCGTGCAGGCGGGTTTGGGAGAGATTCAGGCACGCCTGAGAGAGACGGGCGCATCGGTGAAGTGGGTCAAGCCGGATCGCATCCACCTCACCCTGAAATTTTTGGGCAATGTGCCCCAGGAGACCCTTCCCCAGATCGCAGCGGCCCTGGAAGCGGTCGCATCGCGAACGGCGCCTTTCCGCCTCCGGCCGGAGGGCTGCGGTGCCTTTCCATCTCTGAATCAGATGCGGGTAATTTGGGTTGGCCTGAGGGGGGAAGAAAAGATCCTCGACACATTGCAGCGAGAGGTGGAGGAAGCCGTGCTGCCTCTGGGATTTCCCAAAGAGGATCGTCCTTTCAAGCCGCACCTCACCCTTGGGCGTGTGAAGGGAAGGCAGCGTCTTCGAAGTCTTCAGGAGAGCCTGCGGGCACACGAATCCTTTGCGGCGGAAGCTTTTGACGTAAAGGAACTGGTGTTGTATAAAAGCGACTTGAGGCCCGAAGGCGCCCACTATACCCCCCTGTACCGGGCTGAATTCCAGATGTGAACGTTCAAGGCTTCGTGGAATCGCGTCGATATTAACTATCGCACGTCCGTCCGAAGCGTGCAGCACCCGCCTCGTTCCGGCCATGGACAACCGGCCTGTGCTCCGGTGAACGGAGGGGGCATTCGTTGCCCTGCCCCGAAAGCCGCCGACGGGTGCAAGGGACGATGTCCCGGGAAAAACCCTGGCCGGGAGAAGATCGGGAAGATTTTCATCCTCCAGGGTCTGATGGACACACCTGGAAATCTTACGTACACCGACTCTCGTTCATCCCATATCATGCAGCACGCAGGGAGGCTCCTCCATGGGTTCCACAGACGACAGACAAAGAGCAATCGACACGGCCATCTCCCAGATCGAACGCAATTGCGGCAAGGGTGCCATCATGCGCCTCGGGGGGGACTCGCAGCCCGTTGAGGTCGGCATCATTCCCACCGGGTGCCTCTCCCTGGACCTGGCCCTGGGCATCGGTGGGGTTCCAAGAGGCAGAATCCTTGAAATCTTTGGCCCGGAATCGTCCGGCAAGACCACGCTCGCACTTCACATTGTGGCCGAAGCTCAGAAGCTGGGAGGTCTGGCCGCCTTCATCGACGCCGAGCATGCTCTGGATGTGAATTACGCGCGCAAACTGGGGGTTCAGGTCGAAGACCTGCTCATCAGCCAGCCCGATTTTGGCGAACAGGCTCTGGAAATTGCCGAAATCCTGGTCCGGAGCAATGCAATCGATGTCGTGGTCATTGATTCGGTGGCCGCACTGGTTCCCAAAGCGGAAATCGAAGGGGAGATGGGAGACCCCCATGTGGGACTGCAGGCGCGTCTCATGAGTCAGGCTCTGCGCAAGCTCGTGTCAGCCATCAGCAAGTCCAGGACCTGCGTCATTTTCATCAACCAGATCCGCATGAAGATCGGCGTCATGTACGGATCTCCCGAGACGACGACGGGCGGCAATGCCCTGAAGTTCTACGCGACCATGCGGCTCGATATTCGACGCACAGGGCCCATCAAGGAGGGCCAGGAGATCATCGGCAACAGGACGCGCGTCAAGGTGGTGAAAAACAAGATCGCTCCCCCCTTCAAGGAAGTGGAATTCGACGTGGTTTATGGCCGGGGCATTTCCAGGGAGGGCGACATTCTGGATCTGGGCGTGAGCGGAAATGTTGTCGAAAAATCGGGGACCTGGTACTCCTATGGGGGGGAAAGACTGGGGCAGGGCCGTGAAAATGCCAAGACTTTTCTGAGGGAGCACCCGGATCTCCTCGCTGAAATCGAGAAGAAGCTTCGGGAAATCCATGACCTGAAACTTGCGGGAGACAATGAGGGCGCTGCTGCAGCGGAGGAGTGAGGAGGCATCCCCGGGCACAAACCCCAAGGCCCTGCAGCACGGCAGATCACCGGGACCGATGGATCGCAGGGAAAAAACCATTCGAGGAGAAACGTTTGATGAAAGCGAGCGAAATCCGCACAGCATTTTTAGAATTCTTTGAAGAAAGAAACCACACGACGGTGAAAAGCTCGTCACTCGTTCCCCACGACGATCCCACGCTGCTGTTTACCAACGCAGGAATGGTGCAGTTCAAACGCACTTTTCTTGGAGAAGAGCGACGCCCTTATTCGCGGGCAGCCACGAGTCAAAAGTGCATGCGTGCCGGGGGCAAGCATAACGACCTGGAAAATGTTGGACGCACTGCCAGGCACCACACCTTTTTCGAGATGCTCGGAAATTTTTCTTTTGGCGACTACTTCAAGGAAGACGCGGTCGAATACGCCTGGGAGTTTCTGACGAAACTCATGGGGCTTCCGCCGGACAAGCTCTATGCCACCATCCATGAGGGTGACCGGGGAATGAACCTGGGGCCCGATGAGGAAGCTCGGGAACTGTGGGCGAAATTCCTGCCTCGGGAGCGAATTCTGGCTTTTTCAACCAAGGACAATTTCTGGTCCATGGGGGATACGGGCCCCTGTGGTCCCTGCTCGGAAATTCTCATCGATCAGGGCCCTGCCATGGGATGTGGGTCGCCGGACTGTAAGCCCGGCTGCGACTGCGATCGTTACCTCGAACTGTGGAATCTCGTCTTCATGCAGTTCAACCGCAAAGAGGACGGCTCTCTGGAACCCCTTCCCAAGCCCAGCATCGATACGGGAATGGGCCTCGAAAGAATTGCTGCGGTGATTCAGAAGGTGCCCTCCAACTATGACACCGACCTGTTTGCACCCATGAGAGAAAAGGTCACCGAACTCACGGGTTATCAGTATGGGGCCAGTCCCGAGAAAGACGTTTCCGTCAAGGTCATTGCCGATCACAGCCGTGCCGCGGCATTTCTGATCGGCGACGGCATCCTCCCGAGCAACGAGGGGCGGGGGTACGTTTTGCGTCGCGTTCTGCGCCGTGCGTTGCGCCACGGCAGATTTCTAGGCCTCAACCGGCCCTTTCTGCACGAGGTGGCCGTTTCGGTCATGCACGCCATGCAGGATGCCTATCCAGAACTTCTGGAGAGTCGAAGCTTCATCACGCGGGTGATTCTCCATGAGGAGGAACGTTTCAACGAAACACTGGACCACGGGCTGAACCTTCTCCAGGAGGAGATCAAAACACTGCGCTCCCAAGGCAAAACGGTTGTTCCCGGTTCTCTCATTTTCAAGCTGTACGACACCTACGGATTCCCCATTGACATCATCACGGACATGGCCAGAGATCTGCAACTGGAAGCGGATGAAGCCGGGTTCAATGAGCTCATGGAAAAGCAACGGGAACAGTCCCGTCTCCACTGGAAGGGAAGCGGGGAACGAGAGGTTTCGGAAGCTTATCGCCAACTGGCGGCCGAGGGAGTCATGACGCGTTTCGTTGGCCATGACAGCCTGGAGGCGGATTCTTCCATCGCAGCGCTGGTGCAGGGAGGAAAGCCGCTCTCTGAAGCCGGCGAGGGCATGGAAGTGGAAGTCGTGACTTTGGAGACTCCCTTTTACGGAGCCTCCGGCGGCCAGGTGGGGGATGTGGGAGAGATCACCGCTCCAGGAGGCAGAATCCGGGTCACGGATACTCACAAACTGCCCGGGGACATCTTCGTGCATGTGGGCAAGGTGGAGGGTGGGATCGTTCGGGTGGGCGATGCGGTGCACCTCAAAGTGGATGCGGCGGCACGGCAGGCCACGGCGCTTCATCACACCGCCACCCACATTCTGCACGCCGTTCTCAGATCGGTCCTGGGGGATCACGTCAAGCAGGCGGGCTCCCTCGTGGCTCCTGACCGTCTGCGTTTTGACTTCACGCATTTCGCGCCCCTCACCCCGGAGGAGTTCAACGAGATCGAGAAGAGAGTCAATGACGAAATTCGGCAGAATGTGGACCTGGAGGTCCAGGTGATGAATCTGGACCAGGCACTCAAAACGGGTGCCATGGCACTCTTCGAGGAAAAATACGGCGATCGGGTGCGGGTGGTGAATATTCCGGGATTCAGTCAGGAACTGTGCGGGGGAACGCACACGCACCGCACCGGGGATATCGGTTTGTTTGTGATCGTGCAGGAGATGGGTATCGCGGCGGGGGTGCGGCGTATCGAAGCCCTTGCCGGGAGCCGTGCGCTGGATTATGTGCGCCAGCAGCGTGCGGCTCTGGTCAACGTGGCCGCCCTGCTCAAAACCAGCCCGCAGGATCTCGCAGACCGCGTCGAAAAGCTGATCGCATTGCAGAGACAGACAGAAAGAGAACTGGAGGCGCTCAAGGCTTCTCTTACGACCAGACGGTCACAGGATCTGCTCGATGCGGCCGAGGACTGGAACGGCATCAAGGTGCTCGTCAGCCGTGTGGAAACCGACGATCCCAAAGTCCTGAGAGAGATGAACGATCGTTTCAAGGACCGGCTGAAGAATGGAGTGATCGTTCTTGGTGCGGCCCATGAACAAAAAGCCTTCCTGCTGGCAGGAGTCACTCCGGATCTGACCGGGAAGATCCGCGCCGGGGATCTCATTCGTGAAATCGCAAAAGAGGTGGGAGGCAGCGGCGGAGGAAGGCCGGACATGGCCCAGGCTGGGGGCAATCAGCCTGAAAAACTGGCGGATGCGCTCCAACTGGCAAAAGCGATCCTGAAAGAAAAACTGAAGGTCTGAAAAAAAGCCCGGAATTTTTCGTGCAAACTGCAGAAGCGTGATTAATTTTTTTGCATTCCATGAAATGAATTGTTGACAGTCAGTCGGTTTTAGGGTTTATAACCCTTTTGGGTTTGAAGCACGGACGAACAGCTTTGTATCGATAACTGGAAAAGCCATCTCCTTCGAGATGGCTTCATTTGTCTAGGATGGTGGAAAGGTGGGAATCAGACCCTGTCAATGCGGCAGTTCGCCAGTTGCTCTTCCATTTCTTCGGTGATCGCGTCGCGAAACTGGGAAAGGGGATACGAAGCGCCGCATCCACGGCAGCGCCATGACACCTGACGTCAGGTACGTATCAGAGAAAGTTGCCTCTTGCAGCGGGGACACTCCACGTGCGTTTCTCCTGTCAAATGTAGAGGTTTTCACTGAGCAGTGCGGACCAACCGATCCTGTTTTATAAGGAAATGATTTTTATTTTACAACCTGAAACTCCTTTTTTGTGCCTGTGAAGCTCGCATTTCAGCACAATTCGGTCGAGCGATCGAACAACTCAAGGGAAATGTTTAAGGCCGCAGGCAGGATTCGCCGACTTTTGGGTGTGATTGACGCGATGGGCGCAATACTTAAATTTTAAATATAAATGATTTATAATCTTCAGTTCTTTTGGTTCCCCCTGCCAGGGGTGAACCCGGCAGTGGGGAAGTGAGTACGGAGGGGCGTGTTGGGAGAAACAAGGTTTTGTCATGGCCCCCACTTTTGGAGGAACCAAACATGAAAGCTTATGCCACGGAAACCTGTCTTCCCTACAATTTCAATCTCCGCAAGTCCGATCAGGAGGAAGAGGTTTTCAGCTTCTCTCCAAAGAACCAGTCGGAGGAGGACCTGATGGAGGATGAACTCTCTTTCGAAGAAGCCATCGGGCTTGCGGCAAGAGAGGGGGAAGATGCCCTCAGGAGTGATACATCGGGCTACGAGCAGGAAGAGGCGGCTGAGGATTTTTCGGCCGCCGCTGAAGAGGGGGAATTTGACGAAGATCACGTATCGTGCTACCTGAGGGAGGTCGCCGGTTATCCTTTGCTGACGCAGGAGAAGGAGATCGAGCTGGCCCAGACCATTCGCGAAGGTCAGACCCTCCTGGTAGACTTGATGGAGAAGTACAAGGGATCTCACAGGCTTCTGGCCGATGCCCATGCCAAAGTGCACAAGCTCCTGGCTCATGAAAAGGCCTTCCCCGGTGTGAGGGACAAGATCCTCAAGGTGATTCTCCGAACACTGGAACGCGGGGCCCAGGAGGAAACGGGCGACGTCCCTTTCGCCTCACTTCTCCAGCAGGTGCGACGCATCATCCACGGGATCGACTCAGCCAAACAGGAGATGGTGAAGGCCAATTTGCGACTCGTTCTCAGCATTGCCAAACGTTACCGTGGACGCGGCATGAGCTTCGATGATCTGATCCAGGAGGGAAACCTCGGGTTGCTGAAGGCGGTGGGGCGTTTTGATCACACCAAGGGCAATCGCTTCAGCACCTACGCAACATGGTGGGTGCGCCAGAGCATCATCCGGGGCATCTACGACAAAACACGCACCATTCGGCTGCCGGTTCACTTCATTGAGCTGAAGAACCTCTTTTTCAAAGTGTTTTATGAACTCCTCAAGGAGTTGGGTCGAGAGCCCACACCCCAGGAGATTGCCGAGCGTGCGAACCTGCCCCTGGAAAAGGTCCAGATGGTTTTGACGCTGGCTTCTCAGCCGATTTCCCTCGAAACTCCCATTGGAGAGGACGACCAGAGGCTCGGAGATTTCATCGAAGACGAAAAGGCCACCTCACCCATGGACGAGTGTTCCGACAAGGAACTGGCCGAAGTGACGCGAAGCCTTCTCTCCACTCTCCAGCCAAGGGAAGAGAAGATTCTCCGTCTGCGTTTTGGACTTGATGGTCAACCGGCAGAGACTCTGGAGAAGATCGGCAAGAGCTTCAAGGTCTCCAAGGAAAGGATCCGTCAGATCGAAAAGAAGGCCTTGAAGAAGCTGAGAAACCCAAACCGCCAGTCCTGTCTCAAAAATTTCATCGAATGACAAACGGGCTGGAGGGGGGATATCCCTCTCCAGCCCATTCGTCCCGCAGCGACTGCGGGACAGTCTCGCCCCCGGAATTCCTCAGTTTTTTACATTTTCCGACTTTCTTAGACTGCCTTGTGCTCGAACCCATGGGAGACCGGAAGACCTCGCCCCAGACTGAGCTGATGCGATTTAGACTCCCAAATGGTCACTTCTCCTCCTGGAAAGACGTTGTTGTTTTGAAAGCGAGTTCGGTTAAAATTGCGTTTGCTTTCCAGGACTTCCAATCGGTGCGTGACGGTTGTCTCCGTGAAGCGTTGCTTCCGGCCTGATCTGCTCACATTGCCTCCTCGACGGGTTGCCGCATGTCCATGTCTTTCCAGGCACAAGTCCTCATCCTCCTTTGGCTGATAAATTTTGCCCCTCCCTTTCTGTCGCACCTCATGGGTCCAAGGTGGAACGCTCCCGTGGACGGAGGAAGGCTGTATCGTGACGGGCGGCCGCTTTTGGGGCCTCACAAAACGCGGCGCGGCCTTTTTGCCGCCTTGCTGATGGGGCTTCTGGGCGGGGTGATCCTGGATTTTCCCTGGTGGCTGGGATTGGGGTGCGCTGCACTCAGCATGATGGGAGATCTCTTCTCGAGTTTCATCAAGAGACGACGGGGCATGGCCAGCGGAAGCCTCGTCCCGGGGTTGGACCAGTTCTTCGAGGGCCTCTTTCCCTTTGCGATTCTCGCACCTTATTATGGACTGGGCACGGGTGGAGTTTTGTGGCTGACGCTCCTCTTCGCGGTGGGGGCTTACTGGGGGTCGTGGTTTCTCAAGGAGGTGCTCCTGTCAAAACCGTACGAGGACTATCCCAGGCCCGTTTGCTCCTGGACCCGTCTGAGGGAGATCAAATCTTGTCAGATCACCTCCAATCCCTTTCATCATTTCATCAACTTCGAAGACTCCTTCTACTATCACATCATCATGAAAACAGCTTTCAAGGCTCTGGGTATTTACGAAAAGGGGAAGGAAAACGCCTTGAGGCTCAAGAAGACCGAACTGTGCCTCCGTTTCCCCGACCTTCCGTCCTCCTTCCACAATTACCGCATTCTCTTTCTTTCCGATTTGCACCTGGATGGACTGGATGGACTCACTGAGCGCCTCGTGGAGATCGTTCGGCAGGAACCGGTGGATCTTTGCATTCTGGGAGGAGACTACCGCATGGAGACCCACGGGCCGTTTCACCGGGCGCTGACGCGCCTGGACCAGCTGATGGCCAATGTAAAAGCCCGCGATGGATGTCTCGGGATTCTGGGAAACCATGACTGTCTTGAAATCGTCGAACCATTGAAAATGCGCGGCATTCAATTTCTCGTCAACGACTCGCTTTCCATCGCTCGCAATGGACAAAACCTCTGGTTCGTGGGTGTCGACGATCCGCACTATTACAAATGTCACAATCTGAACGATGCCTTCAATGGCGTGCCACGGGAAGAGTTCACCATTTTTCTGGCGCATTCCAATGAAATCTATAAGGAAGTGGCCCCCTATGGTCCTCGGCTCTACCTCTGCGGTCACACGCACGCAGGACAGATCCAGCTGCCCTACATCGGGCCCGTTTTCACGCACAGCAGTGCACCGCGTCGGTTTTGCCACGGTCTGTGGCGGCATGGAAACATGCAGGGGTTCACTAGCTGCGGGGTGGGCGTCTCGGGTGTCCCCGTCCGCTTCTCATGCCAGGGCGAGGTGGTGATCCTCACCCTGAAGCATGACGGGAGTTGATGTGCCGTCCTTCGGAAGATTCATTCGTGGAAACGAAGCAGCGGCGGATCGTAGAGTTTCGGCGGCTCCAGCCCCAGCAATTGAAAAATGGTGGCGGCCACGTTGGCCAGGCCGGGGTTGGTTGCGTCCGGATTGATTTCCATGGGCTTCTTTCCCGACGGATCATGGACGATGAACCAGACGGGGTTCAGCGTGTGGGCCGTTTTGCCCTTGGGATTGCCCATTTCGTTGAGCTTGGGTCGGCCGGCCTTCTTGTCCATTTCGTACATCTCTTCAGCATTGCCGTGATCTGCCGTGACGATCAGGATGCCTCCGGCCCTGGCGACCGCTTTCATGATACGTCCGATGCACAGATCCACGGCTTCCACGGCGATCCTGGCGGCCTGGAAGTTGCCGGTGTGCCCCACCATGTCTCCGTTGGGGAAATTGAGACGGATGAAGTCGAAACGTTTTTGTTCGATGGCCTCAATGACCCGGTCGGTGATCTCTGCGGCCTTCATCCAGGGACGTTCTTCGAAAGGAACGCGGTCGGAGGGCACTTCCACGTACTCTTCGAACCGCTCATCGATGTAACCTGATCGGTTTCCGTTCCAGAAATAGGTCACGTGGCCGAATTTTTGTGTCTCACTGATCGCCATCTGGCGAACCCCCTCGGCACACAGGAATTCTCCAACCGTCTTTTCGATGGTGGGAGGTTCCACCAGATAGCTTCGGGGAATGTGCGCCTCCGTATCGTATTCCATCATTCCTGCGTAAGCCACCCGGGGATAGGGCCTGCGCTCGAACTTGTCGAAGTTTTCCTCCTCGAAGGCGCGGCTGATCTCTATGGCCCGGTCGCCGCGAAAGTTGAAGAAAATGACGCTGTCGCCATCCACGATGCGGCCGACCGGTCCGGACGCGTCGGCGATGACGAAGGGGGGAAGGTCCTGGTCAATGATGCCGGGGTTTTCCTTCCTGTAGGTTTCGATGGCTTCCTGTGCGGAGGCGAACTGCCGGCCTTCGCCCGCCACGTGCGTTTTCCAGCCGAGCGCCACCATGCCCCAGTCGGCCTCGTAACGGTCCATGGTCACTTTCATGCGGCCGCCGCCGCTGGCAATGCGGTAGTCCACCCCTTCACGCTCGTTGAGTTCCTGGAGAAATGTCTCAAAGGGTTTCACATACTCCAGGGCGGAAGTCTCCCCCACGTCGCGTCCGTCCAGGAGAATGTGGATGCGGCTCCTGGAGATTCTCTCCTCGCGGGCGAGACGGTTCAGCATCAGTTCCAGGTGCCGGATGTGGCTGTGGACATTTCCGTCGGAGAAGAGTCCGATGAAGTGCATGACGCCGTTGTGGTCTCGACAGAACTGAGTCAGCCGCTTCCAGCCCTTGCCGTTGAAGATGCGGCCGCTTTCGAGCGCTTCATTCACCAACCGGGCGCCCTGCGGATAGAATCGGCCGGCCCCCAGCGCATTATGCCCCACTTCCGAATTTCCCATGTCTTCGTCACTGGGGAGGCCCACGGCGGTGCCATGGGCCTTGAGGAGAGTGTGCGGGCAGTTTTGGAGAAGCCAATCCAGGTGCGGGGTGTAGGCTTCGTGGACGGCATTGCCGACGGGATCCCTGCGATAGCCGATTCCATCCATGATGACCAGTGTCAGGGGCCTGGGTTTTCGGGATTTCAAAACATTTGTTGTCATGCGGAGCCACCTCTTTTAGGACCGTGCGGATCGTGACGGTTGAACTGCCGCGTGGAGGACGCGACCGGACCGGATCGGGTTCATTGCCCCAGGGCACAGATTTGCCTTTTGCATGAACCTCGGATTTTCAGGGCATTCGCCGGGGTTCCCATCAGCATTCAGACTCCAGAGCGTTCACCTTCTGGGGCGCTCTCCCAGTGTCAGGCTCAGCGTGCTGGATCCTCCCTCCCAGTGCACCACGTCCAGGGTAACACGGTCCCCTGGCCTGTGCTTGCGTATTTCACGAACGGCGGAATCGGCATCGGTCAGCACTCTTCCGTTCATTTTGGTGATGATGTCTCCTCCCACGATGAGAACGCTGTTGCCCACCTGCGCTCTGGCATTGCCGCCTTTGAGGCCGGCACGGTCAGCGGGGCCGCTTCGCACGACCTCGACCACCATCACCCCCCGGTCTACGGGAACTCTGAGCGCTCTGGCAAAGTCAGGTGTGAGCGTCATGAAGGATGCGCCCATCCAGGGGTAAGCATAGTAGCCCTTCTCGATGAGTTCATCGATCACCCTCTTGGCCGTGTCCACCGGGATGGCAAATCCGATGCCCACACTGGCCCCCGTGGGGCTGAAGATGGCCGTGTTGATGCCGACCATCGTGCCGTCGGAATCGATAAGCGGGCCGCCCGAGTTGCCTGGATTGATGGAGGCATCCGTCTGGATGATGTCCTCCACCAGGATGCCGCTGGTGGCTCTCAGAGTCCTCCCGACGGAACTGATCACTCCAGCGGTGAGCGTCTGCCCGAGTCCGAAGGGATTGCCGATGGCGATGGCCTTCTGGCCGACCTTCAGGTTTTCCGAGGAACCCATGGGAATGACCACCAGTTCCCTGCTGGGAGCGTCGATCTTGAGAACCGCGAGGTCGGTGTCGGGATCGGAACCGATCAGTTCCGCGTTGTATCTCTTCCCGTTGGCAAGGGTCACCTCCAGTTTGCGAGCATCTTCAATGACGTGGTGGTTGGTCAAGATGTAGCCCCGTGAGTCGATGATGGAGCCGGAGCCCGCTCCGCGCCTGGGCACTATATTGAAAAAGAAATCGCGTTCAAGCACCGTGCTGGTGATGTTCACCACTCCCGGGGCCAGACGTTCGTATATTTGAATGTTGTTGCGCTCGTCCTCTGTCAGGGCTTTCGCAATGCCCGGGCCGGAGAGAGAGAAGAAAACCGCCGAAAGAAATGTGAACAGGATCCGTTTCGAAATCATTCGTTTCACCTCATCTGTATTCTGTGCTGCATTTGACAATATTTTTCAACTTGGGCAATCCTGGTTCCCGAACCGAGTGAGGGCACAAGCCGGTCGAAAGATGCCGGGTGTGCGTTCACAATGCCAGGGCCGCTGTTGCAGGTCAGGGGTGTCCTTTTACGACAGCGGGTCAGCGCCCTATGCGGGAGATGCGCCTGACGGACCACAGTACAATCATAAGAGCGATCAGCCATCCGAGCCATCTCCCCCAGGCGTCCATGAGTCCCGGCGTGATGTCCTTGATGCGATTGACGGGGATGGCAAAACCAATGCCGACGCTCGTTCCTGTGGGGCTCAAGATGGCGGTGTTCATGCCCACCAGCTCGCCTCTTGAATTCACGAGGGCCCCCCCCGAGTTGCCCGGATTGATGGGGGCGTCGGTCTGGATGAGACCCCTCAGGAGTCGCGCTCCATCACGGATATCGCGACCGGACATGCTCACTCTCCCCACGGTGAGCGTGTGTCCAAGGCCGAACGGGTTTCCGACGGCGAGGACTTTTCTGCCGACCTCCAACTGGTCCGAATCACCAAGGGCGATGGGTGTCAACGGGTGCGCTCCCGCATCGATGCGCAGAATGGCGATGTCATGCCGTGGAGAGGCTGCCACAACTTTGCCGGCAAATCGGCGCCCGTCGGAGAGCGTCACTTCGATGTTTTGTGCTTCGTGCACCACATGGTGGTTCGTGACGATGGTGCCATCGTCTTTCAGGATGATGCCCGACCCTGAACCCGAAGTAGATGGGATGGGGCAGAAAAGGTAATCGGGATCGCACAGGGCTGTCGTGATGTTCACCACGGAAGGGGCCACCTTCTGGAAGGTTTCGATGGTGTTCACCTCTTCGGAAGTCAGGCCCAGAGCGGTGGGAGCCTGAATGGCGAGCGCTATGAACACCACGGTGCCAACCGCGTGGTTACAAAGGGCTTTTCTAAACCAAGCGTCCATGATAAGCCATTTGAACTCAAGAATTCAAAAAATTGCAAGGGTCCTTGCACTGAAAGCAGCCCGAGACTGCAAAAATACAGCATACCTCGGCCCTGTCAATGTGCGTGTGACGTGAGTGCCTTTGTCCTTTGAAAACGAGAGGGGCATCCCTGCAGACAACGTTATCGGGGATGGGCAACTTCTTTTTTGAAGGGAGCCAATGTCTTCCATGCTCGTGAGAAGCTTTTTCTATTCAGCAACCAGGATTCCCCACTGGATCTGGGTCACTGCCTTTTTTCTTGCCCAATTCGTGGGTGCCGTGGGGGTCATCTGGTGGCTTCAGATGGAAATGACCCGCATGATCCTTCCTCTGTGCCTGCTGCTTACGGGGGCGTTTCTCACCGCATGTTTCCATGCGGGCGACCCCGCTGACCCGAGTTCCATGTCCTGGAAGCGCTGGATCCCATTTCTTTTCTATGCGGCGTTTATTTTCTCGCTCTCCAGCAGGTCCTTCGGCGATGTCTCCCTCTCGTTCAATGCCGGCTGGTTTCATCCCATCGAGTATTTCTCTCTGGGGCTCATCCTCTGTTTTGTCTGGTATCCCCTCCTGGTCCAAGGGAGGTTCGGCCCTTTCGCGCTGCGAGTCCTTCTCTCCGGAGTGCTTTTGGGAATTGCCGACGAGGTGCTACAATCCTTCGTTCCGGGCAGATATCCGAGCCTGCTGGATGTGGTCCTGGATCTTCTCGGTCTGAGTGCCGCCCTCGGGGTTTTCTGGGTGGCACGTTATGTCCGCAATGTATGCGCTCAGGGCGATCGCTCGATGGGCCGGGCATGAGCGCGGCGGGGAGCCCAACCATCGGGCCGTTTGTTGTGTGAGTCAAGCTGGAGTCTGATCAGAGGGAACGGAACGGGTCATGAACGAGAAGAGATTTGCCTGGCAGGGAGAGTCCATGGAGCATCATGAGACCTCTTTCCGTCTCATCCAGCCCGAAGACTACGACCATTATGGGATTGACCCTCAGGATGTTCCCATGGGCACCTTTGCTTCGGAAGACCACCCCAGTTTTTTGCCCAGTCGCTTTGGGGGCAACGCCTATGGGCTTGGACTCATGGAGCAGAGCAACCTCAGTGGTGCGGATACCGAATTTCTTGAGGATTTCGATTTTCAGAATGTGCAGGAAGTCGGCCGCAACGCGAGGCGGCTCAATGCCATCTACCAGAAACTGGGCCTGCTCATTCGATTCAGCCACAATGGAAAACGGTACTTTCTCATTCCCATCAACCTCGTGGCCCACTCCCTCCAGGAGATCAAAACCAAAGCGGATGAGATCGAAGAACTGATCATCCAGCACATCTTTGACACGCGATCCGAACGACTGGATGTGGGACTTCTCACGTCGAGCCACGATCTCCTGGTGCACGAACTGGCCGCCCGCTTGTCGAGCCACCGTATCTTTCTCTTTGAAACTATTGAAAAACTGAGATCCTGGCGCCTCCCGCTGGACGTTGTCGTTCTGCCCAAGGATCCCTACGAGTATTTACTCGAACAGCAGCTTCCCAGGACCATCCGCCGCCCCATGAGCGGCAAGCGCCTCTTCAGCTACGCCATGTACCTGGCGGGCAAGATCTATGACCTCCTCGAACCGAATGGAATGCTCCATGTGCTTGCTCATTCTCCCGGGCCCCAGGGGGATGAAACCTGCCGCGTGAAGTTTCGATCCGAGGACGACCTGAAACACTTTCTCCTCTTCACTCACACCTTCAAGACCAAACGACCCTACGTGGGCACGTCGGCTCAGGAGCCCATGGACATCCATGTTTCCGATTTCCACTATTACGTGAACCGGTTCGAATTCTTCGATCCCCACCTCAAGGGCCTCCTGTCGCAGCACAGAGTCGAAGATCTCACTCTCGACGACATCAACCGGCTGACCCACTTGAACCTCAAGGTGCCGCGCAAGTTCAACAACAATCCCGAAAGGCAGTGGCGGCGGATTTTCGAGCCCTATTTTCAGACGAAGGCTCTGAAGAGAAAGTCTCCCCGGCACCACCATCAGTACTGGCAGGAGCGCCTGCAAATCGATCGGGAGCTTCCCGAAAGTCTTTTTGTCTATGTGGGAGTTCAGAGGAAGTCTGCCGTGAGCCTGGAGCAGCTGGAGCAGGAAATCAAGGCCTCGGGCATGCAGGGGTGCTCGCTTTCTCTCGTGGCGGAATACCGCAACTCCTTCCGCTACGTTCTCGATGTTCTCCGGATTCTTGAACAGATCCGGAACAATGATTTCCCTGAACTCTCGGAACATGAGCGGGCCCGCCTGAGCAATCCCTTCAAGAATCCCACGGCCAACTTCGATGCCGTGGACAAGTTGTTGAAAAAATATAAAAAGCTCATCCAGATTCGCGAATATCTGAATCCCGATCAAACGGAAGGGCATTTCACTCCCGTGATGGAGAACATCCCCAAACTGGCGCTGCACGGATTCCCCCGGGAGTGGCTGGTGGAAATCCTCTTGATCGTTGTGGGGCATACGACCATGAGCCGCATTGTGTTTGGGAAGCTTCCCGCCAACACCCTCAAACCCATCACCGACAGGGCCAAAGAGGGAGCCCCTCAGAAAACGCTCGATCTGCTGCGAGTCTGCCGCCTGATGAGCATGGCTGAAATCGCGGCCTCCCTGGGGGATTCCTTCAAGGCGGATCAGGCGCGGGAGTTGAACCGCCTTTACGAAGACGCCATCAAAGTGGCCACGGATTCCAATCTCAGCTGGGATGAGCTGGAGGACCTTTGCATCAGCGCTCTGGGGGGCGTTCAGAACAAAGCGGTCCGCGAGATGCTCAAGTTTTTCAACCTCTTCGAATTTCTCGACACCTGGCGGGACTATCTGCACAAGGGGCCTTTCCAGAAGGAGGTCATCTGCGATTACGAGCCGGAGAAACTCGCCCTTCTCGAGGATGCTCTGGAACTGGCTTCCATGGCGGAGGAATTCAAGCAGGAGTTCATGGTCGACTACATTTTCGGGCAGTCTTACTTTTTCAGACAGTTTCTGCACACGGAATTTCATGGAACCGGACATCTTTTCCCCAAGCTCGGCACGCGGGCGGGTTTCATCCTGGTCTGGATTGCCGTCAATGCTTCCGAGCGGCATGTCATCAATTTCAACCCCGTGCTGGCGGGCATCCAGGTGGACCGTAAGGATTCCAGGATTCAGAAGATCCGCCACCGATTGCTCCTCATTCCTCGAGAACGCCTGCACCAGGGGTTTTTCGAGGACCTCAAGGCCGCGCTCAGAGAGGGCCGTCCGGCGTTCATCTATGACAGCGGACTTCGGCTCATCGGCAACCCTCAGACTCGAACCCTCGATGTCTCCTTCGTAGACCTGGAGGAGAACATCCAGCAGATCGACGTGCTCCTCAACCATTTCGAGACTCAGAAGCTGCGCGGGATCAATCTGAAGAACCTTCAGGAACTGGAACGTCGCTTTTCCGAACTGGAGAGTTTCCACCAATACCTTCAGAGGGAGGGATGCACCTTACAGTGCGATCTCATTGAAAAAGAGGGAGGCATTGCAGCCAAGGATCAGAAAATCGAGGAAATCGAGGGGCGCCTCAGATTCATCCTGCAGGGACAGGTCTTCCTGCCCGAGGAGATTCATGACAATGTGAGCATTCTGGCCAACCACTGTCCGCAGATCCTGGGGTTTTTCCTGCCGGAACTTCAGGCGCTCGGCGATCTGGTGGAAAGATGGCCCACGCGGGAGAAGCGGTCCCTGGGGAGCTATGTGATGCGCTGCCTGGAAAAATTCCAGGCGCTGGTCATCAGAGACCGCAACGCTTTTCAGAACCAGAGTGCTTTCTATCAACTGGCCAAGAAGGAGTTTGGGCCCCTTGCTGAAGAGGGCATCGGGGCGACCCACGCCCAGATGGATGTGCTCGAGTATCTGGTGGAGCGCATTCAGCAGCAGCCCTTCCTTTATCAGGCGATGACCCTTGCACTGCTCTTTCAGGAGATTGGAAGGGTCGAGCGTTACTTCAAAGCCCTGGACTGCCATGCACGCTTTCTTCCTCACGGGGAGCGAGGGGGAGCGATTCTCGAAAAGCTCAAAATTCTGAAAAGGTATCGATTGGATCCCCGGACGGAGCGGCTGGTGATCATGCTGGTCAAAAACCATGGCCTCATCGGCCATGTGATCCAGGGTGAAGCTCCCATGGGGGTCCTCAGCACGCTGACTGCCAGAGGCGACGACTGTCTCCTGGATGTTTACGTCCTCCAATCCATTCTGGGCTCCGCTTCCATTCGGGAGGGCATGATGGTCACCGATCTTCTGGATGACTTTCTCGTCTACCGGTCGATATGTTTTCAGGTCATGCAGGGCCATGGCGAGTGGGAACAATGGATTCGCGGTTACCTTCTCGAGCGAGGGGCAACGTTCAATGGGGATCTCCAGTTGGTGACGCTGGAGGAGGCGCTGGATTGCGCTTCTCGAGAACACCCCTTGAGCTACTCGGAAGCCCTGCCGCAGGACGAAACTCTGTGGAAGGGTGTGCAGGCCACCTCATTCGAACGGCTCCTGAGGCTTTTGAACATTGAGTGGATCAGCATCACCGATGTTCAAATGTCTCTCTTGAGGAAACCTGTGAATTTCATCTATCACAAGAAGAAACTCAAGAGCGTCGGGTTCAGCAATTTTGAAAGGCTGCTCCGAAGAGCCTTGGCCGTGCACGCATTGCTCCAATCCCTTTCCCCATCCCTGCGTTTTTATCTGCTTCACGGCCTGGATCACCTGGGCGGCGCCATGTACCTCCGAGAATTTGTGAACGTCTCCAGACATCTCGAGGATGAAGAGAGCATCAAAATCCTCTTCCTCGCTTTTCAGGCCTTTCATCACCATTTTGGGTTCGACAGGAAGGGCGGTTGCGTCGTCTTCAGCGAACTCGGCGAAAGTTTGGAACGGAGGCGCGAGGCCCTCAAAAACTCACTGGCTCATTTCGCCTTTCCCGATCGATTCAGTGAGGGGGGACAGCCTCTGGTCAAGCCCTTTGCCATCGAGACCATAGACTTCGAGGTGGGAGGCGCCGGCTTCACCGTGCGGGCGAAATATCATGATGCCCTGCAGTTCGATCTCATGGTTCAGCGTCTCTCCCGGGTCTGGACCCACGAAGAGCTCACTCAGAGCTACCAGGATCTGCTCCGTGAACTCACAGAGAAACTTCCTTACGACACCCAGAGCTTCGAGGAGGAGCTGGACCGGGTGTACCGACAGCAACAAACGCGGATCAACGAAAACATTTTGAGGGTTTTCCAGGACAAATTGAGTGACGCCGACGGTTTCGCTCCATTCGTGGCTATCCGGGAAGAACTCAGGGCGCAGAATCTGGAGAGACGGCTTTCAGAGCATCAGCAGTTTCTCCTGAGAGAAATGTTCGAGTTCCATCTTTCGCGCATCCGGGACCACTATCTGGACGGGATCGACCTGGAGATCAAGCTTATGGATTCTCAGAAGGCTTTGAGAGATTACTGGAACCGTCTGAAATATGAACTCTACGCTTACAGATCCTTTGTGGGAAAGGAATACGAATCTCAGATCGCTGCATTCATCGACAACAGGATGCGGCAGTTGGGATGATGCACACCAGGGGAGGCCGGAACTCCAGCGCTCCGGAAACCCCAGGGGATCATCCGAGCAGGGATTCCGCCGGGATTTCAATGGCCTGTCCGATGGCGATGTGTTCCCCCCCCCACGGGAGCAGGGTTCCGAAAACGTGTGCATGCAGGCTGAAAAAGCCGCGGCGGCTTTGCAAGATTTCGAAGATGTTGCCTCGATCGACGTTGACGGGGGCGGCGCCTCAAGACAATGACGGGTGTGGGTTTGCGTGCCCTCTGCGTCTGTCTTGAATCGGGACGAAAAACAATCGGAAGGAGGCCGGCGACCCGCGAGTTTCCGTACTTCCGGCATTGCTGTTCCCGGCCGCGGAAGTTATGATCGGTCTATTTATTACTGACCCATATCGCGTTAATGATCCATATTGCAGCGCGTTATATTGCTTCAAAGAAATGGTTGCAAGATAGAGTGTCCGTGAGCTGAGTACAGCTCCACATTATACGCTGTCCATTTCGACACTCGTCATGCCGGCAGGTTTTGAGCCGTCATCCAGTTCTTTTCTGTGGATTCCGGCTAAGAGACTGCCGGAATGACGACTCGAGCGACGGGCACTCTACGGTGTTGAGTTGCACTGAGAGCTGATTGCGCCGGGTTTTTGAGCTGGAATCCAGCACTGCCTCTGTTCATTGCACCTGGATTCCGGACGACCCGCTCGGCGATTTCAGATTGGTTCATGGTCATGGGCCTGTGGGTGGGTGCATTTTGCGGGAATCCTCGATCCGAGATGAGAGCGTGGGAGGCCGGCTGCATGCTTTTTTATCGAACGTTTAAGGGGTGATCGAAATGTTGGAATCGGGCAGGTTTTCCATCGTGAGCCCGCAAGAGGCTGCTTCAATGATTTTTGACGGAGCCACCGTCGCCTTCGGGGGTTTTGCCAATGCGGGAGCTCCGAAGCTCGTTCCCAGAGCCCTGGCTCATAGAGTGCGCCAGCTCCATGCGGTGGGGGTGCCGTTCAAGATCAAGGTCATCACGGGAGGGTCCGCCAATGCCACAGTGGATGATCCACTGGCCGGGGCAAAGGCCGTCGCCTGGCGCGCGCCCTATCAAAACTCTCCTGTTCTGCGCCGGCAGATCAATGAACAGAAAGTGCAGTACCTTGACCTGCACCTTTCGGGAATGTCCAGGATTCTTCTCTCGGGCTTTTTTGGGAAGGTCGACTTCGCCATCATCGAAGCGACGGATGTCACTCCCGACGGACGGGTGACCCTGAGCTCTTCCATCGGCATTGCGCCCACTTTACTCCAGTATGCCGACCGGGTCATCATCGAGCTGAACGGCCATCATTCCAAGCGACTGGGAGAGTTGTCGGATATCTTGGTCCTCCCGCCTCCTCCCCGGCGAGGTCCGCTCACCATCTACCATCCCCTCACCCGCGTGGGGTATCCCTATGCTGTGGTCGATCCCCGCAAGATCGTGGGGTTTGTCGCAAACGATGAACCCGATGAAATCCCACGGCTGCGTCCGCCCGATGACACGAGCATACGGATCGCCAATCACATCGCTGCATTTCTCTTGAACGAAATGCGGCATGGGCTGATACCGCCCGAATTCCTGCCGCTCCAGGTGGGAGTGGGAAATTTGGGCAACGGCGTGCTGGCCGCCCTCGGCAGTCATCCCGAGATTCCCCCTTTCCGGATGTACACGCTCGCCATTCAGGATGCCATGGTCCGCCTCATGGAACAGGAAAAACTTCTGGCCGCCAGTGCAACGACCCTCTCCATGACCGGCGAGATGCTGCTCAGGTTCTATGAGAATCTGGATTTTTTTGCCTCGAGAGTGCTCCTGCGACCCCAGGAAATTTCCAACGATGCAGGGGTGGTGCGCAGGCTGGGTGTCATCGCCATCAATCCCGCCCTCGAAGTGGACATCTACGGCAATGTCAATTCGTCCCACGTCTATGGAACGGACATGATGAACGGAATCGGCGGGAGCGCCGAATTCACGCGCAACAGCTTCCTGTCTTTCATGATCTGTCCTTCGGTGACCAAGGGAGGGCGGATCTCGACCGTGGTGCCCATGTCTCCTCATATCGACAGCAATGAACATTCGGTGCAGGTCATCGTGACCGAGCAGGGATTGGCGGACCTGAGGGGGCTGGGACCAATGCAGCGTGCCAAGGCCATCATCGAAAACTGTGCCCATCCGGCCTACCGGGATTATCTCTACCGCTACATCGAACGATCCCGGATGGGCCACATCCGGCACGATCTGGACACCTGCTACGACCTTCATCTGAACCTCATGGACTACGGGGCCATGCTGCCCGACATGGATTTCTCCGTGTTTGAATGACGATATTATTTGGATTTTCGCGGTCTTTTTCAAGGAGCTGCATCATGCCAAGGGGAAACCCTTTCCGGACATTGTCGCCGCAGGAGGCGGTGGAGGAAATCTTTAACGGTGCCACGGTGGGTTTCAGCGGGTTCACCAATTCCGGGGCCGCCAAAGTCGTTCCAAGGGCCATTGCGCAGAAGGCCAACGAACTCCACGCGCAGGGAAAACCCTTCACCATCCGCGTGTTCACGGGGGCTTCCAGTGGTTCCAGCATTGATGAACCCCTGGCCGAAGCGCATGCCATGTCCTACCGGGCTCCCTATCAGAGCGGGCCCAAATTGCGCAAGCAGATCAACAGCCAGGAGGTGGAATATGTGGACATGCATCTCTCCCACCTGCCTCAGACCGTCATGGCCGGTTTCCAGGGAAAGCTGGATTTTGCGGTCGTGGAGGCCACCGAAATCACGCCGGACGGCCGGGTCTATCTGACCTCCTCCGTGGGGGCTTCTCCGTCCTATCTGCGCTACGCAGATCGCGTGATCATCGAGATCAACGGGTATCATTCCCCGCGTTTGCGGGAAATGTGCGACATCTTGATCATGCCGCCGCCCCCAAACCGCAACCCTATTCCCCTCAATGCGCCTTTGACCAAGGTGGGCTATCCCTATGCAGTGGTGGATCCCCGAAAAGTCATCGGTGTTGTGGAAAACCATGAGCCCGATCACGTGCCGGCCTTTACGGCTGCGGACGGACGCAGCCACAGGATTGCCCATCATGTGGTGCGGTTTCTTCTGAATGAAATGCGGGCGGGCCGAATTCCCCCCGAGCTCCTGCCTCTGCAGGCCGGCGTGGGGAATGTCGCCAATGGTGTCATGGCTGCCCTGGGAGAAAACCCGGAAATTCCCCCTTTTCACATGTACACGGAGGTGTTTCAGGATTCTCTGGTGGACCTCATGGAAGGGGGCAAGTTGTTGGGGGCGAGCACCACGAGCCTGACCGTGACCGCGGAGGTTCTGGAGCGGATCTACGCCAACATGGACTTCTTTGCCCCACGCATCGTTCTTCGGCCTCAGGAACTCTCCAATCACCCCGGCGCCATCCGACGCATGGGGGTCATTTCCATGAACACCGCTCTTGAAGTGGATATCTACGGCAATGTGAACTCCTCTCACGTCTACGGCATGGACATCATGAACGGGATCGGCGGCAGTGCGGAGTTCACCCGCAATGCCTTTCTGGCCATTTTCATGTGTCCGTCCATTGCCAAGGGGGGCAAGATTTCCGCCATCGTTCCCATGTGCCCCCACATCGACAACAACGAACACTCCGTGCAGATCATTGTCACAGAAAACGGACTGGCCGATCTGAGAGGCCTTGGGCCGATGCAGCGGGCCCACACGATCATTGAAAAGTGTGCGCACCCCGCCTACCACGACTATCTCTACCGCTACCTGGAACGGTCCCGGATCGGTCACATCCGGCATGATCTGCGGACAGCGTTCGAGTTGCACCGCAATCTTCTGAAGCACGGGGCCATGCTCCCGGATCTGAACCTTGCCTGATTTGAGAAGTGAAGCATCCTTCAGCCTTTTGTGACGCACCTCAAACGATGGAGGAATGTCTTGGCGGTTACGCATAAGTTGAACGTTGGAGAATTCGCCCCTGATTTCACCCTGCCTGCCGGCAGCGGCCGAGAAATCAGACTTTCCGATTTGAAAGGCAAGTGGGTGGTGCTCTACTTTTATCCCAAGGACAGTACGCCGGGGTGCACCACGGAAGCCCTGGAGTTCACACAGTTGCTGCCCGAGTTCAAAAGTCTCAATGCCGTTGTGCTCGGAGTGAGCAAGGACTCCACGGCGTCGCACCGCAAGTTCATCGAAAAACAGGCCCTCACCGTCGAACTGCTGTCCGATGTGGACACCGCTGTCATGGAGTCGTACGGCGCCTGGCAGATGAAGAAGCAGTGCGGGAAAGAATGCATGGGAACCGTTCGCAGCACCGTTCTGATCGATCCAGAGGGGAAGGTGGCCCAGGTCTGGCCCAAGGTGACCAAGGCCGCCGGCCATGCGGAACAGGTCCTGGCTGCCTTGAGGGAACGCTCCAGGTAGGAATTTGGTCACCTCCGGGCCGCCGTTTGGCGGCCTCGATGCTGCAGGATTCAGGGAAATCCGGGGCACGAAAGCTCCGGATCGAAGCGCTGGTCAGCTTCCGGTTTGTGGAGGACGTGGAAAAGGGGAGAGTTGCAGGGGATGAAAGAGGTCCGACTTGGCCAGTATGTGGAAGAGCTTCTGGAAACCGTCCTCAGCGGCACATTCCCCAGAGGGTTTCACGGCAGCTCCATCTCGCGCCTTGCTCAGGAAGTCAACAACTTTGCGTGCTGCAACACCCGGGTTGTGGCCTTCGGGGGAGGAACGGGGCTTTCCACCGTGGTCGGAGGAAATTCCCGTCTGGAAGACTGGCCGGAGAACCCTTTTGTGGGCCTGAAGGAGGAGTTTTCCTCCCTGGAGATCGTGGTTTGCACCACCGATGACGGCGGGTCCACCGGTTTGCTTCTTCAGGAGCTGCCCCTCATCGGGATCGGTGACCTGCGCAAGATCCTTCTCTCTCTCCTCACCCGCGAGAGTCTGCAGGCCACCTACGGGTTGGGCGAGCGGGAGGTGTTGCCCCTGGTGCGTGCCATCCACCGCATTTTCAACCACCGTTTCCCACCCGATCACGATGATTTCCGGCATCTTGCCAACCCCCTTCTGGTCATACCCGAGGAGCTGAGACAAACCTGTCCTCCATCCCTGGCGGACTGGCTGCAGGCTCTGGGACAATCTGCGATACCTGGAGGAACGGGACCCACTTTGAGGACGGGGGGGCACTGTCTGGGCAATCTCCTTTTGACGGCTGCCATATTCCAGGGGGTTCCGAACCCCTGGGCCGAGCCGCCCAGTCTCCAGGCGATCGAGAAAGGCCTGGCAGAAGTCGCGCGCGCCATAGGAGCGAGGCCCGGCTGTCTGCATCCCGCCACTTGCACTCCGGGCCAGCTGGTGCTCCGTTACGGGAATGGAGTTGCGGTTCGCGGGCAGCGAAAATCGGCGGTGACCAGAAGAAACTTCGCCATCGATCGTGTGGCCGTGGAATTTTATGAGGTCCCCTGGGTGAATCCCGATCTGTGCCGGGCCATCAGGGAAGCCGACCTGATCATCTTCGCGCCGGGCAGCGTCTACACAAGTATCTTGCCCATCCTTCAGCTGCCTCCCATCGTTGAGGCCATCAAGGAGAATGAAAGAGCTCTCAAGATCCTGGGCGCCAATTTCTGGATTCAGGAGGGGGAGACGGATATTTCCTGGAGGAGCGGCAACCGCGGTTTTTATGTCTCCGAGCTGGTGGAGGCCTACGAGCGCAACGTTCCCGGCGGCGCGGAAGGTCTCTTCGATGTGGTTTTGAGTGCCAATCTGGAGCACATGCCCGGCAACGTTCTCTGCAATTATGCTCTGGAGGGCAAAAGCCCCATCTACCTGGACCGGAGTCGTGTGGAGCAGTTCCATGTGCTCCCCATTGAAGCGACCATCTACTCGACACAGCGGTTGAGGCTGGCTCAGGTCATTCATCACGATCCCCAGAAGTTTGCCCTCGCCGTCCGAACTCTGCTTTTTGCACACCGTGAGTTCAACCTGAAGCTCCCGTCACGCCGAAAGCCGGGGCCACCGGCATACAAACTCGACTGCAGGCCCAACCGCCATTCTCTTCTCTGCGTTTACAGAGATACCCTCCACAAAATTCTGGCGGAAAAACTGATCTCCTCCGACGAACTTCAGCAGGCGCTCCGTGAAATCATCTGGGAAAACCGAGACATCCGTGTCGACCATTTCAAATATTTCCGTGGAGCGCAGATCATTCCTGCAGCCACATGGGGCAGGAGCGAGGAATGGGACAACGTCCTTGGGTATTTTGACCCTGAGGACCGCATGCTCAAGATTCATGAGCTTCTGCGTCACGAGCCGGAGCGGCTTAAGGAAAATCTCCTGATCGCCCTTGGGGAATCTTTGCTGGGCCGTTACGTTGAGTCGCGCTGCAGGGTGGCACAGAATCCCGAGGAATGCTGGGGCGGAGGGTACTATGAGATCAAGCTCCGTCCCGTCGAGGAACGGGAATGTTTTCTCGGCGATTCGGATCTGCGGACTTACCTGAAATTGTCACGCATGATCCCCAGTCCTGTGGACGAGCGGATATTCAGGATCACTCTGAACGGCACCGAAGGTTTTTTCCCGCCCGGCCTCCTCTTCGGACTGCTTTACGCGTGGTATCTCAACAACGCCTACGGCAATGTCATGGAATATGAAATGTCCCTGCTGCGCTGGGCTCCAAAGAAACTCATCCCCTGTCAGCTTGAGGAGCGCAGGCGCAAGCAGGCGCTCATCGACTTTTTCCGCAATGTGGTGTTTGAACTCGCAGACTGAACCGTTGCGTCCCGTCTGGATGCTGTGAAACGTGGCGCGGGGCTGTGAATGGGGGCGACCCAAACCGGCAGCAGGAGTTCTTCCCGGCCGAGGGAGCGGATTCCCTCTATTTTTTGTCTGCCGGCTTGAGCACGACGGGGTCTCGGGACATTTCTCGGCATCGTCGAAACGTTGAGCCCGACCTTCCCGGAGATAGAGCATGTGGCGTGATTGGATGAACCGGCTCAAACGGAGTTGGGTGGGGTTTCAGTGGCGTTACTGGCGTGGGCAGACCCCATGGGACACTGAGATCACCCCGCCCGAAGTCATGGAATTCATCGCAAACCATCCTCCCGGAAAAGCCTTGGATCTGGGCTGCGGCACGGGAACCAACGCCATCACCCTCGCCCGTCATGGCTGGCAGGTCACAGGCGTGGATTTTGCCCCCAGAGCCATTGAGATGGCGCGCCGCAAGGCGGCTGCGGCCCGCATGGACATCACGTTCCTGGTGGCCGATGTGTCCGACCTGTCAAGGCTCAGGGAGACTTATGACTTTGCACTGGACATCGGATGCCTCTTCGTCCTTGGAAAAAAGGAGAGGCTGAGCTATGCAAAGGGTCTGGCCCGCCTGGTGAGCCCTCAGGGGTGGTACATGCTCTACGCCTGGCTTCCGAGGCCCTGGCAGGGAGGTCTGCTGGGCATTTCCGAGGAGGAAGTGGATGCGCTCCTGGATGGCCCTTTCTCCAGAGTGCGCCGGGTGATCGGTGAAGAAAAAGGGTATCCCTCTGCCTGGTACTGGTATCAACGGCGTTGAGCTCCGGGGGGCGCTGCGTGCGATGGGGAATCGGCCATGCATCCGTGGTCAACCCTCACGACAGGGTATGCCGCGTCTGGCGAGTGTCATCCTGCAGCCGCCCCTCCTCACCTCATTTTTCCTTCCACACCGGATTCCTCTTGGCCAGGAAGGCGCTGATCCCCTCCTGCGCGTCTTCCGCCGAGCACAGTCGAGCAAAGACCTCGTTCATGTATTCGAACGCCTTGTAGTATTCCATGTCCGCCGCCACATAGAAGGCCTTTTTCGCGATCTGGAGGGCCACAGGACTCTTCTGCGCGAGGGTCGATGCCCACTTGCGGGCTTCGGCGTCCAAATCGGCTTCGGGGACAACCCGGTTGATGAGACCCATGTCCATGGCTTCCCGGGCCGAGATCAAATCGCCGTAGAAGAGAAGTTCGAGGGCTTTCTTTCTGCCGATGGATCGGGTGACCGGGATCACCGGCCCGACGCAGTTGAGCCCCACATTGATGGCGGTGAGTCCCATGCGGGAATTCTCTGCGGCAATGGCGAGGTCTGCCGCTGCCACCAGACCGGCGCCGTTGGCTGCCGCCACCCCGTGGACCTGTGCGATCACGGGTTTGCTCATCCGACTCATCGAGATAAGGGGGTTTTCCATGCACTCGATCCACTCCCGATACTCTTTCACGCTCTTGTTTGCGAAATCGCTGATATCGATCCCGGCGCAAAAAGCCTTACCGGCTCCCTTCAGGAGAATGACGCGTGCACGTTTCTCCGAGTCCAGCGCCAGGAGAGCCTGATTCAGCTCCGTTGCCAGCGGGATATTGAACGTATTCAGACTCTTGGGGCGATTGAGTGTGACCTCTGCCACAAAATCCTCTCCGATTTCGACAACAAGATTTTCATAATTCATGTCAAAGCTCCTTTCGTCTCGAGATGAATGTTTCTCAAACACGTGATCTTGTCATCCTCCGGCAGGCGATCGAGTTTGTCCACGAGGCGTTTTTCGGTGGCGCGGTTCCGGAAGAGAACCCGTCCACAGTGAGGGGTTGAAGAGCCGGCTCACGAAAATTCGAGGTGGTGGCCAGCATCACCTCATGGTTGCGAACCGGAAGCTCCCGTCCCAGAGCCAGGTAGGGATGGACATCGCCGTGGGAGCCAAAGGTGCATAAGAGAATTTTCATGGGGAACCTGCCCAGTGATCCCTGTAAGGTGATCTTCTGTGTGTTGAAAGCACCGGGCTGAAACTGGAACAGCCCGGTCTCCGGTTTTTCATTCTCCCATGCTTTTCGAGAAAAACCAGAGGAAAAGCAGGGGATGTCTTGAAGTGCCCGCGGGAAGAGAAAATGCCGGTGCTCGAAACTCCCGCACTTGGCGCTCCCAACCGACTTCAGTCCGCCCAGAGCAGCATCAGCGGGACGCAAGAGGCGCTGCTTTGATCCAGGTCAAGGCCTTCCGCCACTCCTTGTGCTAACAAGATGGTGTACAATGAATTCTCAAGGAGTTTTTCAAATGAATTGGACGGAAGAAGCTCTGAGTGCTGTGAACAAAGCCCCCTTTTTCATACGCAAACGCGTGAAGAAGCGGGTTGAGGAAGAGGCGGCCCGGCAGGGATCGCTCACGGTGCGTCTGGAACATGTCCACGAGTGTCGCCGGCGATTTCTCAAATCCATGGAGGAAGAAGTCCGGGGGTACCAGGTGGAGCAGTGCTTTGGCCCCGGCGGATGTCCCAATCGCGCAGTCGCCGATGAAGGGATATCCGATCGAATCCAGGAGGTGCTGGCGGCCTGCGATCTCAAGGCTTTTCTCCGGGAGCGGGTCAAGGGGCCGCTGAAATTCCATCACGAAATCAGAATCTCCCTTTCCGACTGTCCCAATGCCTGTTCGCGCCCGCAAATCGCGGACATCGGGTTCATCGGCGCCCGCCGCCCCGCCATTTCTTCCCAGACCTGCAGCGAGTGCCGCGAATGCGTTGCCGTGTGCCGGGAAGAGGCCGTCATCCTTGGATCGAATCCCATCGGCCCCCAAATCGATCCGCAGAAATGCCTGGCCTGCGGACAATGCCTCAAATCGTGCCCCACCGGAACATTGGCTGAAGGGGAGCGGGGCTACCGCCTGTTGCTGGGAGGCAAGCTGGGACGTCATCCCCAACTGGGTCGGGAGCTGGGGGTCCTTCTGAGTGCCGCTGAGGTGCTGGACGCAGTGGAGGCCTGCCTGAGCTTTTACCGGGAGCACAATCTTCAGGGTGAGCGGCTGGGGGAGATCCTGGTCCGCACGGGATTTGGGCCGCTCCGGGAGGCAATCGGGCGGATGCTGGAAAGCCGCCGGCGCTTCGGGAAAGGGTGAATGGCTGCGCGACGAAATTTGGAAAGGACCCAATCATGAGTGGGCAAAGAGCCGGGCGCGACGGTTTCCACAGAGAGTCCGATGCTAAAGTGGTGCGCTACGACGAACGCGACCGCAGAATTCTCAGAATCGTCAACCACCTGTCCCGGCACAATATCGGGCGGTGCACCCAGTGCCTGACCTGTTCCAGCGTATGCCCCTTCAACCGCCACATGGATGTGCTTCCCAATCGAGTGATCCGTCTGGTCCAGCTCGGACAAACGCAGGAAGTTCTCAACTGTCGGACAATCTGGATCTGCGTGGGCTGTCACACCTGCTCCAGCCATTGTCCCACCGGTGTGGACATGGCTTCCATCATGGATTCCCTGCGACAGCTGGCTCTTCGGCAGGGGATCAAACCGTGCGAACGGGATATCGCCGCGTTTCATCAGCATGTCTATGATTCCATTCGCAGACATGGACGGCTTCACAAGCTCGAATCCCTGATTCATTTTAAATTGTCCACCGGCAAATGGTTTGAAGACCTGGACATGGGCATCAAGCTCATGGTCAAGGGCAAACTGGACCTTCTGGCCGCCAATGTGAAGGACCGGCAGGAGGTGGAAAGGATCTTCCGGTACTATGAGGATCGCCGGGAAACTTTCAGAAGTGCGGACTGATTCGGTCTACTGCTATTATCCGGGCTGCACCCTGAGCACCACCGCCACGGAGATCAACCAGGCCCTCAACCAGGTGTGTGCCGCTCTGGGCATCGGTCTGGTGGAACTCCCCGACTGGAACTGTTGCGGCTCATCCTCGGTCCATGCGGTTCGTCCGCAGCTCGCCGTCTCCCTGGCTGCCCGCAACCTGTTCCAGGCTGAGGACACCGGCCTGGACCTCATGGTCATGTGCGCCGGATGCCTCAACCGGTTGCGTTCGGCGCACCACCAGCTGCTGGGGGATCCAACCACCCGCCGGGTCAACCGTGAAATTTTCGGACGGGAGTTGAAAGCAGGTCAAAGGGTTGTCCACTTTCTGGATGTCATCACTCCGTTGTTTCGAAGCAAAGAAGTGCGGAAACTCCTGGTGAGACCGCTTCAGGGATTGCGGTTCGTAGCCTACTATGGCTGTCTCCTGGCCCGTCCTCCTGAACTTCACACCCATCCCCTCCTCCACGACACCATGGAAACGGTGCTTGAACAATGCGGGGCCGAATCCCTTCTTTGGGGCTACCAGGCCAAGTGCTGCGGTTCCTTCCTCTCTGTGGCCCGCCCTGATCTGGTGGTTCCCATGGTTTCCGACATCATGAACCAGGCGGTAGGGAAGGGGGCCGACTGCATTGTCACCGCCTGCGCCATGTGCCAGATCAATCTGGAACTCCGCAGCAAGGGAGCGAAGACACTGCCGGTCTTTTCCATTGTGGAACTCCTGGCACTGGCCCTGGGGTCCGATGATTACCCTGCCTGGATGAAACGCCACCTCATCGATCCCCGGCCCCTACTGGCTCAGAAGGGTCTGGGGAACCTGCTGGATTCTCCC
>CAZZHS010000050.1:0-31450 GCA_964654275.1 uncultured Syntrophobacteraceae bacterium
GCAGACATGTATGGAAAGGGGATTCGAACGACCGATCCCGCACGTGCGGGAGAACTGTCCGGAATCTACAAGGGAAATCGTCAGCTCATGCGGGATCGCGTGCTCGCCGGGCTACAGGCACTCAAGGCCCATCCCCTGGTCGACCCTGAAAGGATGGCGGTCATCGGCTACTGTTTTGGAGGAACGGTTGCGCTGGAAGCGGCGCGCAGCGGGGCACCCTTGCGGGGGGTCGTGAGTTTTCATGGCAGCCTGTCCACCCCCATGCCGGCAAAGGCTGAAACCTTGAAAGCCGCTGTCCTGGTCCTCCACGGCGCTGACGATCCTCTCGTTCCCCGGGAGGAAGTGATCGCGTTCGAAGAAGAAATGCGAGCAGCCGGAGCCGACTGGCAGATGGTCCATTTCGGCGGGGCCGTGCACAGTTTCACCAACCCGGCTGCAGGCGACAATCCCGCATCGGGAGTGGCTTACCACGAAGCAGCGGCCCGCAGGTCCTGGGAGATGATGCGCCTCTTTTTACAGGAAGTTCTGGAAAACTGAGTCGCTCCGGGAAAACAGGGACGGCTGAACCGTTTTGCTCAATTGAACCAGAATTCATGGTCCATGAAGATGGCCGATCCCGGAAGGCCGTTGAATTCATCCAGGCGGCTCTTGTGGAACCTGCCGCCTTTGAAATAGAGGTAAAGTCCGGTCGGATCCCCCTCGTAGGGGAGAAAGATCCAGACTTCGCGGCTGTGTTCAGGGCTGAAGGCGGTGCTGCGAACCAGAAAAGGGGGTTGTCCCAAAAGTTCCGCCACCTGCTCAACCGTCTCGTTCACCAGGGTGGTGGTGCCCTGCCCGGGGAAGTATTTTTCCCAGCCGGCTCTGGGCTTGTGTGACACCGCCTGCGATGAGGGCTGTTCCTTTACCACGGCATCCCCGGGCAGGGCTGCCAGCCGTTCTTTAAGCCCCTCGACGGCCTTCAGCGCTTCCGTTTCAGAAGCCCTCAAGGCTTCATTTTCCTGCTGAAGGGTCTCCACCTGCTGGAGAAGCCCTGCGATCTTCTCTTCCAGAGCCCTCAGCTGCTCATCAGGGGTAAAAGACTTTTCCTCCGCGACCTTCTCGGGCATGCCGGAATCTCGCTCGCGTTCCGGCCACAGAGAAAAGAGACCGCCCACCACGAGGGCGGTGATGACCGCGGTCACCAGAATGGTCCTCAGATCACTTGTGCTCTGCTTCATTGCCTTCGCCTCATCGTGGGGTTGCGTCGGGGTCAGTCCCGTGAAACAGGCCATTGAGTCCTGAGCGGTTCGGATAGCACGTCTCCATGAAACCGTCAACCGTGGCCCACAGGAATTGAATCGTCTTGAGCCTTTTGCAAAACTCCCGTCTGCCCTTCGATATCTCTCAAGAAACAACTGTATCTTGGTACGCCATGCCGCCCTTCGATACCTCAGGGCGAACGTAAGTTTTGTCGGTTTGTGGAGGTCCAAAATCTTTTGAGAATCGACTGTTTCTTTTCGGTCAACTTGCCATCTCCAAGGCAGCGCTTACTTCGCTCAGGGCGAACGGTGGTTTTTATCGGTTTGTGGTCCTCCAAGATCTTTTAAGAATCGACTGTTTCTTGTCGGTCACCTTGCCATGCCAAAGCGGGGCTTACTTCGCTCAGGGCGAACGGTCATGATTGACTATAAGGGGCTGGTTCTCCGTTCTTGGTGAGGTATCGAACCATGAGCGGAAATAGTTTTGCAAGACTCTCTTCTTGATTGCTGCATTTCCATCTTGACAGGGGAGTCATCCTCACCATTGGATAGAATTACCTTAATTGGAGCGAATCTCCCAGAGCCCAGGACCCTTGATCAGACGACGCCCACATGACAGCCCACACGTCCACCACACTCCGATGGCTCTACCGAACAGGTTCCCAGGTCTGGAAACCCATGGCCCTCACCGTCGCCGCAGGATGGGCGAGCTGCCTTTTGACCGTGCTCCTGGTGTTTTCATTGTCGCGGATCCTTCACGGCATCATCCTGGAAGCCCGGCCGGTCGAAACCCTGCGGATCGAGTTCACAGCCCTGGCCCTCGCCTTCCTTTTGCGCGCAGCCCTGGCCTGGGTTCGCGAAATGAGCGGCTTCAGAGCGGGAGCCCGGGTTCGGGACGCCGTGCGCCGACAGCTCCTGGACAGCCTTACCGCCAGGGGACCGGCTTTTGCCCGGGAAGAGCAGACGGGCGCCATGACCACTGTTTTCATGGAACAGGTGGAGGCGCTTAACGATTTTTATGCGCTTTTTCTGCCGCAACTGGCCCTGGCGGTGCTCGTACCCCTTTCCGTCGCCGCCGCGGTCTTTCCCGTCAGTTGGACGGCCGGCGCACTCCTCCTGGCGGCGGGTCCGCTGATTCCCCTGTTCACCGTGCTCGTGGGAATGGGCGCGGAAAGCATCAGCCAGCGACACTTTCAGTCACTGGGCCGATTGAGCGCTCATTTTCTCGATGTTCTCCAGGGTCTGCCGACTTTGAAGCTCTTCGGCCGCAGTCGGGAAGAGGCTCAGCGCATCGGCGAATTCAGTGCTCAATACCGCCTCCACACCATGAAAGTGTTGCGCGTGGCCTTTCTTTCCTCGGCCGTCCTGGAATTTTTTGCCTCGCTTTCCATCGCCATTGTCGCCATTTATCTGGGGATGAGCTACCTCGGCTATCTGAATTTCGGCACCTACGGTAAGGAGCTCTCCCTGGCCGACGGGTTGTTCATCCTGCTTCTCGCCCCCGAATACTTTCAGCCCCTCCGTGAACTGGGAGCCCATTACCATGCCCGGGCGCAGGCTCTGGCAGCTGCCTGGAAAATTCAGACGATTCTGGAAGCCCCGGCACCGGGACCGGTTTGGGGCGGAAGCGCTCCCGCTTTCACCGAGGGAATCCAGATTCGCTGCCTGAACGTGCACTTTGCTCACGACACCGAACGAAGCCCCGCTCTCACCGGTTTGGATCTCGAGGTGAAACCGGGAACCTTTGCCGTCATAGTGGGAAGCAGCGGCGCAGGCAAATCGACGCTGTTAAACCTTCTGCTCGGTTTCATCCGCCCCCGTGACGGGGAGATCCGCATCAACGACCTCCCGTTGCAAAGCCTGGACCCTGCTCATTGGAGAAGCCGGGTGGGATGGATCGGCCAGAACCCCGTTCTTTTTCAAGGGACCATCTATTCCAACATCCACCTTGGAAGGCCCGAGGCCGGCGAGGCGGAGGTCGTCCAGGCGGCGCGGGCTGCGGGAGTGCTCCATTTTGCCCGGGAGCTTCCACAGGGTCTCCACACGAAGCTGGCCGAACAGGGAGTGGGCCTTTCCCGAGGGCAGGTGCAGCGGGTGGCCCTCGCCCGGGTGTTTCTCAAGAACCCCCCTTTGCTGCTCCTGGATGAACCCACCGCGGGTCTCGATGTGCAGACGGAAGCGTTTGTGACCGATGCGCTGGAAGCGCTGCGGCCCGGCCGCACCGTGGTGATGGTCACCCATCGACTGGCCCACATCGGGCGGGCGGACCGCATCCACGTGATGCAGGCGGGAAAAATCGTCCAGGAGGGTGATCACGAAAGTCTCATGGCCGCCGACGGGCCTTTCCGAAGACTGGCCCTCCCTCTGGCATTGGAGACGCAACATGGGTGAGCACAGACACGCCCGGGATCTCCTGTCAAAGCTGCCGGGCCGCCATTTTTGGCTCATGGCCCTGGGGACGGCCCTGGGTTTCACGGCTGCCGCCTCCACCGTGGGACTCATGTCCCTCGCTGGTTGGTTCCTCTCCGCTTCCGCTCTGGCCGGCCTGCTTCCGACCACCGCGCATCTCTTCAACTATTTCCTTCCGGGCGTCGGCCTGCGGCTCTTCGCCCTGCTTCGAACCGGGTCCCGCTACGGGGAGCGTGTCGTCAATCACGAGGTCACCTTTCGCATTCTGGAAACGCTGCGGGTCGGGTTCTACCGACGCCTTGAGCCGCTGGCTCCCGCGGCGATCCGCCCGTTTCGACAGGGAGACCTGTTGACCCGCATCGTGGCCGACATCGACGCCCTGGACCAGCTCTATCTTCGCATCCTCTCCCCCAGTGTGGTTGCAGCGTTCACATGCCTGCTCATGTTCGGCCTGCTGGCTCTGTTTCATGTCCACACGGCGTCCATGACTCTAATCCTTTTCCTCTTTGCAGCCGGGGCCGCATCTCTTTTTACGGCACGCAGAGGCGAGGTGCTGGGCAGCGTCCTTGCGGCGCGATCCGCCGAGCTTCGCAGCCGTCTCGTGGAAGGGCTCCAGGGACTCGCGGAACTCACCGTTTTTGGAGCGATCGAGCGTCACCGGGAAAAAATCTCGCTCTGCCACGCGTCACTTCTGGACTGCCAGCGCCGGCTGGCGTTCCTGCGAGGCGCAACGACGGCTT
The DNA here is from genome assembly GCA_964654275.1 of uncultured Syntrophobacteraceae bacterium. Lineage (GTDB taxonomy): Bacteria > Desulfobacterota > Syntrophobacteria > Syntrophobacterales > Syntrophobacteraceae > SLCH01. The sequence continues at coordinate 4,388 of CAZZHS010000050.1, forward strand.
TTCTTCAGGTCGTTTGCGGCGTGGCCGTTGTCCTGGCGATGTTGTCCCTCTCGGGCCTGGTTGCCGAAGGAAGGCTGGGAGGCGCCTCGCTTGCGGGACTTGTGCTGGCGGTGCTCGCCTCCTTCGAATCGATCTCCCCTCTCCCGGCCGCATACCTGATGCTGGGGCGCACCCGCGAAGCGGCCCGGCGCCTGAAGGAGCTGGTGGAGACTCCCGTGGCCGTGACATTTCCCCGGGAAAGTTCGAGGCAAGCGATCGAATTTTCCGTTCACTTTGAGAAGGTGAGCTTCCGATATGAGCCGGAGCATCCCCGGGTTCTGGACCGGGTGACGCTGCACGTGGCGGAGGGCCGGCGGACCGCCGTGGTGGGGGAGAGCGGAGCGGGCAAGTCTTCCCTTGTCCACCTGCTGGTGCGGTTCTTTGATCCGGAGGAAGGCCGGATTTCGCTGGGAGGTCGGGACATCCGTCACCTCAGCGAACCGGACCTGCGCCGCCACGTGGTCGTCCTCTCGCAGCAGGCCCACCTTTTTGCCGCAACCATCCGGGAAAACCTGGTTCTGGCGAAGCCCGGCGCTCACGAGAAGGAGCTTTGGCAGGCGCTGGCTGCAGCGCAGCTGGAATCTTTTGTGGAGGGATTGCCTCAGGGGCTGGACACCTACCTGGGAGAATCCGGCCGATTCATTTCCGCGGGGCAGGCTCAACGCGTGGCCCTCGCCCGGGCGATACTGAAAGACGCTCCCGTCTGGGTCCTCGATGAACCCACCGAGGGGCTGGACCGGCAAACGGAGCGGGACCTGGTGGAGTCCCTCCTGGAAGTGACCCGCGGACGCACCGTCCTCTGGATCACCCATCGTCTTGCAGACCTTCACCGCATGGACCAGGTGGTGTTTCTGGAATCCGGGCGGGTCGCGGGCCAGGGCACTCACCGGGAGCTGATGGTCCAAAATCCGCGCTACCGTGTGTGGTGCGCCAGACTGTGATCCGGAGACCATAGCCAGGGCCAGTTGTAGCCCACCAAAGCGAAATCTACATCCCTCTGCCGGTTCGTTGTTCGCCGGCTGGATAAGAGTTGAAAGGGGGCATGCGCCATTACCTTGAGCACAAATGCCTACCGTTCCTCATCCCTCCCTACATCTCCCGTGAGTGGGCGCAACGTGTGTGTCGCCCGGTAATCTGCCCATTGACAGGGGACGATCCAATGAAGCATAAATTGGAACAATACATGTCCCCCCTGCTCCTGCCGAACCATCGAAGAAGACACTTTGGCCCTCACATTTGGGTCATTTGAACAAGGGTGATCTCTCAAACATCGCGAGCAAGTCATGCAAACCTTTGCAAAATGGAAGGAACCCAAAGGGCAGGCAAGAACCGCAAAGTCCGCGCGGCCTCTGCGTGCCGAGGCGGTGCACGACGGCCAGGTGCAGGCTATCTTGAAGTTGCAGCGCAAGTTCAGCCAGGAGGGGGTAAGGTGGGTTGCACCCCCTCGTAGCGAAGGGGTCGGTGGCATATCGGCTGCCGCACTCATCCCACAAGAGGGCCGGAGCCCGCTTGCGGTCGCCTCCGCCCATGACCCTCTGGAGCGCGAGGCGGATGTTTTCGCTCAAGAATTTGAGCGGATGTGGGGCCCCACGCGCATCCACCCCGCCCATTCTCCGATCCGGCGCGATTGCGACGACTGCGAAAACACTGGGAGAAGCGCACCTCCCCTGGCAACGCCCACTCCGTCCACCGAATCCCAAAGCTCGCCGCACGCCAGGGCAGTGACGAAAGCCCTCAAGGGTGGCGGCACGCCGTTGCCCGAGGAGGTTCGCTCCCCTTTTGAACTGGGTTTGGGAAGGGACCTGAGCCATGTGCGTGTGCACGCAGACGGCGACGCGGCTGAGGCGGCCCGCGCTCTGAACGCCCGAGCCTTCACCCTGGTGCACCGAGTGGTTTTCGGAGCTGGAGAATACGCCCCCAACACCTCGAGGGGCAGGCGATTGCTCGCTCACGAACTCAGTCACGTGGTCCAGCAGGACCGGGGGCAGGGCCACCGGCCAATCATGCGCAATGGGGCACCGGCTCCACAGGCTCAACCGCGGCCGGCCACGGTGGAAGAAAGCGCAGAATTTCTCGAAGAGATGGCAGGGTTCATCCAAACGGCCCGCAGTTTTGCCCTCGATCTCGTCCGGGCAACACCGGGCGTGCCCGTGACGGACGACGCGCGCTGGCGGGCGCATCGGGTTCTGAACCAGAAGCGGCTCCAGGAAATGCTCACCAATGCACGCAAGGTGTACGCTATCCACGAAGCGGCGATTCAGAGCGGGGATCCTCACGGCACGCGGCTGCGAGCCGCTTTGCTCGGGGTGATCGTCAAGATCCGCGAGGCGATCCCAGACGCCCTCGCCATTTCCGATGCACTGCCCGCACCCATCCCGGCTGACGAACGGCGCCTCAACGCCACCCTCGTGGCCGACCTCATCGAGGCCGACCCCATGACCTCGACGGGCATGTTCGGCACACCGGCCTTCGGTGCGGCGGAAACCGCCCTCGGAACAAGCCACGAGGCCTTCATAGAAGCCTATCTCGACGACCTGATCCGTACTCTGCCGGGCCAGAATCTCCCCGCGGCGAACCGAGACGCCATCCTCCAAAGAATCAGCGAGGGGCTTCGACGGGCATTCCTCACAGTGGCCGCCGGCCCCGCCGGGACAATCGATGTGCGTGCCATCACCAACCCGACCATTGTCGAGAAATATCGGCGGGTGAACGAACTGCTCTCGGCGGCCATGTCCTCTCGGCCCGCTCAACTCAATATCATCACAGACCGTCTGCCGGCCTATGTACTCCCCCCTGATCCCGTGCCCGACGTGACCGCTCAATTGAATGCCAGCACCAGCATCGGGACCGTGGACTTGAGCCGCGTGCCCGGCCCCGAACTGCCATATGTGCGCTACGGGGTGCTCCAGGTGGCCAACGTGGTCTTTCCCGCCACGTCGACCGTTCGGTTCCGAAACGCCTCGTGGCCGCTGACCTTCCAGGTGAGGCGCAGTGGAAACCTCGTCAATGTGCGCTACGACCTGATTTTTGACGCCTCCTCCAATGTACGGGTGGAGCGGTTGGGGGACGCGGGGACGCGGGAAGTGGCTCCCGCTTTCTCGGGACTTTCGGTTGCCGACAAGAAGAGACAGCTGGTGGCGGACTTTGGGCTTTCCGGCGTGGACGATCGGCCCGCAGCAACGGGAAGACCGCTCGCGGCCTGGACCTCGGCGGAACTGGACCAGGTGAAGGCCGCTTTCGATCTGATTCCCGCAGGGGATCGCGCCGCCCTCCAGGGGGTTGCCCTCGTGCGGGATCATCAGGGACCCGCCGCCTCGCTCCCCGGGCAGATCCTCATGGGCTTCGCGCACGTTGGGCCCAGCGCTGCCCACGACACGCCCGGGCCGCCGGCTCACGGCCCTCCCCACATCCATTACTACGATGCGGCCTTCGAACAGAATGCCGTCGCCGCAGTGGGCCCACCCGGAGCCACCGGGCCCGGAGGCGACTGGACCCTGACCCATGAAGTGGGCCACATGCGCATTTTCCTGGCCACCACCCAAGCCAATGCGGCGATTGCCGCCGCCAACCAGCAGATCATCGCCGCCAACGCGGGGATTGCCGCCGTCAACGCCCCCCTGCCCGCGGCGCAGCACCAGGTGCGCGTGGCCTACGGGCAAGCCAGGACTGCGGCGAACACCGCCATTCAGGCTCTGAATGCCGCCGTCGTGGCGACGCCGCCGGCCACCTCCGCACAAAGAGCCGTTTTGCTCCAGGCGGCTCAAGTTGCCGTAGCCGCCCGCGACCAGGCCCGGGCCGACCTGGCGGCAGCCGGCGTGCCCCAGGCCATGGTCCAGGCCGCCAACAATCTGGACGCAGCCCAAGACGCGCTCCTCGCAGCCACCGTGAGCGTCGGCGTCGCGCAGGACCAGATTCCCACGTTCATTTCACTGGCAGGCACCTTCGGCTTCACCGCTTTCACGGACTATGCGCGCCAAGGAGGAGACGACGAGTTTTTCGCCGAAACCTACGCCCTTTATCTCACCGATCCCAATCGGCTGAGCGCCATGAACCGAAGCATTTTTCTGTGGTTCCAGGCCGGGATGCCCATGGACCCAGGATGGAGACCACCACCGTGAGCGGCATTCACGTTCTCACTTCACCCAATGCTGTCGGATTGCCTGCCGCAGAACGGGGGGACGCCCCGACCTCGCTCACGCGCGCCCTCGTCGACGCCAAATGGCCGCAAATTGAGGAAGTCCTCGCCGAGGGGCGCATGTTGAGTGCCATCCCGCTCATGGAGGCTCTTGCGGAGGAGATGCGGTTCACAACCTTGCGCGATCCCCTCCTCTTTCGAGACGCCCTCACGCTGGCTCGCCAAATACTTTACGAGGACCTCTTCCTGGTTGGCCAGGATGCGGCCTGCAAGGAACCGGTGCGCGCCGTCCTCCAGCGATGTGCTGAGTGGGACGAGGAGCTGCGGCCCCACCTTGAGGCGCTCATGACGAGATGCGGCATTCGCCCCAACCGGCAGGCGCGTCACGAATCTTCGGGCCCGCGCGTTAAGGAGGACCTTACTGGTGGCGATATTCCAGGAGGGAAACTTCAGAAAAGGGCGCGTTTGCTCACCGACTCTAATCGGCTTTGCCGGCCTTCTGGAGCTTGGCCCAGGTGTCCCGGAGGGTGACCGTGCGGTTGAAGACCGGGCGCTCCCTCGTGAAGTCCCTGCTGTCGGGGCAGAAGTAGCCCAGCCTTTCGAACTGGAAGAAGCTGCCTTTGGGGGCGTCCGAAAGCGCGGGTTCCAATTTGCAGTCCGTGAGAACTTCCAGGGAGTTCGGGTTCAAATGGGCCATGAAGTCGCCGCCTGCGCTTTCGTCCTCGGGGTCGGCCTGGGTGAAAAGGTGGTCGTAGAGGCGCACTTCGGCGTTCACCGCATGGGCTGCCGACACCCAGTGCAGCGTGGCTTTCACTTTGCGCCCGTCGGGGGAATCCCCTCCACGTGTCGCGGGATCGTAGGTGCAGTGCAGCTCCAGGATTTCTCCGGTTTTTTCATCCTTGATCACATCGACGCAGGTGATGAAATAGGCATACCGCAGACGCACTTCTTTACCGGGAGAGAGCCGGTAGAACTTCTTGGGAGGATCCTCCATGAAATCGTCGCGCTCGATGTAAATCTCCCGTGAGAAAGGCACCTTGCGCGTTCCCATGGACGGGTCCTCGGGATTGTTGATGGCTTCCAGGTCCTCCGTCTGCCCTTCCGGGTAATTCACGATCACCACCTTGAGAGGCCGCAGCACGCCCATGTAGCGGGGAGCGCGCCGGTTGAGATCTTCCCGCAGGCAGTACTCCAGGAGCGCGATCTCCACCACGCTGTTCCGTTTGGCCACCCCGATTTTTTCACAGAAATTGCGAAGGGCTTCGGGCGTGTAGCCTCGACGCCGCAACCCGGAGATGGTCGGCATGCGCGGATCGTCCCAGCCCGAAACCACGCCTTGCTGCACCAGCTTCAGCAGCTTGCGCTTGCTCATGACCGTGTGCGTCAGGTTCAACCGGGCGAATTCGATCTGCTGCGGGTGGCACGGCGTCTGGAGTTCGTCCAGGACCCAGTCGTAGAGGGGCCGGTGGTCCTCAAATTCCAGGGTGCAGATGGAGTGCGTGATTCCTTCGATGGCGTCCGAAAGGCAATGGGTGTAGTCGTAGAGGGGGTAGATCACCCACTTGTCACCCGTCCGGTGATGCGGGATCTTTCGGATGCGGTAGATCGTGGGATCGCGCATGTTCATGTTGGGGGACGCCATGTCGATCTTCGCACGAAGCACGTGTTCCCCGTCCTCGAATTCCCCCCGGCGCATGCGTTCAAAAAGGTCCAGATTTTCCTCCACGGACCGGTCCCGAAAGGGGCTCTCCCTCCCCGGTTCCGTCAGGGTGCCGCGATGCTCCCGGATTTCCTCGGCAGTCAGGCTGTCCACGTAGGCCTTGCCCATGCGGATGAGCTGCACCGCATAATCGTAAAGCTGATCGAAATAATCGGAGGCGTAATAGAGGTGCTCCCCCCAGTCGAAGCCCAGCCACCTCACATCTTCCTTGATGGATTCGATGTATTCGATTTCTTCCTTGGCCGGGTTGGTGTCGTCGAAACGCAGGTGGCAGCGCCCACCAAATTCTTTGGCCAGTCCGAAGTTGAGGCAAATGGACTTGGCGTGGCCGATGTGGAGATACCCGTTGGGCTCGGGTGGAAAACGGGTGATGACGCGGCCGTCATTCTTGCCCGCCTTGAGGTCTTCCAGAATGATATTCTTGATGAAGTTGGTCGCGACGGTGGATTCGATCGTGTTCATCGGCATTGGGCTCCGTCAGTTGATGAGGCTCTGAATGGGCGCCGGGATCCTGCCTCCCAGGGACACGAATTCTCCCGACCCATCGTCGTTGGGCACCGGCATGATGGTGGCCTCCCCGAGAAGGCCTCCAAAGAACGCCTTCTCCCCTGCCTTCTTCCCCGGCACGGGGATGAGCCGCGTGGCGGTCGTCTTCTTGTTGATCACTCCGATGGCCATTTCATCGGCGATGATGGCCGAAAGGGTTTCGGCGGAGATGTCACCGGGAAGGGCCACCATGTCGAGCCCCACGGAACAGACACTGGTCAGGGCCTCCAGTTTGGCGAGCGTCAGGAACCCGCCGCGGGCCGCTTCGGCGATGTTCAGGTCCTCGCTCACGGGGATGAAGGCACCGCTCAGCCCCCCCACATAGGAACTGGCAAAGGCCCCGCCCTTTTTCACCGCGTCGTTGATGAGGGCCAGCGCCGCCGTGGAACCGGGCACTCCGATGCTTCTGAGACCGAGGCTCTGAAAAATCTCTCCCACACTGTCCCCCACATTGGGGGTCGGGGCCAGGGAAAGGTCCACCACCCCGAACGGCACGTTCAGCCTGCCGGCCACCTGTCGCCCGATCAGTTCGCCCACACGGGTCACTTTGAAAGCGGTCTGCTTGATGATTTCCGAGAGCTCCCCCAGGTCCATGCGCGCATTGACGGACCGGGCCCGGTCGATGGCTTTCTTCACCACGCCCGGCCCGCTGACCCCCACATTGATCACCGCGTCGGGTTCTCCCACGCCCAGGTAGGCCCCTGCCATGAAAGGAATGTCCTGAGGAATGTTGGCGAACACGCACAGCTTGGCGCAGGCGATGCCGTCGGCGCTCGCCGAAAGGCTTGCGGCCTGCTTCATGGTGAGCCCCATGAGACGGACCGCGTCCATGTTGATGCCCGCGTGGGTGGACGCGACGTTGACCGAGGCGCAAACTCGCTCGGTGGTGGCGAGAGCCTCGGGCAGTGCGTCGATGAGGGCACGGTCTCCCTCCGTAAAGCCCTTTTCCACCAGGGCGGAAAAACCGCCGATAAAGTCGATGCCGATCTCCCGAGCGGCGCAGTCCAGGGTGCGTGCGATCTCAACCATCTGGGAGGTCTTGAAACCGCAGGCCGCCACCGCGATGGGGCTCACTGCCACGCGCTTGTTCACCACGGGAATGCCGAAACGGGCGCCCACTTCGTCACAGGCAGCGACCAGATTCCGCGCGAGGCGCTGGATCTTCCCGTGGATCTTGTCCTTGAACCGCTCGAGATCGTCGCTGGCGCAGTCCAGAAGGCTGATCCCAAATGTGACCGTCCTCACGTCCAGGTGCTCGTTTTTGAGCATTTCAAAAGTGGCCAGTACTTCGCGGTCCGTCAGCATGAGTCCATCCTAAATGCGATGAATGGCTTCGAAGATGTTGCGGTGCTGCACGCTGATGTCGAGCCCCAGTTCCTGGGCCCTGGCCTGCAGCGCTTCCCTGAAAACTTTGTGGTCCGTCTCCACGGGCACGTCGACTTCATAGATCATCACATTGCGCCGGGGATCTTCACCCCCGCGAAAGACGGCCTTGAGATTGGTGATGTTGATGCCGAACGCACTCAAAACGTTGGTGATGCCGGCCACCAGCCCCAGCCTGTCCGGCCCCAGAGTCGTGATCACAAAGGGCTCAGAGGGCCCAGAGATCGCCGGTTTTCCCTCCTCCATCTCTTTCAGAAAAACCGAGAGCCCCCTGGGATGGAGCTTCCCCTCCAGATCGGACCGGAGGTCCTCGAGCCGGCAATCTTCATCCACCCCGGCAATGAAGATCCCCGCGAACTCCGTCTGGAGAATGGTCTGGCTCACATCCTCGATGTTGCAACGGTTGTCCAGGAGGGCCTGGGACACGGCCGCCACGATGCCCGGCCGGTCATAGCCGAGCACCGATATCACCACCTTTTTCATGGCAAACCTCATTTTTTCAAGGCCTGCAGCAAACCTTGTACTTTTTGCCGCTGCCACAGGGACAGGGGTCGTTCCTTCCGATTTTGGAAGAGCTGGATGTCACAGGCGGCTTCCCCTCTGAATGGGCCGCCTCCAATGCCTGCTTCCTCATGGCTTCCACCAGCCAATCGGGTTCAGGGGCAGGAGTGGACCGTTCCGTTCTGAGCCCAAGCAGAATTTCCACATCCTCCACATCCCCCAGGACGAAAAGGTCCACCCGTTCGTTGGCGTAGGCCTCACGAATGGCATCCATGGACTCCAGGGCACGGAGATCGACGAGATAATTCACCAGAAAACCGTTGAAGATCGGGGCATTGAGGTCGTGCTCCGCCAGCTGCTCTGTCAGGAGTTGAACACATCGATCCCGGACTTCAGGGTGCTCCGTGCCGATGATCGCCAGGGCGTGGACCGCGCAGACCCGTGCGAAGATGCCGTGCTGATGGGATCGGAGGTAATTCCCGAGCAGCGGCACGGCCTCGACCCCGATCATGCCGAAAACGCTGGGAAATTCCTCCCCAACCGCATCGTCGTGCTCCTCGTCGATTCTCCGGAGCTGGGCCAGCAGAGGTTCCATCGCCTCGACGGCGCGAAGCTGTCCCAGGGACCGCCAGGCATGTACGGGCGCCCAAACCTCAGGGCTGTGGGAGGGGGCAAAGTGCAGTTCCTCGTCAGTGAGCATGCGGATGAGTTCGGGGATCTGCTCCCGGCCCAGGCCCAACTCTCTGTAATCCGGCCATTCTTCCCTGGCTGAAGGGCGAGTGCCCAGGGTCAGCAATTTCTTGACCGGATCGGTGTACTCCACGGAGTTCATGGCTTATTTTCTCCTGCCCGGCGCATCAGAGGCCGGTTTCACACTGTCATGGCGAATCTCACAGCCGGCAGCCTCCCTGGAGAGGCGTGCTCACCCTTCCGCCGGTTTGGTCAAGCCAATTTGACCCCGTTTGGAACGGGCCGCTCTGGAACGGCCAGAACCACCTGGCCCTCCGAATTCACAAAGCCGGTCACCAGGAATTCGGAACGGACGGGACCGATCTGTTTCGCCGGAAAATTGACGACGCCGATGATCTGCCTGCCCACCAGGGAGTCCCGGTCGTAGAGATCCGTGATTTGGGCACTGGACTTTTTGATGCCGATCTCGGGGCCAAAATCGGCCACCACGATGTAGGCCGGCTTTCTCGCCTTTGGAAATTCCTGGACCTCCACAATGGTTCCCACCCGCAGCTCAACCTTCTCGAATTCCTCCCAGCTCAGGGTTTCCATGGGCGCTTCCTCATCAACGCTGCAGACCTCACTTCAGGCATCGCCCTTCGGCAGCCCGGGGCGCACTTTCAAGATGATCTCCTTCCGAATGTGGACGCTTCCAGGTTTCGCACCCCTGGGCTTGGTCACATACCGCGCTTCGGTACAGGAAACGGGCACCTCCCCGGCATGGCGCGCCTTGCTGTAATGGGCGGCGATGGAGGCAGCCTGCTTGAGCGTGTCTCTGTCGGGTTCTTCACCCTCTTTGTGAACCAGAATCACGTGGCTTCCGGGCATGCCCCGCACATGGAACCAGAGATCATTGGGTGCCGCAACCTTGAGGCTCAGGAGGTCGTTGTCCGCATCTGTTTTTCCCACGAGGACGATCCAGCCTCCGGGCAGTTCATGCCGGTGCACCGAAGGTTCCTTGATCCGGTTGATCTCCATCTACATTACCTGAGTGCAACTCACCACAATAGAGCGTTCAGCACCAAGCTCGGCATCCACCAATCCATTTCTCATTGCGGCAGTCTCTCAGCCGAAACCCGCAGAGAGGAAGAAATGTATGCCGGCTTGAGAATCACCGGCATGACGCCTTTTCGAATGGATATTTTATTCTGTGGAGATGTACTTGAACAAGAGCTCGCCGAAAAACCGGTCCTCCGCACACAGCAACCTCACCGGGAACCTGGTTTGATTACGACAGGTCATCGGTACTGTCAATGAAATTAACCCTACCGACCGTCACGCTCCCTTTCGGGCCTCACGCACCTTCTGCTCCATGAAACGACCCAGGATGGCGAGGTGCCCCTTCTCCTCTTCGCCGATGCGAAACAGAACATTTTGGGCCGCTTCGTTGCGGCTGGCGTTTCCCATGCGCAGGTAGAGATCGAGGGCCTGGGTTTCGACCATCATGGCGAGTTCGAGGTAGCCTTTCACCGTTGTCAGAAAATGCCGGTTCTGCTGCATGAACTCCTGGATGCCCATGCCGCCCTCCATGAGATCTTCATCGGAAACCCCGGTCAGCTCCCGCAGGATCCGCTCCCTTTCCGCACCTTCGGGCACAAGCTCCAGGACCGTCCTTTTGTGCTTTTCTTCCGCCTTGATAAGTTCCGTGAGGACCGAGGCCAGCTCCTCATCGTCCGTTCGTTCCTTCACCGCTTCATGGAAACGCCTCAACCCCTCTTCCATGCGGTAGGCGAGCTTGATAACCTCCTCGGGACTCTCGTCACCGCGGACAAACTGAAGATGAAACCCAACGGGACCGCCGGCGGTGGAGCCCTCCCAGGCTTCAATGCCTCCCATGAGGTGAAACACTTCCCTGAAGCCCTCCTGGACCAGGAGCTGAGCTCCCATCTGGCTGCGCCCTCCCACGGCGCAATACACAATGGTGGGTCGTTGGGGATCGATTTCCGTCAGGGAGTTCATGAGTCGCGGCAGGGGAATCAACTGGGCTCCCGGCAGGTGTCCTTCCTCGTATTCCGCCGGCTGGCGAACATCCAGGAGGGTGTAGGTGCCTTCCTGGTGCTCGTGTATGTAGGCTTTCAGATCTTCGGGAAATAACGATTTCAAGTCTTGCGAGGCTGCTCTTGCCGTCATGATATCCTCCTCAGTTCCTGGCAGAGACCGGACCTAACCGCCCAGCCCCTTCAAGAACGCCGAGACATTCTGACCCAGCACGCTGTGATTGTAACCCCCCTCCAGGATTCCAAAACAGCCTGCTCCCATTCGTTGAGCATGTTCACGGACCATCCGGCCCATGGTTTCGTAGTCTTCGGTGGTGAGCACGCCGCCCCAGTCGAGCCTGTGGTTGTCAAAACCTGCCGATACGCCGATGACATCCACTTGAGCTCGAGCCAGATGCTCCTCGACCTCCTGGAGGTAGACCCTTCGGTCGTCGGACTGGGGGTTGTGAATGGCCACATAATTCCTGCCGCCGAGAATGTTGACGGTTCCATCGCCATAGTGCATGTCAAAATCCAGAACATAGGCCGTCCGAATGTGGCCGTGACGTTTGAGATGCTCAATGGCAATGGCCATGTTGTTGAAGTAGCAGAAGCCCCAGCAGCTCTCCTCCGAGGCATGGTGTCCGGGGGGCCGGATGAGGGCGAAAGAGGGCTCTTTCATTCCCAGGAGCGCGGCCTGAATGGCGCCGCCGGCCGCCAACGCACTGATTTTGTAAAGCCTTTGACGATCCACAGTGTCGATGTGCGCCTTGGAGTGCACGGCTTCGATGTCATCGTAGCCGGCAGGGACCGCCTCTTCGAATTCCACCTGATCGCGGATGGCGGCGACCACCGCCTCGAGTCTCCCGCGTGACGCCGCGGGGTCATGGGTGTAGACGTCAAGGAAATCGTCATGAAAAAAGACGCGCATGGTTTTCCTCCTGAAGCTCAGTGCATTCTTCCGTGCCACCACAGCGGGCCGGTGCCAAATACAATGTGAAACATAACCATCATGAGTGTCCCGATCAGCCCCAGAATGATGAGGGCCGGGATGGATGCGATCACCCACTTGACCATGAACACCACCATGGACCAAAATTTCATTTTCACGTCGACGACCACGACTTCCGTCGGTCCGTGGGATTCCATGACACATCCTCCTTTCTTCTTGAACCTTCCGGCCGCTTGAGCCCAAGGGAGACGGAAAGCCAGGGGCTTCAACGTGCAGCGCGCAGCTCCCCGGAGGAGCTCCACCGCATCCTGGGGCGATCTGGCGCCAATTTTGCTAATGCGAGAACAACTCAGTCCGCCAGGAAGACAACAAAAACAGCCGGGAGGAACGCACGATGAAAAAATCCGACACGCCACAAGTCGGGCCGGGGGAGCGGAGGAACTTCTTTCGCGTGGACGACATTCTGCCGGTCATCGATAAAAAGATCGATCTCGACATCAGCTGCATCAAAGCGCGCGTGCTCTTTGGCCTTCAATTCCCGGGGGAACCCGCGATTTATCCGGAGAACCCACCCGATCCGTCCGTCTCGCCGGCTCTCTGGAAGATCCTTCTCGACATTCACAACAAGCTCAATCTCGTCCTGGACGCGCTGCACCCGGAAGTCCAGTGCCTCTCGCAGGCCAAAAACACGCCCGTCTCCCTCAGCGCCTCGGGCCTTCGGTTCACCACCGATTCCCCCTATCAAATGGGAGACCTTCTGGAGGTGAGGATTCTCCTGCATCTCCAATATCCCCTCTGGCTGGTGCTCTACGGCCATGTGGTCAAGAAGACCTCCTTGTCTGAAAGCCTTCAGGATGTGGCCATCCGTTTCTGCGACATGGATGAGGAAATTCGGGACAAAATCAGCCAGTACTGTCTCAAGCGCCAGCGAGAAATCATCAGAGAACAGCGCAAACAAGAGGTTTGAACGACTCCCGGCATTCCAGCCGCATGATCAAAGCCGCGGGGCACGCTTCCATCCTGCTCCGTACCCCGCAGACTCCCCAAGCTTCAGAATCCCCTTCAAATTTTGCCTTTGCTCTCATTCTCTGATATACGTTTACTCGTTTTTCCTCGAAAGGGGAACCCTCATCGACCGCCAGACACCTTCCGGAGGATTTGGAAATTCATGAGTCAAGAGCCCAACAAAATCATTTATTCCATGGTCAGAGTGAGCAAGTATCACGACAAAAGACCGATTCTCAAAGATATCTCCCTTTCCTACTTCTACGGAGCCAAAATCGGGGTCCTCGGCCTCAACGGAGCGGGCAAGAGTTCCCTCCTGCGCATTCTGGCAGGGGTGGACAAGGATTTCAACGGCAAGACGGTGCTTTCCCCCGGCCACACGGTGGGCTTTCTGGAACAGGAGCCCGTTCTCGATGACTCCAAAACGGTGCGTGAAGTCGTGGAAGAGGGCGTGCGAGAGGTTGTGGCCCTCATGCAGGAATACAACGCCATCAATGAAAAATTCGCCGAACCCATGTCCGACGACGAGATGGACCGACTGATTCAGAAACAGGCAGCCGTCCAGGAAAAGCTGGATGCGCTGGATGCCTGGGACCTGGATTCGCGCCTGGAAATGGCCATGGACGCCCTGCGCTGCCCCCCGGGCGACACGGCCGTTGGAGTGCTCTCGGGAGGGGAGAAGCGGCGTGTGGCCCTCTGCCGGCTCCTGCTTCAAAAACCCGACATCCTGCTCCTCGATGAACCCACCAACCATCTGGACGCGGAAACCGTGGCCTGGCTCGAACATCACCTTCAGCGCTACGAGGGAACGGTCATCGCCGTCACCCACGACCGCTACTTCCTGGACAACGTGGCGGGCTGGATTCTGGAACTGGACCGTGGGGAGGGCATTCCCTGGAAGGGCAATTATTCATCGTGGCTGGAGCAAAAGCGAATTCGGCTGCAGCAGGAGGAAAAAGCGGAGAGCCAGCGCCAGAAGACTCTGGAGCGCGAACTCGAGTGGATCCGCATGTCCCCCAAAGGGCGGCACGCTAAGGCCAAAGCCCGAATCAGCGCTTACGAGCAGCTCCTGTCCCAGGAAAACGAGAAACAGATCAAAGACCTGGAAATCTATATCCCGCCTGGACCGAGACTGGGTAAAGTCGTCATCGAAGCGGAAAATATTTCCAAGGCTTACGGGGACCGTTTGCTTTTTGAAAACCTCTCGTTCAATCTTCCGCCCGGCGGCATCGTCGGCGTCATCGGCCCCAACGGAGCCGGCAAAACCACGCTCTTCAAACTCTTCACGGGGCAGGAAACACCGGACTCGGGCTCGATCCGGCTGGGCGAAACGGTGAAGCTCGCCCATGTGGACCAGAGCCGTGAAAGTCTCCCCGCCGACAAAACCGTCTGGGAAGCGATCGCCGACGGCGAAGACACGCTCCAGCTCGGCAGCCGGCAGGTAAATTCCCGCGCTTATGCAGCTCGCTTCAATTTCCTGGGTTCCGACCAGCAGAAAAAGGTGGGGCTTCTCTCGGGGGGGGAGCGCAACCGGCTGCACCTGGCCCGGATGCTCAAATCGGGGGCCAACGTTATCCTGCTGGACGAACCGACCAACGATCTGGACGTGAACACCATGCGCGCCCTGGAGGAAGCCCTCGAACACTTCGCCGGATGTGCTGTGGTCATCAGCCACGATCGCTGGTTTCTGGATCGCATCGCCACGCACATCCTCTCTTTTGAGGGCGACAGCCAGGTGGTGTGGTTCGAGGGGAACTATTCCGATTATGAGAAAGACCGCAAAGCGCGGCTCGGTGCCGCAGCGGACCAGCCCCACCGCATCAAGTACCGGCACCTGACACGGGCTTAGGACGCTCGGGCGGAAATACTCCCCAGATCTGCTGGTATCCAGGCTCCAGCCTGGGAACCAGCATGCGGTCAGGGGGAAATGACCATTCCTCCCGCGGCGGGGAGATCCCGCTCAGAGAAAGGCAGCATCATGAATCCCACCTCCCAGGGCATGGATTGGATCAAAGAATTTCATGCAGCGGTCACCCTCTGTGACACAGAGGGAATCATTCTCGAAATGAACGAAAAGGCGGCGAAGACGTTTTCCCGGTATGGAGGGGCCTCCCTGGTGGGGACCAACGTGCTGGATTGCCACCCGGAACCCGCCCGCAGCAAGCTCAAGAAGCTTCTGGCCACACAGCAGCCCAACACGTACACCATCGAGAAGAACGGCGTGAAAAAACTTATTCATCAGGCTCCCTGGTACGAGGACGGCCAGTACCGGGGCTTTGTGGAAATCTCCCTCGAAATTCCTCAGGAGTTGCCCCACTTCGTGCGGGAATGAGCCCAAAATGAAACGCTTCAGGATCGCCACTCTTGCTGTCGTATGCTTCGTGTCCGGTCTCCTCGTGTACGCTCTGCTGCTTGACGTCGGAAATCCTTCCGGCTTCTCTCTTCATCGGGGAAAACCCGCCAGGTACATCTTCCTGTTCATTGGTGACGGCATGGGACAGGCTCAGAGGACGGCAGCGCAACTCTACTTCACTGCCAGGGACGGGAAAAAGGTCGGCGAATTTGAGCTCACCATGAATGGGCTGCCCGCTCAGGGGAGCATGACCGTTCACAGTGCGGACGCGATCATTCCCGACTCGGCGGACACCGCCACCGCCATGGCGTGCGGCGTGAAAACCAACCGGGGCATGCTGGGCATGAGCCCCGACGGGACGAAGCTGCGTTCCATCGCCCGATTGGCCAAAGAAAAGGGCATGAGAGTGGGCATCCTCTCCACCGTTTCCCTGGACCACGCCACGCCCGCGGCCTTTTACGCCCAACAACCGACCCGCAAAAACTATCACGAGATTTCTTATGAGCTGGTCCTCAGCGGCTTTGACTTTTTTGCCGGCGGCGGGTTCACAGACCCCACAGGCAAAAAAGCCCCGGTTTCCAGGGGGAATGTCCTGGAATTTGCCAGAGACCAGGGATACCGAGTCATTACGGACAACGAGGATTTCTTGAGTCTCGGAAGAGACGCCGGCAAGACCATCTTCGTCCATGAACGGCTCACCGAAGGGCAATCCATGCCGTACCGGATCGACCGTGCCGATGGGGATCTTCACCTGGCGGATCTGGTCGCCAAAGCCATAGAACTTCTGAGCGGCCCCAAAGGGTTCTTCCTCATGGCCGAGCAGGGGAAGATTGACTGGGCCTGCCATGCCAATGATGCGAGGACTCTTTTCGATGAGATGCTCGACCTCGACGAAGCCGTGAAAAAGGCGGTCGAGTTCTACGAGAAGCATCCCGGGGAGACGCTGATCGTGGTGACGGGAGACCATGAATGCGGCGGACTGAGCATCGGTTCCGCGAGGACCGGAGACACCATGAACCTGGAGGTTCTGCCGGCTCAGAAGATGTCACATGTCCGCTTCCACAAAGAAGTGCTTGAGGGATTTCGAAAAGGGTGCGGCGAAAACTGTCGGTTTGAGGATCTGAAGCCTTTGATAACCGACAATTTCGGCCTCAAGTTTTCTGAGGAGGAAGAGGGGCCGCTCGCCCTGAGCGACGAAGAAAGACGTGACCTTCAGGAGACTTTCGAAGCCGGCATGGGCAGGCGTCAATTTGCTTTGGACTCTTCAGCGAGACATCGAGTCTACGGTCGTCAGGACCCCCTGACGGTGACCCTGACGCGAACGCTCAACACAAAGGCCGGCCTGGGCTGG
This sequence comes from uncultured Syntrophobacteraceae bacterium, assembly GCA_964654275.1. Lineage (GTDB taxonomy): Bacteria > Desulfobacterota > Syntrophobacteria > Syntrophobacterales > Syntrophobacteraceae > SLCH01. Next base: position 21,078 of record CAZZHS010000050.1, read on the forward strand.
ACGTCCTTCAGTCACACGGGGATACCGGTCCCCGTCTCTGCACTGGGTGTGGGCTCCGAGACTTTCAATGGGTCCTATGACAACACGGAGGTAGCCCTCAAACTCAAAGCCGCCATGGGCCTGCCTGCCGTCGTTCATGCGGTGCAAAAGTGAGCTGTTCTGTGTTCGCTCTCCCGACAAAACTGCCTAAATGAGGGATTGTCCAGATTTTAAGAGGTTATAACGATCTTTACTCCAGGCTCCCTTTTGTGGGATGCTGCTCCTGAAACACAGCAGACTCTCAAGAATTTTGTCAATTTTTTCATCGGGTACACCCCGCTTCGATCCCTTCCTGCAGGGGAGATCGAGGGGGGGTTGGACCCCGCTTTGCTGCTTTTGCGCAGCACCCGGTTCAGTCCACAGGTGGAGAATAACAATGGTCCATTTCGGCACCTTCTGGCGGTCCCTGGCCATCCTCCTGGCCCTGGCGACGGCAGCCACGTGCAGCCAGGCTTCCGAACCCCGGGAAATCAAGGAACTTCGGATCGGAATCGAAGACCAGCCCCGCACCCTGGATCCCCGCTACGCCACCGATGCTTACGGGGAGAGGATGGCTCATCACCTTCTCTTCAGCACACTGGTGCAGCACGGCTACGATCTGCAGCCGGTTCCCGATCTGGCCCTGAAGTGGGAAAACCCTGAAGACCACATCACCGTCGTACACCTGAGGACGGACGCCCTCTTCCATGATGGAACCCCCGTGACCGCCGAAGATGTCAAGTTCACCTACGAACACCTGATGGACTCCAAGACGCTCTCGCCTTTTGCCTCCCGCCTGCGCTCGATCATCGACTCCATCGAGGTGATCGATGCCCACACGCTCCGATTCATTCAGAAGATGCCCGTCGCCTCCTTTCTCACCCTGGTGATGACCCCTGTCCTCCCCAAAAACCTCGTTGAAAACAAGGCGAATTTTCCTCAAAAGCTCACGGGTTCCGGCCCTTTTAAATTTGTCTCCCAATCCCCGTCGGAGATCGTCTTTGTTCCTCATGAGCAGTATTATGGAGGATCGCCCAAGGTGGATCGGCTCGTCTTCAAAATCATCAAAGACGACAACACCCGCTTTCTCAAGATGAGGAAGGGCGAACTCGATCTGGTCATCAACGCGCTGCCTCTCGACAAGGTGGACGAGTTCCGGAAGCCGCCGCTCAGCGATACCTACCGCATCGTGGAAGGGCCGGGCATTTCTTACAACTACCTGGCTTTCAACCTGGAAGATCCGGTGCTGAAGGATGTGCGGGTGCGAAAAGCCGTGGCCATGGCCATCGATGTGGAGGAGATCATCGAGCATCGTCTGGCCGGGCAGGCCATTCGATCCAACGGACTGCTCTCGCCCATCAATCCCTTCTACGATGCGAGCGTTCCCATGGTTCCCCATGACCCTGAGGAAGCCCGTGCGCTGCTGCAGTCGGCAGGTTTTGGGGCCAACCCGGAAACAAAAGAGGTCTCACGGCTCCGACTGGAGCTCAAGACCAGCAACAACGCACAGTCGATCGCTGTCGGCCGGATCCTGCAGGCGCAACTGGCTGCTGTGGGCATAGATCTGGACCTGCGCTCTTACGAGTGGGGCACCTTTTACGGGGACATTCGTTCCGGCAATTTTCAGATGACCACCCTGCGCTGGGTGGGCGTCATCGATCCCGATTTTTATTTCGAGCTCTTCCATTCAGGCCAGATGCCCCCCAGGGGGGACAACCGGGTGAGGTACGCCGACCCTGAGATGGACCGGCTCCTGGAAACGGGCAGGGTCACGCTGGAGCCGGTCAAGCGCAAAGCGGTCTACTCCGAGGTTCAGAAAAAGCTTGCCGAGGATCTGCCCTATTTGAGTCTCTGGCATGCCAACAATGTCTCCATCGTGCACAAGCGGGTGAGCGGCTACCGGCAGCATCCCTCCGGCGGCTTCCTCTCCTTCAAGGATGTGGTCCTCTCCACCCCCTGAGGGTTTTCAACGCGTTTCGCACACGAGGCTTCCCTTGCTGGTTTTTATGATTCGACGTCTGGTGATGCTCTTTTCCGTTCTTCTCGGTGTGGTGACCCTTGTCTTTTTCCTCATCCACATGATCCCCGGAGACCCGGTGGACATCATGTTGGGAGAAAACGCCCTCGCGGCCGACAAAGCGGCCATGCGCCGGGACCTGGGGCTGGACCGGCCCCTTCATGTTCAGTACTTCGGCTACCTTGCGGGCGTGGTCCGAGGCGACCTGGGGACTTCTCTCCTCAACCGTCAACCGGTCCTGACGGAGATCCTCCATCGCTTTCCCGCCAGCGTTGAACTCATGGCCGGAGCCATGTTCATCGCCCTCCTCATTTCGGTTCCCATGGGCATCCTCGCAGCCATGAAACCACGCAGCCTTCTCGATGCCGTCGCCATGTTGATCTCGTTTCTGGGAGCCGCCATTCCCAGCTTCTGGCTCGGTCCTCTCCTGATCCTCCTTTTTGCCATCCACCTGGACTGGCTGCCTGTGAACGAACGCGGCGGCCTCGAACACCTCGTCCTTCCGGCCCTCACTCTGGGAACCTCCCTGGCGGCCATCCTCTCCCGCATGATCCGTTCTTCGCTGCTGGAAGTGCTCGGGGAAGACTACATCCGCACGGCACGAGCCAAAGGACTGGGAGAACGCACCGTGGTCCTCAAACACGCTCTGCGCAACGCCCTCATCCCGGTCATCACCATCGTCGGCCTACAGGTGGGCGTCCTGCTCTCGGGAGCCATCATCACCGAGGCGATCTTCGACTGGCCCGGACTGGGCACCCTCCTGCTCCAGTCCATTCACAACCGGAACTACCCCCTGGTGCAGGGATGCATCCTGTTTATCGCCACCGTCTACGTGATCGTGAATCTCCTCACAGACATTGCCTACGGTTGGGCGGACCCACGCGTGAGGTTGAAATAGATGATCGGCGGAGCGGCAACAAAGGCGATGAAACCCGGCGGTTTCCGACGCTGTCTCTCGCTCACCTGCATGGCCTTCCTCGTGTCGTTCACGCTCGCCGGGATCCTTGCCCCGTGGATCGCCCCGCACAACCCCTATGAGATCAATCTCCGGGAACAACTGGCCCCGCCCTCGCTGGCCCATCCTCTTGGACGCGATCTCAACGGCTGTGACATTCTCAGTCGACTCCTGCATGGAGCGCGCATATCGCTCAGTGTGGGGCTGCTGGTGGTGGCCCTGTCCGGGACCATCGGCACGGGGGTGGGACTGATTTCAGGATACTATGGAGGACTGACGGACTCGCTGCTCATGCGGCTGGTGGACATTCTGCTGGCATTTCCGGGCCTCCTGCTGGCCATTGCCCTGGTGGCCGTGCTGGGGCCGAGGACGACCAATGTGGTCCTCGCCCTGACCGCGATGGGCTGGGTTTCTTTCGCCCGGCTGGTTCGAGGACAGGTGCTGTCCGTGAAGGAACGCGAATACGTGCTGGCGGCCAGGAGTCTCGGCCAGTCGGACTGGGGCATCATGCGCTTTCACATCCTCCCCAACGTGCTCTCACCCGTGATCGTTCAGGCCACGTTCAGTGTGGCCGGGGTCATCGTGGCCGAGGCCTCCCTGAGTTTTCTGGGACTGGGGGCTCCTCCGGGAACCCCCAGTTGGGGCGGCATGCTCAGTGAGGGCAAGCAGGTCCTCCTGGAAGCCCCCCACGTTTCCATCTTTCCGGGCCTTGCCATCATGCTGGTGGTTCTCTCCATCAATCTCCTGGGAGATGAACTCCGCGATTTTCTCGATCCCAAGGAGGTTCAGAAGAAAACCTTCCGGTGACGCTCACCATTCCCCGTTTTTCATCGTTGCGCCATGAGCCGGCGAATCCGCTCTTCGATGGGCGGGTGCATGCTGAAGAGGCCCGTGAGTCGTTCGCCCCGAAGGCGATTCATGATGGACATGTGGGCCGTGGCGGGATTGGCGTTCATGGGAATGCGCCAGTCTCAGGGTTCACAACGGATTCCACAAAAAAAAGCGAAAGCTGAATCCGGCCTCGCCACCTCCCGCGAGGTGAAAGGCCGAATCCGTCTTTCGCTCCAAGAATATTTAGGTTTTTCGAAGTGCGTTCAAGAAGTGCGGCGCAATGATCGGCCGCCCTACCTCATCGGCATCGGCAGCCCTGCAGGCTGCCTCACCGTCGCAATTGCTCCCTTGGAAGGCTCAGAAACCCCGGGCGTGACGGAGTCGCTGCTTCAAGATCAGTTCACCGTTGGAGGGGCTTCGTCTGTCTGGTTGATGCCCGCGAGCTGCCACTTTCGGGACCCCACGTCGCGGCTGAAGGTCCAGAATTCCTGGAATTTGACCGGATTGAGCTTGTCTCCCGCCACGACTTGGCCCGTGGATTCATCCAGGGTGTAATCAAGCAGATTGGCGGTGAAGAGCACCGTGATGTAGTCCTTCCCCATTTCCTGCCAGGCTTCGGTCAACTCGACCTTACGGACCGCGATGTTTTCCAGGCGGTTGATGCGGCCGTTCTGTTTCATGCTTTCGAATTCAGACCGAAAACCCTCCGCCATCTCACTGGTGAGGATCCCTTCGATTCCCTCCAGGCTCCGATTCATCCAACCGGCCTGAATGCGGAAAAAGAGGTCCTGAGTCGTTTCTTTAAAGGACTCCTCGTCAAAGCCGGGGTCCATGCTCCGGATCTGTTCGAGCCCTCTGTCGAGCCCCTGGTCATCCTGAAAAGACTCGGACTGTACGGGAGGCATGGTGGCCGGTCCGGCTGAAGGCGCGCTGCCCAATCCTGAGAGGCTCGTGAACTGAGAGCCCATTCCTCCGCCGGCATTCCCCAGGGCCATGGCCCGCTGTTCCCGCCGCTTCTTGAAGAACTTCCAGGCAAAGAAGAGCAGAAGGCCGATGATCACCATGTCCAGAAAGCCGAGCCCGCCTCCGCCTTCACCCGCACCGCCGGCGGCGTGGCCCATGCCGCCGAACAGCATGCTGCCGAGCATGCCGCCGGCAAGGCCGCCCGCCATCCCCATGAGGAACGGGCTCCTGCTGAAGGCTCCGCCCGCCGTTTGAGCCGTGGCTCCGGGCGCAGTCTGCCCCGGTGCCGCTACGCCGGGGTTTCTCTGAGCGGGCTGCGCCGGTGTCGACTTGGGCGCGGTATAGGTGCGGCTGCCCCGGCTGCCCATGGACCCGCCGCGGCCTGCTCTCGCCTCGGCGTAAGTCTGCAGAAATGTCGTGAACACAAAGAAAAACGCGACAAACATGATGGAGAGGTACCCGATTCCGGTCCTTTGCTTCATTCTCTTCTGTCTCCCATGCAAATGATTCTCTGAAAACTTCTCTGAAAACGTTGACACCCTCTGAAAATGGAACCTGCTCTTTCCACACGGACATTCATGAGCTGTATGGAGCCATCCCTTATTAAGCAAAGTCCTTGCCGCCATCACATCAGGCCGGCTGCCCGGCGTTTTTCTCCCGGTGCAGCCGGTCTCTCACACAAATTCCCGTCGTGTATTCAGCTTGTTGGGATTCGGTGGCGACTTTTCCACGCAAAGGCATTGTTCAGATTCGACAGAACCCATCCGCGTCCGATGGGCCGCGGATTGAAAGATTCTTTCAATGGGATGGAAAGATCTTTTCAAAACCTCTGGAAGGTTTGTGACCCAGATGGAGAGTCCCTCGGCGTGGGGTGCTCCGCACAATAATCATTCAAGAATGCTGCGCCGCGGGCATGAAAGGTTTGTGCCCTCACGACTCTTCCCTGAGATCGGTGTTCAATCCATGATCCATGATTTTCTTGCGCAGGGTGGGACGCGTGATGCCCAGGATCTTGCACGCTTCCCCGTAGTTTCCCCGCGTGTGTTTCAGAACCTTCAGGATGTGAGCTTTCTCCACTTCCTCCAGGCTCCGAAGTGCGCTGTTCGAAGCCGATTCGCTTTCCTCCGCAAGCGCGGTCACCTCTCTGCGCCGAATCCAGTTTTCATCCAGCTCCAGGATTTCCCCCTGGGAGAGAATCATGCCCCGTCGAAGCACATTTTGAAGCTCCCGCACGTTGCCGGGCCAGTCATAGGCTTTCAGGGCCTCGAGGTAGGCGTTGGGGATGCGCACAACCTTTTTGTGCATCTCCTCGTTCAGGTGACTGAGAAAATATTCCGTCAGCGGCACGATGTCTTCGCCGCGCTCTCTGAGGGGCGGTACCCGAATGACGAAAACTTTGAGGCGAAAGTAGAGGTCCTCGCGAAAGGTGTTTTCCCGAACCATCGCTTCCAGATCGCGGTTGGTGGCCGCGATGATCCGCGCATGAAGGGGGATGGATTTGAAGCCCCCCACTCGATGAAATTCACGTTCCTGAAGGACGCGCAGGAGCTTCGCCTGAAGCTCCAGGGGAAATTCTCCGATCTCGTCCAGAAACACCGTTCCCTTCCCGGCATATTCGAGCTTGCCCACCTTGCGCTGGGTCGCCCCCGTGAAAGCCCCCTTTTCATGCCCGAAGAGCTCACTTTCCAGGAGGTTTTCCACGATCGCTGCGCAGTTGATGCCGATGAAGGGTTCTTCAGGGGCCGATTCATGATGAATGGTCCGCGCCACCAGTTCTTTGCCCGTTCCCGTCTCGCCTTCAATGAGGACGCTCACCGGGGTGGAGGCCACCTGGGCAATGGCCTTGATGACCTCCAGAGTCTGTTTGCTCCTTCCAATGATTTGTTTGGGTTTGTACGATCCGGAGATGACATGACTCAGCCGCAGCAGCCGCTCTCTTTCCTTCTTCTGCAGAAGGATCTTTTCTACGAGCAATTCCAGGGAATCGAGATCGATGGGTTTGTAAAGATAGTCCGCCGCACCGAGCCGGATGGCTTTCAGGGTTGCTTCCGTGTCGTGAAAGGCCGTGATCATGACGACCTCGCCCCTCAACTGTTCATCCTTTGCGGCAGCCAGCACCTGCGGGCCATCCATGTCGGGCAGCTGAACATCCAGCAGGATCAACTCCGGTTCCTCCGCCTGCCACAGGTCCAGGCCTTCCTGGCCCCTGTTGGAGACCAGGACTTCGTACCCCTTTCCACGAAAATAGAGTTCAAGGGTACGGGCCAGGGAGGGATCGTCATCGACAATCAAGACTCGTTTCAAGGCACCCTCACTCACAGGGAAGCTTCAACAGCACCGTGGTCCCCCTGTCTTCCTCACTCACGATGGAAGTTTCGCCCTGATGCGCATCCATGATCTTTTTCACCACGCACAAGCCCAGACCGGTCCCTTTCTTCTTGGTGGTGAAAAACGGCTGAAAGATGTTCTTCAAGTTGCGCTGGGGGATGCCACAACCCTTGTCGGAAATGGCAACGGTCACCCTGGGTACCTCCTCATCCCGGTCCGTGTCGACACGAACCTCGATGGAGGATTTCGGTCCGCCGGCCTCCATGGCATTTTTCAGAACATTCACAAAAACCTGCTCCATTTTACCCGCATCCGCCAGGACAAAGACGGGTTCCTCGGGGGTGGTCGTTCTGATGGAGAGGCCCCGATTCGCGATTTCTCCAGCCAGCTGCTGCAGACCTTTCTCGATGAGGCCGGCTATGGAGACTCTTTCCCTTTGTAAATCCAGCGGCTTGCTGTAATTGAGCAGATCGGAAAACATCTTCTCCATTTGGCTCACCTGGTCGATGGCGATGCCATAGTGTTCGAACAGCGTGCTCTCCCTGTCGAGGGACCTTCCGATGATCTGAAGGTTGAGTTTTACGGAGGAGAGGGGATTTCTCATCTCATGTGCGACGCTGGCGACGAGTTCCCCGATCGCCGCCATCTTTTCCGACTGAATGAGCTGCTGCTGCATGGTCACGCGCTCGTTGTAGGCCTTCTGCAGGTGATCTTCGTTGCGCCGCAGAGAATTGATGGACTGGGAGAGTTGCTGGGCCATGACATTGAAACTGCTCGCCAGTCTCCCCAGTTCATCGACCCCCGTAAAATCGATGCGCTGTTGAAGGTCCCCCTCTGCCATCTTTTGAGCGGCATCGGCCACCTGCCTGATGGGATCGGAGATGCGACGGCTCACCACATAGGCCATGAGCAGGCAGATGCCGCTCACCAGCACGATGCTCACGATCCCGATGTCACGGATCCACTTGAGGGGCCACAGGATTTCTTCCACTTCCATTTCGGAAAGGATGCCCCATTCGTAGCGGGGAAGCCACATGTAGGAACCCAGCACCTCCCGTCCCAGGTAATTTTCATAGACGGCCGTGCCGCTCTCTTGATTCAGGACCGCGTCGATGCCGAAGGTTTCGAAACTGCGGTTCCAGAGTTCGTGCCATTCCAGGAAGCGGGACTGGGAAATGATCCTTCGATCCCGATTCACCAGGTAGGTCTCCCCGGTTTCTCCCAGGCCAATGCGTTCGGTGAGGATCGGATCGATGGTTTTGGAGAGGTCGAGAACCGCCACCACAAAGCCCAGGGGACTGCCGTCATCCTCTTTAATGGTGGCCGCCAGGTTGACATGCCACCCTTCCCGATCTTCATAATGATAGACCGGTCCAAAAGCGGGGCCGTTCTCCTGACTGAGTCGCCGCATCACCTCCTGGTGTTTCCAATCGCCATGGGTTTCGGGCAAAGGGTGGGTGGAAACGAGAATCCGCCCTGATGGCAGGAGCACATAGAGGTTTTCGTAGGAGGGAGAGCGTCTCTCGATGATGTCCAGGGTGGTCTTGAGCTGCTGCTGAGAAGTCGTCGGCGACCCGGAGGATGCGGTGGCCTGCACGGCTTGCCGGCAGGCCTCGCGGATTGCGGGCAGATGAGCGATCACCCCGATGTCGTGCAGGCGTTCCCTGAACCAGGTGTCCAGGTGATTGGCGTGGTTTCCCGCGATGGTGGCCATGTGCGAAAAGGCAAAGGCGGACAGCGCCCTTTTGGAAACTATGTGAGCTTCATACCCCATGAGAGCGATGGGGATCACCGCAATCATGATGATGGCCAGGAAGAACCGGTGCGAGATTTTTTTCCTGATCTGAAACATGGCGTTCCTGCAGGGCGGAGGCCCTTTGAAGCCCCATCCCGAGCGCTTTTCGCTGTTGCGGGGTCGAGCCCGCCGCCCGGCTGCATCCGGAAATTGGCTGCATCAACCGCTCAAGCCTGTCTGCCCCGGGGGGATCGTTTCAATTTGGCGCGAGTGGCAAGTATACCCTCCCCGTGGACGCACTTCCAGGTCATCGTAGCACGACCTGTCACAGGGAAGTGATTCCCCCAGCATCCTTCGCGTGTTTCATCCGGTGATCGGGAGGCCTGCGCCGCGCTTTTGAAACTTCAGCCTGCCGGCGGGGGCTGAAATTGTGTGGCGGTGAAAGCGGAAGATACAGTAGAATTTACTGATAATTTCCCGCCGGTGAGGCGGGATGCTCCGGACACATCAGGACGCTCCCTGGAACGAGAGGGCAAGGATGTCTGTTGACCTCAACAAGATCATGTGTGTTTCGCACCTGGTGGATGGATTGCAGCAGGGGCTTTCTCACTTTTCGGGACCGAGCCGTGCAGCCCTGATCTTCGCTGAAAAACAAACGGACCCCATTCGGGTCTTCGACCCTCAGGATCTTCTGAGGGGTCATGAACCCAAGCTCCGTGAGCTCTTCCTGGAGTCCCGACACTGGAGGACGGAGGCACCCGACACCCGTGAGTTGAAGAGTTTTGGTCACATTTTCCCTGAAAAGGATCTGTCCCTTGCGGGACTCATTTCCCAGGGAGCCCGAACGGCCTCCATTTTTTACCAGATGTGGTTCACGGACCACCATCCGGACATGTGCTCCACGGCTCCAACGGAGAAATGGCTCGAGTATGCCGCGTGCCTTCTGTCCCACGAGTTCGCTCACGGGTGCGAATTTTATGCGGGCACCTCACCGTATGCCCTTCGGGAATATGCCACACACGCTGTCCGCGACCACATTCTGGACGAACTGAACCTCATCCTGGGGTGGGACACCTACATTCGGGTGTTTCCAATTCTCGATGTTGTGCTCGGCGTTTCCAGAACCATCGAGGAAGGGGCGTGGCCGCGAGGGCGGCTTGTTTTCCTCGACGCAAACTCCATTCCGGAAGTGGACTTTCTCGTGCGCTTTCCAGCCATGGAGCAACCCAGTCTTTCCAATTTCAAGCACGTCCGCAAGCTCCTGCTTGCCGTGGAAAACTCTGACCGAGTGTTGGTCGCAGACGCAAAAAATATCCTGGGAATCGCGCGGGGCAAGCTGCCCCATTGCCGAATCACCGCCGAGTTCCAGGGAGGACACGGGTTCTTGAGACTCGCCGGAAAGCCCGTTTGCAGCTTCTCCGATGGAAGCTATCATTCGACCAACCGCCGTCCCAACCTGGTCAACCTGGAGGAAGCACTCCTCGAATCGAGCTGTGAGTCTTCCTGCACCCACACGCTTTTTAAAA
>CAZZHS010000051.1:0-26113 GCA_964654275.1 uncultured Syntrophobacteraceae bacterium
CTTGTATTTCCTCGGGAAATCCTATAGATTGCATCCCAGACGCGTGCAAGATTCCCATTGGGACGCCGTCACCCTTATCGAATCCTGGACCGAGAGAGGGGAGTCCATCCCCACCTAACGTCGCTTCCCGGTGGCTTGTCCAGTCGGGCTCATGGATCGGTCGGCCGGGATTGTCGCTCCCGGCTGCTGTTTTCAGGGACGCGGCATTGGATCGGCGAAGCCGCCGCCATTTGGACAGCTCCCCCGCGCGAGAGCAGGGGCTGCTTTTTCAAGCCTTGAAAGGAAGATCATGGACGATAATCTTTGTGAACGCTGCCATCACGTTTCCGAAGAGGATGTGGTCGATCTGCTGAAAACCAACCCCGACAAGGGGCTGGATCCGGATGAGGTCCGGGAGCGTCAGGAGCGCTTCGGGCCCAACCGAATCGCTGCACGGAAGGAAAGAGGCCCCTTCGTGCGGTTTCTTCTACAGTTTCATCAGCCGCTCATCTACATTTTGCTGGCCGCTGCCGCTATCACCGCTTTCCTCGATGAGTGGGTGGATTCGGGTGTCATCATGGGCGTCGTGCTGGTGAATGCGCTCATTGGATTCATCCAGGAATCCAAGGCACTCAAGGCGCTGGAAGCCCTCTCCCGTACCATGGTGACGGAAGCCACGGTGGTGCGCGGAGGCGAAAAACATCGAATTCCCGCCGAGGAACTGGTCCCGGGCGACATCGTGCTGTTGCAGTCGGGAGACAAGGCCCCCGCAGACATGCGGCTCATTCGCATTCGGGATCTGCAGATGGATGAATCGGCCCTCACGGGGGAATCCGTTCCGGTGAAAAAGGAACTCGGCGTTCTTGAGAGCGACACGGTGCTGGCCGATCGCACCAACATGGCGTACGCTTCCACCCTCGTCACCTACGGGCAGGGGATTGCCGTCGTCGTGGCTACCGGCAACAAAACCGAGATGGGCCGCATCTCCGAACTTATTTCCGCAACGGAACAACTCCAGACGCCTCTCACCAAGAAAATAGCCCATTTCAGCCATATCCTGCTCTACGTCATTCTCGGCCTTGCAGCCATCACAGTGGGAGTCGGCATGTGGCAGGGACAGCCCATGTTCGACATGTTCATGGCCGCTGTGGCCCTGGCTGTTGGAGCCATTCCCGAGGGACTTCCCGCTGCCATGAGCATCACCCTCGCCATTGGGGTCGCCCGAATGGCTGCCCGCAGAGCCATCATCCGGAAACTTCCCGCCGTAGAGACCCTGGGAAGCACCACGGTGATCTGCTCCGACAAAACGGGGACCCTCACGGAAAACCAGATGACGGTCCAGGAGATCTGGGCGGGTGGCCAATCCTTTCAGGTCACGGGCAGCGGTTACGATCCCTCGGGCGAAATCCTGCAAAACGACAAACCCGTGACGGTTTCAGAGTTTGCACCGCTCCTGGAATGCCTCCGTGCGGGGATTCTGTGCAACGACAGCCGGATCTTGCAGGAGGATGACCGCTGGAAGATCCAGGGCGATCCCACCGAAGGGGCTCTCATCGTGTCGGCAACGAAGGGCGGACTCTCCAGGGAAGCTGTTGAACGCGAGCATCCCCGCCTGGACACCATTCCTTTCGAATCGGAGCGCCAGTACATGGCCACCCTTCACAAAAATGGGGCGGGAAACGTTACAATGGCCTATGTGAAAGGAGCTTTGGAGAGAATACTGGAGCGGTGCGACGTTTGCCTGGATGCAAAGGAATGCGAGGAACACCTGGATGCGAATGTCATCTTGAAGCAGGCCGATGAAATGGCTTCCAAAGGTCTGCGCGTCATCGCGTTTGCAAGAAAGGAACTGCAGGCAGGCACCAAGAGTCTGGACCACTCCGACTTGGACTCGGGGCTCACCTTCCTGGGGCTGCAGGGCATGATCGACCCGCCGCGGCCCGAAGCCGTCACCGCCGTCAAGACCTGCCACACGGCGGGCATCCAGGTCAAGATGATCACCGGCGACCACGCGGTGACCGCTTCCGCCATCGCCCGGCAAATCGGTCTTGCCGGCACCAAAAAGCTTTCCAGCAAGGCCATGACCGCCCTCACCGGCAAAGAGCTGGCAAAGATTTCCGACGAGGATCTCACCCGGGTGGCGGAGGAAAGGGTCGTCTTCGCCCGCGTGGCCCCCGAGCAGAAGCTTCGCCTGGTGAAGGCGCTCCAGTCCCGCAATCATGTGGTGGCCATGACCGGTGATGGGGTGAACGACGCACCCGCTCTCAAACGGGCGGACATCGGCATCGCCATGGGCCGGACCGGAACGGACGTGGCCAAGGAATCGGCCGATATGGTCCTCACCGACGACAATTTTGCCAGCATCGAGGCCGCCGTGGAGGAAGGACGGGGCGTGTTCGACAACCTCACCAAGTTCATTGTCTGGACCCTTCCCACCAACGTCGGCGAGGGTCTGGTGATCATGGGCGCCATCCTGGCCAACACCATGCTGCCCATTCTTCCCGTTCAAATCCTCTGGATCAACATGACCACCGCAGTCCTGCTCGGCCTCATGTTAGCCTTCGAACCCAAGGAGCCGGGCATCATGGAACGCCCGCCCCGGGACCCTGAAACCCCGATCCTGACGGGTACCCTCATCGAGAGAATCATTATTGTGGGCGCCATGCTGCTCATCGGAGCTTTTGGACTGTTCAAGTACGAATTGAGTACGGGGGCGACGGTCGAGGAAGCGCGCACCACCGCTGTGAACGTGTTTGTCATGGGTGAGCTCTTCTATCTGCTCAACTGCCGGTCGCTCACCCGGTCCATGTTTGCGCTGGGCGTCTTCACCAATCCGTGGATCTTCCTCGGCATCCTGCTCATGGTCCTTCTGCAGCTGCTCTACACCTATGCGCCGTTCATGAATGTCCTGTTCAACTCCGCCCCCATCGGGATCGAATCCTGGATGAACGTGCTCGCAGTGGGGCTCACCATTTATCTGGTGGTCGGAGTGGAGAAATGGATGCGGCGCGTTAAAATCAGGCGGTTGGAAAGAAAGGATGCTCTTAGGGAACTCAGAAGCGTTACCGAGTCTCTGGCCGCAGAACTGGAAGAGATTCGGACGCGGCTGGAGAAACTTGAAAAGAAATCGTCACCCTGAAGACAAGGAAACTCCCATTGGAAAACATGCACCTCGGCGTGGGACTGGCCATCTTTGTCTGCCTCACGGCGATCACGGTTTTCCTCAATGTCCGGAGGCAAATTTCCGACTCGATGGCCGCGGTCCTTCTCGTATTCACCCTGGTTTCCAGCTGGGCGACGGCCAATCACGACTGGATTCGGAACCTGGATTTTCGTCTGCCGGGACTCAAAAGCCTCGAAAATGAGGTGACCCGGTTGCGGGAAGAAGCCATTGCAGCCCTTCTGGCCGAGTCGGAAGCGCGCAGGCAGGGGCTCACGGCCCTGGTCAGTCAGGTGAACATGTCATCGGAAAAGTTTGAGCAGGAACGGAAAGCCATGGAATCGACCCTGGAGCAGTCCCGCCTGCTGAAGGAAAACTGGGAGGCGAAACAAAACGAACTGACGGAATTTCTCCATGCCACGCAGACGCTCAGGGAACAGATGTTGGCCGTTCACAACGCCACGGCCGATCTGGCGCTGGCCCTCACAAAGCTCATCTATCTACAGTTGGCGGGAGGACCTCAGGCGGCCGGGGAGCAGCAAAACGCTCTCCGCCAGCATCTGCTGATCAGTCTCGACGAGGTCGTCGCCCTGGCCATCCCCGATCCTCTGGTGAGGGAAGCCTTTGTGGAGGAGGTCATGAAATCCGCCCCGGCCCCTCCTCAATGAAGGCAGACCAGAGGCCGCCGCCACTTCCTGCCCTGCGTCGAGGAAAAACAACTCACAGCAGCAGGGGGACGAGTTCCCCGGCCTTCCCCGAGAGGGTCACGTGGTAAGCGCCGCTGTAAGGAGTCGCATCGAGATTGATTTCCGCGACGACGGCGCCTGCCCGCTTGGCCGCCATGCCCATGGATGCCGCCGGCTGGACCGTTCCGGAAGTGCCGATGACGAGCATGACCTCCGCTTTTTCGAGCGCTGCGAAAGCCTGCTCCAGAATCCTGGATTCCAGCATCTCACCAAACCACACCACGTGGGGCCTTAAAAGCCCTTCACAGGAGCGGCATCGGGGAAGTTCGGGAAGAGGCACCGTGCGGTCTTCGTAGCGCACTCCGCAGCCGGTGCACCGAACCCACCAGATGTTTCCGTGCAATTCCAGCACATTGTGGCTTCCAGCCGCCTGATGCAGCCCGTCGATGTTCTGGGTGATCAGCGTGAAGCCCGGTGAACGTTGTTCCAATTCCACCAGGGCCCGGTGAGCCGCGTTGGGCTTCAGCGGTTGGAGGAGCTCCCTGCGCCAGTTGTAGAATTCCCAAACCAGCCGGGCATCCCGCTGAAAAGCTTCGGGGGTGGCCAGGTCCATGGCCCGGTATTGCTTCCAAAGCCCGTCTTTTCCACGGAAAGTGGGAACGCCCGATTCAGCGGAAATGCCCGCACCCGTGAGAACCACCACGCGCGCCGCACCCGCAAGCTTGTCCCGGAGGAATTCGATGTCTTTTTGGGGTCCTGCGTCCGTCATGGAGTCACCCTCCCTGTCACACCGCCACTGAATAAAATGTCCCGAGCCTCAGAACGTCATTCCCTCACGCTCGAATCGGGATTGACGGATCGGCCGCGGTCCTTCTTTCTGTGGGGTGCGGTCATCACTTCCGGGGAGTCGAGGCCTTTCCCGGCACTCGCACCCCGTCGTTTATCCCTTCCAACCGACCGGAAGCGCATGCCGATGGGAGCGCCCCCGGACGTCCTCAGGGAACCTGAGATTGTGCCGCCCGCCCTCTTCTCGCGACGGGCGCATGGGCCGGAGCCTGAAGTTTCAGTGAGCCTGCCCCGTGCGGAGGAGGTCGTCGAAATAGTCGATGGTCTTTTTGAGTCCTTCCCGCAGGGGCACTTTGGGCTCCCAGCCGAAAGTCTGTTTGGCCAGACCGATGTCGGGCCGGCGCATGACGGGATCATCCTGAGGCAGGGGTTTGAAGACCAGTTCGGACTTGGAGCCGGTCATCTCCAGCACCATCTCGGCCAGCTCCAGAATGGTGAACTCTCCGGGGTTGCCCAGATTGACAGGTCCGGTGAAGGAGTCCGGCGTGTTCATGAGGCGGATGAAGCCTTCCACCAGGTCGTCCACATAGCAGAAGGAGCGGGTCTGCTTCCCATCGCCGTAGATGGTGATGGGCTTTGTTTCGAGGGCCTGCATGATGAAATTGGAAACGACGCGCCCATCCTGAGGGTGCATTCTGGGCCCATAGGTGTTGAAAATACGGGCCACCTTGATCCTGAGGCGATGCTGGCGGTGGTAATCGAAAAAGAGTGTTTCGGCGCAGCGCTTTCCTTCATCATAACAGGAGCGGGGGCCTGTCGGATTGACGTGGCCCCAGTAAGACTCATGCTGAGGATGGACCTTCGGGTCGCCGTACACCTCCGAGGTCGAAGCCTGCATGATTTTGGCCTTCACCCGCTTTGCCAAACCGAGCATGTTGATGCTCCCGTGGACGTTCACCTTGGTCGTCTGCACCGGGTCGGTCTGGTAATGAATGGGTGATGCCGGACAGGCCAGATTGAATATCTCATCCACTTCCACATAAAGGGGATAGGTGATGTCATGCCTGAAGATCTCGAAGAACGGGTTTCCCAGAAGGTGGGTGATATTGCCTTTGGTGCCCGTGTAGAAATTGTCCACGCAAAGCACGTCATATCCGTCGTCCAGCAATCGTTCACAAAGGTGAGAACCTAAAAAGCCCGCTCCACCGGTCACGGCACAACGTTTTCGAAGATGCATCTGGTCTTCCTTTTCTTCCGTCTAAACTGGGCCCTGTTGCAGGAATAGTCATAAGTACAGTACAACACAATGAAGTGCCCGCCACCCGAGCCGTCGTGACGAGTGTCGAACCGGATACCTTACACTCTGGAGCTGTGCCGACGTCTTCACGCGGGGGAAGACACTTCATGAAGAATGGCGGTACTCTAATCCATCACCACACCTCTGACAACGGATTTTGCGAAATGCCTTCCCGCGCTGGATCCGTGGCCTTCGGCCAGTCCGTCGTGCCCTGGCCGTTCCGGCGGGAACTCGGAACCTCAAGGGCTTCGATTGCACCGCGATCAAAACGCGTGCAGAAGGTCCCCCTTCTATGGGCATTCCTCGTCTTAGACCGTGCTCCGTGCTTCGTTCCTCGCAGGAGTTCTTTGCTGCAGCCTCATTGCACCGTTTACCTTTCCCGGGCACCCGGGAAGCCCCCCTTTTTTTAGGCCCTCCAAGCCTTTTGTGTTGCTTCGCCTTGCCCGTTGAGTTAGAAATCGATCCGGTCGTGACAACGGGATCAACAATCAAACCTCAATGATTTCAACAGCAAGAGCGATCGAAGGGCGGACTCGATCCATGGAAGCGCGGGCGGCTTTCCTCGCCGACTGTGATGCCCTGCAAGGTGATGAAATGCCATGATGCGTAAAGTCCTCTCCTACCTGTGGCCTTACCGGCTGGTCTTCCTGTTTGCGCTTTTGCAGGTTTTCATCATCAGCGCCTGCGAACTCCTCAAGCCCTGGCCTCTCAAGATCGTCATCGACAACGTGCTCACAGACAACCCGCTCCCGTGGAAATTTGGTGCTCACTGGCACCAGACCACCATCCTCGCTGCGGCCTGCCTGGGGCTGGTCAGCATCTACGTGCTTCTGGGAGGCATGGTCCTGCTCAACAATTATACGACCATCAAAATCGGGCAACAGATGGTCAATGACCTGCGCCGTGACCTCTACAGCCACCTGCAGCGGCTTTCCCTCGCGTTCCACAGCCGCCGCCAGGTCGGGGACCTCATGTACCGCGTCACGGCCGACACTTACGCCATTCAGAGCCTCACCATGAACGGAGTGTTCCCCATCGTGACGGCCGCAGTTCTGCTGGGGGGCATGTTTTTCGTCATGATCCGCATCGACTGGCAGCTGACGGCTCTCTCGCTCATGGTGATCCCCGCTCTCTTTCTGTGCATCTCCCTGTTGAGCAAACGCATCACCGCCGCAGCCACTACTGCGCGACAGCACGAAAGCGAAGTCTATTCCGTGGTGCAGCGGTCCATCTCGGCGATCCGCATTGTCCAGGCCTTCACCAAGGAAGAGGAAGAACACCGGCGCTTCATGCGGGCGAGTCACCTGAGTCTCGACGCCAGCCTGCGCCTCTACACGCTCCAAAGCTTCTACTCGGGGATCGTCAACGTGGTCATGGCCGTCGGCACCGCCCTGGTCGTTTGGATTGGAGCCAGGCATGTGCTCGACAAGTCGCTCACCATTGGGGACATCGTGATCTTCACAACCTACCTGGCCTCTCTTTATGCGCCCATCAACACCATCAGCCAGACCCTGGGCATGATTCAGGGGGCCAAGGTGGGAGTCCAGCGGGTTTTTGAGATACTTGACATTGAGCGGGACATTCAGGACGGAACCGTCACCTTCCCTCCTGAAGGAGCGCGGGGCGAAGTGGAGTGGCAAAATGTGAGGTTCAGCTACGTGGAGGACCAGCCTGTTCTTGACCACGTGAACCTGCATGTCAAACCGGGACAGAAGGTGGCCGTCGTCGGGCCGACGGGGGTGGGAAAATCCACGCTGCTCAGCCTCATTGCCCGTTTTTACGAACCCGTGGAAGGCCGCGTCCTCGTGGACGGGAGGGACGTGCGGGACTTTCAGGTCCAGTCCCTGCGCCGTCAGATCAGCATGGTGCTCCAACCGCCCCTGGTCTTTCCCATGACCGTACGAGAAAACATCGCCTACGGCCGTCCCGAAGCCTCCCTGGACGAGATCGTCCAGGCTGCGAAGCTCGCCCGCATCCATGAATCGATCGATCGCCTGCCCAAGAAGTATGAAACCCTGGTGGGCGAGCAGGGAGCCACCCTCTCGGAAGGTGAGCGCCAGCGCATCACCATCGCTCGGGCCATTCTTCGAGACGCCCCCATTCTGATTCTGGACGAACCCACCTCTTCCGTGGACGCCGAAACGGAAGCACTCATCATGGAGGGTTTGAACCGGCTGTGTCAGGGACGAACGACCTTCATCATCGCGCACCGGTTGTCCACCGTGCGGCAGGCAGACCTCATCATCGTGCTGCGAGAGGGTCAAATCGTCGAACAGGGGTCGTTCGAGGAATTGATGCAACGAGACGGGCCCTTCAGCGCCCTTTACCGTACCCAGTTTTCGTGAGCGCGCGCTGTGGACCTGCCGCCCGCCGAACCTCGGCGGCATGCAGGACGAGGCGCTGAATCCAACTGGAACTCTCACGGGAAAGACCACAGAGACGATGCCACCCCGAATTTTCAGCAAGGTATTTTCCGTTTTCATCTTTCTGGCCGGACTGGCTTCAGGCCTGCACCAATTCACAGCGCCGGCCCGGGCCTCCCTCTCCCCGGAGGATTTGCACGTCCCTCCCGGCATTCGGGTCATGATCTTCTCCCCGCACCCGGACGATGAAACACTGGCAGCGGGCGGCATCATTCAGCGAGCCGCAGCCCTTGGCGGCGAGGTCCGAATCGTCTGGATCACCAATGGGGATGGATACCTGGAGGGCATGCAGAAGGAAAAACTTCAAGGTCTCCCTTCCAGCCAGGACTTCATCAATTACGGCATGAAGCGCCACAAAGAAGCCCTCGAAGCTCTGCGCAGCCTGGGTCTCAGGAACTCAAACGGCGTTTTCCTTGGATTTCCCGACGACGGCATTCAGGATCTCTGGTTCACCCACTGGCCGGCTCAGCATCCCTACCGGTCTCCCCACACGCATCTGGATCACGTCTTCTACGACCACACGCGCAACCGGTGGGCCCGGTATACCGGCGAGGCATTGAAACACGACATCATGGAGACCCTCATGGATTTTGAGCCGGACTGGGTGGTGGTGCCCGATCCTCGCGATGTTCATCCCGATCACCGGGCGACCGGCTACTTTGTTCTGGATGCCCTGAACACCGTTCTGTCCAAAGGCCGGCTTCACTCCGGAAAAACGAGCGTCTTCACGTACCTGGTCCACTACGCAGACTACCCGTCCGCCTCCCAGTGGGAAAAGCACATCAGCGAGGGGGAAAAAGGCATGTCGTCCTCCTCGCCCCAACTCGACGGCACATGGTGGAGCCTCGTATTGACCGAGAGAGAAATCCAGGGCAAGCAGCGCGCGCTGAAGGCCCATGCAAGCCAGTGGGAAGCGCTCGGAGGTTTCCTCCGGAAATTCGTTCAGCATCGGGAACTCTTCTGTCGCCTGGACACCGGCGACCTGAAGACTTTTGCACGGGAACTCCATCTGAAAGCCGTAATGCAAGGTTCATGACCGGATGGCGACCGTTTCCCCCGCACCGCCCGCAGGACGACCGAGCCCCTCGAAGGTTCGTTTCGCCGGGGGTCTTGCGGCCGTCGTGAGAGGGTCAGGGGGGAACGGCCTTCCCTTTGTCTTCATCCCCCTGAAAGGCTTCAGCCGACTTGCAATGCCTCCAAATCCCGGGGGGGTGTGCCGCCCCCCGCTCCCTGGAAAAAATAAGCAGAAGAAGCCCCTGCCAGTGCAAAAATACTCGAAATAGCGGCGGCAGCCTGTTATAGAGCAGTGCTCATGGATGCCGTTGCTTCGACGGCCGTTTGTTTCTCTTCGGGTCTTTTCAGCAGAGGGATCAAGTGAGCGAGGATCTCACGCTGAAAACACCGGACCCGGCCGCAGGACTGCACTTCATTTCGATGGAGATGCGAACATGATTTTGCGCGTTTTCACCTCTCTCATCCTTGGTTTCTTTCTCGTTCAACCCTTCCAGACGCCCGCATGGGCCCAATCCGATCGCCCGGGGTGGAGCACCACAACGGAAAACGGCATTCACTGGCTCGTCACTCCCGAAGGCCGGCGGTTTTACTCCAAAGGGGTGAACATCGTGTGCGGATGGAAGCGGACGCCCAAAAGCGATCTGGGCCAGGCCTATTACTGGGGAAATCATCACGATCAACAGGACGAATGGAGGCAATCGGCCTCAGAGCGGCTGGCCCAATGGGGCTTCAACACCCTGGGGGGCTGGTCGGATGACTCCCCGCTCCTGGGACTGCCTCTCACGGTAGATCTGGAACTCGGCCGCACCCCCGAGTATCACTGGTTTGACCCCTTTGCCCCCCACATGCAGGAGAAAGTGCTTGCCTACGCGGAAAAGCTGACGGCGCCTTTTCGGGACCATCCCAACTTCATGGGTTATTTCACGGACAACGAAGTCGGATGGTGGAACTCGGCCCTTTTCAAATGGTACCTCAAAGCGCAGCCTGAAAATCACACCAAGCAGGCCCTTTTGAACCTCATCGTCGAGCGCTACGATGGAAAATGGGACCTTCTGCTGAAAGACTGGGTGCCGGGTGAGGACATCAAAGGCTTTGAGGACCTGCGGAAACCCGGGGCTGCCATGAAACTGCGACCGGGCGGAGAGGGCATACGCCTGGTCAACGCTTTCATGGCGCTCTGTGCAGGCCACTACTACGAAACCATGGCCGGAGCGCTGCGCCGGGTGCACCCTGAGGCCCTCATCATGGGAGACCGCCTCCCTCTCTATTACCATCAGGATGCCATCCTCGCCATGGGCAACCATGTGGATGTCATTTCCACCAATTACAACGTGGATGTTCCCGACGGCTGGGTGGCCCCCTACTTTTTCGAGGGCCTGCAGCGATTGACGGACAAGCCCGTATTGATCACCGAGTATTTTTTTGCGGCCAACGAAAACCGAAGCGGCAACCGGAACGAAACCGCCCGCAACGAACATCCCAAGCCCGGGCATCTCATGACGGTGGAAACCCAGGCCCAGAGAGCCTGGGGAGCTTTGAACGCCACCCTCAACTTTGCCCGCTTCCCCAACGTGGTGGGGGCGCACTGGTTCCAGTATGCCGATGAACCCTTCGGCGGCCGTGAGGACGGCGAGGACTACAACATGGGGCTGGTGGACATCCACGACCGTCCCTATGAAAAACTCATTGAGGGGTTCAAAAACATCAACCCATACCTCGACCACCTGCATGCAGCCCCGCCCCCGGTTTTGACCGCTGCCGCCGACCGGCCGACCCTGCAGCGGGCGACTCATGAAACGGCGTCCTCCGATGAAACGATCTTTTTGATGCACCACGAGGGCCCCATTCATGTGGCCGATCGCTCGCTCATCGACTGGAACAAGAAGGAAACCCGCCTGCTCGGCTTCCAAACACAGGCGCCGTACGTGCCTTTTGGCGACGTGCATCTCACCTGGCGCCCCGAGGGATTCTACCTGGCTGCCATCGCCAACACTTACGTGGACCCCGGCTTCATGGCTTATGACGGTGAGTTTCCCCTCCGGGAGACTTTCCACATTTCATTCCAGCTTCAACACGGCGGCAAGGGCGAGACTTTCACCGTTTACCTTTCTCCGTCCCCCGATCCTTCCCAGCCGGACGGTTTCTCCATTCGCCCTGTCTTCACGCGTCAAGTGGAGGGCGGCGAAGTGGAGGTCCTGCCCACCGAGGGTTACGTTCAAAAACTGGAAAAATCCCTGCCCCACATCCAGGTGGAACTTTTCATCCCGGCTCGCTGGCTTGGAATCCCTCAGCTTGAAGAGGGAACCCGCTGGAAGATGAACCTGAACATGACCAGCTTCTACCGGGAGTTTTACATGGTCTGGGCCGGCAACCCGGCCGAACCGCTCCAGGATGGGGAAATCCCCCGGGAATGGCGCGAGGTCGAACTGAAAAGAGGGGCCGGCGACGGAAGGTGGGTGCTCACCAGCGACCGGGATGCGACATGAAACACCGAGTCGATACCGTTCACCGGTTCAGTGGCCTGGACCGGCCGGTACTCCCGGGCGCAAGTCCTAAACCACTTGCTGGTTTCCAGGCAAGAGCCTGGAAACCAGCCGATCTGGGCGATCATTTCTGCCCGGCTGTACCAGAGCATGATTTCCCATCGACGAGGAGCCTCACGCAGAAGGGCTGGAACCCATGACCAGACCTGAAATCAGAGGGGGGTGCGCCGAGCCGCCCCCCCGTCAATTTCACCGGGCGGTGGACGAGTTCAACACCGGCAAGTACTACAGGTGTCACGACACGCTTGAAGAAATCTGGAGAGACGAGCCCCGCGCCATCCGAAAATTCTTTCAGGGAATTCTTCAGATCAGTGTGGCGCTCTATCATGAACGAAACGGCAATCGCAAAGGGGCTGTTCGGTTGATCGAATCGGGAATGAGCCTCCTGGAGCCTTTCGGCCCCGCATGTCTTGGAATCGACCTTCAGGATTTCCTGAACGCTTGCGGGCGGGTGAAAGAATTTCTTGAAACCCCTCAAAATGGCCCGCTGCCGCAGAATCTCCATCCCGAATTGAAAAGCCCCGAGTCGTCGGGGACCCCTTCCGGCCCTGCGGCATCGTGAGACACGCACGCCGCGCAGAGTATGCAGCGAAAAAAATTTGCGCAGTACCATAAAATAAGGCGTTCATCCACGTGAATAGAGGTTGCGTTTGCAGCGGTCATTGTTGATATTGGCTTTGAGAGGGCAAAAGCGCAATTAACCACCGTTTACGAAAAGGAGGAGCAATCATGACGAAGGCCGAACTCGCTGCATTCATTGCGGAGAAGGTGAAAATCAAAAAGAAGGAAGCCGATGCTGCCATTGCAGCTTTTGTGGAAGGGGTTTCCAGCGCCCTGGCCAAAGGTGAAGGGGTCTCACTTGTCGGCTTCGGCTCTTTCAAAGTCGGCGAACGCGCTGCCAGAGAGGGCCGCAACCCGAGAACCGGCGAGGTGATCAAGATTTCCGCCTCCAAGACCGCCAAGTTCGCACCCGGCAAAGCCCTCAAGGATCTTCTGAACCCACCGCCCCAGCCAGAGCCGGAAGCTGCAAAGGGTGCCAAGAAACCCCGCAAGAAAAAATAGACTCCGAGCATACTGGAGATCTTTCTCGCCTCCAGTATGCCGCCTCACTCGGATCCCCTCCTCCTCTGATTCCCCTTGAACCCGGCTGAAGGCCGCCGCTGTCACCCTTCCTTTACCATGAAGAAATGTGAGTCCGCTCGCGGTCTCAACCGGATGCGGTCCTCAGGGGCATTTCTTTTCGGCGCCAGGCGGCCTCGGCTCGAGCCGTGCACCAGTTGACCCCTTTCTCCACACCGATGGAAAAGAGACAGACAAGGATCAGGACACCGCACATGACGAGGAGAAAGTACCACAAGCTCAGGGTTGAAAAATTCTTCCCCCAAAACATGACATAGGGCTGGTGCAGCAGATAGACGCCGTAGGAATACATTCCCACCCGCTGGACCGCGCCGCTCAACCGATTGAACCTAGCCATCCCCCTGGCCAGATGGGCCAGCAGGACAAAGAGCCCCAGCGCCGTGAGGGCGCCGCTCCAGAGGAAAGTGATTCCCGGCCGGTAGCTGAAAACCCCTGCCAGATAGGTCAGAAGCCCAAAAACGAACCCCGGCAGGGAAAAAAGCCGCTCCTGCACCAGCCTCGGACTCTTCCGAAACCAGACGGCAAGCGCCATCCCCGCAGCAAACTCCCACAGCCTCGCGGCGAAGAATGCCCCCTGGATGTAGTTGCCATGCGCGTGAAAAACAAATTGCAGCAGGTAGCGGCACACCAGGGTGATCAGCGCCGACCCGAGAAGAAATTTCACCGGCCCCCACCTCACGAGCGCCGTGAAAAGCAGCGGAAAAACCAGGCAGAGCTCCAGAAGGAGGCCGAAATACCACCAGGCCGGAACCAGGTAGTAAAACAGGGTGTCCACCGGAACCATCCGGTTTCCAATCAGGCTCCACCAGAAACGATGGTCGACAATATGGTGCTCGTAGATAAAGGGTGAAACCAGGTACAGCCCATGGGCCACCCAGTAGAGAGGGAACAGGCGCAGGGCGCGGCGGCCGTACCAGACGAGCCAGCCGTCGCGAGTTGTCCAGCTTCTGGTGAGGGAATACGTCAGGCCGAAACCGCTCAGGAGGATGAAAACCCCCACGGCCTGAGGACCTCTTTGCAGGATCCCCACGGCGATCGCTTCCAGAACGCAGTTGGCCCGTCCCACAAGGTCCATGGGGCAGGTGGCGAAGAAGGCGGGAAATGTTTCCAGGGCCACGGGCCAGGGAAAACGATCCGATCCGTGGACAATGAGCACGTGGAACAGCGAAATCCATAAAATGGAGATGCCCCGCACTCCATCCAT
Source organism: uncultured Syntrophobacteraceae bacterium (assembly GCA_964654275.1). Lineage (GTDB taxonomy): Bacteria > Desulfobacterota > Syntrophobacteria > Syntrophobacterales > Syntrophobacteraceae > SLCH01. The sequence continues at coordinate 14,233 of CAZZHS010000051.1, forward strand.
CCACTGGAGCCGCACGGGGGTGGGCTTGAGGCTCACCGGTTCCGCCATGGGGGTTCTTTCAGGCACCGGCCCTTTCCATGAGGCTTTTCAGCACCTTCTCAGCGTCAAAGTACTGGTCCGCTATTTCCAGTGCAGCCCGACAGCTGCCTTCATAGTCGCTCTCGATCACATCCACCGCGTGCAGGATGTCTTCCATTGTGAGAAACCCGAAAAGCCCCCTGCCGGTGGGAAGGAATTTGCTGAAACCCGTCTCCTGGGTGATCACGGGCCGTCCCGCCGCCAGGAAACAGCAGCTACGGTCGCTGAACCAGCCCGTCCGCGGCCGGACCACCTGATCCTTGGCCACAGTGAATTCCCCGCGGGCGCGCTGAACGTAGTCACGATAACGATCGATGCTCCGGGAAACGGCGAGGGAATCCGTGAGCCTCCAGCCGTGTTCCGTGAGGAGTCCTCGCGTGGCATCGTCGACGATGACGGCCAGTTCGAAGGGAACCTCCCGCCGACGGGGCAGGTCGATGAATCTGAGAAACTCGATGTCCTTGGTCCAGGTGTAGGTCTCGCCCTGGTAAACGATGTCCTTTCCCTTGTTGCGCCAGGTGGTGATGGTGGTGAAGGGTGCCTCACGGGAGGGGGGATGCGGATTCCTCCAGAGCTCCAGCACGACGGGCTGCCGCGTGGGAAGCCAGGAAATCCCTTCCACAGGAACGGAACAATCGGGAGCCCCGAGATTTTCCCCGAAGGAGAAATGCACCGTGTGATCCGCCAGGGCCTTGAGAGTGGGCGCGTCCTTCAGGGCCACTTTGATCTGCACGGCAAAAGGGTCCGACTCGACGTAGATCCTCAGGGGGATCCTCAAATGATCTTCCCGGAGCTCCTGCGATGCGGTCACGTTGAGGAAGGCATCCGCATCCCGATAGAGCTGCCGGAGCGCCGATTCGCTCATTCCGTAGCATCGGCCCCCCGGGTAGTTTCCACGAAAAACCCAGCGGCCCTCAAACCCATGGGCATTGAGAATGGGGGCCACAGCCGCCACATTGTCGTCGGCATCGGGGGTGAACTCGAATTTGCTGGAATTGTAGACCCACCGACCCGAGTCCTCCACGTAGTAAACATCGTACCCCAGTCGTCGAAGGCCGATGAGGTAATGCAGAAACTGAAAGGTCACCCCCGCCAGGGGATACCAGAATAGGATACCGAAAACGATGACCTTGCCTTTTCCTCTGCTGTTTTGTCCCATAAGTCCCGTCTTGAGCCTCGCACCTGTCAGATGTCTTCGATGAGTTTTTTCAAAACCCCCGCGGCATCGAAATGCTCACGGGCCATGCGGGTCGCCGCAGCGGCGTGGCGTGTATAATCCCTTTCAACCCTCTCGATTCCCTCGACCACCTCCTCCGGCGTCTCGAAAGGCACGATGCCCTCCCCGCAGGGAATGATTCCGCTGAAGCCGGTATCCTGGACAATGACCGGCCGTCCTGAAGCCAGGTAACATGCGGATCGGCAGCTGAACCACCCCGTGCGCATGGCCACATAGACGTGCTTGGCCGGGGAAAGCTCCCCTCGAGAATTTACAATGAATTCCCGATACTTGTGAGGGGTTTCCGTTGCGTGGGGGCCGTCCACCACCTGCCACCCGTTGGCCGCCAGTTGTTCCAGGGGTGCCGAGACACCGCCCACGGCCACTTTCAGAGGCACAGCAACGCGCCCCGGCAGATCGAGGAGCCTGGCAAACTCCGCCCCCTTGCTGGCGTATTCGACCCCGTTGTAGATGAGCTTTCCCTTGAACGCATTCCACGTCATGATGGTTGTCCAGGGTGCGGAGGGGGGAACCTGCCCCCGTCCCGCCTCTTCCCAGAGATCGAGCACAACGGGCATTCGGGTTGTCTTCCAGCGGTAACTCATGCGGGGAACCAGGCAGTCCGGTCCATGGATGTTTTCAGCGTAGGTGAAATGCTGATCATGAGCGTCCACGCTGCGGCACCAGCGCTCCACATTTTCGGACCACGCGAGCTTCTCGCTCAGCATGATCTGATTGTAGCCGGGATCCGTATCGAGAAAAATCTTGACACAGGACGGCGAGAGCTCGTCGGGAATCATGCAGGCCCCGCTGACGTTCAGAAAGACATCCGCCGTGCGGGCCATCTCCTCGAATCGCTCCCGGCTCATCCCGTGGCTGTCGCGGTGCAAATGAAAATAATGCCAGCAATCGGTGAGGTCCGGGGCAAATTCCCGAAAAAAATTCTCCAGATAGTGGACCGAATAGGCGGGGTCTTCCGTGTAGGTTCGGTTCAAGGGATGGTAGGGCCAGCTCCAGGTGTCTTCGTGGTAGACCACCTCATGGCCCAGCCTCGCCAGGCCGATGACGTACTGAAGATAATCCCACGCCACCCCGCCCACGGGATACAGTCCCACCAGACCCGTGACGATGATTCGAAGCCGCGATGTTCTCATGAACGCTGCCCCCGATCGAGGCTTCCGTCGCTTTTCCGACCTGCGATTCGAACTCAGTTTCGGAGTCGGGGCGAAGAAACCGTCGTGGTGATGTTTTGAGTGCCGCAGTACCGCCGTCCAGCGGGGCGAGTCCCGCGATTCCCCCGAACTTCCAGGAGGATTTCGGACCGTGACAGGAATCAGGACGTGGGCATTTTCTCTGATCTTTCTTTGAGAACTTTTTACTTTCCGCGCTGCAGTATGTACACTGATTTCTGCTTGGAGAAAAGATGCCGCCCCGGTTTTGAGGTCCATCGGAAATGATTTTCCCCGGGGTGAACTTCCTGCCCCGGCAGGCCTCACAAGAAGGGTCACCGTGCGATATCGCAGCTACACGGAGTTATGCAGGCACGAAATCTTTGGGGAGGATTACCGCATCCTCTGCAGAACGGGGGCGAGCCCCTTTGCGGTCATGGCACCCCACGGCGGACGCATCGAGCCGGGAACGACCGAAATCGCCGAGGCCATTGCGGGAGAGGAGCATTTCCTTTACTCTTTCATGGGCTTCAAACCCCGCGACAACCGCAGCCTTCACATCACCTCCACCCGTTTCGATGAGCCCACGGCGTGCCGCCTCCTTAAGGATGTACGGACCGTGCTCACCATTCATGGATGCGCCGGAGAAGAGGAGGTCACCCTGGTGGGCGGCAGAGACCTTCCTCTCGTCGAGTCGCTGAAGGCAAGCCTTGTGGGCGCAGGTTTTGAAGCCACCAGCACTGCAGCGGTCCACCTGAGGGGCCTCAACCCCCAGAACCTTTGCAACCAGGGGCTCTCACGGGCAGGCGCTCAACTGGAACTCTCCGCGTCCTTGCGAAAACGCCTGCTGGCAGCCCGCGCAGCGGCACGAAACCAAAACTCGCCCGATCTTTTTGACGCCTTTGTTTCGGCAGTCCGTCAAACCCTCGCTTCTGCTTCGAAGCGCTGACCAGGAAAAGAGAGAAAATGGCCCTTGTCGGCTTGATTTCGGACACCCATGGGTTGGTTCGGCCCGAGATTTTCGAGGCCTTCCGTCAATGCTCGCTCATTCTCCATGCCGGAGACGTGGGAAAGGCTCTGGTCCTCGAAGTGCTCCGGGAAATCTGCCCGGTCGTGGCCGTGAGAGGAAATGTGGACCGAGGGGACTGGGCCCGATCGCTTCCCTCCACACAGTTGATCCAGGTGGAAAACCTCTGGATTTATGTGCTGCACGATGTGACGGCCCTCGATCTGAATCCCGGTCCCGTGGACATTCGGATGGTCCTGTTCGGCCACTCCCATGAGCCGGCGTCCTACCGTAAAAAGGGGGTCACCTATTTCAACCCGGGCAGTGCGGGCCCCAAACGGTTCAAACTGCCCGTGACGGCCGCAACCATGGAAGTTCACGGTGACTCCTTCGAAACGGAGTGGATCTGTCTGGAACCGGCCTGAGCGGTGCGGGCTCATCCAAATTGATCAGAAAGGTTCGTCATGTCCCACTTTGCACCCCTGTATCGCACTGAAGGCTATCTGCCCATCGAAGATCATGGACTCATCGGCGATCTGAGCACCGCCGCGCTCGTGGGAAGAGACGGCGCCGTCAGCTGGCTGTGCGTGCCGTGTTTCGATTCGCCCCCGCTTTTTTGTTCCATCCTCGACGCCAATCGGGGCGGCGCATTCACCGTGACCCTGGAAGACCTGCGGGAATCGCGGCAGTACTATGAGAAAGACAGCGGCGTGCTGATCACGGAAATGAAAGGCCCCTCGGGTCACATCCGGCTCACCGACGCCCTCACGCTGCGCAAGGGCGCCGACATGAGTGAGGGCATGTCCATCGGACGCGGGGAGTTGCTGCGCTCGGTCAGAGTGCTCGCAGGCCCGGCGCGGCTGCGTGTGGAAGTGGTGCCGCGGGCGCGGCTGGAAGTGGAGCCGTCCTGCGGTGGGCTTCGATTGCACTTGCGTGAGCAGCCCGATCTGCCCCTGCAGCTGTTTGCTTCCCAACCCCTGGAAGGTCTTCGTAAATCCATGACCCTTCCAACCGGAGAGACCCTTCACCTTGCTCTTTCCTGGGGGCAGGCACCCCACCGCTATCGTCCCACAGCGCCCGAGGTGCTGCATCAAGAAACGGTGGACACGTGGCGACGGTGGCTTGGGTGTTTCCATTACGAAGGTCCTCAGGAGAATCTGGTCCGCCGGTCTGCCATCACTCTGAAACTCCTCGACTACGCCGCGTCAGGGGCCATTGTGGCCGCGCCCACTTCTTCTCTGCCCGAGAGCATCGGAGGCGTGCGCAACTGGGATTACCGTTATGCCTGGATCCGGGACGCCGCCTTTTCAGTGTACGCTCTGCGCCGCATCGGCATCACCTGTGAGGCCCAGGCTTTTTTGGGCTGGGTTCTGGATGCTGCGGAGCGCGACGGGCACCCCAAAATCCTCTACACCCTTCAGGGGGATCAGCCTTCCCCCGAATGGGAAGACCTAGAACTGGAAGGATATCTGCGATCTCGTCCCGTGCGATGGGGCAATGGCGCCGCGACGCAGACCCAGCACGACGTCTATGGCGAGATCCTTGACTGCGCCTACCAGTGGGTTTCCGGGGGTGGGGAAATCGACGGGCACCTCTGGCGCAGGCTGCGCCGAATGGTGGAGCGGGCCAGGGAGTGCTGGCGGACTCCCGACCAGGGCATCTGGGAGGTGCGCACCCCCGGCCGCATTTTCACTTACTCGGCGGCCCTTTGCCAGGTCGCTTTGGACCGGGGGGCACGTCTGGCGGAACGATTCAATTTACCGGGTGACGTCGAGGGTTGGAAAAAAGAAGCGGAACAGATTCGACGGGTGATTCTCGAGGAGGCGTGGGATCCCGATGTCAAAGCGCTCACGGAGCATGTGGGCGGAGGAGGACTCGATGCCAGCGTGCTCGCCCTGCCCATACGCCGGGTCATCAAGGCCAATCATCCCAAAATGGTCGCGACGGCCCAGGCCATTTCAGAGCGACTGAGCGCGGGCAGAGGGTTGCTCTATCGCTATCTGCCGGACCAGTCCCCAGACGGCCTGCCCGGGCACGAAGGCGCCTTTCTGCTCTGCAGCTTCTGGCTGGTGGACAACATCGCCCGCCAGGGACGGCTGGAGGAAGCCCTGGAGCTTTACAACGGGCTTTGCGCCAGGGCCAACCCGCTGGGGCTTCTGCCCGAACAGATCGATCCGGAAACGGGCAGATTTCTCGGCAATTTTCCTCAGGCTTTCAGCCACATCGGGGTGATCGCCAGCGGCATGAACCTGGGGCGGCTCATGAGCGGCAAAAAACGCCCGAACGGTTCCCCGAAAAACACCGCCTCTGCAGGAGGATGTGGAACCTGCGGGTCAGGTCCTGCGAGCAGGATGAAATCCTTCGGTTAAGTCACCCGGCAAATGAAACAACAGATCTTCAATACATCGTTTTGTGACCTTGTAGCAAGATCTGGAAACTGCAGAAATCCCCGCACATTTTTTTCTCGCATGCTGAATTAATGCAATGATTTAAATCCTCGGTGATGGTACAAAGTCACTGGAACGGCCTTCCGCCGCCATCCCCGCCGACTCCCGCACCTGCAGGAGGGAGGGTGTCTTCGACCCCAGCGGCAGCCAGACGGATGCCCAAAAGTCAAGGAGTGACGCCCATGCTCGACAGTCTTCTGTTTTTCATCAAATCAACCGGTTTTGCCAATGTGAGTGTCCCCGAATTGAGCATGATGGCCATCGCCCTGGTGCTCATGTACCTGGGCATTGCCAAGAAATATGAACCGTTGCTTCTGGTCCCCATCAGCTTCGGCATGCTACTGGTCAATTTTCCCCTGGAGCCTGTGATGAGTGCCCCTCAGAACGGCCAGCCAGGCGGCCTGCTCTATTACATGTACATGGGCATTGAATTGGGACTCTACCCGCCCCTCATCTTTCTGGGCATCGGCGCGCTCACCGACTTCGGCCCCCTCATTTCCAATCCCCGGACCCTGCTTCTGGGAGCAGCCGCTCAGGTGGGCATTTTCGTCACATTTCTGGGAGCCATCTTTCTGGGATTCACCACCCGTGAAGCAGGGTCCATCGGCATCATCGGAGGTGCCGACGGTCCCACCGCCATCTACCTCACCTCCCAGATGGCCCCGCACCTCCTGGGAGCCGTTTCCGTCGCGGCCTATTCCTACATGGCGCTCGTTCCCATCATCCAGCCCCCCATCATGCGCATTCTGACCACCAAAAAGGAACGCGCCATCGTCATGCAGGAATTGAGGATCGTCTCCAAACGTGAAAAGATCCTTTTTCCCATCGTCGTCATCATAGTCTCGGGCCTGTTTCTGCCTTCCGCGCTCCCGCTCCTGGGGATGCTCATGCTCGGCAACCTCTTTCGCGAATGCGGCGTCACCGACCGGTTGAGCAAAACCGCGCAAAACGAACTCAACAACATCCTGGTGATCTTTCTCGGATTGAGCGTCGGGGCCAAGGCCAGCGCCGAGTATTTCCTGACGATCCAGACCATTCAGATCATCGGCCTCGGGCTGCTGGCCTTCGCCATCGGAACGGCATCCGGGGTGATCATGGGCAAGCTCATGTGCCTCGTGAGCGGCGGCAAGATCAACCCGCTCATCGGGGCTGCAGGTGTCTCGGCGGTTCCCATGGCCGCACGGGTGTGTCAGATTGTTGGGCGGGAGGCCAATGCTTCCAATTTTCTCCTCATGCACGCCATGGGCCCCAATGTGGCCGGCGTCATCGGATCCGCCATCGCTGCGGGCATCTTCCTGACGATTCTTTGAGAATGCCGGGGCAGGGATCGCTCAAGGAGAGGTGTCAAGCCGGCAGGTGCGGCACATGTGCGGCCGGGGAGTGCGCCGGAAGCGTTGCACTCTCCCGGGTGGAAACTACCTGCCGGTCCATCGGGAAAGAAGGTGGGCCAGACCGAAAAAGAGGAAATTCACATAGACGATGGTGGCTCCGGTTGGGAGGTCAAAGAGAAACGAGATGAAAATGCCCGAGACGACCGACGTTACCGCGGTGAAGGCCGCGATGATGAGGACCGTCTTGAAGCTTCGCGCCACCTGAAGGGCGGTCACGGCAGGGAAGATGATGAGGCTCGACACGAGCATGGTGCCGACGACCCGGATGCCGAGGACCACCGTGAGGGCCGTGCACAGGGTGAGCACGTGGACCACCCTTCGAGTTTTGATTCCCAGGACTCGGGCGTATTCTTCCTGAAAGGTGAGGGCGAAGAGGTCATGGAGAAAGAGGCGTACCACCGCCAGGACCACCAGGGACAGGATCACGCTGAAGATGACCTCGCCGTCTCCGATGGCCAGGATGCTTCCAAACAGGTAGCTGAAGAGATCGACGTTGAATCCCTGACCGAGGCTCGCCAGCATGATGCCTGTGGAGATCCCCAGGGCCGACACGAGGCCGATGGCGGCGTCCCCGTGGATTTTGGCCTTCTCCGAGAGCATGGAAATCCAAAGGGATGCGAGCATCACCAGAGGGGCTGAGATGTAAAGAGGGTGAGCCTGCAGAAGAAGCCCCAGGCCAATCGTGCCGAAGGCCACATGGGCCAGGCCGTCCCCAATGAGCGAAAATCTTCGCAGGACCAGGAAAACACCCAGAAACGAACAACTGAGGGCGATGAATGAACCCGCCAGCAGGGCACGCTGGATGAAACCATACTGCAAGGCCTCCTGAAGTTCAGCGAACAAGCGTGCACCCCTTGTGTTGGTGGCAAATCACGTGCTGCGCATGCTCCCCGAAATATTGAGTCATGGGCTCGGACCTGCAGAAATCCTGAAACGTCCCAAAAAAGACAACCTTCCGATCGAGATAGAGCATCTTCGCGGCGTATTTGCCGATGGTCCCCGTGTCGTGCGTGATCAGCACAATCGTCTTGCCTTCCCTCCGGTTTAAATCTGCAAGAGTCTCATAGAACCGCTCGCGGGTGGTCGGATCGAGAGCCGCCGTGGGTTCATCCAGGAGCAGCAGATCAGGACCGGCAATGAGGGCGCGCGCCAGAAACACCCGCTGCCGCTGACCTCCCGAAAGCCGGGAGATCATTTTGCCCCGGAGATCTTCGATGTCCAGGAGCCTCATGACCGCTCGCACGGCATCACTGTCCCCTTTGGTGAACCGCTTGGGAAAGGACTTGACGGCCAGAAGCCCCGTCGCGACGATTTCTTCTGCGGTCGCGGGAAACCCCATGTGGGTGCTTTCGGCCACCTGAGGCACGTAGCCGATCCGGGACCACTCCTGGAAACGTTCCGTGGGCACGCCAAACAAACGGATGGAACCCGATGACGGGGGCACCAGACCCAGGCCGCACCGAATGAGCGTGGTCTTTCCCGAACCGTTGGGACCCACGATGCCCAGATAATCCCCCTGCTCCACACTGAAACTGATCCCCGTGAGGACCGGCGTATTCTGATACGTCACGTACAGATCCTCGGACTCCAGAACCTTCATGGGCATTCCAGACCTTCTTTCAAGCGTGCGAGGTTCTCTTCCATGATGGAGAGGTAGGTCACGCCGCTTTTGAGTTCGTCCCTGGTCACATTGTGGGCCCCGTGGAGCAGGAGCATTTTCGCGCCCGTTTCCCTGGCAATGGTCCGAGCCACTCGAGGCTCGACGCCCTCTTCATAGAAAACGGCCTGGATGTTCAGCGCTTTCATTGTTTGAACCAGCTCGGCGATGCGCCCGGGAGTGGGTTCTGCATCGGGGGAAAAACCCTGGTAAGGAGAGACGTGCGTGAGTCCGTAGCGCTCGGCAAAGTATCCGAAGGCAAAATGTCCCGCGTAGATGAGTGTTCTGTGTTTGCAGGAGGCCAGAGCTTTTTCGTACCTCGCATCGAGTTCTTTAAGCCTGCTTTTGTACTCGGCGGCCCTTTCGATGTAGAGCCGGGCTCTCTCGGGGTCCTTTTGAGCTTGAGCGAAAGCCTGGGCGATGTGATCCACCATGATCTGCGCATTTCCAAATTCGAGCCAGATGTGAGGGTCCTGCCCTCCGTGCTGATGGTCGTGGCCGTGATGATCGTGGCCGTGATGATCGGCCTCGCCCGGATGCTCGGAGGCGTGTTCATGACCGTGGTGCGCGTGTTCCGCGTGGCTGTGGTCCTCGTGCCCATGTCCATGATGCACACCTGACTCACTTTCGTGAGAATGCCCGGGATCCTGCGCTCGTTCCGCGTGATCCCCCTCCTCCCCTTTCAGAATGCCGCGGCTGGTGTCTACGATCAGCAGTCCGTCCGGGCGCACTCCTTTGCGGATGTTTTCGACCCACGGTTCCATGAATCTGCCCGTGTAGATGAGCAGATCCGCCTTGTGGATGCCCACAATGTCCCTGGGCGTGGGCTCGAAACTGTGGGCTTCCACACCGGGCGGCAGGAGCAAAACCACTTCGGCCTGTTCTCCGCCGATGGCACGAGCCCAGTCGTAGAGAGGGAACAAGGTGGTCACCACCTGCACTTTACGATCCCCGGAAGCTTGGGCGGAAGAAATGCCCGCCAAACCTTGAAATCCTGCGGCGATGACCATGGCGATCGCCAGACTCAGCCACGTTTTTTTCATGTGATCCCCTTTCCCACTCGGCAGTGTCGTCCCATGCACTGTGCGGCATTCGGTCTTGCCCGGATCCTGCGGATGGCTGGGAGTTATAATGCAACTGAATTGCACGAAGGTCAAGCCCCTCCTCCCCTTCTCCGTAAACCTCGCCGCACCATGGCGCTCTAAAACCCCTCAAAAAAGTGAAAAGAATAGGCCTTGTCCTTTCAGGTTGCCATGCACTACAATGATTCGGGTTGCCGAAAAGGTGCAACATTTATCGTGTCAATCCAAGCCGGAAGGCGCTCCGAAACACCTGGCACTGCAGGGATTTTTCTAATGGCAAATAAGTTGCGTTTCTGCACGTTCCAACGGGCCGGGCCGGCGGAAAACCTCCGCACGGCCCAACTGCTTCGTCCCCCGTTCTGCATCGAGGACATGACACCATGGCACCGCAGGAAGCTTCCTCCACCCTCCTGGAAAAAAAAGGTCTGGCCCCAACGCCCCATCGCGTCATGGTGCTCGACATCCTCGCAGACAGCCCTTCCCCCCTCAGTCCCCAGGAAATCTTCATGACCCTCAAGCGGTCCCACTCCATGAACCGGGTCACCCTTTACCGTATCCTGGACCTTTTGGTGTCTCACGGCATCGTGGAGCGCATTCAGTCGGGAGACAGGGCCTTTCGATACGGCCTCAACACTCTCTCCCCACACGCGCGACACCCCCATTTCTACTGCAGCCGCTGCGGCAGCGTGCAATGCGTCGACACACACGCCATCCCTCTCGAGGTCGAAGACCTGCAAAAAACTTTTTCGGGCTTGATCGAAAAAATGGAAGTGCGCCTCGACGGCATCTGCAAAAACTGCCTGCGGACACTCGGCAGGAGACCCAGGGGGAGCGGCAGGACCTCCGAGCGGCAATGAACGATGAAGGATCTCAAAGAGGTAAGGTCCCGGACAGACACGGAGGAGGAGAGGAAGCCACAAGGCGGCGGCGGGCAGGAAGGATTGTGCCGCCGAACAGGCTCAAAATCTGCACAAAAGAACGGGGCGCCGGCTGCTCCACATCGGGCAGAATGCCTCACTGCTCCAACGCTGCCCACCAGCGCCCCAACAGACCGGATCGCGAACCACGTGCCGCCTCAAAAGGCGGGGGTTGGCGACAGCGGTCGCACTGCTCCCTGTTTTTTCGGGTCAGGCGACTTTGAAGACCTTGACGCTGCCTGCGGTGATCTGCGGCGGATTGGGAAGGAGAGCCGCCAGGTTTTCCTTCACCCAGCTGGCAGCCATCTTGGTGGATTCCTCCGCACCGGCCTGGCTTTCGAATACGCTGATGGTGGCGACCACTCCCTCGCCCGCATCCACGACGCAATAAGCCTTGAAGCCGGGACCTCCGCTGAGAATGGGCAGGAATCCCTCCTCGATGCGCTTCACCACCTGATTGATAGAGGCCGGGTCCACGTGGTATCGACGAATGCTCGCATACATGTTGCACTCCTTTCCCTGAGAAAGACTCTCCAGAGGCTGATGTGGGGATAGAGGCGACCACGGTCCCCGGCAGACAGCCCCGAGCGGCGTGAGGCGCTCGCCGGGGGACACAGGCGGCACGAGACCAGGAAAACAACATCCGGGCCAAAGCGACATGAAAGCAGGAAGATGTTTTGAACTGAAGTCAAAGAGCGCGGGAGACATGAATTCACATCGCAGATCGAAGGAATTCGATCATACGTAAGCCGAGGCGGAAAATCAACCCATTTCCAGGCCGGTCACGAGCCCGAAAGTATTGGGCTGCTCGCTTCGATGAACATTTCAGGACTCCTTTGCAGTCAAAACCATGCCGGAACCACAACTGGAAACCTTCATTTTCACGGTCACCGCCATTTTCCTGGAGGCGGCGCCATT
>CAZZHS010000052.1:0-25476 GCA_964654275.1 uncultured Syntrophobacteraceae bacterium
ATCCACGTTGCGGTAGACGAGATCCTCTTCAAGGGTTATGAGATCATGGATGTTGTAGTGAAATAATGAAGTCCGCAGCCGAAAAGGTTCTCGGATGGACTGCTCCCAAACCAGTTCATAGGTGTCAATTTTCTCAGGATCTAAATTTCCAGGAGAATTTAGGGTGTAGTAGAGCTCATAGGCATTGGGAGCTCTAAATGCACGGCCATAGAGCAACTTGAACGTGCTCTTGGGAAGTGGTGTGTAGATCAGTGCAACCCTTGGATTTGTTGTGCCACCGAAGAGGTCATAGTAATCAAAGCGCAAGCCAGCATTGAGAATCAGATTGTCAAGAATGTGAAACTCATCCTGAACATAGAAGGCCCAGCTCAAGGAATCCTTTTGACTTTGGAAAAACCGCTCAGGAGGATCCTCTATCTGGCCGGCCTGATCCATAACGAAATTGCTTCGAAATTCGGCACCCACAATGAGCTTGTGATTGTCAAAAAAGCGTTTGTTTACCTGGACCTCGCCACCCACCCATTGCGCTTGAGCCAAGTCCTTGACAACCAGCCGCCGGGAATGAGAACCTTCGGGGCGCGAATCCCTCGAGATTTCCTGGCTTGAAAAAACGTCCTCAGACAACGGGTAAGTCCCCTCATACTCGTAATAATCATAATACAAGCGAGCCATCAGACCCCACTGGTTGTCGAAGATGTGGTCATATTTGAGATTCAGGTAGGCCCGTATGTCGTCCGTCTCTGAGGTGGGATCATTGAAAATCCTGCCGGCGGGTGCCGTTGGAATCCCCTTTTTCCGGGAATGAAAAACCGACTGAAGGGTGAAGTCTTTATAGGAAACGTTGCTGAAAAAGTTGAAGAAATCATCCCCGTCCACTCCGTTGGCCCTGCCGAAATTGGTCTCGGGGGAGTCGAATTCTTGAAAATAAAGATCCTGTCCGTCGCTGAAGGAACCCGTACCCGACAGGATGACTTCCAGTCCGTTGTTGAAACGATTTCCGTAGCTCAGACGCCCCTTATACGTGTCATAACTGGCGGCCTCCCCCGAAACCTCGACGCCTTTGAGATCGCGTCCCCGTTTGGTGATCACATTGACCACGCCAAAAAACGCGTTGCTGCCATACAGGGAGGAACTGGGACCTCGGATGATTTCAATCCGGTCGATGAGGTCGATGTCCACGGGAAATTCGGTGCCGATGAGGGCCTGATCGAAGATGCCGTCATTGATGCGGTGACCGTCGACCAGGAGGAGGATGCGTGTGTTGAGGTCGCCCGGCCGCGAAAAACCTCTGACGCCGGCATATTTATAGACTCGATCGTAAGTGATGAAAAAGCCGCTCTGGCTCTGAAGCACATCGGCGAGAGTACGATATCCATACTTTTTGATTTCACTGCTGGTGACGATGTTTACCGCCGAGGGAGCTTCATTGACTTTTTGTTCATACTTGGACACTCCGAAAACCGAGGGGATGTCCTGGAAAAGGAGCATTTCCTCGCCCTGGCGCTGGAGTTGGGGACCAGTGTCGTCCGCATCCACACTCGAAAAGGACCCGAAGCAGAACACCAGCAAAGCCAGCGAAAAACAGAGGTCCCTGGCGCGTCTTTTCCAGGGAGCAGGGTGTGTCCCGATCAGTTCGAGCATTCGCATCTTCATCCCCAAAACCTTTGAACCGTCCGGCATCCGCCTACGATCTGAATCCAAACACGCTGAGGAGGAACTTTCACCCCTGATTCAACCCGGGCGACTCCGGCAGATCGGCACCGGTCTGCCGCAACAATCTGCTGTTTGCTTAGAACTGCCGGGAAGAAATTCGACACGAAAGTTCACCTTATCCTGAAAAAGGATTTCAATGTCGTCCATGGGAGAGGCTTTCACAGGGACTCATGGTTTTGCCTTCACGGTTTGGACAGTTTGCAAAATGAATGCCCAACACAGGAAAAACTGCCCCGCAGAGTTCCGGCTTCGAAGCGTGCCTCAAATAGAACTTCGAGGGGAACGACCCGGCATTGAAGTCGCCCGAGCCCCTGGAATAACATTTGCAAAAGCTCCCTGTGCGTCAAGAAAAATTTTCAGCTTTAAGGCACATGTCTCCATGATGCATCTCGGCATTTTCCAGCCAGCCGCATCGGCCGCCACCCAGCCGATGTAACACGTAGAACGGGCTGCTGTGGGAGAAACATCCAGAGGACCGACAATACTTAACTTCATGAAGATCCCGGCATTCCTGATAACCCTTTTTCTCTGCCTGCCCATTGTGCCCTGCCTATTCTTAGAGGTGTCACCGCTGCGCGCAGAGTCACAGCCGAAAGTTCTGGCGGTTGTGAGCCACAGCGCGGAGCCTTACACCGAAGCGGTGAAGGGACTGGAAGATCATTTCTCCGCCCTGCCCCTCAAACCGAAACTGGAAGTCGTTCAGATCGATGGGGATACCGGCAGAGCCAAGGCCGCGATGGAAAGAGCCGGTCACGAAGGGTTCCACCTCGTTGTGACCCTGGGCTCGGTGGCGGCAAAAGCAGCCGCTGAGTCGGATCTGACCATACCCGTTGTGGCAGGGCTTGTCCTGAACCTTGAGGAAAGAAGGGGCAATGGAAATATCCACTGGGTCTTTCTGGACATTCCCATGGAAGTTCAGTTTGAGTGGCTGTCGAGGATTCTGCCCAACGCCAGGAATATCGGGATCATGTTCGACCCCCTGCAGAGCGGACCGAGGGTGGAAGCCGCGATCCAAATGGCGGAGCGGCATGGCCTTTCCATGTATCCCCAAAGGATCGAAAGGCCGTCGGACATCCCCGAGGCCCTGACATTTCTTTCCAAGAGAGTGGACGCGCTCCTGGGAATCCCCGACCACAACCTGTACAATCCTCAGACCACCCAGCACATCCTGCTCTTTTCCCTCAGAAACAGAATCCCTTTCATCGGGCTTTCCGAGGCCTGGGTCAGAGCCGGTGCATTTTATTCCCTGGATTGTGACTACAGGGATGTGGGGCTACAGTGTGCCGAGCTGGCCGAGGCGATTCTTACGGGCCGGAAAACGCCGCAACCGGACCAGCCGATCTTCCCAAGAAAGGTCGTATACATTCTAAATATGAAAACGGCCGGCCACATGAAAATAGGCGTTTCGCAAGAGATCATCGAAGGAGCACACAAAGTTTTCAGGTAGTCTCAAGGAGACCTTCATGGCGGTCAAAAAGCGTTTGGGACTTGTGGGAAAGTTTAATGCACTGACCATAAGTCTCATCCTGCTCACCTCAGTCGGCATTGCCTTCTTCACCATAAGACAGGAAATACAGCACAACTACAACCTGTTGCTGCACCATGGAAAAAACCTTGCCACCATGGTTTCGCTCAACAGCGAATACGCTGTCTTCACCGAGGACAAGGACACCCTGTCCCACGTGGTGGAAAGTCTGATGGGACAGGAGATCGCCTATGTGGCCCTGTGGAGCAGGGACAACCGCAGACTCATCGAGAGGCAAATGGGCGCCCATCTCGCACCCCCGCGCCTGCAGAGTCTGCCCAAAGCCTTCGAAAGCATCACCGTGGAGGAATTTGTCAACCAAACCGACGGCAAGACCTACATCAACATCATCACACCGGTGATCAGCCGACCCAATGTCGACATGAACCTTTTTGTCAACATGCCCCCTGAGGAGCAGGGAGCGGAGGCCATCGGCTGCGTGCAGCTGGTGCTGACGCTGGATGGCTTGAACGCTCAGATTCGAAGCTTTCTGAGATCCACCACCCTCCTGACCGTTCTCATAGTGGCCCTCGGCGTCGCGCTCACCCTCGCTCTCACCCGCCGGATCGCCTCGCCCATCAGCAAACTGGTCCACGTCACACAGGAAATTTCCAAGGGCAACATTCACCACACCATTGAGATCAAAACGCGCGATGAAATCAATGACCTGGCCGCCGCCTTCAACACCATGCTCGTGAGACTGAGGGAGTACCGAAAGCAGGTCGAGGAACACCAGAGGACATTGGAAGAAAAGGTCAGACAGAGGACGATTGAACTGGAAGAGGCCATTGCCGAAGCTCAAGTGCTGGCCCGGAAAGCCCACGAAGCCAGCCGGGCCAAATCCCAGTTCCTGGCCAACATGAGCCACGAAATACGCACTCCCATGAATGGTGTGCTCGGCATGGCGGAACTGCTGCTGGATACCGAGCTGACCCCAAAACAGAGGATGCTCGCAGAGACGGTGCTCAAATCAGGCGAATCTCTGCTCAATGTTCTCAACGACATTCTGGATTTCTCCAAAATCGAGGCCGGCAAACTCGAACTGGAGCATGTGGATTTCGATCTGAGAAGCTGCGTCGAGGAGGCGGCGGAGCTCCTTGCGGAGCATGCACATAAAAAAGGACTGGAACTCGTCTGTCACCTTGCAGACGACGTGCCCACCGCCCTGCGGGGAGATCCCGGCCGGCTGCGCCAGATTCTGATCAATCTCATCGCAAACGCCGTCAAGTTTACAGGCAAAGGTGAGATCGTCGTGCGAATCACCACGATTGACCAGGATGAAAAAAACATTCGCGTGAGATTTGCCGTTTCCGACACCGGCATCGGCATTCACCCCGATGTTCAGCCCCACATTTTTGATGCCTTCTCCCAGGCCGATGGATCCACCACCCGTAAATTCGGGGGAACGGGATTGGGACTGGCCATATCCCGGCAACTCTGTGAGATGATGGGCGGCGAGATCAGTGTCGAGAGCACTCCCGGTCAGGGCAGCACCTTCACTTTCAGTGCGTGCCTGGCCAAGCAGGAGGAGAAAGCCGGGCAAAAACCGCCCATTGCGAGCACGCTGAAAGGTATTCGTGTGCTGGTCGTGGATGACAATGCCACCAACCGAAGCATCCTCCACCACATGGTCATCTCCTGGGGCATGAAGAACGGCAGCGCGGAAAACGGCCCACAGGCTCTCCAGTTGCTGCGCGCTGCCGCCGAGCGTGGTCAGCCCTACGATGTGGCTCTCCTCGACATGATGATGCCCGAGATGGATGGGCTCGAGCTGGCAAAAGCCATCAAGTCCGAACCAGCCATTGCCGGGGTGCACCTGGTCATGCTCACTTCCGTGGGACAATTCGGGGACGTTGAAGCTGCCCGTAATGCGGGCATCAAAGCCTATCTCACCAAACCCGTGCGGCAGTCTCAGCTTTACAACAGCCTTCTGGCCGTCGTGGGGCCGCCCCCGCACCCTCCCGGTGAGCCCGAACCCGGCCCGAGCAGGGCCCAAGGGCCGCAAACCTCTGCTTCGACCGTCCAAATCCTCCTGGCCGAGGACAACCGCGCCAACCAGTACGTGGCTCAGGGCATGCTCGAGACGCTCGGTTGCGAAGTCCATGTGGTCGAAAACGGCCTTCAGGCACTGAGGGCCCTTGAAGCATCCCATTACGACCTGGTGCTCATGGACTGCCAGATGCCGGTGATGGACGGCTATGAAACAGCTCGCCGCTTGAGAAAGCGCGAGCAGGAGCAAGGCCTTCCCCGCCTGCCCATCGTCGCCCTGACAGCCCACGCCATGGAAGGAGACCGAGAGCAATGCCTCAACTCAGGCATGGACGACTACCTGAGTAAACCCTTTGTACGGGCACAGTTGCGAGAAATGATCGAAAAATGGGTCCCGGGGCGTCTCAAGGCAGAGGAAGCCCCGGCGGTGACTCCGGGATCCACGGGGGCGGCGCGGGAAGTCCCCGAAACGCCCATGCCGCCGGCCACCGATCCCGGTAGAGTCATCATCGACACCCGCACACTGGACAACATCCGTTCCCTGGGCATCCCCCACATTCTCCAGGAACTCATTGGAATCTACCTGGCCGACACGCCCAAGCTCATGGATAAACTGCGAAGTGCCGTGAACTCACAGGACCCGCCCCTCCTGAGGATGGCCGCCCACAGCCTCAAGTCCAGCAGCGCCAATGTGGGAGCCCTGCGACTGGCGTCCCTTTTCAAACAACTGGAAGAGATGGGTCGATCCGGTTTGCTTCAGAACGCAGAGGATTTGCTCGACGAAGCAGAAGCGGAGTATGAAGCGGTCAAAACATCCCTGCGTCTGGAAATCTACGGGGAGGCGGAACAATGATGGAACAGATTGGGCAGCCCCTTGTGCTGATTGCCGACGACGATCGCATGGTGCGCTTCATGGTCTGCGAGATGCTGCGCAACGATGGATTCTCCGTGTGTGAGGCAGCGGACGGCATTGAGGCAGTCACCGTGTTTAAGGATTTGAGTCCGGATATTGTGCTCCTGGACGTCATGATGCCCGGCCAGGACGGTTTTGCCTCCTGTGCCGCCATACGGAGCCTCCCTGACGGGGAGCATGTCCCCGTGATCATGGTGACGGGGCTCGAGGACATCGAGTCCATTCGAAAAGCTTACGAGGCGGGTGCGACGGATTTCATCACCAAACCCATCAACTGGCTCATCCTCGGCCAGAGGATCCGCTACATGTGGCGTGTCAGTCTCATGAGCCGCAGTCTGCGCGAGAGCGAAGAGAACAAGCGGGCCCTCCTGGACGCCATTCCCGACATGATGTTCAAAGTGGACCGGAGCGGCGAGATCCTGGATTTCAAAGCCCCCAATGATTCCCGATTTCATTTTGCACCCCGGGAAATCATAGGGAAACCGATGAATGAAATCCTTTTCATGGAAGCCCCCCAGCAGGCCACTGCGCGAATCTCCAGGGTCCTGGAAAATGGAAGCACTCAGATCTTTGAACACCGCTCCTGCATGGGCGGCCAGTGGCGCCATTACGAGTCCCGATTCGTCAAGAGCGGGGATAACAAAGCCCTGGCCATCGTGAGAGATGTTACAGAGCGCAAGGAAGCTGAAGAACAGATCCTTCAGCTGGCCTTCCATGACAGCCTCACCGGACTGCTCAACCGCCATCGATTCAGGGAGCACCTGAGTCATGCACTGGTCCAGGCCGAGCGCTTTGGGCGCCTGATCGCCGTTCTTTTCCTGGACCTGGATCGTTTCAAAAGGATCAACGACACCCTTGGGCACACAATCGGTGATCTCCTGCTTCAGGCCGTCGCAGATCGCCTCAGGGGCTGTGTGGGAAAGATCGATCTTCCTGCATCGGAAAACTTGGGGGAGGATAGATGTGTGCTCTCCCGGCTGGGCGGCGATGAGTTCGTCCTGCTGCTCACCGAGATTGGGCACATCCAAGACGCGGCAAAGGGCGCCCGCCTCATCCTCGAAGCCCTCAAAAGCCCGTTTCAACTCCTGGAGCACGAAGTGTTCATTTCCGCCAGCATCGGCATCGCCATCTACCCGGCGGACGGGCGCGATGCCGACACCATCCTCAAAAACGCCGATGCGGCCATGTACAGCGCCAAAGATCAGGGACGGAACAACTTTCAATTCTACAGCGAATCCATGAACGCGGCGGCTCTTGAGCGACTCAACCTGGAGAACAACCTTCGCAAGGCCCTGGACCGGGGAGAATTTCGGCTCCACTACCAGCCCCAACTGGATGCACTCACCGGCGAAATCCTGGCTCTCGAAGCCTTGATTCGGTGGCACCACCCGGAGTTGGGACTGATTCCGCCCGGCGATTTCATCCCTGTCGCTGAAGAAACGGCCCTCATTGTTCCCATTGGCGCATGGGTGCTGCAAACCGCCTGCGAACAAACCCGGCAGTGGCAGCGGGCAGGTTTCCCTTCCGTGCGCATGGCGGTGAACATCTCCAGCCACCAGTTCAGGAAAAACGATCTGGTGAAAACGATTTCCGAAGCTCTTGAATCCTCAGGCCTTGCCCCAGAGTTCCTTGAACTGGAACTGACCGAGAGCGCCATCATGCACAACACGGAGCTGGCCGTTTCCATGCTGGGGGAACTGAAGCGAATGGGAATCCGAATCGCCTTGGACGATTTCGGCACCGGGTACTCTTCCCTCGGCTATCTCAAGCGATTTCCCATCGACGTGGTCAAGATCGACCGGTCTTTCATCAGGGGTGTGAATTCCGACGCCGATGACGCGGCCATCACCCTGGCCATCATCGCCATGGCGCACAGCCTGAATCTGAAGGTCGTGGCAGAGGGCGTCGAAACGGAGGAGCAACTCTCCTTTCTCCGCAAACATGGATGCGATCTCGTCCAGGGGTATTTTCACAGCCCCGCTGTTCCCCCGGAAACCATTGAAACCTTTTTCCGCAACAGGGAGTTCGCCATGCAGGAGATGGGCTCAACCTGATGCGTCTCATGGGGAAACGAATTCGGTGAAGAATTCAAGCCATGAAAGGTCAACCATGCGATGACATATGAGTGTGACAGACCCGGCGCAAGAAGCTGTCCTTTGGGTAGACAAATTCTCGGGCATGGGGCGGCAAACCCCTTGGAGGCTGCGGCAAAGCGTATTGACTAATCGCGAATTTTTGAGACCATGCCCTTCAAGAGTTTGTAAGCCTCCAGATCCATGGCAAAGTGAATGGCAATCCCCGAGTCTTCAACGCGCACGACCCGCCCACGGAGCTTCAAAAGCGCTTTGGGGGCGGACTGAGGGAGGGCGATCTCCAAATCGACGATTGTGCGAAGCGGAATCTTCTCGATAGTCTCGAAAAACATTCCGTTGATGCTGAGATTTGTCATTTTTCCTGAAATGCACCTGCCGTCATGGGTGACCCTTGCTTCCACCCGGGTCTCCACACGCTCATAATGGCGCTTATCCATTTGGCCTCCCTGACGCACCCCCCTAAGGGTGCTCTCCTGTATGCTCTCCATTTCAAGCCGGCCCATTCGTATTTTGTGATTTGGATTATCCTGGATTTTGGGTGAAAATGACAATGGGGAAGCGTTCCCGCTGCCCCGTCTTTCAGGGACGCCTTCCAATGAATCGCCGACACCGGCTCATGGGTTGAGAGCCTCGTCGATCTCGGCGGAACGGTGCCTGCAAGTGCCTCGCGGTGCGAAGGCGAACTGTCCCTTGTGCTTAGAATAAATCCAGGGAGTCACACGTGGTTCGCAGAATCATGCATGTCGACATGGATGCATTTTACGCTTCAGTAGAACAGGCAGACAACCCTAATTTAAGAGGGAAGCCCGTCATTGTCGGCGCATCCCTGCGCGGTGTGGTCTCAGCCGCCTCCTATGAGGCGAGAAAATACGGCATCCATTCAGCCCTGCCGGTCTTCCAGGCGAAAAAGCTTTGTCCCCACGGAGTTTTTCTGCCGGGGCGCAGGGCACGCTACCAGGAAGTCTCCCGACAGATCATGTCGATCCTTCAGACCTTTTCGCCCCTCGTGGAACAGGTCTCCATCGATGAGGCCTTTGTTGACCTTTCAGGGACGGAAATGCTCCTCGGACAACCCCAAAAACTCGCGGAAGCGGTCAAACGCGGCATCCTTCAGAAGACATCCCTCACCTGCTCCATCGGCATAGCACCCAATAAGCTCCTCGCCAAAATAGCCTCGGATCTGCAAAAACCCGACGGCCTGACCCTCATCGAAGAAAAGGACATTCCTGGTTTGCTCCAGAGGCTCCCCGTTCATAAGATCCCGGGCATCGGCAAAAAAACCGCGGCAATGCTGCGAGATCTCGGCGTCAGGTCGGTGGCGGACATCCTCAAACAGCCCGAAGTCTTCTGGGTCAGGAAACTGGGCAAGAGCGGCACGCATCTCTACAGCAGGGCCAAAGGCATCGACCCCTCCCCTGTGGAGCCTCACTCTCCCATCAAATCCTGCAGTGCCGAGGACACCTTTCCCAAAGACACAAGCGATCTGAATGAAGTGAAAAAATGGCTCTTTGTTCAGGCGGAGGCTGTGGGAAGAGATTTACGCAGAAAGGGGCTCAAGGGCAGGACCATCACCCTCAAGATCAAATTCGCAGATTTTAAAGTCGTAACGCGCAGCCACACCCTTGCTCGCCCGAGCAACTGCACACAAACCCTCTTTGAAACCGCGTGCAGGCTCCTCGATGAACTGCGCCCCTCCAGGAGGCTTCGACTGGCGGGCGTGGGGGTGTCCAATCTGCAATCCGGTTTGCATCAACGAGAGCTCTTCATCGACCCCCGGACACAGCGCCATGAACGGCTCGATTCCGCCGTCGATGCAATCCATGAAAAATATGGTAAAAATTCGATCCGAAAGGGTTTTATCGCAGATTTTGACCCCTGATCTCACTGCCGTCGGGAGATCAACCGGGACCCTCCAGCAGTTCCAGGAGGCGGTCCGTCACAGCCCACAGAGCAAGGCCGGCCTTGCTGTCGGGGGCTCGCTTCAACAAAGGCTCCTGGTCTCGAACCGCTTGGACAACCGCTTTATCGTGGGGAATGGCCCCCAGATATCGGAGGCGTATTTCCAGAAATTTTGCGGCCACCCGCGCCAGGTTCTCAAAGGTCTGCAGCCCCTCCCGCTCCGACTCCACGGAATTCATGACAATGTAGAAGCCTTCTCGCCCGTAATCCTTGGAGAGTACCTTGATGAGGGCATAGGCATCGGTGAGGGAGGTGGGATCGGGGGTCACCACGATGACATTGTGATTTGCAAAGGTATTGAGCCACAAAACGGAGGAGCCGATCCCCGCGGCCGTGTCCAGAAGGAGGTAATCGAAATGAGTGGCGATGGAATCCAGGATCGCGCTCAGCTGCATTTGCTCATGGATCTCCAGGGCCACCATTTCCGGGACACCCGAACTGGCAGGCAGGACCGCAAAATGGGGATCGAGAAAAACGACGGCCTCCATGGGCTCCCCGTCACTTTCAAGGACATCCCGCAGAGTCTTCTGAGGATCGAGCTTCAGGAGAACATCTACATTGGCAAGTCCCATGTCCCCATCCACCACCAGAGTTCGCCAACCCCTTCGGGACAAAGCAAATGCGAGATTCACGGTGATGCTCGTTTTGCCCACCCCTCCCTTGCCGCTGCTGATGGAAATTTTGACTGGATCACGCTTTGCGTTCATTTACAGGAGCCTCTTGAACCAGGAAAGGGTCACCTTTGGCAATAGCACTGCCGGCTCAGGTCCACAACGGGCATTCTCAGTCCACAGCCCCTTCACGAAGGCCATCGTTTGATGAACAGGGCTGCACGCTCTTCTCTACGCAACTCCGTGGGAACCCTGTGGCTCGCTCGCTCTCGGTAGCACACACAATTTCTGCCCTTCTTCTTCGCTTCGAGGAGGAATGCGTCTGCCTTGCTCAGGAATTCATCCACCGAAAATTCGTCTTTGGCGCGGTAGACCTCCACCCCAAAACTGGCTGTTATTCGGATTTCATGGTCGTTGATCCGGACGGGGGTTTTCTCGAGGATTGATCGAAGCCGCTCCGCCGTGCGAACCGCCTGGCCCAAAGCCGTTTCAGGCAGAACGAATGTGAACTCTTCCCCCCCATATCGACAGGGAATGTCCGTGATTCGAAGATTCTTCTTCCACAGGGAACTCACCGTTTGGAGCACCACGTTTCCTGCCTGGTGTCCATGATGGTCATTGACCGATTTAAAATGATCCAGATCTGCCATGATGAGCCCTGTGGGCCGTCCCGTCCGCCGGGTTCTCCCCATTTCGCGGGTCAAGGCTTCCCGGAGGTGGTTGAAGTTGTACAAGTCCGTGAGCCGATCCATCTCCACAAGACGGGAAATGTGCTGCAGTTCGTGCTTCAGGCGCAGGTGTTCTTCGTAAAAGGGACAGGTGGACTGTGTCAATGGGCAGGTCAACTCCGCACGTTTTTCCTTATCCACCTCATTCCTCCAAGCATGCCATTGACTATGAACATCAAGAGAAAAAGCCCCTCAACACTCACCTGAATCCAAACCCTCCCTGCAAAAGTCCAACGGACATTTCATCTCTGAAGAGGGCCGGCGATCCCCTCGGGGCTGCCCGCCAATCGATCTCTGACCTGAAACGGTTCCGGCGCTGAGATGACTTCCGTTCGTGGATCAGGGACCCGGTGACTTTACAACGAAACCGCTCTTCAGTTCAAATGATTCACGTCACAAGGATCAAGGCCCGATCGGAGTCCGCCGCCGCCCGGGCCGACCGGCACTGCGGCTTCCCGGCCGGCGAATCCGGGACTGCCGGGAGACATCGGCTGAGTGTCTGAGTCGGCCCCAAACCGTTGACGGGATTCCAGGGCGTTCCGTGCAGCCCGAAGGATTGCGATCATCTTTTTTCCCGGCTGCCGGAGCATCGAAGTCCTGCCGCTCCCCGTGGCAAACTGATGCAAATATCCTGCCTTAGAAACCGTGTTTGTTCAACGATTCCAACAGCCGCCAGACGTCGAACCCGGGGTAGATACCCTGAAATGTTCCTTCAGTTATATCCGGATGGATTTCAAACCCTGTTGCCTGTGGGGAAGTCTTGAGACCAGAGATGTTCCAGGGGGGGAGGCCTGGTCGGCAGGGCTTTCAGGCAGCCCTCGAAGTCTGCCGTTCGAAGAAAAACCGCCTCCTCCGACACGTAGATTGACACGACCGGGGAATTTTCAAAAATTGCACCCTTGCCGGGGCCCTCCACTTCTCGTGATAGAAGTGGAGGTTCCATGACGGATCCGGTTCGGTTTTCCGTTGGGTCATTCGTCAGCTTTTTCCGCCGCCAACTCTTCCGGCGTCATATTCCAGAACGGCGCCCCATCCCTGGTTCTCCGAACCTTCAATTCCACGAACTCGCTCTTCTTGACCTTGGACGCCAGAAAAACATCCTCCCCATTGAGTTCGGCCCAACAGCCTCTGACCTTCACCCGGTCCCCTTTGGCCAGACCCACGGAATCCGTTTTCACGAAAGACTTGGGCCCCAGGTGCACTTTAACCATGTCCCCGTCCTGATCCTTGATTCGAAGGCCCACTCCCGGCGCCATTCCCGGCATGGGAACAATTTCTTCGATGGATTCCACGGAACCTTTGAAGGAATCCAGCTCGCTGGACTTGTATAATTTATTGTATTCACTGTCATTTTCCCAGCCCTTCAACCCCCCTTCCGCCTGTGCAGACCCCGCGAAGGCCAACACCGTCCATGCCGCCAAACCCAAAACCCAAACGGAAAAGCTCAAAATCCTGGTCATGCTCCAGCTCCTCTTGAATTTGTCCACAATCGGTTTCCTGTCCGCCCTCCAATTCCCTTGGGAGCAAAACAACACTTCTGAAAGTAAAGACGATCCTCCCCCTTGGCAAATGTAATTCCGAGAATCGGGTTGACGAGACGGCACCCCTTTCTTTAAGGTTCCCCTCACCTGCGGGCCACGGACAGCACCACGGGGCAAGACGCGGGAGAGTTCCGCACCCCCGGGACCGTCGCCCCCGTGAATTCCTCCTGCGGGTCAATTCCGTCCATCCACCTATGAGGAGAAAACCGATAACATGGCACCCTTTCAGAGAGACGAGTGGGTTTTGCTGGTGACGCAAAAGGGGAAAAAATGGCTGGTTCAAGTCCAGGACGCTCCGTTTTCCTCTCATCTGGGGGCCGTCTCCATGGGCGACGTCATCGGCCGGGAGGAGGGGGATTCCCTTCAAACCAACAAGGGGGCAAAAGTCTACCTCTTCCGCCCCACCCTGGAAGAATTCATTTTTGCCATGGATCGGCGCACACAGATCATCTACCCCAAGGATCTGGGCGCCATGATTTTTTATGGAGACCTCTATCCAGGCTGCACCGTCCTCGAATCGGGGGTGGGATCCGGGGCGTTGAGCCTTGCGATCCTGCGGGCGCTTGGAGGGTCGGGAAGGCTGATTTCCGTCGAGAAAAGAGAGGAATTTGCACGGACGGCCTTGAAAAATATCCACAAGTTCTACGGCCAAGCACCCCAGAACCATGACCTGGTGGTGAGCGACATCCAGGACTTCCATCTCGCCTGCCGCGTCGACCGCGTCTTTTTAGATCTCCCCGAGCCCTGGCACGCGGTGCGTCCCGTTTCGCATCTGCTGAGAGAGGGTGGATTGCTGCTCAGCCTGAGTCCCAACGTCGGACAGGCGCAGCTGATGCACAAAGAACTCAAATCCAACGGCTTCGCCAATATCACCACCTTTGAACTCCTGCGCCGGGACTGGAAAATCGACGAAAAAAGAGCCCGCCCCAATGACCGGATGGTCGCTCACACCGGCTTCATCACTCTCGCCAAGAAGACACCGGTGGCGTTCGATGGCAGTGACGAAGAGAGCTGACGGCTGTTCACGGTCCGCCGCAAGGGGCATCCTGCCCTTCACCCCATCCGGCCGCTCCTCCTTCTGGGCGGGCGCAAGGGCCTCCGGTGGCCGTTCAGGATGTTCCGGGGAGCGGCGAGTACAGCCGGGCAGAAATGATTGCCCAGATCGGCTGGTTTCCAGGCTCCAGGCTCTTGCCTGGAAACCGGCAAGTGGTTTAGGACTTGCGCCCGGGAGTACTACGGGAAATCCAGGGGAAGTTCGATGGTGAAACGGGTGCCCTTGGAAGGTGCTGACTGGAGCACCAGCGTGCCGTTGTGATCCTGAACGATGTTTCTGGATATGGGAAGGCCCAGACCGGTTCCTGCAGACTTGGTCGTGAAAAAAGGGTCGAATATCTTTTCCTGGAGCTCCTCGGGAATGCCGGGCCCATTGTCCTCAATAATGACCTGGCCGTGGGTGAGGGATTCGGTGGTTTGGACCCGCACCGTCCCCTGGTCGCCCAGGGCGTCCATGGCATTTTGCAGGAGATTTAGAAACACCTGCTTGAGCTGATCCGCGTCTCCCTGAATCATGAGGGGATTCGGGGAAAGTTCGACCTGGAGTTCCACCTGCTTGCTCTGGAGCATGGGCTCCAGAAGATCTATGGTTTCACGCAGCACCTGGTTCAGCGAAATGGAACGCATCATGCGGGCTCCGGCAGGACGCGTCACCAGCCTGAGGCCGTTCAGGAGCGTCTCCATCCGCTGCACCTCGTCCACAATGATCCTCAGCTTACTGCGATCTTTGTCGCTCCCCTTCAAGGCCTCACAATGCTCCACCTGCCGCGCAAATCCGCCGATGAGCATGAGCGGTTTTCGAATTTCGTGCACCACCTGGGCAACGGCCTTGCCGACCGCCGCCAGTTTTTCCATGAAGCGGAATTCCCGTTCAAGATCCTTGCGCTTGGAAATGTCCCGAATCACGGCGGTGAAGTAGAGATGCCCCTGCGTTTTTGAAACCGAATAAGAGATTTCGACGGGGAAGCTTTTGCCCGCCCGGCTGGTCGCCGTGCATTCCCGAGATCTTCCGATCACACGGGGAATGCCGGTGCGGATAAAGCGGTCAACGTATTGGCGGTGTACACCGTGGTGGGGGTGAGGAATGACCAGGGAGACGTCTTTGCCGATGATTTCCGAGCGGCTGTAGCCGAACATTTCCTCCGCGGCCTTGTTGCACATGAGGATGCTGTGATTTTCGTCGATGGTGACGATGGCATCGGTGATCGATTCCAGGATGTCCCAGACCAGCGTCTCTGTGAGGGCACGGTTATTCAGTAGCTCCGGGTGAGAATTCACTAGGTCTCCTCTGACTCCACGCTGCAAAGCGCTTGGGAATTCGGCCCCTCGCCGTTTTCCGAACGCCGGCGTGACCTGATGCCCCCGTGGAGGAAGGCGGACTCTGAATGCGGATCAGCCGGGGTTGTGCAGGGGGCATACCGTTTCCCGCTATAATAATTCCATCAGCGGAGACCCTCAAGCATTCCTTCAAGAGAGTTGAGTAGAACTTCCGTCCAAAAAGGGTATTCCTGGGAGGAAGAGGCACGCTCATGGGGAAGAAGTCTGCATGAGCAGCAAAACCTGTTTCAAGTCTTCCAGATCCAGACTTGAATAGTCAACGACTTCCCCGATTCTCACGGGAAGAATGAAGTGCAACGTGTCACCCATTTTCTTCTTATCGGTCTGAAGGGCCTCGAGAATGGCATCGACGCTGAAGTCCTCAGGCGGCTTCACCGGAAGATTCCAAACTTCGCACAACCTGACGAGACGTTCCACTTCGCCTGGAGAAATCATGCCAAGTCTCCGGGCGAGTTTTGAGGCAGCAACCATGCCCACGGCCACGCAGTCACCATGGCGCATTTTGTAGTCACTCAAACGCTCCAGGGCATGCCCCACCGTGTGCCCCAGGTTGAGGACCCTGCGATACCCCGACTCCCGTTCGTCGGCCTCCACCACGCGCGATTTCACGAGGCAGGATTCGGAGACAATGCGCATCAAAGCAAGGGTATCGCGGCGCCGCAGGTCTTCGTAATGACCCTCAAGATACTTCCACAGCACCTCATGGCCGATCATGGCCGTCTTGATCACCTCCGCCATCCCCTGTCTGAACTCCTCAGGGGGGAGGGTCTCCAGGAAGCGAACATCCATCCAGATGGCCTCAGGTTGATGGAAGGTGCCGAGGAGATTCTTTCCCTCGGGGAGGTCCACCCCCGTTTTTCCTCCGACACCGCTGTCCACTTGGGCCAGCAGGGTCGTGGGCAGCTGAAAATGGGGTATGCCACGCATGTACACCGAAGCGAGAAACCCGACCACATCCCCCGTGACACCCCCGCCCACGGCCACCAGCACACTCTGGCGGTCCGCTCCCGCCTGAGCCAGCCGGCGGGCCAGATCCTCAAGCGCACTCAATCTCTTGTTGGATTCAGAGGCCGCAAAAAAGATGGGATTGCTCCGCTTTCTCACCGGCCCGAAGAACGGGACCAACTTCTCCCCCCAGATCTCCCAGACCTTTTCATCCCAGATCCAATAGGCCCGCCGCACACCCAGCCGGGTTTTCAGATCTTCTGCCAGCCCTTCGAGCAGGTCTGAACCGATGCATACCTCACTCACCCTTGGGGGCGCGCCCGGAAGTTTCATGGAAAACTTCATGGGAAATGTCCTTCGAGGAAAACTGCCGCGGATCGATCCGGCAGGATCCGAGTACTCGCACAGCCCTGGAATTTGGCCGGGTTCCTATCGTCGTTCACTCAACTGTTCAGGGCACCGGCATGCATCCTGCTCCGGAACGGTTTGACCGCTGCAACTGCCGGAACATCCTGAGCAGCCGGGGACCTCGGAGCGAAAAACCTGGGCGAAGTGGCGAATGACATAAACAAGAACCGCAGCCAGCACCACCAAAACAACGATCGTTTGCCACATGTTGAACTCCTTACCCCATCTTATAAGCCCATGCCGAGCCATCGTCCACCCTGATAAATGAGCACGGCCAGCAGAAACGCCACACTGGTGTTGAACGCCATGGAGAAGAGGCCCCATTTCCAGGCCCCTGACTCCTTGACGATACAGACCACCGTGGCGAAACAGGGTGCGTAGAGCATGATGAAGACAATGAAGGCAAAAGCCTTGAGCGCGTTCCACTGGGGATCTCTTTTCAACCGCTCACTGAGGGAGAGACTCTCTTCCACATCGGTTTCACCCAAAGAATAGGCGGTACCCATGGTGGAAATGATGATCTCCTTGGCGGCAAACCCCGACAAAAGCGCAACATTGGTCCGCCAGTCGAACCCTGAATACTGGGTGACGGACTCGAGTGCCAGCCCGACGCGCCCTGCAAAGGAATGGGTCAATGCACTCTCCCCCTTTGCACGCTCGATGGCTTCCAGCTCCTCCATCACCAGCTGCACGTCGTCGGGCAGTTCGCCTTCCGGCGTCTCCCCCTTCAAAAGCTCCTCCCGCAGCGCTTCAGGAAGCCCCGAAGTCACCGCCTGACGCTGATTCTCGAACTGCTCGATCCGGGATTCGGGAAGTCCCGGGTAGGACATGAGCGCCCAAAAGAGGATCGAAATGGCCAGAATGATCGTCCCAGCTTTTTTGATGTACTGCCAGGTTCTCTCCCAGGTGTGGATCACAAGTCCCTTGAAGGTGGGCATTCGGTATGGAGGCAGTTCCAGGAGGAATGGGGAACTCGGGCCCTTCAGGATGGTGGACCGAATGAGCTTGGCCAGAAGGAGTGCCGCGGTCCAGGACAAAATGGTCAGCAGAAACATCATCTGGGCACGTCGCTCGGGAAAAAACGCCGCGATGAGCATGGCAAAAACCGGGATCTTGGCCCCGCAATTCATGAAGGGAGCCGTGAGAAGAGTGGCCAGTCTCTCGCGGGAGGTCCTCAGCGTCCGGGTGGCCATGACACCGGGAACGGCACACCCCCCCGCAATCCCGCCGGAAATGATGAACGCCATGGTCGAGCTTCCATGGAGACCAAAGGAACGAAAAATCCGGTCCAGCATGTAAGCCACCCGCGCCAGGTAGCCCGTGTCTTCGAGAAAGGCGATACAGAAAAACATGAGAAGGATCAGCGGCACGAAGCCCATGACCCCGCCCACCCCATCGATGACGCCGGAGACCAGGAGAGATCTGAACGGTCCCTCGGGGAGGCCGGCTTTGGCAAGGTC
Source organism: uncultured Syntrophobacteraceae bacterium (assembly GCA_964654275.1). GTDB lineage: Bacteria > Desulfobacterota > Syntrophobacteria > Syntrophobacterales > Syntrophobacteraceae > SLCH01. Next base: position 18,277 of record CAZZHS010000052.1, read on the forward strand.
TCCGAGAGCTCCGAAAGCGGATTCGAGCATCTCCACGGGGAAGGCGCTGACCCCGAACGTGAACTGATAGACCAGGTAAAGAATGGCCATCATGATGAGAGGACCGAAAATCCTGCTGGTGAGCACCCGGTCGATCTGGTCGGAGAGATACAGGCGATCGGATGCATTGGCATGGGTGACGACCCCGTCTCGGAGGAGCGCTGAAATGAACCCGTACCGGTGATCGGCAATGATGGCTTCCGGATAGGTGTCGAGAGTCTTCTGGAGGTGCTCCGTAACCTGAGTTGCCAACCCTTCCAGGGTCTCGGAGAGTGTCGCGTTGACCTCTTTGCCTTTTTGGATGACCTGCTCATCGGCTTCCAGGAATTTGAGCGCGGTCCACCGCGGAGGATAGAGGTCCATCAGGAATTGTTCGGAGCGAATGCGGCCTTCCATTTCATCCAGGACCGGATCGATGTCCGGTCCATAGGAAATGTGCAGGGGGGCCCAATCCGCCTTCTTCTCAGCCATCTCGAGCGCAGCTGCCATGAGCTCTTTCTTGCCGCTGCCGGTCCGCGCCACAGTGGGAACAACCGGCACTCGCAGTCTCCGCGCCAGTTCTTCAATCCGAATGTCGATGCCGCGACTCCTTGCGGCATCCATCATGTTGAGGGCGAGCACCAGGGGCGCTCCCAGTTCGAGAAGCTGCACCGTGAGGTAGAGATTCCTGTCCAGATTGGAGGCATCCACAATGTTGACCACCACATTGGGCCGTTCCTGAACGAGGAAATCACGCGCCACCAGTTCTTCCAGAGAATAGGCGGTGAGCGAGTAAGTCCCGGGAAGGTCCACCAGGCGCAGTTCGGCGCCGTCAAGATGGTGAAACCCTTCCTTCTTTTCAACGGTGATTCCGGGGTAGTTGCCCACATGCTGGCGCGATCCCGTCACTTCGTTGAAAAGAGTGGTCTTGCCGGAGTTGGGGTTGCCTGCCAGTGCAACAAGGTACTCTTTGGATGATGACGTCATCAGGAATCCTCAACTTGAATGTAGATGTGATCAGCCTCGTTGTTTCTGAGAGTCAATGTGAAGTTGCGCACCCGGATGGCCACGGGATCTTTGAGAGGCGCCCGGCCCTGCACTTGTATGGGCGTCCCCGGCACAATGCCCATGTCGCGGATCCTTCTTCCCAGTTCACCCGTCGATTTGACCTGTGTCACCACACCCTTCTGCCCTGAAGCCATGTGCCGCAAAAGAACGATTGCCATAAAAGATCCTTGCCGGTGAATGTCGACCATTTATTAGGAATGGCTAACTTTTAAAGAAAAAAAAGAGCGGCTGCGACCAACCGCCTCTTCAACCCCCGTGGACTTTCAAGGAATCAGACTCCCTGGGAAGTGGAACTCACAAGAATCTTTTCAGAAACTCCCGCGCCAAGGCTCACGGTACACCCGTGCACACGAACCAGACACGGGCAGCCGCAACCCGAGCAGACCAAGTCGATCTCACTGCCGGGATAAATGCCCAGGGCTGCCATGCGGGCGCACAGATTCCGGCCCCCCTGAATGCACTTCACCTTCACCCGTCCTCCGCTCCGTGCCGAACTCAACGGCGTGACGGATGCCGCCGAACCGCTTTCCATCTTACCCTTGTCATGGGGACACGCAAATTTCCGCTTCAAAGCCTTCAGCATAAAACCCTCCTCCCTTGGAGTAGCCACAGTTGATTAGGTAGCCCAAACTTTATATATAGTCAATAGCTTTTTTGCCCCTGGAAGATGGCAAGTTGTATTCAACCAAATGTCGCTTTCACAACCGCTCAAGGAGCACCGCCAACTTGGAACAGTCCCTCCCCGATCTCCTGAACCAACTGGAAACCATTCGGCAGCATCTCCTTTCCTGCGGGCGGATGAAGCAGGAAGCCCTGCGGAAACTCATTGAACTTTCCTGCAGGGGCCCCAAAAAAATCAGACCCCTTGCCATGGACCTCCTCCTCGCACCCCCCACCACAGAGGAAATACCCTATTACCGAACCCTGCGGGATCATCTGGCGCGCACAACCACCCGCCTCCAGGATCTTCCATTGCCCATCCTGGAATTCCTGCTGAACGGTTTGGCCATGAACAACCGGCTTCCCTCCGCAAAGGCGCGCGCCCATTTCTTCAGGTGCCTCATGAAGAAACTTTCAAGCAGCGCTCTGCAAGAAATCTTCAGCCTCCCCTACCCCGCTCATCTTTTTCTCTGCCTGGTCTCCCCCAAAGCGCTGACCCACGGCACCGCACTTTCGAATCGAAGACGGTCCCGAATGCGCTGGCGTCTCTTGAAAAAACGCCTCGGTTCCCTGCCCACAACCCCACCCCCCTGGGCGGAAACCACCCTCAAGGATCTGGCCCCCTTGAGACAACCGGTCCAAAAGCCGGGGGGAACGCCTCGATCGGGTGGGACCTGGCTCCTCAAAGGCCGAACAATGGCCGCCTCCCCCGTTGCGACCCCCTTTCCCCAACAGATCCCGCCCCTGCGCCATGCCGGGTGGAATGGGCTCAGCAGGAGGAAACTGGAAGTCTTCGACCGACTTCTGGAAGGGCAGAAACTGGAACTGCAGGCCATCCGGAACCTCGCTCGGGAGGTGAGTCTCCAGACGCGGCGCGTGGTTTTGAGTCTTCACAACGCAACCCTCGCTGCAGCAGGGGGATGGGCTCACGATTCCCTGAGTCTTCAGTTTCCCCACCGCAAACTTCTTCAGGCCTTCGACAGGGAGACGGAGCTTTGGGCAAAGCACCTTCAACAAAGCGAACCCGCCTCGGTGGCCTTTGCAGAAAAACTCGAGGCCCACTGGCAGCAGCGCATCCTACAACCCCGAGTCCTGCAGTGCCTCTGGGAGAGCAGGGTTCGCTACGCCCTCGACGATGCACTCAAGAAAGCATGGCTCGATGACCTGCGGAAGGCATCGAGCCTCTTCCCTCCCCACACCCTTTCGAAGGCGCTGAAAGAATCCCCCTTCGGGTGGCCCGGCCTCCTCGCCCCTCACCAACGCCTCCACATGGGATCCCTGTGGACCTTCGCAAAGGAAAGACAAGAAGCCTGGGTCCCGGGCCTCCTGGTTCTCGCAGGCCTGGCTCAGGCCGGTGATAGACTCCTCCGAAAGGGGGATCTGGGATCTCTGGTGATTCCCTGGATTGACAAGTTTTTCATTTCATCCCAACGGCGTGCCGACAAAACCTACTTGTCCGAGCTGGTGCAATGGCTCGGCAGGTGGGCGGCCCAACCCCTGATTCTCCTCTGGGAAGACTCGGCCCGACCTCAGTCCCCCAGTTTTTCCCTGGCCCTTCAGGAGCTCCGGGAAGCCGGGCGGCCCTTCCGGGGCATCGGGATGTTTGACGATCAGGCGTCGTCGCGCAAAGATGCCATGCAGATCATTTGTTCCGAGCACCGCAAGGTTTCGCTCTTCGCCCTGCGGCCGTTTTCGGACACCCACAACCCGGGCGGCCTCGCGCAAATCCTGGACAATCCGGACCCACCTTCCTCGCTTGTCTACGACTCCGCCTGGAAAGACGACCTGTGCTTCCTCTATGCGGGCACGCAGATCGCCCCCCTCGTTTCCATCCAGACGGACGTGGAGCGGTGGAGCCCGTGGGTTGTTCTGGGAGGGAAGAAGCGCCCTTTCGGTCAATATCTTCGCAGCAGATTGCGGTCTGAACTGGGTCTGCCCATCCATTTCGAAGAAAAGCGCGACGTCGCTCATGCCCGCTGGGCCAATCTCGAGTGAGACTCAGGCATGGTGTTCTTTTCATGACCGCAGAGGTCGCCTTTGGGAATGTGGCTGGGGAGGTGTCGGCAGTGAGCAGCGCCCCCCGCTGAAGCCCGTCAGTTCTGTGGAGCCTTGTCTTTGAGAGCCGGGGGATCAAAAACCGGCGATTCCAGAAGCGCTCCGACGGGACCCGTGCAGGATCCTGATGTTTCCAGACCTGCAGCGACGCATCAAAAAGCATTTGACAATATTCTGCCTTTAAATTTAGTTCTACGAAATGTATCGTATAAATGAGGACGAGCTCTGTCGGCACAGCAAAAAAGCTTTGATGCGCCCATTAGGGTTTTTCCAGCTTCTCGGAAAAACTGAGGCGAGCAGGCTTTCATGCCCGAAAGGTTCCAGGCTGTTGCGCATCGGCGGTCCCCGTACTTTCTCTGCCTGGGCAGGGAGATTTGGTTTGCGGCTCTCGACCGCGCGGTGACTCTGTTGAGGAAATCCTTCGCCAATGATCAACTTTCAAAAACAGCGCGACCGCATGGTTCAGACGCAACTGGCCGCCCGAGGCATCCACGATGCGCGCGTTCTCGAGGCCATGGGGAAGGTGCCCCGCCATGTGTTTGTGGAAGAGGCCATGAGGGACCAGGCCTACAGTGATTATCCGCTGCCCATCGGGGAAAAACAGACCATTTCTCAGCCGTACATCGTCGCGCTGATGACGGAAGCGCTGGAGCTGAAGGGACACGAAAAAGTCCTGGAACTGGGGACGGGATCCGGGTATCAGGCGGCCATCCTTGCGGAACTGGCCGACCGGGTTTTCAGCATCGAACGAATTCCCAGCCTGGCACATCGAGCCAATCAAATCCTGCAGAAGCTCGGCTACAAGAACGTCATCATCCGCGTGACGGACGGCACGCTCGGCTGGCCGGAAGAAGCACCCTTCGACGGCATCCTCGTGACCGCAGGCGCACCCAGGATTCCACAGCCGCTCGTGGATCAGCTGGCCATGGGGGGCCGCCTGGTGATTCCTGTGGGCGACCGGCTTTCCCAGGATCTCATTTTGGTGGAGCGCACCGCCGAGGGCATTCGGAAAAGCAGTCTGGGGGGCGTGCGCTTTGTGGATCTTGTGGGGAAGTGGGGATGGGAGGCATGACGGCCCGGCCCGTTTATTTTGGAGTCATCGGAGCGGGGACGTGCTCTTCGGAACTGGAGGATCTCGCTCACGCACTCGGCGCCGAAATAGCGCGCTCCGGCGGAATCCTCGTCTGTGGGGGGCTCGGTGGAGTCATGAAGGCGGCGGCACAGGGGGCCAAAGCGGCGGGGGGCATCACCATCGGAATCCTCCCCGGAGCGACCATCCACGACGCCAACGAACACATTGATTTTCCCATCGCATCCAACATGGGCCAGGCAAGGAATGCGATCATCGTCCACACGGCGACCGTGTTGATTTCCGTGGGAGGGGGATACGGGACGCTTTCGGAAATGGCCATGGCCCTCAAGATTGGAAAAAGTGTCGTGTGCCTCGCGCCCTCGTTCGACATCCCGGGGGTCCGCATCGCCCGCACACCGCGTGAAGCCATAGCCCTTGCCCTGCAGGTGATTTCGTGAGGCTGGAACCCTCTACGCTTTCGAACTTCCTTCTTCTGCTGCGAGGTGGCCGGAACATCCCATGAAAAACAAGGTCGATGCAAAGCCGTCCCAAAGAGCGAACGAGTCCCTCACAGACCCTGAGAAAACCATTGCGACCCTCAACCAGGAGATCGATGGACTCCTCCTGCAAATGGCTCACATGGCGTCCACCGCAGCCTTCAACGAACGCATATGGCGTCAGTTTGCGGATATCGAACGCGCGCTGTTTCGAACCCGCGACCTGGGCCGTCTTGTGGAAGATCTTCTCCGGGAGATCACGCTGCGCTTTGAACTGGATCAGGTGGTTCTGCTGCTTTGCCATCCGGAGGTGTGTGAAAACTTCTTTCCGGACCTTTCCCCTGCGGGACTCGCTCTGGGTGAGGGCAACTGGCTCCTTCCATTTCCAGGCGATCTGGATGGCGCTTTTGACAGAAAGAATCCCAAACCGATCCTGATGGGCTCCGAGGGTCTGCAAGACATCCTCTCGCACCTGCCCGAATCGGTGGGCAGCGTTCAGTCGGGGGTGCTCATCCCCCTGAGCATCCATGAAATTCTCTTTGGGGGCCTTTTTCTTGGAAGCGAGGACCCTGCCCGCTATCAACCCCAGGACGCCACGGACCTGCTGGAATATCTGGGCATCAAGATCGCCCTGTGCATGGACAATTGCCTTGCCTACGAACGGGTCCGGCATTTCGGAACCACCGATTCGGTGACAGGCCTCCTGAATTATTTTGAGATTCATTCCATTTTGGAACGAGAATTCCGGCGTGCACGACGGACGGGCTCCAACCTCTCCGTCCTGGCCATTGATTTCAACTTTGTCCAGGAACACGGGTCCTGCAACGTGGCCAACGAGGTGCTGAAACACGCGGCCGCCCTTCTCAGAGAGACATTGCCCAGCGGCGAGACCTATCTCGCCCGTTACGGCAGCAGTGAATTCCTTGCCGTACTGCCCGACGTGCCCCGTGACGAGGTGCTGGAGGTGGTTCCCTACCTGACCCAGGTGATTCGCAAGGCGCCCTTCAAACACCAGAACACGGTGATCCTCATCCAGCCCATCATGGGTGTGGGCTCTTGTGAGGAACACACTTCCTGCCATCAGGATCTCCTGGACATGGCCTATTCGGACCTCTACCACAAGAAACTGTCCCAGGCCCAGCCATCTTCCTTTTGAAGTGCGCCCCGGAACGCCGCCTGAGCACAGGACGGCTCCACCCGGTTTCACGAAACACACACTCCCACGCCCCCCATTTCTCGCGAGGCGGCGGCCAGTGGCCGCACGCCCTGATTCGTCGACGGCTGGGTCGGATCCTGAACCGAAACGCGTCCAAGTTTTTCAGGTTGCAAATAAAGATCACCTGTGTTAGCTGAATGTCGGTCGCGGGGCGTAGCGCAGACTGGTCAGCGCACCTGCCTTGGGAGCAGGGGGTCGGAGGTTCAAATCCTCTCGCCCCGACCAGTAATTCTCCAGGGAAAGCGAAAGGATATGGCCTGCCGGCACGGCAGGCTTTTTCTATATGCAGGGGATGGCTGACACTTGTGCAACTCTGTCTGCCTGCAAGGTCAAGCTTTGGGAGTCCACCCCCACAAAATATCCACCTGGCGCTCGCCTGCTGTGCGAGAGTGCGGTGAAGAGCTCTTCCGGGGAGACCGAATTCCTCTCTCCCGAGCACATCAAAACAATTAGCCCAAGCACTCGGTTGGGCTTTTTTTGTGACAACCAATCATACCGGTTCACTTCATTCACAGCCTCATCCGCCAATTTCTCATCAACAGTATCTGACCGTCTCCTTAAAAAAACAACGCCGGCCAGGACTTTCAGAATTGACAATCCGCAATTGGATAGAC
>CAZZHS010000053.1:0-13626 GCA_964654275.1 uncultured Syntrophobacteraceae bacterium
GAGGCCGATCCCCTTCCAAGACTTTGGGACGGGATGTGACATCCGGCATGGATCCCAAAAGTTCCATCGAGGAAGAAAAAGTGACCTGTCTCGAATGTGGCGGTGAGTTTCGTCAGCTTACAGCGAACCACCTGCGGTCACACCAGCTGACGCCCAGGGAATACAAGAAGAAATGGGGATTTCCCCTCAAGCAGCCACTGGCCGCGAGGATGCTCACGAGTCTGAGAAGCCGCTCCGCCAAAAAACGAGGACTTCCCAAGAAGCTTCAGGAATATCTCGACGGACGGCAGCAGAGGAAGGCGGCGGTGCACTCGAAGGTCTCGTGAAACGACTGTGGCCCTGACGGAAGACACTGGCCCAGGCTACCCCCCTGGTTGGCTTCCTGCTCCGACCCTCCCGTAGGTTTTATAAATGGCATGGGAAGGGAGGGCCGTGTGATTCATGAGAGCTTTTGGTGCATTCAGTCAATTTTGTGTCGTGGGCATAGGGTCAGTGCTGCAGGGTGATCAGAACTGCGCGTGAGTGCTCTCTGCCCGGGGGAAGAGGTGAGTTCAGGTGGATCGGCAGAGCGAAAGCCTGACGCGTTCATAACACGCCTCGAGCTGCAGTCGGGCACGGCGTATCTGTTCGAACGCCCGGGTCATCTCCCGTTGAACTTTGGGCCGCTCCTCGAAAAAATACCGCATCTGGGCTTCACACAAAAACCAGACACAGACGTACGGCCGATTTTTTCTTGAAAGCGTGCACCCTTCCGCAGCGAGATAGCGGCAGGATTGAGAAGAACGCTCGCGGGTCTGGCCGGGTGGCGGGCGCTGACCGGAAGTCACGAGAAAAACGAGGTCTGCCTGATTGAAAAATACGTTCCTGCCATGGCAGCAGGGATCGTCACAAAGGGGGCAGGTGAGGGCGCAGTATTCGTCCATCTTCTCATCGAGAAGCTGGAGGCCCTCAAGCACTTTCCGAATGTGGAAACTGGTCACCTTTTCATCCAGCTTCGATGCGTGAATGGTGACCTCCTGCAGCGCTTCGGACCATTCCCGGTCGGTCATGGGATGACGGAATCGGCAGGATTCCTCAATTCTGTCGCCGGCGGAATTGTGTTCCGCGAGCACGGTGCCGGGTGCAAGCCGGGAAGGTGAGGGATCGCGGTGTGTCATGGAGAGGCCTGGGAGGGAAGACAGCCACGATGACGGGAGCCGTTGTCGGAGTGGGATTCGGACCCCTGCGGGTTTCTCTTCTCTGTCATGTCCGGCAGCGCCGGACTCCTGTCGCCGAACCGTCGCGTCATTCGATGTAGTCGTGTTCGATGGGGCGAACGACCAGGACGGGGCAGGGAGCGTGGTTGACCACGTTTTGAGCCACGCCGCCGATGGAGGCGGTGCCGAGAGCCGTGTGTCCCTGGCTGCCCACGACAATGAGGTCAATGGAAAGTTCTTTGGCCACGTTGATGATTTCTTCGAAAGGCTCCCCTTTGCGGATGATGAACTCCAACTCGACCCCTTCCTGTAAGTCCTTGGGGACAAATTGCTTGAGATCATTTTCTCTGTCCGCGACCAGTTGCCTCATGGCCTTGAGAAAATCACCCTTGTAGCCTTTGCTGCTGAGCTGCTGAACGGCATCGATCATTTTCTGATTGATCATGTGCAGCACGTAGACCCGCGCCTTTCTGTCGCGAGCCACTTGGAACCCGTAGTGAACGGCTCTTTCGGAATCCTTTGAAAAATCAACCAGAATCAATACTTTTCTCACAGAAACCATCTGATATTTCCCTTCTGCAGACACACCCTGTCGTTCTTTCTTGTGGAAAGTCAGAATCACCGTGGCCTTGAGGGTTTTCCGCAAACTCTCAAATTATTCCTCTTAGCACAAATTCTGCCATTGATCTATCAAAGTTCTTGTCCTCGATCACGTTCGACGTGACCTGCCGTTTGATGCCTGGGCTCTGCGCCCGGGATTGGCTGAAACTCACATGCCCACGCCCTCCACGGGTGTTCCGCAGTGGGGACATTTGCCGTGTTCGGAACCTCCCCCCGTGATCGAAAACCCGAAGCGCTGGATCACGACCTCCCGACAATGATGGCAAAAGGTGCTCTCCCCTTCGTCTCCGGGAATGTTTCCGGTGTAGACGTATTTCAAACCGGCCTCCAGCCCGATCTTACGTGCACGCTGAAGAGTTTCCACTGGAGTGGGGGGGCGATCCATCATCCGGTACTGGGGATAGAATCGGCTCACATGCCAGGGTGTTTCAGGTCCGAGAGACACCAGAAATTTGGCGAGCTCCCTCAGTTCCTGTGGATTGTCATTGAGGCCCGGAATGATCAGCGTCGTCACCTCGAGCCAGATTCCCCGCTCTTTCATTCCCCGAAGCGTCTTCAGCACAGGGGGCAGACGGGCTCCGCACTGTTCCTTGTAAAACTGATCATCGAAGGATTTGAGGTCAATGTTGGCTGCGTCCAGATAGGGGGACACGGCCTCCAGTGCTTTTTCCGTCATGTAGCCGTTGCTCACGAAAACATTTTTCAAGTGCCGGGCATGGGCCAGTTTGGCAACGTCCAGGGCGTATTCCATGAAAATGGTGGGTTCCGTGTAGGTGTAGGAAATGCTTCGACAGCCGGTTTTTTCAGCACTTTCCACCACGGCCTCGGGAGTGACGTGCCGGCCGGAAATGGCTTTGTATTCACGGGGGGCCTGCGAAATGTCCGCATTCTGGCAAAAAAGGCAGCGGAAATTGCACCCTGCCGTTGCAATGGAGTAGCTTCGGGAGCCCGGCAGGAAATGAAACAGGGGTTTTTTTTCAATGGGATCGACGTGCTCCGCAATGAGTCGGCCGTACACAAGGCTCACCAGAGTCCCGTCCTGGTTTTCCCGAACCCCGCAGAATCCGCGTTTTCCCGGTTCGATGACACAGTGTTGTGCACAGAGGAAACACGTCACCTGCTTCTCTTTCAATTTTTTGTACAGCATGGCCTCTTTCACAGCTGCCTCCTTGGCAATAATCGTTGACTTGCTATCCGCTGCCGGACTCCGGAGTCGGTGTCGGGCATTCATCTTCCAGACAGACCCTGAAATCGGTGGAGTGAAAAGGGACGCTGCGGGGGGGGAGGAGGTGCAGGGCCTGTCCATAAAATAACATAAAATGGGAGGGATGGTTTTCAGGTGAGCATTTCTTTTTGCGAAGGGGGAGATTTATGCGGAATGGTGACGTCCACCCAGGGCAACAGGGGATCGGATGGATTTTCTTCTCTCAGGCGCCAGCAGGAGGAACAGCTGGGCATTTCCCTCACCCCCGAAGTGATCTTGGAAAAAACGGGGTTCTGAGCTGTCTGGAGGGGGTAGCGCAGATCGATTCGCATGGCAATGAAATGACCGAAGGGATGCCAGGTCAAGAGCGGAGATTTTTCCAGGAATTGGAGGTAGGTCAGAGTCTTCAGAGGGAAGGAAAGGCAGGTTTTCCAGTGGATGGGGACCGCCCCCTGGAGTACTTTGCGAGCCATGCTGCGAAGCTCGAAAACGCTGAAAAACCTGGCTCTGCTGGAGGAAGTCTCGCGCCACCAGCATTCCCAGCAGCGCTGCAGGGCGATGAACGAATATTTGTTGAGGGCCCCCAGGAGCACATGACTCCTTGCAACGCGGCAAGCTTCTGTCAGGGCCTGAAGGGGATCGTTCACGAACTCGAGCGTGTTGAGGAGAGCCACGGTGTCGTAGGCATTGTCTTCATAAGGGAGATCCTCTGGATCCCCCAATTCCAGGTGTATCTTTGACGGCAATCGATTCCGGGCTGCGATCAACAGGGAGGGCGAGGATTCCAGTCCGGTTGCCTGGTGGCCCTGGCTCGCAAACCATTCCAGAAAACGGCCTGTGCCGCAACCCACCTCCAAAATGCGCTGCGGCGCACACGGAGACCACACGCGCTGCAGCAAACGCTTTTCCAGGGCCAGCGCGGACCGCCCCGGCTCCCTTTCAAACCAGGCGTCATAATGGTCGGCATCTGTCGGTGGAAATCTCGAAACCACTGGGCGCATCACCTCCGAAAACAAGATTTCACGTAGCCCCCCGGGCTGCGGCCTCCATTCGGTTTCACTTCTGCGGCGAGGGTGGATGACACGGCTGGATCAAGCCGCTTTCGCAGTCAAACCCGGTCGGGCCGGCAAGGCCTCGGAAACAGCCCGGAGCCATTTGTCTGCCGTGCGGCTCTAAGAAGGAGCATCCATGAGGACGGCTCCCCTCGAACCCGAGGTGACAAGACGAGCATATCGCGCCAGGTAGCCGCTTTGAGCTCTCGGCGCCGGGGGAGTCCACCGCTCTTTTCTCTGAAGCAAAACGGACTCCTCCACCAGGAGCTCCAGACGCTTGTTGGGAATGTCGACAAGGATTTCATCGCCCTCTTCGACCAATGCAATGGGGCCGCCCACGGCGCCTTCGGGAGAGATGTGGCCGATGGCCGCTCCCTGCGTTCCCCCGCTGAATCGCCCATCGGTGATGAGTGCCACATCCCTGCCCAGTCCCATGCCCATGATCGCTGCCGTGGGGGCCAGCATTTCCTGCATCCCCGGCCCGCCCTTGGGGCCCTCGTAGCGAATCACCACAATGTCTCCCGCGTGAATCCTGCCTGCCAGGATTGCCTCCGATGCGGAGGATTCGCTTTCAAAGACGCGTGCCTTTCCCTTTCTCAGGAGCATCTCCTCGGCGACCGCCGATTGTTTGACCACGGCGCCCTCAGGAGCCAGGTTGCCATAAAGTACGGCGATCCCTCCCTCCTTGTGGTAGGGTTCCTCCAGGGAACGGATCACCTCCCGGTCGAGCAACCGGGCGCTTTCAAGGTTGCTCCCCACAGTCCTCCCCGTGACGGTCAGGGCATCCAGATGAATGAGGTCGCCTCGGGAAAGCTCTTTCATGACCGCCTGGACTCCTCCCGCGGCATCCAGGTCTTCCATGAAGTGGATTCCTCCAGGGCGCAGGCTGCACAGGTGGGGGGTGCGAGCGCTGACCTGGTTGAACAGTTCAAGACTCAACCCGATGCCCGCTTCATGGGCGATGGCGGGCACGTGCAGCACCGTGTTGGTGGAGCACCCCAGGGCCATATCCACCGCCATGGCATTTTCAAAGGCTGCGGCCGTGGCGATGTCGCGAGGGCGGCAGTCCTGCGTGATGAGTTCCATGATCTTCATGCCCGCCAGTTTTGCCAGACGAATCCGGGCTGCACTCACTGCGGGGATCGTTCCATTTCCCGGCAACGCCAGTCCGAGTGCCTCGGCGAGACAGTTCATGGAGTTGGCCGTGAACATGCCCGCGCAGGATCCGCATCCCGGGCAGGCGCACTCTTCCAGTTCCAGAAGCTCCTCCTGAGACATCTGCCCGGCTTTATGAGCGCCGACACCCTCGAACACGGAAATGAGATCCACGCGCTGCTTTTTTCTGCGGCCTGCCAGCATCGGGCCTCCGCTCACGAGGACTGCGGGGATGTTGAGGCGCATGGCGGACATGAGCATGCCCGGAATGATTTTGTCACAGTTGGGAATGAGCACAAGGCCGTCGAAAGGGTGTGCAGTGGCCATGATCTCTACGGAATCGGCAATGAGTTCACGGCTTGCGAGGGAGTAGCGCATTCCCGGGTGATTCATGGCAATGCCGTCGCACACGCCGATGGTGCTGAACGCCACCGGGGTGCCGCCGGCGAGCCTTATTCCGGCTTTGACCGCTTCAGCAATTTTGTCCAGGTGGATGTGGCCGGGAATGATTTCATTGGCGGAGTTGGCGACTCCGATGATCGGCCTGTTCAGTTCGTCCTGGGTGTAGCCCATGGCTTTGAACAGGGATCGGTGCGGGGCCTTTTCGACGCCTTTTTTCATCAGATCACTTCGCATGCACTTTGTCTCCTTGTGGAACCCGGTGGCCTTTTGGGGCACGTTCGGTTATATGCGTATGTCCCTGGAAGGGGAAAAATCTGCTGGAAGAGAACCAGGATCGGGCGGGCATCTCCACATCCTCCGGAGCAGCGGGGAAGACGGGGGAGAACGGGATGTCCGGAGCTGTCGCCGCAGGTCAAAGGTTACTGTATCGCCGTCGCCATTGGCAAGGGGAAAAGGCGTGACGCAACGTTTGAGGAAAAAAATTGACACTCCGGCATGCAGCTTTTATAATCCGACCTGCTCTAGATGACTTTGTGATAATTTTGCGTAGGAGATCGGTCCATGGATGTTCGAAATCAAAAAGCCCTTTACCCCATCGGCATTGTCGCGGAACTGCTCAACATTCATCCAAGGACTCTCAGGATCTACGAGCAGGAGGGCCTCATCAAACCGGCCCGCAGGGGTGGAAAACGCTTCTATTCCAACAATGACCTTCAATGGCTCAAATGTTTGAGAAAACTTCTGACGGACGAGGGACTCAACATCGCGGGAATCAAAAAACTGCTGACCATCGCCCCGTGTTGGGAAATACGAGCTTGCGGCGAGGAAGTGCGCAAACAGTGCCCGGCTATCTTGAACTTTCCCGTTCCGTGCTGGGATCTGGTGCCTCACGCCTGCAAGGAAAAAGGGACGAGCTGTTCCGAGTGCGAGGTGTACCTGAAGAAAATGAATCACGTCATGATGGGAAAATGCCCGGGCGAAAACGGTGGGCCCGAAGAGTGAAATCCCGCGCCCGGATTCCGTGGTCAGGTCGCTCACCCGGGATTCAGGCACCTTGTTTCGAAAAGAACGCCCCATGAAAGCCATCTTTGGTCCGGTGCCCTCCAGAAGGCTCGGCCGATCTCTCGGCATCGACGTGATCCGTCCCAAAACCTGCTCTTTCGACTGCATCTATTGCGAATCGGGCCGCACCACACACCTCACCCTCGAGAAGCAACATGAGGTTTCCGTTGAGGAAGTTCTCGCAGAATTGGAGCATTTTTTTAGAGACCACCCGGACGGAGCGGATGCGCTCACCTTTTCCAGTGCGGGAGAACCCACCCTCTACCGGGACTTGGGGCCCTTGATCGTCCGCATCAAGGAGAAGTTCCCCGAACTGCCCCTCGTGGTCCTCACCAATGGTTCGCTTTTGTGGCAACCGGAAGTCCGCCAGGGGCTTCTGAAGGCCGATCGCGTGGTGCCCTCTCTGGATGCTGTCACTGACTCGGTCTTTCAACAGATCAACCGCCCCCATCCTCAACTCGAACTCCCCGCCATCCTCCGCGGGATTGAGACGTTTCGAAAGGCCTATCAGGGTCAACTGCACCTGGAGATTTTGCTGGCTGCGGGATTGAATGATCAGCCGGAGGAACTCGAGCGGATAGCCCGGGTGGTGAAAGGTATTGGACCTGACAGAATTGAACTCAATACCGTCGTGCGCCCCCCCGCCTATGAAGGAGTCAGAGGACTCAGCTCCGCCCGGATGAACGCTGCGGCACGCTTTTTCCCAAGGGAAATCACCGAAATCATCGGGAGCTATACGGCCTGTTCCCGGGAGCACTCCGAGGGGGATCTTGCGTCGCGTGTTCTCCAAATGCTTCGGAGGCGCCCATGCACCGGCCGTGAAATGGCGGACTCATTGAGCGTGGAGCCTGAGCGTCTTGACGAGGTTCTCACATCCCTCTGTGAGAACGCTCGTCTCCAGTGCTATCGGTTTGACAAGAAAACGTTTTACCGACTGCCCGCCTCAGAGTGATCCCCGATGCCTCGCCGCCTGTTCGGAAGGGGTGAGCGTCAACGGGTTGCAGGCACGTCACTCATGGGGGGAGGGACCTCCAAGATCTCAACGGGATTTTCCGGGATGGTTCTGACGATCAGGGTGTTCCCAAAAAGCTTTGCCGCAAGTTCCTGAACTTGAGTCGCGCTCACCTTGCGAACCATTTCCGGGTAGTTCACGTCATAGTCCCATCCCAGCCCCAGGACTTCATTGACTACGGCGCTTTGAGCCCTCGCCTCGAGACTCTCCAGGTTCAGTCTCCGCATGGCGATGAGCAGATCTTTCATTCTTTCCAGTTCCGCATCCGGCAGAGGCTCTTTCTTGAGATCCTCGAGGTTTTTGAGGACGATCTCCTGAACCCGGTCAAGGTTGGCGAGAGTCGTCTGGGTCAAGACCCCGTAGAAACCGGCCTGTTTCCCATAAAAAGGAAAGGCCCCCACCATGTAGACAAGGTCCTCACCCCCTCCTCGCAACCCTTTGAACAGACGGCCGCCGGGATAGCCCGTTCCCGACAGGACGGCGTCCAAAACATCCAGCACCGGCCGAAGCTCGTCGTTGACCTCCAGCCCGTTGGTTCCCACAAAGAGCGCTGCCGCCGATTTGTCATTGGTCTTCTCCACCACCCGGCTCTCACGGATGTTTGCGGTTTCCGGCTCGAATGTCGGCAGGGATAAGGCCGATTCCCGCCGCCACGTCGAAAACTTCTTGTTGACGAGGCTCAGGGTCTGAGCGGGATCCAGGTCTCCGAACACGGCCAGTACCGCACGTTCGGGCCGGACCATCTTCTCGTAAAACTTCAAGATGTCTTCCCGCGTGAGCGCCTCGACGGATTCCGGCGTTCCCAACCGGTCATGCCTGAAGGGGGATTTTTCGAAATAATTCTGCCTGAACAGGCGCATGATTTCCATCTGCCAGTTCGCGTCGAGGGTTTCCAGGGAGAGCAGCGTCTCCTTGCGCAGCTTTTCAATCTCATCGGGTGGAAACGTCGCATTTTGGAGCACATCCGCAAGGATGTCGAGGCCCAGCTCCAGGTCCTCTTTGAGCAGCTTGATGGAAACGCGATACGTGTTGTTGTCCGATCGACTCTCGATGCTCCCTCCGATCTCTTCAATGGCCTGGGCGATGTCCATCTTGGAGCGCGTGGTGGTTCCGGCCGTGAGGAGGGAACTGGTGAAGGCTGCAATTCCTGGCGGCTGACCGTCCTCCAGAAAGAGGCCCCCCAGTCCGTAGAGCTGGATGGTGACCAGGGGAAGGGAGACATCCTCCTTGAGCAGCACCCTGAGACCATTGGGTGCCTCATGAAGGATCACCCCACTCGCATCGGCGACCTGAAGGGGGGCATCCGCCTCCTCCCCGGCAGTGTCCTCGCCGGTTCCTCGGGGATGGACTGCGGCCACGCTCGCTCGCTTGGCATCGAGATAGGCGGCGGCCACGCGCTGGATCTGTTCTGCGGTGACGCTTCGAATGTTTTCCACATAGAGGGCGTCGAAATAAGGGTCTCCCGTGTCGAAAAACGAGGAGGCGATGGAACCGGCCCGCTGCGAAGCCGTCTCCTGACTGAAGATGTGCTGCGCCACGACCTGTTTTTTGGCCTTTTCGAGCTCATCCGGGGAAACGGGCTCTGCCTTGAATTTTTCGATCTCTTCATGCACCGAATCGAGGACGGACGGCCAGTGTTGGGGCGCCAGCGTCAGGGATACGATGAACTGTCCCGTCACGTAGGAGGGAGTCCAGTTGGAAGCGCTCACACTCAAGACCCGGTTTTCATCGTCCTTCAGGCGAGCGTAAAGCCTGCTGGTGCGTCCCTGTCCCAGGAGCATCGCCAGAACATCGAGGGCGTAGAGATCCGGGTGGTGAAGAGCTACCGATGGAAATCCGATCATGGCCTGTGTGAGCCGCGCAAAGGGGAGCTCTCGTTCCTGCCACCGGAGATTGAGTTGCGGGGGCTCGTCGGGGAGTGCCGCAGGAGGAGCGGCCGTCCTTTGAACGTCGCTGGTTTTTGTTCCCACAAATCTGATCACCTCGTCGGGGTTCACTGCGCCTGCCACAACCACGACCGCGTTGTCGGGGCGATATCGCTCGAGGTAATATTCCAGCAGAGCATCACGATCCTGCTGGACGAAGATTTCCTCGAAGCCGATGATGGGGCTTCGCACCGGATGCTTTCTGTAGGCAGTTTCCATGAAGAGTTTCCACAATTCTCTGCCCGGGGAATTTTCACCCATCTTCATTTCTTGCTGGATGACCGATTTTTCCCGCAGGACTTCGGCAGGATCCAGAGTGGATTCGAAGACATAGGAGAGCAGGAGATCCAGAGCCTCCTGCCAGTGCTGGCCTGCGGTGTTGATGAAGTAAACCGTCCGGTCGTACGATGTGTAGGCGTTGGTTTGGCCTCCGATGCGCTCGAGACGCGTTGTGGCTTCATCTTCGGTGAAGGAGCGGGTGGTTCCTCCTGAGACCACATGTTCCAGGTAGTGGGAGATGCCGCTGCCCATGCGGTTGCCTTCGTAAATAGAACCTGCGCGCACAAAGACTTGAGCAGACACCACCTCACTGTTTCGGATGGGGTGCACGAGGACGGTGAGCCCATTCTTCAGTGTGACGAACACATCGTCCGGTGCAGAAGTCATGAAGCGGTGAACATGGATGGCTGCATCCGCCGACAGGTTGGACCGTTGAGGGGGAGTGCCCAGGCTCCATGCCTGGGAGGAGGCCAGCATCAGGATCATCAGGAAACCGTAGAAAACGGTAAGTCGTATCGTTGGTCTCATGGAAACACCTCTTTTGAGTGAACTCAGCGCGTGTTCGAGCCGGAAGCTGCGGATTCCGGAAGGCCGACCCTGTCCGGACTCCACGGTTTCAGGGTTAAAGATAATTCTCATGGCCGCGGCGGCCACAGAAAACTGCCTGAAAGGCATGAAAAGGCCGAAAACCCTTGGTCTCGGGACTCGGGGTCTTTGGGCTTGCGGTCCGCTTGCGCGAAGGTGAGGCTGCCGGCGGCAATCTCTTCGCACAGGAGCGAAAACCGTTTCGTGGTGCCCTCTGGAGTGACCCACCGGGCGGGGGGGCGCCTCAGGGAAAGAAGACGCCAGCCGCTACCTTCCCGGCCCCATTCCACGCAAACATCATCCAGCCGCGCCATTGTCAGGAGACGGTCCGTCAGTTCGGCCGTCTGGGAATAGCGGGACTGTTTGAGCCTTGAAAGCCCGAAAGGAAGCGGCTTGGAGGACTCCAGATCCAAAGACGAGGCGCCGACGATTTGGAAGTTTGTGCATATCAGATTCAGGCGCTCTTCCCACGGAATCCATTCCTGAACGATCAGAGGGTTCCAGCGTGGAGGAATGGTGGCCATATCTTCCGGCGTGCGGATTTCCAACTCACGTTGAGCGGCATCGGGCGAAGGGGACAGGACCCGAAACGGAAGACTGAAATCTCTCAGCGCCTTAGAATCTCGCCCTTTTCCATAGTAGGTTCGAGTTTTGGGGATAGAAAGCCCGGAGATCTTGAAAAGGGAGAACTGGAGACGTCGCGAGGTTCGATACAGATAGGTGGTGCAGCGGGGAAAAGTGGGAATGCCCGCGCTCTGCAGGACCCTTGCGAAAAGCAGAGAGGGAAACAGGACGAGGTCGGCGGATCGCAGGAGGGACCTCTCTTCCGCGGAGTAATCCATGATGGAAGGGCGAAGCCCGAGGGTCGTCACCAGGGGACAGTCGATCAAGAAAGGTGAGAGGGCCACCAGGCGTTTTGTCATGGCAGCATGGCTTTCGACCCATTGGGGGGTGACGCTGAGCACAAGCTCCCAGGCAGGGGGAGAGCCGGAACACGTGGGATCGGAAGGGATCCGTCGTGCTGGTTCCCCGGCCTTCCGAGGGGCTAATTTTCGCCTGGAGACAGCAGCAGGTCGGGGTGAACCCCGTAATTGTAACTGCGCATCTTGAAGTAGTTTTCCAGAAGCCCGATTCTCGTGTCCACATAGTCGTAGATTTTGAGCCGTGTGCCGTCCCCGGTGCCGTTTCTGTGAAGGTCGCGGATAGCCTGGGCCAGGTTCTGCCTGAAATAAATCGGTTCGGCGAGAACGAGAACATTGGCCTTGAGTCTATGCGCACAACGGGCCAGGGTTTCCGGGGTCACGAAGATCGCAACCGACTTGGTGCAGTCAATCGACGGCCGGCACAAAATTTTTGCTTCCCGGCTTTCCTCCCCGTCCTCGGCGGTGGCCTCGGATTCCAGGTCGATCGTCGCCGTAGGGATGCCGCGTCGGCGAAGCGTTTCAAGCAGCTTGTTGTCTCTCCCGTTGGCACCGGAGAGTACGAGGAGGGGGCCCCCTCCCGACTCAATTTCCTGTCCGATGTCTTCGGCAATGAGCGCGACTCTCTCCTCATCGAGGCGCAACGCCTTCAGCATGGAGGGGAAATCGGACCGGGAGGTATAAGGATACTCAAAGGTGGTCTGCCGGGTGATGATGTTGGCATGAATCACCCCTCTTCCTTCCCGGGCGTCCTTGTCGTTGATGGTGTAAATCAGATCTCCCACGTAGAAAAACATCAGCCGCGAGAGACGGTCTTTTCGCTGTACCGTGTTGGAGAGGCCCAGCATGTACGTGGTCTTGAAGTTGGGAATCAAGTGGGTGAAGACCTTCGACGGACACCGCTGACAATCGTCGAGCAGAAGATAACCGAAGCGATCCACAAGTTTCCGCCAAAATTTGGTGGCCTCGCCGGTGTGAGCAATGGTGATCCGGTCTCCCAGTCGATGGTCGCCGCTCGCAAAAACGCCCACGTCGGAACTGGGAATCTGGAGAAAACTTTCGATCTTTGTGAGCCAACCCTGGAGCAGGTCAAGACGTGGGATGAGAATGAGGGCCGGTTGTCTGCGCTGGGCGATGGTGTAGAGTGCGATGACGGTTTTTCCGCTCTTGTGGCCACCCACCAGTGTGCAAAAATCCTTTTCCAGAATGTTCTCAGCAGCCTCCTGCTGGTAACTCTTGAGTTCCCCGTGAAATTCTACGGGAATGGGCGGCAGCAGGCTGCGCTTGTCGATCAGCCGGTAGGGCTGATTGAATTTCTTGCACAGTTCGAGAAACTGGTCGAGGAATCCCCTCGGCAGGTGATAGTACCTCCCCTTTTGACGAATGCAGCTGATCTGTGCCGGAATATTCCCGATCCACTCTCCCCGGTTGT
Organism: uncultured Syntrophobacteraceae bacterium; assembly: GCA_964654275.1. Taxonomy (GTDB): domain Bacteria; phylum Desulfobacterota; class Syntrophobacteria; order Syntrophobacterales; family Syntrophobacteraceae; genus SLCH01. The sequence continues at coordinate 12,846 of CAZZHS010000053.1, forward strand.
GCCGCGCCTCGTAGTCCGGATTGGTGAAGACGAGGCGCTCATTGATTTTTCTCTCCAGGAGTGGCGAGAGACCATCGGCTGGAATCTTGATGCACTCAGCCAGCACGATATTGAGCAACTTGACGAACATCAACAAACACCTTTCTGCATGTGAACTCAAATGCAAAGAGAGAAGCGGGCGATTCCCGGCGAATTTCGTCTAAAGCCTTCTTCCTCGCCTTTTTCCAGGACATCTGAGTGTTTTCGGCGCAGTCCTTTTTGATTTAATGCGTCATATTTTTGAGAATGTCCTCTTTTAAGGATAATAACCTTATGTGCAACACAAAAAAACTACCGTGGGGACCCGGGATTTCGTGAGCAGGTTTGACGCGGTTCTCATTAATCACTCCGTTTCAAGTAAGAAACCGGTTATTTATTTGACAGGTCCTTGGGCATCCATTAGTAATTTTAAAGAACAATCGTCGGAATGTGTGGGAAACCGAACCCTCCCGGCGCGTCTTTCGTGGGTTGCCCGTCTGCACGATCCGCAGCCTGGCCGTACCGCCAACCTCGAAAGGCCCAAGAGACCGGAACCTGCATCGCGGCAGCCTCCACGCGGGGCATTTTGCCTCAGCCGAAGTGAAAAGGGGATGCGGCAGAGCCTGGTGCGATCCCCGAAGCAGTGCGTGAGTGTGAAATATGCCCGACTCAGGGTGTTTTTCCCGCGCGCCCCAAGCGGGAATGGATGCCCGGCACAGCTCAACGCCGTAAGGTGTTCATTTCGACACCTGTCATGCCGGCA
>CAZZHS010000053.1:13726-24603 GCA_964654275.1 uncultured Syntrophobacteraceae bacterium
TCTGTGGATTCCGGCTGAAAGACTGTCGAAATCACAACCCGCGGGGTGGGCATTTTATTGTGCTGCGTTGCGATAAATATAAGGTCCATTTTTTTGTGGTGCCGGCCTTAAAAATCTGAAAACATTAATCGAATCGAGCGCTTTGGTGATGCAACAGTTGCCGGGAGATCATTTGCAACTACTAAGCCAACTGGCCTTGGAATATCAGCGAAAAGTCCTTGAGCTGGAGGCTTACCTGAAAGATCTGGACCCGGACATCGTGACGGCGCGCCTCCTCGCCCGCGGCGAACTCACCACAAACCAGTTCCGAATGGCGCAACAGACCCTTCTGAGCGGTCTCCTCTCAGAAAATCCGAATCCAACTCGCGAGCAGCTTTGCAGCGCAGCCATGACACTCTGTCGGTGTTTTGACGAGATGCGGATACTTCTCCAGGCGTTGGCTGAGGTGCGAACAAGCCGCGATCCGTGAACTTCGGTTCGCCCGTTTGCCTCCATTGCACAGTAGCCCCTGTAGGGGCCGACCACAGGCGAGCTCACCGATCGGGTCTCGAATTCGCTCCTGCTGAACAAGGCCACTTCACGGCGTCCGCTTCACAAAGAAGTAAATTCTTCCCTGACTTTTCATGTTTCCCGCCAGACCTTCCGCTCGATCCCCGCTGCCGCAGAAGAGGTCCACTCGGCCCACTCCCTTGATAGCGCCTCCCGTGTCCTGATTCAATACCCAGCGCCGCAGGGGGCTCCAGCCGATCACTCGCCCCGAAGGGTCGAGGCGCGGCTGACGGGTCTCGAGAAAGGCAAGACCTCCTCGAGGGTGCACCTGCAGGTCCGTCGCAATGGAACGTCCGGCCGTCAACACCACATTGAGGCTGCCGACAGGTCCCTCCTCGACCCATCGAAAGAAAATGTAGCTCGGATTGTAAAAGAGGATTTCGTCCCTCTTTTCAGGATGGGTCCTCAAATGATCCCTGATGCTTTGGAGAGACACCTCTTCAGGTGTCAGAACCCCCTGATCGATGAGATATTTCCCAATGCTTCGATAAGGATGCCCGTTGGTTCCGGCATAGCCGATGCGGGCATGGTTTCCATCTCCAAGACGGAGTTTGCCCGATCCCTGGACGTGGAGAAAGAAACCGTCGATGGGGTCCCGAATCCAGGCGATTTCACATCGATGGGCCGCTATCCTGCCCTGCTGGTCAATCTCTCTGCGGGAGTAAAAGGGCACCACACGATTGCCGTCCAGGCGGCCTACCAGGCGCGCCCCCGGGTACTTCTCCGGGTCGAACAGATTCAAATCGATGGTGAGAAGATCGGGAGGGGGGCCGTACAGAGGGTAGGTGAACTCGGAATCGGGCCGAAGTCGCGCGTCCAGTATGGGCTCGAAGTATCCGGTCACCAGCGACTCGCCGGATTCCGAGGGGGCGCGGCTGCGATACACATGGAAGTGCTCGGCAAGAGTCCTTTGGTCCAGCATGTCCTTGCTTGCAAGCTCGGAGAAGAGTTCCAGGGTTTCCCTGAGCGTGTCCGCCCTCAACGTGAGGCTTCCCAGCGCAAAGGTGCGGTCCGGAGGGATTCTGCTGTAAAAGAGAAGACTTTGCTGGATGGCCTTCTTGAGGGTGTCCGGGTCCGCATCGTCAGCAAATTCGGGGAACGCCTCGGCGGTGATCTCCTCGAATCCTGCCTCGACGGGAGCTTTGGGCTCTTCTTTGGGGACGCATCCGACAAGGTTCAGCAAGGCCAGTGCGCAGATCCAGGGGCGGAACGCCTCCCAAAAACGCCGGGTCCCCTGGGGCAAAAGGTTCATCATGGCTGCAGTGCTCCCTTCGCTGAAAGGTTCATGGTGGATTTGGATGGGGCCCGTGATGAGGCCGTAGGCTTGCATGTTTTTGCGCCCATCGAGTTCCGGGGACTCAAACGGTCGAAACATGAAAACATGCACACAGAAGCGCCAGCTGGATGAAATTTGACCTTGCAGGGATTTCCACGGAAGCAGGGCAGGGGCAGGCACTGGAAGAGTGAATCCGTATCACTCGGAAGCTCAATGGAGCAGAGCCTCTGTGACATCGAACGCTATCGAAGGCGGGCGGCATGACCCTCTCACATCACATTCACAGGCAACGCCACAAGTCTCCGCCCTCCCGCTGCGGGCCATCACGTTCTTGATCCGCTGTGGCGCGGAACGCTCGGGCGCATTTTGAACCCCGAAAATTTGGCCAAAGTTTGCGTCGCCGGTCAGAGGGTGTGTGACAGGCTCTGGAGCTTGTCACACACCCTGTGGCCGGGAAAACCGAGGTTTGAGGATCTCTGGAAATGCCTGCGGCGTCTCACTGCTCACGAGCAGGAGGTGAATTCCACTTCAAACAGAGAGCTCTTCGCTTACCTGGACCATGGGGATGAGTGTGAAAGAGGTCCACTCTCCAAGTCCCTGAATCGAAAATGCCCGGACGCGGAACTAACCGCTTCAAGTCCCCATTTCCCATGAATTCAGATATTTTTCCTGCTCTGCGGTGAGCGAGTCAATGACAATTCCCATGCTGGCCAGCTTGAGCCGTGCGATTTCCTGGTCGATGTCTCTGGGGACTCCGTAAACCTGTTTTTTCAGCTGCCCGTGATTCTTGGCCATGTATTCGGCCGAAAGCGCCTGATTGGCGAAACTCATGTCCATGACGCTGGAGGGGTGCCCCTCCGCTGCTGCGAGGTTGATGAGGCGCCCTTCGCCCAGGACGTAGATTCTCTTGCCCTCGGGAAGGGTGAACTCCTCCACAAATTCCCGGATCATCCGTCGAGAGACAGCCATTTTTTCAAGGGCTTCCAGATCGATCTCTACATTGAAATGGCCGGAGTTGCACACGATGACTCCGTCTTTCATGGCTGGGAAATGCTCGCCGCGCAGCACGTGAATGTCGCCGGTGAGGGTGCAGATAAAGTCGGCGACCTTCACCGCGTCCTGCATGGGGAGCACTTGATACCCGTCCATGACGGCTTCGAGGGCCCGAAGAGGATCGACTTCCGTGATGATGACTTTGGCGCCCATTCCAGCCGCCCTCATGGCCACTCCGCGGCCACACCACCCGTAGCCGCTCACGACGAAGCTGGAGCCTGCGAGCAGCCGGTTGGTGGCCCGGATGATGCCGTCCACCGTGCTTTGCCCGGTGCCGTAGCGGTTGTCGAAAAGGTGCTTGGTGTCCGCATCGTTCACCGCAATGATGGGGTACTGAAGGATCCCTTTCTCCGCCATGCTGCGGAGGCGAATCACGCCGGTCGTGGTCTCTTCGGTTCCTCCAAGAACGCCGGTGAGGAGTTCTTTGCGGTCGGAATGGAGCACGCTCACCAGGTCCGCGCCGTCGTCCATGGTGATCTGTGGCTTGTGAGCGAGAGCCGCATGAATGTGTCGATAGTAGGTGTCCTTGTCTTCCCCCTTGATGGCGAAAACGGCAATTTCATCATGGATGGAAAGGGATGCGGCCACGTCGTCCTGGGTGCTGAGCGGATTGGAGGCGCAGATGCGCACCTCGGCCCCGCCGGCCTTGAGGGTCTGGGCCAGGAAAGCCGTCTCCGTGGTGACATGGAGGCAGGCTGCCATGCGGAGGCCTCTCAAAGGTTTTTCCTGAGCAAAACGTTCTTTGATGGATCGAAGCACGGGCATGGATTGGGCCGCCCATTCGATGCGAAGTTTGCCCTTATCGGCCAGTGCTCTGTCCTTGATGTCAAATTCCATGGATCCTCCTCAGTGGAATGCGAAATGGTGAAGAAGTCTGTTCAGCGTGATGAAGCGAGCCGGGAACAGGGGGAGAAGGTGTGCAGGACTCACAGGCCCGCCCGATCGCGCAGGGCCTCCACCATGTCCGTTTTTTCCCAGGTGAAGTCGGGGTCATTTCTTCCAAAATGCCCGTAGCAGGATGTCTTTTTGTAGACGGGACGCAGCAGGCGCAGGTGACTGATCATGGCTGCGGGTTTGAAACTGAACAGCTCCCGTACGATTTCGGCGATGCGGTCGGGAGGGATCCTGCCGGTGCCGAACGTATCGATCATGAGGGAGACGGGTTCGGCCACTCCGATGCTGTAGGCCACCTGAACTTCGGCCTTGTCGGCTAGGCCTGCGGCCACAATGTTTTTGGCGACGTAACGGGCCATGTAGGAAGCGGTTCGGTCGACTTTGGAAGGATCTTTGCCCGAGAAACACCCGCCTCCATGGCTGCCCTGTCCGCCGTAAGTGTCCGCAATGATCTTTCGACCGGTGAGCCCGCAGTCGCCCATGGGACCACCCACTACGAAACGGCCGGTGGAATTGATGAAGAACTTCGTGTTTTCATCCATCAGTTCCTCAGGAATGACCTTCTTGATGACTTCCTCGATGATGGCTTCGCGAATGGTTTTGTAAGTCACGTTTGGAATGTGCTGGGCCGCGACGACAACAGTGTCGATGCGCCTCGGCTTGTGGTCGTGATATTCGACCGTCACCTGGCTCTTTCCGTCGGGGCGCAAGAAGTCGGCGACACCGTTTTTCCGGACCTCGGCCAGCTTGCGAGTGATGCGGTGGGCATAATAGATGGGCGTGGGCATCAGGACAGGGGTTTCATTGCACGCAAAGCCGAACATCAGCCCCTGGTCCCCCGCACCTTGTTCTTCAAACATTCCTTCCCCGGGATTTACCCCCATGGCGATGTCCGGAGATTGTTTGTCGATGCTGGTGAGCACCGAGCAGGTCGCCCAGTCGAAGCCCATGGCTGAATCGTTGTAGCCGATGCCCTTGATGGTTTCGCGGACGATTTCAGGGATGTCCACCCAGGAGGAGGTGGTGATTTCTCCCGCGACAAAAGCCAGGCCCGTGGTGACCAGCGTTTCACAAGCGACACGTGCCGCCTTGTCCTGAGTGAGGATGGCATCGAGAATAGAGTCGGATATCTGGTCCGCCACCTTGTCCGGGTGGCCTTCCGTCACCGATTCCGATGTGAAAAGAAAGTGTGACATGGACATGTTTGTGTATTCTCCTTTGAAAAAGTCAAGCGAGCTCGAAATGACCGCTCCGTTCATAAACCGATTGTGTGCCGTCTCGTGAATCTCTCAGCTCTGAAGGGAACAACCACAGTGACCTCAGGGCCGGCATCGGTTGCTCACAATCCCCGGGAAGGGGTGACGTCACTTTATCGGATCATCGGGCAACCTTGCAGAGATAACTCCCCTTAAGCACATGTCGTGCCACACGGAAAGCTCCAGCGGAATCCCGGATGCCCGTTATAACCGAACGGACAAGAGGGCGCAATTTCGATCATCGGCATTCCCGGACGTGGCGCTATGAGGCTGCGTCCTGTTTCTTTGAAAGTTTCCCCCCGAATGACTTGGATTTCCTGGGGGCCTTGTTGTTGTAATCGGGCGAGACCAATCCGCCGGAGATGACCAGTTTAAAAGCCTCCTCCACCGACATCTCCAGAGGCACGACGTCCTTTTCGGGGACAAGAAGATAAAAACCCGAAGTGGGGTTGGGAGTGGTGGGAAGAAACACGTTCAGGACAACTTCCTGGGTGAGTTCCTGCACCTCGCCCGATGCCACACCGGTCACAAAACCCAAGGCATAGATGCCCTTCCGCGGGTATTCAATGAGTGCAACCCTTTTGAATCCGGAGAAACTTTGGGAAAACACGGCCACCAGAAGCTGCTTGACGGCCATGTAGAGGGGTCTCACCAGAGGGATTTGATAGACGATTCGTTCACCGAATTCGACGATTCTTCCACCCAGGTAATTCTTGACCAGAAGGCCGATCAGAAGGATCAACAGGAGCACGATGACGGCTCCCAGACCCGGCAGGGGAAAAGGCAGATACTCTCTGGGATGGTACTGCGGCGGAATGAGATTGAACACGCGATCCGCATGCTGGAGGAGGACGGCAATCACGTAGGTCGTGATGGACAGCGGCACGACCGTGAGAAGGCCGGCGATGAAATAATTTCGGATCTTGTCCTTGATGGTTTTGAACAGAGCCAAAATTTTTACTCACTCGATGGTGTGGGTGGAATCTAATTCAATCCCTTGAGCAGACCCTATCATGCCGCGTTTTCGTCCAGTGGATCTTCGAGGGTGTAGGGCTTGTTGTCGGCGTCCAGAAGGATCACGTTGGGGCGGTAGCGGGCGAGTTCCTTTTCATCGTAATGGGCATAGGTCACGATGATGACACGATCGCCCTTGACCCCCATGCGTGCCGCGGCACCGTTCAGGCAGAAATCTCCCCGGCCGGCCGGCCCTGGTATGGCGTAGGTTTCGAACCGTGCTCCATTGTTGAGATTGTAGACTTTGATCTGCTCGTGGGGCAGAATATCGGCGGCTTTCATCAACGTTTCATCGATGGTGAAGCTTCCCTCGTATTCAAGGTTGGATTCGGTGACGGTGGCACGGTGAAGTTTCGATTTGAGCATCAGACGCTGCATGTCTTCCTCCTGAAAATCGTCAGTTCTCATTGGGGGCTTGATCAATGAGTCGCTATTCTTAACACGCGGTTGTCAATGAGGCGAGTGGATCCCAGGAAAACGGCCAGAGCCAGCAAGGTGGGTTCTTCCAGACGATGCACCTCCTCAAGCGTTTCGGGGTGGCGCAGTTCCACGTAGTCGATGCGCAGGTCGTCGTCCTCTCCTTCCAGGAGAATTTCTCGAACCCTTCTGATGATGTGCTCTGCATCGCGCTGTCCTGCTTCCACGAGCTTTTCAGCCTCTCTGAGAGACCGACTGAGGCGTAGGGCCTTCAACCGCTGTTCGGGAGTCAGATAAACATTCCGGCTGCTCATGGCCAAACCGTCCGGTTCCCGGACGATCGGATGGCCGATGATCTGCACATCCATGTTCAGATCTTCCACCATTCTTCGGATGGTGACCAGCTGCTGATAATCCTTTTCTCCAAAGATGGCCGAGTGCGGCTTCACGATGTTGAACAACTTGGTCACCACCGTCGTCACCCCCCGGAAGTGTGTGGGCCGGCTCCGACCGCAGAGCGGCTGGGTCACCCGGGTCACCTCGACGAAGGTCTGGTATGGCTGAGGGTACATGTCGGGGGGTTGCGGGATGAAAAGGGCGTCGACACCGGCATCTGTCGACAGTTCGATGTCACGCTCGGTGTTGCGGGGATACTTTTCGAAATCTTCCCCGGGACCAAACTGGGTGGGGTTCACAAAGATGCTGGCGACAACGATGTCCGCCCTCGGACGGACAAATTTCATGAGGGCCAGATGGCCCTCGTGCAGGTAACCCATGGTGGGCACCAAAGCGATCCTCTTGCCCTGATGGCGCCACAAACCAGCCTGCTGCTGCATCTCGGCGACCGTTTCGATGATGCGCATCCTCATCTCCTTTGTGCTTGTAACGAGCTTTAAACACTGAAGAGCCTTCAAGACACCTGCGGTCCGGAAGGCTCTGCCGGGAACCTTGGAAAACCACGGGCAACACCGCGGTTTTGAGTACCTTTTTTCGTCTCAGTCCCTCTTGAGATCCAAGCGAAATCGATTCCCTCAAGTTGCGCTCTGTCAGTAACAGGGAGCATCATTTTTGTCAAGAATTTTATCCAATTGGAGGATTCAAATGTCCGAGCCGCCATGTTTTCAGCGCGTGCAAATTTGCGCTCGTCTCCGCCCGGAAACGGGTTGCCTTCCCAAGAGGAAACACGCTGCGGATTGGATCTTGACTCCACAGCCTTCTCCGCCAACGGCTTGGAGCATTTTCCTCTGGCGCGGTCCGTGATCGACTGTCACGTCTCGGTGGAAACCGTTCAGATACCTGAGCTTCGGGTTCGATGGCACTTTCTGGGCGGAAGATGCGTTTTTTTGTTTGCTGCCAATACACAAAATTTGATAAGGGTTTACCGAATCGACACAAAGATCTTTAAGAATCTCACCAGGTTTCTCTACGGATTTCAGTGGAGCGAAGTGTCAACCTAGACAGGGGGAAAAGATGAGCAAACTCCTTTGGAAGCCCAGTGATGAGCGCATCCGGCAAACCAACATGTATCATTTCATGCAGCATGTGAATGATCGCTTCGGGAAGAAGTTCACAAATTACCAGGAGCTCTACCAGTGGTCCATCCAGGAAATCCCCACTTTTTGGGCCACCATGTGGGACTATGGTGAGGTCATCTGCAGTCAGCCCTACACAGCCGTTGTGGATGATATCAAGAAAATGCCCGGTGCCCGCTGGTTCCAAGGAGCCCGGCTCAACTTCGCTGAGAATTTGCTCCGCTATCGAGATGACCACATTGCGCTCAGCTTCAAAGGAGAAGGCCTTCCGACCGTCCACCTGACTTACGCAGAGCTCTATGACCGCGTCGCACGACTGGCCAAATCCCTGCGCGACATGGGGGTGGTCGCCGGAGATCGTGTGGCGGGATTCATGCCCAACATGATCGAGTCCGTGGTGGCCATGCTCGCGACGGCCAGCATCGGAGCCATCTGGTCTTCCTGCTCTCCCGACTTCGGCATCAAGGGCGTCCTGGATCGCTTCGGCCAGATTCAGCCCAAAGTCCTTCTCACGCCCAACGGCTACAGTTACAGCGGGAAAAAAATCGACTCCCTGGAGCGGATCGCCGACGTGGTCAAGCAGATTCCCAGTATCGAACGGGTGATCGTCGTCCCCTACACCGAGCCCGATCCCGATCCCACACGGGTGCCTCACGGGGTTCTCTGGGATGACTTCCTGGCCAAAGAAAGCGGGCTTCAGATCGATTTCGAACAGATGCCCGCGGATGCCCCGCTCTACATCATGTACTCCTCCGGAACGACGGGCGTTCCCAAGTGCATCGTGCATGGCATTGCCGGAACCCTCATCCAGCATTTGAAGGAATTGAAGCTTCATTCAGACCTCAAGCGGGAAGACACCATTTTTTATTTCACGACCTGTGGCTGGATGATGTGGAACTGGCTGGTCAGTTCACTGGCCCTCGGGGCTCGCGTTCTGCTCTACGACGGTTCGCCCTTCCACCCGCGGCCCGGTGCCATGTGGAAGATGGCCGAGGAGGAAAAGATCAGCATTTTCGGAACGAGTGCCAAATACCTTGCCGCCGTGGAAAAGGCCGGGGTCAAGCCCAAGGAAACCTATGACCTGACGCCCCTCAAGGCCATTCTTTCCACCGGCTCGCCGCTCTCCATCGAAAGCTTCGAGTATGTCTATGCTCAGATCAAGGAGGACGTCTGCCTGTCCTCCATTTCAGGCGGCACGGACATCATTTCCTGCTTTGCCCTCGGGAACCCCATGGGACCCGTCTATGCCGGTGAGTTGCAATGTCGTGGTCTGGGGATGAAGGTGGAGGCTTACAACGACGAAGGCAAAGCGGTGGTGGGCGATAAGGGTGAGCTCGTGTGCACGGCAGCGGCCCCCTCCATGCCCATTTGTTTCTGGAACGACGAGGATGGACAAAAATACCGCAGCGCCTATTTCGAACTGCACGAAGGCATCTGGAGCCATGGGGATTACATCGAAATCACCGAGAACGACGGCGTGATCATTTACGGCCGCTCCGATGCGACCTTGAATCCTGGAGGCGTGCGAATCGGCACCGCCGAGATCTATCGGCAGGTGGAAAATATTCCCGAAATTCTTGACAGTCTGGTCATCGGCCAGGATTGGGACAATGACGTGCGCGTCATCCTGTTCGTAAAGCTTCGAGAGGGTGCTCAGCTCGATCAGGACCTGATCAAGACGATCAAGAATACCATTCGGGACAACACAAGCCCCCGCCACGTTCCGAGCAAGATCCTTGCCGTCCCGGACATCCCGTACACGATCAGCGGGAAAAAGGTCGAACTCGCCGTTCGCAAGGTGATCCACGGCCAGGAAGTGAAGAACAAAGACGCCCTGACGAACCCTGAAACCCTGGACTATTTCAAGGACCTGGAAGAACTGAAAAACTAGTACTTCCGGGCGCAAGTCCTCAACCGCTGCCTGGTTCCCAGGCTGAAGCCCGGGAACCAGGCAGCGCGGGCAAATATTTCCGTTCTGCTTTACCGGTTGGCCCGTCAACCCAAGGCAGCTGGCGAGTCCTGTGAGGGCAGGGAAAATCGACCCGTGTCCCTGCCTCGCGGCTTCCGGCTCACACTCCGCCTCTCCCACGCCTGCGAGCGGCCTGTCCCGCTCAAACCGAAAACAAATCATTCTTTGCGCTTAGAGCGGGTGCGTGTCCATAGATCGGCGTATTTGGTGAAGGTGTAGTGGGACATGAGCACGGCGATCAGGAAACCCTGGGGGCCGTCGAGAAATCCCGCGCGCAGCAGATACATGCGAAAAAAACAAAAGAAGCCGCGAAAGAAGCCGGACAGCAACCAGGTGGTTTTGCCCTGAGCAGCCCGCTCCGTCGCCCACTCTTCGGCGTAGTGGGCCGATTTGAGGAGATGATGCCGCAGGCTTTCAGAGGTGTAGTGCAGGAGCAGACCCTGCAGGCGCCGCTCGGGCAAGCCGTTGGGATTTTGCAAACGTTCGTGGACGCGTGTGCTCAAATAGCCGGCCTGGCCGCGGGGATACAATCGGGGAATCCAGTCCGGGTGCAAGCCGGAGTGGCGTATGAAGCGCCCGAAACACCAGGGAAGGCGATTGACCTCATACACGGCGGGGCTTTGAAGGATGGCCTGCCGGATGCCGGCCTCCAATTCGGGAGTCACCCGCTCGTCGGCGTCGATCATGAAAACCCAGTCGCCCGTGGCGAGCGCCTCGGCCCGACGACGCTGTTCCCCGAAACCCTGCCAGTCGCTTCGGACCTCGACGCGGGCGCCGTGTCTCGCCGCGATTTCCAGAGTTCGATCGGTGCTGCCCGAGTCGAGGACGAGGACCTCGTCAGCCCAACTCAAGGTGGAGAGGCATTCTGCCAGATGCTTTTCTTCGTTCTTGACGATCAAAACCGCCGATACCGTGGG
>CAZZHS010000054.1:0-24480 GCA_964654275.1 uncultured Syntrophobacteraceae bacterium
ATTTCTTCGACGATTTCAGGGTCCCGGAATGCTTCGAAAGGCTCACCTCCTTTCCTGGGAATTTGACTGAGGATCAACGGGGAGATGTTTCAGCAGCGGGTGAGCTGGAAATATACCGAAGGATATTTACACCCCCTCAGGAAGTCAACAGGATTCTTCTTTGTATTCTGCATGTATATCTTTGTCAGCTGAATGCATGGCTCAAACAAGGAGCTTACCGGGGACTTTCCACTATTAGTCCTTGAGAGTTAGACGAAGATTTGAAATGATTGCTCTCAGTCGTCAAAGGGCTCCAACACATTCAGCGTTTTGGAATCAAGGGAGATGTCGGCAAGAATCAGTCAGCGCGGGAGGCTTTCGGGACACCTGTGGCGAAGGACCCCGGAACGCTGCGACCTGCCCAGGGAGGGTGCTCATGCTCAAGAAGATGGATCCCACAAAGACGCAAAGCTGGCAGCGACTCGCGGTCCATGCGGAGTCGGTCAAGCCCCTTCACATGAAGGCCTTATTTGCGGAGGATCCCCAAAGATTCGAGAGGTTTTCCATCAGGCTGGACGACCTGATCGTGGATTTTTCCAAGAACCGCATCACTCAGGAGACGCTGGACCTCCTGATCGGCCTGGCGGAAGAATGCGGAGTTCGGGATGCCATCGGCAGCATGTTTGCCGGGGAGCCCATCAACGAGACGGAAAATCGTGCCGTCCTGCATGTGGCCCTCAGAAATCGAAGCGATACCGCCATGATGGTGAACGGCGAGGATGTCATGCCCCACGTCCGGTCCGTGTTGCGGAAGATGGAGGGCTTTTGCCGACGGGTGCGATCCGGGGAGTGGAGAGGCTTTTCGGGCAAGCCCATCACGGACGTGGTGAATGTGGGCATCGGAGGGTCCGATCTCGGCCCCGCCATGGTGACGGAATGCCTGAAACCCTATGGGCTTCCTGGCCTCAAGGTCCATTACGTTTCCAATGTGGATGGGACACACCTCGCGGAGACGCTCAGGCAAGTCTCCCCCGAGACCACCCTCTTCATGATTGCTTCCAAGACGTTCACCACCCAGGAGACCATGACCAACGCCTACTCGGCCAGAGACTGGTTCCTCTCCCACGCGGGGGAGCTCAACCACGTTTCCAGCCACTTCGTGGCCATATCCACCAACGGGGAGAGGGTGCAGCAATTCGGGATCGACCGCGAAAACATGTTCGAGTTCTGGGACTGGGTCGGTGGAAGGTATTCGCTCTGGTCCGCCATCGGTCTTTCCATCGCCTGCTACGTGGGCTTCGAAAATTTTGAGGAACTCCTCCAGGGAGCCCACGAGATGGATCTTCATTTCCGAGACACCCCACTGGAAAAGAACGTTCCCGCAATCCTGGCGCTGATCGGCATCTGGTACACGAATTTTTTCGGCACCGAGACCGAAGTCATCCTGCCCTACGACCAGTACATGCATCGGTTTCCCGCCTATTTTCAACAGGGAAACATGGAAAGCAACGGAAAGTCGGTGGACCGCAACGGAAAAAGAGTGACCTACCAGACCGGGCCCATCATCTGGGGCGAACCGGGAACCAATGGGCAGCACGCCTTCTACCAGCTCATCCACCAGGGAACCCGACTGATTCCTGCAGATTTTCTTGCGCCGGCGCTGAGTCACAATCCCCTGGGGGAACACCATGCCATTCTTCTCTCCAATTTCTTCGCGCAAACGGAGGCTCTGCTGAACGGCAAGACCGAGGAGGAAGTGCGGGCGGATCTGGTGCGGGAGGGAAAAAGTGACGCGGAAATCAGCCGTTTGCTTCCGTACCGCGTTTTCGAGGGAAATCGGCCCACCAACTCCATCCTTTTCAGAAAACTGACCCCCCGCACTTTGGGAAAACTCATCGCCATGTACGAGCACAAAATCTTTGTGCAGGGCATCATCTGGAACATTTTCAGCTTCGATCAGTGGGGTGTCGAACTGGGGAAGCAGCTGGCTCAGAGGATCCTTCCCGAACTCCAAGACGATCGGCCATCACAGGCTCACGACTCTTCGACCAATGGGCTCATCAACGCGTACAAGAAAATGCGGCAGGAACAAGGGGCCTCATGATGGTGTAAGCGGGGGAAGCGTTCGGGGGGAAAGCACCCGGCATGAGCTCCCAGGGATACCCAGGAGATCCCTCAAGGAGGGAAACCCCGCGCCAGGCGCCAGATGCTGCCAGCCCCCGACATAAAGAGGCCTGAGGGGCCGGTGAGTTCGGAGCTCGCGGATGACGGCTTGAGCCAGGCCTCTTTCGCGTTCCTCCCAGAAGCGCGCCTCTTGCATCCTGCCCACGAAACGGGCCGCGGAAAAATGTTCCGGGGACTCGCCGCGGATCAGCTGCAAGGCCTGGGTGTAAGACCTCTCCATGTCGGGGCGGCGGGGAGGAAGGGAGAGGAGTTGGAGAAGATTTTCCCGTGAGATCAGATCCTGCCAGGATTCGATCATTTTCCTGCTGAAAGGCGAGGCATCCACCAGTTTCAGGGTGCTTCCGCAACGGGAAGCGAACTTCATGGATGCACGGTATTCAAAAGGAATGGCCAATTGCCGCCTGATGGCCACGATTTCCGAGTGACGGTTTGCTTGCGAGGCAGGTACGCCCGCGTGCGAAGCAGCCCAGGTGAGATTTTCTCGAAGGGTCCTCAGGAGGGCGGCTCCATGTCGCTTCCGATAGAGAAGACCGTAGGGGCTCAGTTCCACCAGGATGAGATCGGGCCTGTGGTCATGGAGAAACCGGCTAAGTTTCCGATAGCCTTCAGGATCGCAGTGAAGGGTTCCCAGCAGCTGAAGCCTTTGGGTGCAGGACCCACGATGCGTTCCCTCGTCTTCTCCCGATGCTGTGGAAGGGGATGTCATCGGGGAGTTCACCGGCTGCCCGCCTTCCCGTTGGCGATGATGGGCTGGAGCTCGTCAAAGTGGCTGAGATGCAGGTGAGCTTTCAGCCGAGGGTTCTTGTAGGCGGCAAAAAAGACTCCCGTGGCCGACGCCAGCTCTTCATCCACGGGCGAGTCCCCGATGAAGAGGACCTTGTCGGGTGGAACACGGAAGGTGTCCAGGATTTTCTCCATGATTTCGGGGTGGGGCTTGGGATGGGTCACATCGGAGGCACAGACCACGAGATCAAAAAAGACATCGAGCTCAAAGTGGACCAGAAGCTCTCGTGTGGAAACAGTGCGATTGGTCGCGAGAGCGATCCGCTTGGAGATCCTGGCCAGCTCGAGGAGTTCCTGCAGACCCGGCTCCTTGCTCAGATATTTGTTGAATGAGGAAAAGTTGAAACCCTTGAGGTAGTCCCACGCCTCACGGAAAAGATCCGGACTTTGCAGGAGGTATTGCAGGGACTCCCTGACAGGGTGCATGTGAATGTATTCCTCCTGATCGGGGCGCACGGGAGGCTTGCCCAGGTGTTCGAGAATATGGCTGTAAAAGCGGGTGTTTGCTTTTCGAGAGTCGAAAAGGACGCCGTCACAGTCGAAAACGAGCACTTCGAGGGATTCAGAGATCGTCGCGGTTGTCACATCAGTTTTCATCAGCACACTTTCCTCAAATGATCGGATGGGGAGCCCCATCTCCGGATCTCCATGGCATCTGTGAACTTTACAAGCTCCAGTCAATGGAATAAATTGCGAAATGTGTCGAAATCCTGCCGGGATGACGTAGATTTTGATCCTTTTGCACCAAGAGGTGAGGTTGGCCGGGCTTTTAGTAGCTATCCCGTCGTAATTTTTTGCGATACAGGAACCTGGCACCATAGGAGTTCATGACCCGTCCGTTGAACACATGCAGTCATCACCCGCGCGGATGCCGCCCGACCTTGAAGCGCTGGGTGACCTCTTCACCCTGCGTCCTCAGTGCATTCATCATATCAACTTAAGGATTCGTTATGGAATACCAATTTGATTTTCTTGTGATCGGCAGCGGCATTGCCGGCCTCTCGTTTGCCCTCAGCGTCGCCGAATACGGCTCGGTGGCGGTCGTCACCAAGAAAGAGACCATCGAGACAAGCACCAACTACGCCCAGGGAGGCATCGCCTCCGTGCTGGGAGCCGACGACTCGTTTCAGTTGCACATGGAGGACACCTTCAACGCGGGTGACGGCCTTTGCCACCCCGAGGTGGTGGAGATGGTCGTGAAGCAGGGTCCCGAGCGCATTCGAAATTTGATTCAAATGGGTGTGGCTTTCAATCGGGAAGCAGCCCGAGCCGAAGCCCTCGACCTCGGCCGTGAAGGCGGCCACAGCAGGAATCGCATCGTCCACGCCCAGGATATGACGGGCCGAGCGGTGGAGGAGGTCCTGGTGGCCAAAGCCGAGGCGCACCCCAACATCACCATCTACGAAAATCACCTGGTCCTCGACCTCATTGTGCAGCACCAGTCCGTCAGAGCGGGAGCCGTCGCTCTGGATCAAAAGGACACCTGTCGGGGGGCGTTCATCCTCGACAGCAACGTCCGAGAGATCCACGCCTTTCTTGCCCATGTGGTGGTTCTCTGTACGGGAGGGGCGGGCAAAGTTTATCTTTACACCAGCAATCCCGATGTGGCCACAGGCGACGGCCTGGCGATCGCTTACCGCGCCGGGGCCCGCCTGGCCAATCTGGAGTTCGTGCAATTTCATCCCACCTGCCTGTACCATCCCATCACCAAGAATTTTCTTATCTCCGAGGCGGTCCGGGGAGAGGGTGCCCGGCTCATCGACAAGCGGGGCCGAGCCTTCATGGCCGACTATCATCCTCTGAAAGACCTGGCCTTTCGAGACATCGTGGCCAGAGCCATCGATACGGAAATGAAGAACAGCGGCGACGACTGTGTGTTCCTGGACATCACCCATCGGGAGCCGGAATTCGTCCGGCAGCGATTTCCCAATATTTATGAAAAGTGCCTTTCTCTGGGCATTGACATCACCAAGGAACCCATACCCGTGGTCCCTGCCGCACACTACATGTGCGGGGGCATCGTCACCGATCTCCAGGGAAGGACCAACATCGACGGGTTGTTTGCCTTGGGGGAATGCGCCTGCACGGGACTTCACGGCGCCAATCGCCTTGCGAGCAACTCGCTGCTGGAGGCCATGGTCTTTGCTCAGGAGGCTGCCGTGTGGTGTGGGGAGAACATCCAGGAACTGCGCCGACGAAAGCTCCAGCCAATCCCGGTCTGTAAGAGCGTCCAGCCGGCCGGAGATCAGGTGAACAGCGAAATGGTGCTCATCGCCCACAACTGGGACATCATTCGGCGTCTCATGTGGAACTACGTGGGGATCGTCCGGACGGACAAACGGCTCACCCTGGCTCGGAACCACATCGCTCAGATTCGTATGGAGATCAAGGAGCACATGCCCAACATCCCCCTCAACAGTGATCTGGTGGAGCTGCAGAACCTGGCCCTGGTGGCGGAACTGATCATCACCTGCGCCCTCAAACGCAAGGAAAGTCGAGGTCTCCACTACAACCTGGATCATCCCCAGAAAGATGACTTCAACCACCGGCACGACACCCTCGTCATGCGTCGTCAGACTGAAGATTTCCTGTGCGTCATCAAGGGCAAGATGGCTCCGTCGGAAAATGCGGCACTGGATTGATGGGCGATTTTTTGGCAAAGACGCGCTGCAGAGCCGTGCGAGAGTGTGCCCATCCTCTCACCACGAAATTGGTGCGCGCTCCGGGGGTAAATGCGGGAGTACGGAAGAAATCCGGATTTCCTGCAAATGCGGTGTGGGAATGAAGAGATGCTGAACCATTCTTCGATGCACGGCCGCATACTGTTGCGCGACTTCAGGGCGAAATCCGGTTCCGCCGCTCAAGGCCGGCAGGCTGGCGACACGGCAATCGGGGTGGAGGGTTGGTCAGGCGGCTGCGGAATTTATTGATCAACGCGGCGAGGCTTCCGAGGCCACATCGACGGTTTCGGCGTCGATGACCGACGGAGCGGCAGTGGGGGCTTCCAGCATGGGACGCTGAGGGCCCTGTTCCACGCGCATGGTGAACATTCCCCCCATGAAGCTGATTTCGTAGTTGCGGTCGGACAGGTCCACTTTTTGAAAGGCCTCCCTGAATTTTCGGAACTTCTGTTTGGCCTTCCTATAGACATACACAATCCCTGCGACGCCCAGAAGAAGCGCAGCGAAGAACGCCCAGGTAGGGGTTGCGATGAAGCTGCCAAAGGCCGTGATCACGGCCACAAGTCCCAAAACGATGGCGATTTGAACGCCGATGATCAGGTAGAGGTAGTAAACACCCTGATTGATCTGGGCCTTTTCCTTGTCCGCGGCCTCGTCTTTGCGGGGGCCGTTCTCTTCCGACTGTTTCTTGCGCTTGAACAGTTTGCTGAACCACATAAGCAGATGTTCCTCGGGAAATGGAACGCATCCTAGGTGTCGTGGAGGCGCTCCAGTGTGTCGTCAGGCTTGGGAAGCAGAGTGGGAGTCTCGGGCTTGGCGAGCAGTTGCTGTTCGAGTCGATATCGTTCTATATTGAACTGATTTTCCAGCATCTGTTTGGAAAGTCTGTATCGCAGGTAAATGACCCAGGTGATGATGAAGGCCACAAAAACGGCCAAGCCGACGAAAAACCATTTGTAATCGCGTATGGTCTCTGCACTGATCTTGAAAACGTCTTCCACCAGGTTGGGGACCATCCAGAGAAGGAGGACCGCAGCCAGCACGGCGAATCCAATGTGGAAAATGGAGATTTGCCCGAACGACTGGAAAAGCGAGGCAAACCGCCCCTCCTTCAGGGCCGAGGCCGAGCCGCCAAGCGGCTTTTCATCGTCCTCATCGCTGTAAAGAAGGGTCAGATAGACCTTGATGAGAAAAGACACCAGCAGGATGAGGCCCACTGGAATCCCCACGGCGGCCGTGAACCACGCTCGAAAGGGGAACGGATGCGTCTCCGTCACAATTTCCAGCTGATAATCGGTGAGCGGACCGAAATTCTTTTCGAAAATCAGTTTCTCATAACTGGTCAAAGTGCTGCCGGTGGTCTGGTAGACCTTGTTGCCCTGAGCATCGCTGACGATGATACGGGATTTGAGGCCTGCCTGGGAGGCCGAAGCCATGTAGATGAGCAGTTCGATAACGAGAAAGAGCAGCACACTGACGATGAGGACGATTTTCTGTAGCCGGTTCCCTTCAAAAATGTCCTGCAGGTGTAATTTCTTTGGCATGGTGATGACTACAAGATCCAATGAGCTTCGATTCAGGATCGATCAAATCAAACCATTGAATCATAAATGAAAGTTTTGGTTTTATTCCCCGGGATTGTTCCAAGTCGTACTCGCCGTGAAACAGGGTAAGGCTAACATCCACCCCCGGGAGAGTCAAACAAAAACGCCGGGACGCTTCCTCAGGAACGCCCGGCTGCATGGGATTCGAACAACGGATCTCGCTGAGGTGACGATGCTGAGTTTTTTCGATACCTTTCAAAAAAGGTCTGTGTTTTGGCAAGTGTGGCGCCCTTCGATACCTCTCAAGAAAAAGCCGGTAATCCGGCCGCCGTGCCGCCCTTCGATACCCTTCGCTACCTCAGGACAGGCCTCAGGGCGAACGTAGAGTTGGAGAGGTTTTAGCTCCTAAAATCACTAAAAAATGACTGTTTCTTGTCGGTCAACTTGCCATGCCCAAGGCAGGGCTCACTTCGCTCAGGGCCAGCGGGTGTCGGGCGGGTCTTTGGCCCTCCGATATTCCTAAAGAAACGACTGTTTCTCGTCCGTCACCTTGCCATGCCCAAGGCAGGGCTTACTTCGCTCAGGGCGAGCAGACCATAAAAACCGAAGGAAGGCTCTTGACGCCCGGTGCACCGAAAGCGGGTTCGCACCCGGTCCCGGGACCGAGCTGCATCGTCATGCGTGTGCGGCGAAACCCGCACTCACTGAGTCCGAGCCACGGGGTTCAGGTCACGCTCACGCGGAAACAACGGCAGATAGCGATAGGAAAGGGAAATGATCAGGGCGCAATAGGCGCACATGGCCAGGACCGGCGCCCACTCATACATGGTGGGGACGTAGACTGCCCACTTGTCAAACGGCATGACGGGTGTGGCCAGAGTCTGGATGGTCATGGCGAAACGGTTGACGCTCACGCCGATGCACGCGAGAAGAAAAGAGCCGAAAATGACCGTATTGTATTGACGCGCTTTGGGAATCAGGAGGAGCGCTGCAGGCAGGATGCCTCCCAAACCGATTTCCACAACCAGGAGCCAGATGCCGTAGGGAGGCCGGTAGAAGTCGCCAAGACCGAATCCCATCTGCCGCGCGGTCACCAGGAGCCAGTAGAGGGTGTCTGCGATCTTGAGAACGATGTAGACGGTCAGGAGGGTGCCCACGATTTTTGCCAGGAGTTCGTAGACACTCCGGTCCACCAGTTTCTTGCCGGTCACTTTTTCCATGGTCCTGCAAATCAGGCCTGTGAAGGCCGGCCCCGCCGCAATGGCCGAGAGGATAAAAAGGAAGAACGTCCAGGGCCAGATGAAAACCCCCTCCCGGAATGCGAAGGGCCGTGCGAAAAGGACACCGGAGACCCCGCCCAGAGAACCCTGGTGAAAGATGCTCAAAAAGGTACCGGTCAGTGCGAAGAGTGCCATCATTTCGTGCAGTGTGTGGCCGAATATCCTGTAAGATCGAATGGCCTCGATTTTTCTGTTTTCAAAAGCGATGGGCACGAATTCCACGGTGAGCACGATGGCGTACGCCGAAATGCAAAAAATGACCTCGGTGAGCATGGAGTGGACATTGGGGTGCCAGTAGCCGAACCAGCCGCGCAGCGGCTGCCCGATTTCCAGGAGCAGGACGGCAAGCGCTCCCGTGTAAGACACGAAGCCGACGATCACCGCCAGCTTGATGATCTTGGACAGTTCCTTGAACACCGGGAAATAACGGCTCAGGCCATAATACAGAAAGCCCGAAAAAAAAGCTCCCGCACCCAGGGCGATGATGGCAAGGTCGGCCGTGATGTAAAGTCCGAAGGCGAAATAGTCGTTGAGGCCGGTCACGTTCAACGCGCGGGCCAGCACCACGAATCCCGCATACAATCCCCAGCCGATGATGCCCAGGAGTACGAGCAGCCAAAGGGTGAAAACCGGGAAAGCGCAGCGCTTCACTCCTTCAGGAATCCAGGCGTCGTCCATTGCTCATCCCTCGTCTTGCTGATCCCTTGAACATTGTTCCAATCCGGGTCGATCCGCTTCGATCGTCGGAAATCAGTTGCCCTTCTCGGCCAGTCTGCGGACCCACTCGTGGCTGCTCAGGTAATAAACCTTGGGTTCCGTCTTGAGCTTGGCCAAAATTCGGAATGCTCTCGGATCTCGGGACAAATGGCTCACCGTGCTCTCGGGATCCCTGAGGTTGCCGAAAGAAATGGCTCGGGTCGGGCAGGCTTCGGCACAAGCCGGCAAGTAGAGCGCCTCATCGGGGTTGGTGCCTTCCGCATAGGCCCTGGAACGGGCTTTCAGGAGCCGATGGTGGCAAAAGGTGCACTTCTCCACGACTCCCCGCATGCGCGTGCTGACCTCCGGGCTCAACATGGCCTCCATGCTTTGAGGCCACTTGGGATCCCACCAGTTGAAGTCACGGGCATGATAGGGACAGGCCACCATGCAGTACCGGCAGCCGATGCAGCGGGGATAGATGTGTCCCACGATGCCGTTGCTCTCATTGCGCGTTGTGGCGTTTACCGGGCAAACAAAAGTGCAGGGGGCGTGATGCGGCGCATCGCAGTGCATACAGGGCCTGGGCAGGTAGACAAATTGATAATCCGGATAGTCCTTGCCGTTCTCCAGCCGGTAAACCTCCAGCCATGTCAGGGAACGCAGTTTGTCGCTCTCGTCGGGCCGGAAGGAGATGTTGTTCTCCGCCTGACAGGCGACGCTGCAGGCCATGCATCCCGTACAGGCGTCCAGATCGATCACCATCCCAAAACGCACATTGCTCCGACCCTGCTCGTTTGTGCTCACGGGTCATTCTCCATCTTTAGCGAATTCGATACAGCTCCGGCACCCTTCAGGCCTTTTCTATCTGAGCGGGAGTGAGACCGACGACTTCCATTCCCGTCCTGCGATCCGTCTGAGTTTTTATAAGGCTGTTGGGATTCACTCCCCTGGAGTTGATGTATTCATCATAGGCGGTATGGCCGAAGCCCCTCAATATGTAGAGGACGCCCGGTTGAGCCCCTTCGTGGAGGTGGACACGCACATGAGCCTGCCCCGCCGGGGTTTTGAGCAGCGCCCGGTCCCCTTCGTGCAAATGCAGCTGCCGGGCCGTGCGCGGGTTGATCTCCACGAACTGATCGCCGGCCTTGATGATGTGGTCAAAGACTGTTTTGGTCATGAAGGGGGGATTGGGGTAGAAGCCGCTGGAGACCTGCAGCGTGCTGTAGGGGATGAGATAAAGGGGAAACTCTGCGGATTCTTCCGTGGAAGTGCCGTGAACGGAAGGGATCTCGATCCTGCCAGCTTCAGGCTGCCCTCCCGGCACCTGAAAGGCCTCCGTGAGCAGCTCGATGCGACCCGTAGGCGTGTTGAGCCTGGAGAGCACGTCCCACGGAGGACTGATCCAGCAGTGCCCCTTGAGTAGTTTTCCCCAGAGATCCCCGGCGTCTTTGAAATTGGGAGACAGTTCATCGCCCGCTTTCAAAGCGTCCGGATTCGACTCCTCCGATTCTGCGACGATTCCAGAGCCGGAAGCGGCAAGGCCCGCGACCCGATCCTGAAGGTATGCCTCGTAGCTTTTCCAGGGGTGGGACCGTGCCGGAGTTCCCCCCAGCACCTGGGCCAGTTGGAAAAGAACATCTCCCGTGTGGCGCGTGTACTGCTGCGGCGTGAGAATGGGGTTGGCCACGGCGTAATAGCCATAGGGAGTCCCCGGCAGGCCGATGATGTCATCCAGCCGCTCGAGGGGGGCATGATTGGGGAGAATGAGATCAGCCATCTGGGCCGTTTCGTCCATGAACGGCGAAAAAGAGACGATCCAGCCGATTCTGTCCAGAGCCTGCCTCACCTGCACCGTTTGCGGCAGCGTATAAAGAGGATTGGCTTCATGGACGAGAAGGATTTCAGGCACGGGGAATGCCGGATCGTTCAACTCTCTGAAGAACGTTGCGGCAGATCCGGGATGCCCGCCGGGCAGCCGGGCATTGCCCTGCCTCGCGCGTCCAAGCCCCTCCTGAGCGACCGCATCCAGTTCGGGAGAGGGAAGGGGGCCGAGGGGCACGGGGGGAACCAGGGAGAGGGTTCCACTCGCCGTGAGGTTGCCACGGAGGATATTGAGCACCAGGTAGCTGAGGTCGTGGGGAGCGGGACTCGGCAAACCTTCCTGGCCCTTGCCCCACACGGCCACGGACCGGGGCGATGCGGCGAAGGTCTTTGCGAGTTCGATGATTTCCCCTGGCTGCAGACCGGCCTTCGAGGCCACGCGTTGCGGGCTGAACTCCCCGGAAAGGATGAAGCTCCTGAAACCCTGTTGAAGAGTTCCCTCCGCGTCCCGCCAGTCTTCAAACCCAAAAACGTGGGTGTTCACATAGGCTGCATCGTGGAGCCGTTCCCGAACCATGACATGCGCCAGGGAAAGGGCCACAAGGGGTTCCGTTCCCGGGTGGACGGGAATCCACCGGTTAGCCTTGGCCGCTGTCATGGAGCAGCGGGAACCCAGGTGGACCAGCGTGGTTCGGCCTTGAGAAGCATTCTGCCTGTTCCAGGACCCAAAGAGGCGCTGGATGCGTCCGGGAGCCCCCCAGCCATCGAGGAGTTCCGTATCGAAGCTGAGCACCAGGGAAGCGTCTTGCAAATCGAAAGCGACGGGAGAGAAATGGCCTGTGGTGAGGAAGGCTGCAGCCGCCTGATGGTCCACAGGAGAGGGCATTTTAAAAAGATTGGGGGACCCGTAGGCCTGGAAGAAATGGCTCCAGAGGGAATCCATGCTGCTGGCTCGGTGTGTGGTGACGCCGGCCAGTCCATGGGGCCCGGACTGCTCGCGGAGCCGAGCGAGTCTGCCCGTCAACTCATCCATGGCCTCATCCCACGTGATGGGTTGAAAGCCGGAAAGATCCCCCCGCGTGCCTGCCTGCTTCAGCGGTTGGGGAATCCGGTAGGGCGCATAAAGAAATTGAAGTCCGGCCGCACCCAGAGGACAGATGCCTCCCGCATTGACCGGGTGATTGGGATTGCCTTCCAGGAGAATGGCCCGCCTGTTGTTCACCAGGCGGGCCTGTATGCCGCAACCGCCTTCGCAGAAGAGGCAGATGGTCGGCGCCTGAGTGATCTCACCGCGCTCGGGAGAAGGTCTCCAGGACCAGTTTTGACTCCAGATGGCACTGTCGTCTGCCAACTTCCAGGGTATCGGCGTCAGCAACGTGCCGCCCACCGCACCGGCTGTGAACTGCAAGAACGCTCTCCTACCCATTCCCATTGTGATGGTCCTCTCCAGCGGTCCGCTTCAGGGAGTTTCCCGGTGAAAGCCGGGCAAAACCAAGCGCCGGGTCAAATTCAAGGGTGGTATCGGCTGATCATGGATGGGGAACTTGCCGACTCTTCGAAGACTGCCGGGCGGCTGCGGCCGCGGAGCCCGTTCTCCAGCGAAAAGCTATTTGTGGCAGATCTCGCACTCATTGCTTGCGCCCCGCTTCTCATGGCACCTCTCGCAGGTGATCATCTTCATGGTCTCTTTGCTGTAACCCGTGATGCGGTTTTCACGGTAAGGCGGAAGCTTTTCCTCGCCGCTGACGTCCCGGTGACATTCAGTGCATGCGACTTCCCTGGAAAGGTGAGGGGCATGAGAGAAGTAAACGTTGTCCGGCTGCCACGCATAGATTTTCCATGGGATCTCGCGCTCCTTTTCAATGTATTCCTCCACCAGAGTTTTCTCGGCTTTGGACTCCCCGATGGGCGATTCGTGGCACTCGGCGCATGAGGCGACCTTGGGGATGCCGCTGTACGTACCGTCCTCCCGCACGCTGTGGCAGTCCTCGCAACTCATGTCCTCATGGGCCAGGTGGCTGAATTCCATGGGCTGGGGATGTTTGGAGTAGAGCAGGTTCGGGAAAATGAGCCAGCCGAAGATCAAGGCCGGCACAAAACCGCATAGGAAGATGATCGTTCCAACAATCCTTTGACGGGACCCACCTGATGTTCCTTCTTTCATGGGAATTGCCCCTGCCTTTCAACTTTCTGCAGGTGTTCCTGCCTGACAGGATAAACAGGATAAAACGATGTGGAACAGAGTCCCGGGACCGATCGGGTCGGGAACTTGTTTCTTCTCAACGCAGCATCACACCAAAAGACCATCCCCGAACCCGGTGCGTCATTTTCCGCAAGGTGTGGGCCGAAGTCCCGGAAGCTTATGAAAGCATGGATTTCCGCTGACACACTTGCGAATGCCGCAGTGGCAACTCCTCATGAATTCACGTGGGATGCCGTACGCTGAATTGTCAAATAAGTTACCTCGTCATTTCGTCGGCATTTCAGCCTGATCCCAAGGCAACTTGCCTCTAATTAAACGGTGCAGGTCCGTGTTGTCAAGTGAAAACTAAATAGTTGAAATGTATATAAATAACCTGTTCAGATTCCCGCTGTCTCTCCCCGTCCGATTTTCATTCCCCGGCTCCCGCAAAAAGTCTCTCGAAAGGAAGCCTTGCGGGGCAAGCCTCTTTAGAATACTTTGGTGCTTCAAGGCGGCCGTTGCCGCAAAACCTGACGCAATGAAAGGATCGAGCGGCCTTGAACTGCAGGCTCCAGTTGGGATATTTGGGAGAAAGTCCCGAAGCCCTGAACCGGGCGGCCTCAGCCGACCTGTTCCCCTCGCCGCGCTCGAGGCCCGTGACAGGGGAAATCTTCAGAGCCTGAAGGAGAGGGGTGTTCGAAGGGAGGAGAAAAGTTCCGATGCGGGTCATGACTTTCAACCTGCGATTTGAAAACGAAAAGGATGGGCGGTTTGGGTGGGAATTTCGCCGTGACTTTGTGGTCCAGGTGATTCGCCGTCATGAACCGCACATTCTCGGCACTCAGGAGGGCACCCGCAGCCAGCTCGAATTTCTGGTGCGCCGACTTTCTCCGGAATATGAAATGGTTGCCTTCGAGCGAGTCTGGGATGCCACATGCCAGTATCCCACCCTCTTTTACAGAACAAAGGACTTTGACCTTCTTTCAGGAGAGGAGTTCTGGCTGTCCCGAACGCCGCACGTCCATCGGAGCAAGAACTGGGACAGCGCATTCCCTCGAATGCTGAGTTACGGTCGCTTCAGAGAAAAGCAGTCGCGCCGCGAATTTTTCACTCTGGTGACCCATCTGGACCATCTTGGAGAGGTGGCCCGCCTGGAACAGTCCAAGCTGATCGGGCAATGGCTTAAAAAGCAGGCCAAACCGTGCATCGTTTTGGGAGATTTCAACGATGCTCCAGGATCGGCGGTGCACAAAGTCCTGACGGAAGAAGGGAGGCTCCTGGTGGACACCTGGCAAGCTCTGTCGAAGTCTGAAAACGAACGGAGCATGACGCGGCACGATTTTCAGGGGAGCCCCGAAAAGTTCCGCATGGACTGGATCCTCCACACTCCGGAATTCACAGTTCGAGAGGCGCACATATTGCGTGACAATCTGGACGGGTTTTATCCCTCCGATCATTATCCCTACATGGCAAACCTGGAGTGGAGTGATTTGCAGGCAGATGCCGGCCGGACTTGATTCCAAAGGAATGCAGGAGGAAAGATGAAGGAAAGTATTCGTGTCGCTCTCATTCAGCCGAAGCCCTATCCGTCTTTCGACGACCCGAAGAACCTGGGCCATGCCCTGCAGCTCATGGAAAAATGCCGGGGTGAGAACCCCGATGTCATCTGTTTTCCCGAATATTTTCCTTACCTGGGTGAGGAGGGGCTCGCCGAGGCCGCCCGGCAGCACAAGGCCTATGTGATCGCCGGGCTGGCGGAATTGGAGGGGGATCAGTTCTACAACACCGCGACCCTCTTCGATCGGCAGGGACGCCTTCTGGGGCGTCAGCGCAAGCGGAATCTGGGTATTCTGGAACGGGATTCCCTCGGAATGACCCGAGGAGATGGTCTCTACCGGGCTTTTTCCACGGACTTCGGAAAAATCGGGCTGGCGGTGTGCATCGATTTCTGGGGGCAGCCCGAGGCGGCACGCCAGTTGTCCGATCAGGGGGTGGAGATTGTTTTCAACCTGAGCACGTTTCCCATCCTGAGAGGACACTGGATCACAGGTTCGCTGGTGCGGGCCTTCGATCATTTCTTCTGTGTCGTGGGGGTCAACACCGCCGACTACAATGCCCTCTTCAATGGAAAGAGGAGTCATCAGCACGGGGGCGACAGCTTCGTGATTCAGCCGCCCAGGATGCTCGACAAGGAAGACTTCCGGAGGTGGATCAGAAGCCTCGACAACGTGCAGCATTGGGTCACGGACCGGCTGGACGAACTGGAGCAGGTCCACATCGCCGAGGTCAATCTTGGCGTCGTGCGGCGCTTTCGGGACGAATACAGGCATCGCTTCGGGTTTCAAAGATAAAGATGAAGGGGGGCTCTCCCATGGCGGAGTTCAAACGAAACATCTACCTGAGCATGAAAACTCTGGACGAGGCCAGAAGCATCTGGGACGGCAAGACCGGGCACCTCCGAACGGCCAAAGAAACGGTGTCCTCGGTGGACGCTCTGGGGCGAGTCACTGCCGAACCGCTGGTGGCACGACGCTCGGTGCCTCATTATCATGGGGCCGCCATGGACGGCTTTGCGGTGCGGGCCCGGGAAACGTTCGGTGCAGGCCCCACGAGCCCTGTCACTCTGGCCTTGAATGAACAGGCCGTGCCCGTTGACACGGGGGACCCTCTCCCTGAAAACACGGATGCGGTCATCATGGCCGAGCATGTGGAGAGGATTTCGGACACCCAGGTGGAGATCCGTTCGGCGGCCTTCCCCTGGCAGCATGTGCGCAAGGTCGGTGAGGACATTGTGGCGGGCGAAATGCTGCTGCCGGAGAATCACCGTCTCCGCCCCCCCGATCTGGGGGCACTTCTGGCCGGTGGCCTCACACAGGTTTGTGTGCACGCCGTTCCCCGAGTATGGATTCAGCCGACGGGAACCGAACTGGTCGCTCCCGAGGCCGCAGATGAAGTGGCACCCGGTCAGATCATCGAATTCAACGGGACGATGTTGTCTGCTCTGGTGCGGGAAAACGGGGGGGAGCCGTTGCTTCGCCGGACCATTTCCGATGATTACGCAAGCATTCGAAACATGTTGGAGGAGGCGACCGCATCCCCGGCGGATGTCATTCTGGTGAACGCAGGATCCTCTGCGGGCTCCGAAGACTACACCTCCACCGTCATGGCGGAACTGGGTGAGGTGTGGGTGCACGGGGTGACCATGATGCCCGGCAAACCGACGATCCTGGGCATGGTCCACGGAAAGCCGGTGGTGGGCATTCCCGGATACCCCGTATCGGCGGTCCTCTCCTTCGAGCAGTTTGTGAGGCCGCTGCTGCATTCTTTGCAAGGGATTCCCTGCCCGTCGTTTTCTCTCATCCCGGCGGTGCTGGGACGCAAACTGCCCTCGCGCCTCGGACTCGAGGAGTTTGTCCGGGTCATTGTGGGGAGGGTGCAGGAGCGTCTCATTGCCATGCCTCTCCAGCGTGGAGCCGGTGTCATCACCTCGCTCACGCGTGCCGACGGCATTCTCCAGGTTCCCCAGGAACTGGAAGGACTGAACGAGGGTCAGGAAGTAGCGGTCCGCCTCCTGAGACCCCGGGAGCAGCTGGAAAACACCCTCATCATGATCGGCAGCCACGACAACACCCTCGACCTCCTCGCCAATGAGCTGAAACGGCGTGACAGCAGGCTGCATCTTTCTTCAAGCAATGTGGGGAGCCTGGGCGGCCTCATGGCCATTCGACGAGGGCAGACTCACCTGGCCGGTTCTCACCTTCTCGACACGGAAACGGGCGACTACAATTTTTCGTACATCGAACGTTACTTGAAAGGAACGCCTGTGCGGCTGGTCCAGCTGGCCCGGCGCCGGCAGGGGCTTCTCGTCAAGCCCGGCAACCCCAAAGCCATCGGAGGAATCGAAGATCTGTTCAAACCCGGTGTGACCTTCATCAACCGGCAGGGCGGATCGGGAACCCGGATTCTCACGGATTACGCTCTGCGGCAACGGGGGCTTTCGAGCGAGGGCATCCAAGGCTATGACCAGGAAGAATTCACCCACATGGCTGTGGCGGTGAACGTGCTCAGCGGTCGTGCCGACACGGGCATGGCCATTTACGCCTCCGCCAAAGCCCTGGGGCTGGAATTCATACCCGTGGCGGAGGAGCGCTACGATCTGGTCGTTCCCGAATTCAGCTGGCATGATGGAAAGGTCCGCTTGCTCATGGAAATCGTGGAGGGCCTCGAATTCAAGGAGAAAGTCGAATCGCTCGGCGGTTACGACATTGCCGGGTGCGGCCGGCTCATGGGCGTCTGGGACGGTGAAGAGTGGACGGAGAGGGTGTCCTGAGGTGAGGGGAACGGAATGCCGGCGGCCTCTTTACCTGGGGCTGCATGAGAAGGGGCTGCTTCGCGAGCGGGCGGAGGCTTTGGAGATGCTTTTGCGGGCCTGCTGCCTCTGTCCGAGGGAATGCGGCGTGAATCGGCTCGAGGGGCGCCTGGGATTTTGTGGAGTGGCTGCGGGAGCCAAAGTGGCCTCCCTGGCGGTTCACCCCTGGGAGGAGCCTCCCATTTCCGGCACGCGCGGCTCCGGAACGATCTTCTTTTCAGGGTGCACGTTGCGGTGCCGGTTCTGCCAGAATTTTCCCATCAGCCGGCTGGGGGTCGGGCGATCGCTGTCCGTCGAGGAGCTGGCTGCCGGGATGCTCGACCTGCAGAAAAAGGGTGTGCACAACCTCAATCTCGTCACCTCGACCCACCAGATGCCCGCTTTCGTCCGGGCCCTGCTTCTGGCCGTCCCCCGCGGGCTGAACCTGCCGATTGTCTACAACACCAGCGGCTACGAACGTCTGGAGACCCTGCGGCTTCTGGATGGAATTGTGGACATTTACCTTCCCGACATTAAATACTCGCGATTGGAAGACGCCGTGTTCTGTTCGGAGGCTCCCGATTATCCGGAGCGCAACCGTGCGGCACTGCTGGAGATGCACCGGCAGGTCGGAGATCTTCAGCTCGATGATTCGGGGCTGGCCTGGAGAGGCATGATGGTGCGTCACCTGGTGCTGCCCGAAGACCTCTCCGGCACGGAAGAAGGTTTGAGGTTCCTGGTCAGCGCTCTGGGGCCTTCGGTGTGGGTGAGTCTCATGAATCAGTACTTTCCGGCCCATGAGGCGTGGAACCATCCCCCGCTTGACCGGAAAATTTTGCCGCAGGAATACGAAGCAGCCCTGCAGGTGCTCGACAGGCTGAACCTGGTCAACGGCTATGTGCAGGAGTGCTGCGAATCGGATGACCTTTATGTCGAATCCGAGACGCCGGCGGCATCTCCAGCAATGAACTGTCTGAAACCCCGAAACGACAAGGTCTTCGCGTGAGACGCCTTTTCCTTCCTGATCGTCTCCAGAGAGGATTTTTCAAGCTTCTGAGGCGCTTTCAGGTCAGCGACCAAACGTTCCTCATCATCGTCGCCGTCATCGTCGGGATCGTGGTGGGGGCGGGAGCCTTCATCTTCGAGAAAATGCTGGAAATTTCCAGCTATTTTTTTTGGGAACTTCTGCCGGAAATCGTGGGTCCCCACACGGCCCTCACGGTCCTCACGCCGGCTCTGGGCGCTCTCCTGCTGGCTCCCTTCATCGTGATGTTTCCCAAAGACGCCGTTCGTGACGGGGTGCCCGCCACCATGGAAGCGGTGGCCCTCCACAGCGGCGTGATGCGCTGGAGCAACTCGGTTCTCCGAATGTTCATGTCGGCCATCACACTGGGCTCGGGCGGTTCGGCCGGCAGCGAGGGACCCATCATCCAGATCGGGTCCTCTCTGGCATCGGGCGTCGGGCAGTTTTTGCGGGTGGCGGGGAACCGCCTTCGAGTCATCGTGGCCTGCGGAGCCGCGGCAGGACTGGCTTCCATTTTCAATGCGCCCATCGCCGGCGTGCTGTTTGCCCTGGAAGTCGTCCTCGGGGAATTCAACGTACATTCCTTCAGCCCCATCGTCATCGCGTCGGTGGTGGCCACCGCGTTCTCCCGGTCTCTCTCCAGGACGGGCAATGTCCTGGATGTCTTGCCCTACGCCCTCAACAGCCCCTGGGAAATCCTGCTCTATGCGCTCATGGGGGTCATGGCCGGCCTGGTTGCCGTGGCTTTTATCCGCACGATGGTGACAGTGGAACATTTCTTTCATCACAAGCTGCGGCTGCCCAAATACCTGAAGCCCGCCGTGGGAGGCTTTTTCGTGGGAGGGATGGGCCTTTTCTTCCCACAGATTCTCGGGTATTCCTACGAACCCATCACGCAAGCCATTTACGGACAGATCGGTCTGAACACATTACTTCTCCTCGTTCTGCTCAAGGTCATTGCCACGGCCCTGACTCTCGGTTCCGGAGGTTCCGGGGGCACCCTCTGTCCCTCGCTGTTTCTGGGAGCCTTTCTGGGAAGTGCGTGCGGGGAACTGTTCAACCGTGCCTTTCCCGCCATTGCAGCCACCCCGGGGGCCTTTGGGGTCGTGGGCATGGGCGCCATGCTCGGTGCCGTGGTGCAGGCCCCCATGACCGCCATCCTCATGGTCTTTGAACTGACCAATGCCTACGCCGTCATTCTCCCCATGATGACCGCCTGCATCGTTGCAACGCTTGTTCAGAAAAGCATCCTGCAAGGGTCGATCTACACCCTGAGCCTGGCACGGAGCGGGGTGGACATCGACGCCGGGAGGGAAATGGGGATCCTTTCGAGTCTGCGAGTGAAAGACGTCATGCGCGGAGATCACTTGAAGGTTCCCGCCAACGCCTCTTATGACCAGGTGCTCGGGTGCTGCCTGGCTCATGCCGGCAACTACCTCTACATCGTGGACGAAGAGGAAAACCTGGAGGGGGTGATTTCCTTTTCCGATCTGAAAGAATTCGTGTTCGAGGAGGGATTCAAAGACCTGGTGATTGCGAGGGACCTGGCCAACCACAACCTGGTGTACGTGACCCCCGAGGAATCGCTCGCATCGTCTCTCAACAAATTCAGTTTCATCGACATGGAGCAGCTCCCTGTCGTGGAAGAGACCGGCGGATCGTTGAAGCTCAGGGGAATCCTCACCCGCTCGCACCTGCTGGACGCCTATCGCCGGGAGATGCTCAAAAGGCATTTGATTCAGGACCCACACACATCCGGAACGCGCGAACCCGGATCCTCCGACTGAGAGTTTCCCCAAGGAGTCATGGGTTCATGTTCGCGGTGAGAGCCGAATCGTCCCGAGCCCTTCAGGATCCTTCCCGCAGTGCTTCCGTCAGTTGACGGGCGCAGGCGACGAACCGCTCACTGTCCCTGGCGCGAGGCCGCGGGAGGCTCAGTTCCATGTCCCGATGGATGCGCCCCGGCGCACGGGTCATGATCAGGACACGATCGGCCAGCGTGACGACTTCATCAACATCGTGGGTCACGAAGAGAATGGTGTGGGACAGTTGGCGCCAGAGGGTCAGCAGCAGACTCTGCATTTCCTCCCGTGTTTGGGCGTCGAGCGAGGCGAACGGCTCATCCATGAGGAGCACCTGGGGTTTCAGAATCAGCACGCGTGCCAGAGCAACCCGCTGTTTCATGCCGCCGGAAATTTCCCGCGGCAGATAGCTGCCAAAGTCGCTCAGACCCACAAGGGAGAGGTATCGAGCCACTTCCTTTCGGATGGTTTTCCTGTCCGGACCTTTTCCTCTGAGTCCGAAAGCCACGTTTTCTTCGACGGTCAGCCAGGGAAACAAAGCATCTTCCTGGAACACCACGCAACGGTCCGGACTTGGGCCGGCGACGACCTGTCCCTTCAGCAAAACCCGTCCCGAGGTGGGGGGGATGAAACCGGCCAAAATTTTCAGCAGGGTGGATTTGCCGCACCCGCTTCGACCCAGGATGCAGACAAACTCGCCCTTCGCAACGCGAAAGGTCACCTGATCCAAAACGGCCAGGGATGAACTCGCCACAGGGAAATTCCTGCAAAGCGCGCTCACCTCGAAGACGGGATCCTTCGACCCCAGCCGTTTATCAAGGGAAATGACCTTGGCCCGTGATTTCACGTCAACCTCCTGGCACTTTTGAAGCAGAGCCTGAGGCAGGCGGTCAGGATGCGGTCGCTCATGCGGCCGGCCACCGCGATGACAAAAATCCCCACCATGATGAAATCCGTCCGACCAAGCATTCGCGCATCCATGATGACGGAGCCCAGTCCGTCGGGCACCCCCGAGAGTTCGCCCAGCACCAGGTAGGCCCAGCTGATGCCGAGCCCCAGGCGGAGTCCCGTCACGAGGTGCGGCATGGCGGCGGGAATCAGAATGGCGAAGATCCCCCGCACACGTCCCACTCCCATCATGGCGCCCGACTGCAGAAGCACCGGGTTGACCTGGCCGGCGCCCGCAGCGGCATTGAGGTAAATGGGAAAAAATGCCGCGAGGGATACAAGGAAAACCGTTGTTTTCATGCCGATGCCAAACCAGATCATGGCCAGGGGGAGCCAGGCGATTCCCGGAACGGCCCGAATGCCGTTGATGAAGCCACTGAGCAGTTCACGACAGACGGGAACCCGCCCGGACGCCAGTCCCAGCGGGAGGCCGAGGAGCACCGCCGTGGAAAAACCAGCGCCCACGCGCAGAAGGCTTGAGGCAAGGTCCCTGGGAAATCTTCCAGCGTAAGGACCCTCACCGGCCTCTCCCAGGACGTAGCTGGTGAAGGCCGACACGATCTGGGATGGGGGTGGCAGGAGGTAATCGGGAATCGTCCCCGTTTTGCTCACCACAAACCAGAGGGCAAGGAGAGAGCAGGGCAGGATCCAGGGAAGCACCGGTCGCCAGCCGGTTAGATTTGGTTTGGGGGTCGAGTCCTGGCTCATCGCAGGGAGTCCGTGAGTGCGCCGTTGTGCCGCGCAAATCGTTGGCTCTCAGGGTTCTTGGTCCAGGTTCTCCTGGACCTCCTTCACAAAAGAGAGATCGAAGAGCCGCGCATAGTCCGGCTGTTTTGAAATGATGCCGAGGGCTTCCATTCGTTCTCCCAGTGCGCGGGCCTTCCTGACATAATCCTCATCCATGTGCCAGGCCGGCTCCATGTTTGGCACCGCTGCCCTGAGAATTTCGACGGACATGCCAAATTCCGAAGCCCGCTGAAGCCACTGCTCAGGGTGTTTCTGGAGGTACCGGGTTGTCGCGGCATGGGCTGAGACCAGCCGCTGGACCTCGTCCCGTCGCGCATCGATCATTTCCCGCGTGACCAGCATCCCGGCATTGATGGTGCCGATGGTTTCATCGAAATAAGGATGTGCCAGAATTCTTCCGTATCCCTGATGGACGGCAAGGGTCGGAAAGGGCTCTCCCGAGAGAAATGCATCCAGATCGCCGCGGGCGAGCGCCATTCCCATGTCGAAAAAGTCAACCCGGACCAGCACGACGTCCTTCTCGACCGCAATGCCTTGTCGTGTCAGGGTCTCCCTCAGAAGGATCTCGTGCATGGTCCCGGGGACATAGCCGATGCGCTTTCCTCTGAGATCTGCGATGGTCTGGATGGGAGACTTTTTCCCGACGACGAGGGCGGAGCTTTTGTTGCAAAGTGCGGCCACGACAACCACCGGCTGGCCCGTCGACGCAGAGTGAATGGCATGGGCGATGGTGGTTCCGCACAGGTCCAGGCTGCCGGCCAAAAGGGCGTTTTTCTGGTCCGCAGGATTGGTGAAGGTGAAGATGCGGATCTTCCCGGGCCCGGAATAGAAATTTTCGTAGAAAAACGGCTGGATCGTCTGGGCCGTTTTCCAGGTTCCCACACGCACTTCGTCTTTTGCGGCGGATGGCGGGGCGCCGGCCGCGAGAAAACATGCAATGAGAAAAACTCTGAGAAGGTTTAAGTTGGACAGCATCATGACCTCATCCTCATCGCGGGAGACTCATGAAATAAAGTGTGCGAGATCCAAGGGCTCTCAATCATCGGTAATTTCCACCCTTCCGGCCGAGCTTGAAATCGCCGCAGGGTTCCCTGTTCATAGAGGTCCCGGGGGAAATGGCCCTGGAGATGACCCAAGAGATTTCACTTCGAGGAACTCCCCTCGATCCTCCCTTTTTGGAGCTTGAAGCAATTGGAGGGCAGCAGGGGATTCCACCCCATCTCCCTGAGCATCTTTCCGCAGTCCGTGACATTGCGCCCGATTCCCTCGCTGGAATCCGGCCGATCGTCCCGCGGGCTCGATCCCACCTCGGGAAACAGCAGATTGGCCCCGGCCATGAGCGAAGTCATGTTGGGTTCATGGGTGCAGTGGGCCATTGGAACATTCCCCATGACCAGCCGGCTCACCGCGACCACCCTGGCCAGCTCCAATTCCGTGACCATGCCCAGAGGGGCCATGGGGGAACCGGGAAAGTTGATCCGACGCATGGCACCCGAATAGGTGGCCTTATATTCTCTGGCCAGGAACATGAGGTCCACGATCTCCTCGTGGCTGTGTTCGGGGCCAACGGGTTCAATACAGTTCATCCACTGCAATCCCACGTCTTTCAACACGCGGATCGTCTGGATTCGTCTTTCGCGAGAAAAGGGCGTGTCTCTTCCCTCGCCCAGGCGCACCGCATGGTAGAAACCCACGAAGCCCGATGCGAGGAGCTGCTCCCCCTCTTTGTGATTGATGTCGCGGGTGTTGGCGACCAGGGGCGTCTTGACCGCCTTACTGAGGAGAACACCCATTTCCACCAGTTTTTCGAAGGGGTACATCCCTGTGGTCATGAGATTGAGGGCGTCCGCCGATTTCGCCTCGGCCTCTCTTGCCCAGGCGAGGATCCGCTCGAAGGAGAACTCTTCCTTCACTTTGAAGATGCCCGCGGCTCTGGTGAGCGAACAGAAGCGGCAATCCATGGGGCAGGGTTCCACATTCACGCCGATGTGAAAGTGGTTTTCACCCTTGCTTCCGAAGGTCCGGCGGGAGAGTTCATCGGCGGTCTGCATGAGGGCATAGCCCTCCTTGCTCAGGGGATGCAGGCTCATGAGCTTTAGAGCCTCGTCCCTCGTGATTCCGGAGGCTTCGGCTGCCTTTTGCAGAATTTCGGCGATGGAAGGTGCGATTTGCCAGGCCACGAGTGTTTTTTCCTTTCGCAAGCTGCAGGACCCTCGAGCACTGAAATCTTGTGAGGGCCCACTCCACACCGGATCAACCTGCCGAGAAGACCCCGCAGCAGGAACCGCAAGGTTTCACTCCATGCTGCGCATGGAAGAGCGAGGTGCCCGAACGCCGGCCCTGAGGCAGAATCTGTTTGCCTCCTCGAGAGAGACTGTTTCGGTAAAAGCGACCAGCCAACACTTATCATGCTAAACAGCGAGGAACCAGTGATTTTATGGTAGGATTTACCTGCTTG
>CAZZHS010000055.1:0-24268 GCA_964654275.1 uncultured Syntrophobacteraceae bacterium
ACACTGGCCTGCAGGTTCTTGTCCAGTTTCAATCCACGCCCCCGCGCGGGGGGCGACCCAGCTCGGCCGACCAGCCCCGCGCGCACCGGATGCGTTTCAATCCACGCCCCCGCGCGGGGGGCGACCGCAACATTTGCATCTTGCGGAAAAGATTTTGATATTGCGGCGTGATTTGCGAACCGACCTCAGAGGTGATTCCTCCAAAGGGTATCCAAATGCTTCGGTTCAAAACATCTTGTAACTGCAGATGTTTGTGGCTGCGCGATCCTTCTGGGCCAGGGGTGTGTGCTTGGGGTTCGCGGAGCATCAGACCAACAAGGGGCCTTCCTGGTCGAAAGAGGGTTTTGCTCCAACATGTTCCACCCTTTTTCGCCAATTGGCGCCGAGAAAATAGAAGCGCAGACTGTCTTCGTCCGGATTGATAACATCTTCGAGCTTTCGCCGGAAAATGGTCCATTGCGCCGGATCGACGATGCATTCAAAAACGGAGTACTGGACCCGTTGGCCGTGGTTTTTGCATATTTGAGCCACTCGCCTGAGGCGCTTTTGACCCGCGTTGTCGGTTGTGGCAACGTCATAACTGACCAATATCATCATGGTTCATCACCTCCAGACAAACGGGGGATAACCGTCCAGATCTCCACGCAGATGGCGTGCCAGCAACAGAGCCTGCACATGAAAGAGGATTCCAAAGGCCAGTTTTTCTTGGAGAAAAGGGTGCAGGATCTCATCTTGTTTGCGCTTTTGATAAGCCACAATGACCTCCTTGCGGGTCGCATCGGTCATGGTGATACCGCCAGTTTCAGACTTGATGAATCCCTTCCCGTTGACCTGTCCCAGATTGATGAGCGACAAAGCCAGTCGGTCCGCCATGAACGGTCTGAACTCCTCCATGAGATCGAGGGCCAATCCCGCCCGCCCGGGTCGATCCCGATGCAGAAAACCCACTGTCGGATCGAGTCCGACCCCTTCGAGGGCAGAACGAATGTCGTGCAGCAGCAGCGTGTACAAAAATGACAGAAGGCAATTCACGTTGTCCAGGGGAGGCCGCCGGTTTCGCCCTTGGAAACTGAAGTGGTTCTTCTGATTGGTGATAAGGTGATCGAAAACGCTGAAATAACAGCGGGCTGTTTCGCCTTCGATGCCCCGCAGTCCATCCAGGGACTCGGTATTTTCCAGGCGCCTCAGAGACCTTGCCAGCAGAGCCACGGCCTCTTCGACTTCAGCATGGGCAATCTTGTTCCCATGATCCCTCAGAACCCGCTGCAGGATGGTCCTGCAGTTGGCGATTTTGCCCGCGAGGAAAAACCTTGCCATGTTTGCTGAAAAATCCGGCGCATCGGCTCGCCGGTACTGTTCGCGGCGCAGAAGTACGTTTCCAGTCGCCGGCCCCTGGATCCTGGCCAGAAACCTTCCGTTTTCAGAAAGGAAGCTCATGCCCACATTGTTTTCTGCACAAAAGCCCATGAGAAAAGGGCTGCACATCACACGGCCAAAGCAAACAACCCCGCCGATGGTATGGATGGGCACCTGGAGGCGCTTTTCTCCCTCGACGGAAACCAGCACCGTTTCGCCCTCCTTGGAGAGATACGCTCCCTGGGTGGTCACATAAAGGGTGTTGAGGAGTTTTTTCATTTGTTTTCCTTAAAGAATTCCCTCCGTGGAGGCGCCGGGCGCACGATGGACCGGGTGGTACAAGCCATGCATAGCGTTTTCAACTGTTGCAGATGACACCCTTCTCTCCTCCCTTGTCACCAACTTCATCACTCTCCCATCACTTGCGCGAGGTAATCCGCGACGGTAAGTTTCCTGCTCGTCAATTTGGGCAGACACAACGAGATGAAAGAGCACGACTCACATTTTTCCTCATGCTTCGCCCGTGGTGTTTTCCCTGAATCGATCAGAGCATGAAGACGGCGTGCCGTGTCCTCGGTGTTCTTCCGCAAATCACGGTCGAAAACCACATCCACTCTCCGGCGGGTCTTTCCATAGAACAGGGCGCCCCTGGGCACTTCGATGCCGAGCATTTCTTCCAGGCACATGGCTTGAGCGCAGAGCTGAACCTTGTCCCAATGTTCCTTCTTGGGGCGTCCGCGTTTGTGCTCCACGGGAAAAGGTCGCCACACAATTGCCTCGGATTTCGTTTGGCCCGACTCGTTTTTTTCTCGGTGGAATTCCACCACGTCCGCCTTGCCTGAAAGCCCGAGCCGAAGGGAACGCAGGGGGAGGCCGAACGCAATTCGGACGTTGCCCCTGGATTCGGTTCCCCCGGAGTCGACCCGCTCGTGCATGATGCGCCCCTCGGCGGTGAAAAGGTTTTCCACCCACATCTGTTCCACGTGGATCAATGCGCACTGCCGCTCGCAAAAGAGCAAGTGCTGAAGGCCCGATAGGGGCAATAGATCCTCTTCCATATACATGGCATTATATCTTTTCTTCGATTGTTACTCCTTGCGGGCAGCTGTCCTTTTCCACCTTGACCTCATAATCGGAAAAAGACCTCGCCGGCCCGGCAGCACCGTTTGCCCGCGCCACCTTCACCCTTTCGAATAATTCATGAGCCGGGGCGTTTCCCATCTTGGTGTTGTGCTCGAAAACGATGAGTTTTCGTGTGGCCATCTGGCCGCGTGCCGCCGACCGGTCGTGCTCGAACATGTTGGTCAGGGCGTCCCAGAGGAGCTCCAGGTCTTGTTTCGAGAAACCTGTTTGCTCGGCAAGGGGGGCAGAAATGAAACCATGGCATCGATAAAGCGCATACGGCACGGTGAATTTACGTCCCATGGTGCGATTGTCACCCTGCTGTTTTTCCGCCTCGGCCTCTGTGGCCACCGCCATGCGGGTGATGCTGTGTTCCAACGGCACGATGGGTTCGACACTTCGGGAAAAGGTGAGCTGGACCGGTCCGCGGACCTGGCCTGCATTCTTTCCTGTGGACATGACAGCTCCAAAGGTACGGATGTCAAAATACGTCTTGCACATATGTTCTCTTGCCGCCTCGGTCTTCTCCCCCTTTTCCTTTTTCTTGACCTCCTCAGTTTCGTGGGCCTGGTCAATGAGTTTATTTAGAATTGCCTTCTCTTTAATGAAAATTTCGTAACCTTTTCTGTCGTTCTCATCTTGGGTCTTGGTGAGTTGAACATAATTGCGGACCTTGCGCTTCAAGCAGACATCCGTCACCAATCCGTGTCCTGTCTCAGGATCCATGCGTGGAAGGTTACCGGCATCCGGATCACCGTTGGGGTTTCCGTCGATGACGTCAAAGATCAGTACGAAATCGTAACGTTTCTGGATGGAGTCGCTCATGGTTCATCTCTCCTTAAGTAGATTTGGGGATGCATTGATGAAGGCTAATGGCGCCTGAGTGTTTCGTGCATGTGAGAAATCATGGACCAGCGGAAGATGGGTTTCTTCCCACTTGCTTCCTCAAGGCTCAACGGACGGTTTGTCTCTCTTTGAATTGGTGAAAAAGTCTTGACGCTGGTGGTAATACCCGACGGCAAAGCGACCTTGATCGGGCAAACTGAGGTGTGCTGGGAAGTCCACGATCCCGTCCATGATTTCCCCGATCAAGCGCTCAAGATTGACCGCTCGGCCTCTGTTTTCCAGCTTGCTCAGGTGATGGTTCTTGAGCTTCATCAAATGCGGGAAAGCGGCGACTGGAGTTGCTGACGCGGAGCCATAGAAACGATCACGAATGGTGGCATTGATGCCGGGGTTTGCTTCCTCCTGGATCTTCTCCAGAGTCGCGAAGAGGCGCCCGAGACGATAACCAACATTGCTATTGCCAGTATCGAGAGACATGCTGACCTCCTTTGGGTTCTTTTGATAGTATCTCGCTTCCCGAATGAGTGCGGCCTTGATCAGTGAAGCACGGGGGTAAGTGATTTCGCGTTCTGCACGACACCGACGAATCGCTGCACCGAGGAGTGTCCGAGGATACGGCGCGCCTGTGAGGATCGCTTTCATAAATTCACCGGCCACGTTTGGTGGAATGTTGTCGGCTTTACCCTGAACGGCGGTGCCGATCAGAAGTCGAAAGAGAGAAAGGTGAAGGGGCTGGTTAGGACCATGAGCTATCTCAATGTCTTCGAAGTGCTGCTCAATGTTGCCGGCAACTTGGGCAACCGTTCCTGCGTACCAGAAGCGAATGGCAATGCGGGCGGCATTGGGAGCCAGCCCCAGTACGAAAAAGCGCGTCCCGGGGTCGAGCCTGGGTGGCGAACCCGTTTCGGGTGAGCGGAAGGTGGCAACAAGTTGCTTGTAGTCTTGCTCAGGTTCACCTTTTGCCGGTTCACCAAACAATTCGGCAAAAACGTTTTCAATGTCATGTTCCTTTTCAGCCCAGAAAACTGTGGACGCGTCTCCAACTTGGAGTCGCTGCCTAGACCCTTTGGCAAGCAGATGGTTCAATGCTGTTGTGTAAGCGAATTCAGCGCGTTTTCCGACCGGCGCGTTGAGGCTCTGTTCTTTTCCGTAGGATGTAAATGCAGGCAGGTTGAAAGATACGATGTTCGCCCCCGATGTCTGCGCTCCATAGACTCCTTTGATCGACGTGTGCAGCCGACTGGGCTCATCGAGAACTCCTCTGACAAGGCAGCTCTGGAGCTTGTCGTCCGTAACGGCAGTTTTTTGAGTCAAAGCCGATGCAACAGCAGGACGCTCACATATCAGGCAGGCATCGCCTTCCAGTTGAAAACTGATGTTTGCACCGGTTTCTTCAACTTCGGGCCATAGAGGATGATCGAACACCGCGGTGAAATCACCTCTCTCAAGGAATTTGAGGACTGCATCGAGTCCTGTATCACCATGAGCCGGCGCTAGTTGCCTGCGAATGGCCTCCAGAAAACAAAGGCGCTGATCCATGGCCCTTGCTGCCAATTTGGTCGGGTCTTTCTTTGGATCTGGTTTGGGACGACCAAAAACATACGCAGGACTGTCCCACAAGAGATTGGCGGCGATTCCACTTGTCTTTTTGACCCCCTTGGGCACGCTGAATTGTCTTGCTGTTTTCTTCTTGCCTTCTCCGGTGCGGGTGTCCAGCAACCCCACAAAACCGCCGTGCGGATTCAGCACGACGATAAAGGGGATCGGTTGTCTCTGAAATCCCTCGGCAGCCACATCTGCTAAAACTTCTTTCTGCAATCGACTGTAATAACCATCCAGTGCCTGTAAAATCATCGCCGCACCTCCGGGCTGCCAAGTTGGGGCACGGCCACACTCCCATTTCTTAACTGTGCACGGAACCACATGGGCATGGGCTCTGTGCCGGAGTGATCCATATCATAGAGCATGAAGCCCAGATCCCGTGTTTCTGCGATGGGGCTGGGGCCGTCCTGGGATGTCTTGACCAGTTCGAATTGAGCCGCAAACTCCCGGCACCCGAGATAAGGGTGTTGGAAGCACTGGCCTTTTTCCGCTCGACGCATGAACATCTCTTCAAATTTCTTGATGTTGTCCTCGGTGCCCGCTTTTTCTGTCAGCTCGAAGTGGGTGTGGAGTATGTAATCCACATCGCGCAGAAACAGTCCCGCTCTTTGCTGACGTTGATCTTCGATGAACAGACCGCTGGAGCGGGGAGACATGACGGCACCGACTTCATTGCGTCGCACTGAAGCCCATTTGATGGGCTTGAGCACATCGATCTGGGAGATCTGCCAGCGGATCGCGGGTTTCCAGAGAATCGCTTCGAGAACACCGCGAGCTGCCGAAGGCGT
Organism: uncultured Syntrophobacteraceae bacterium; assembly: GCA_964654275.1. Classification (GTDB taxonomy): domain Bacteria; phylum Desulfobacterota; class Syntrophobacteria; order Syntrophobacterales; family Syntrophobacteraceae; genus SLCH01. The sequence goes on from CAZZHS010000055.1 coordinate 5,715, forward strand.
CATCACGTCGTAGGAGACACGCTCCACCTTCATTTCGGGTCGCGTGAAGCAGGCGTAATCTCCCCAGACCCTGAGGCGAAAGGTCCGGCTCCTCAACGTTTCTGCCATATTGGATCCTCCTTTTTTTGAGTCACCCGATCAGGTCGTCGGGATCGAAAATGATGGATCTGTCGGGGCAGAATCCAAGTTTGTCGTCATAAATGGCGCTATGGCCCTGGACGAAGATCCCGGGATGTACCTCCTGGAGCGCGCCCTCCAAATACAGCCGTTTGTGCAGGTGCTTGGGCAGATTGACCACATAACGCTGAAGCTTGCGGAGTAGCCAGCGTTCCGGCCCCAGGCGCTTCAATTGATCGATGAACTTCATGCCGTCTTCGCTGTAAGAGACCAGAACCGGTGCCTGTGCTTTGTCGTCGATCAGTTTGAAATTGGCAGCGGCGGTTCGGAAGCTGAAGCGAAATTTATTGTCGGGGTTTAGGACTGCCAGGATGTTTTTGGAGTCCAGCCGATCACTGCCCTGGAGCCAATACAGTTGACGGAAATACTCTGTAAAACGATGCGGGGCCAAAGGATCTGGGTCTGTTTCGCGCAGCATCTGGGCACCGATCCCCGCTGCCTGCCGAAGGATCCCTGCCGGAGGTTGGCTGGGCGGAGTGAAAACAACCACCTGACCACATTTCAGCAACCCCTCGCGGTTGCATCGTCCTGCAGCTTGCGCGATGGAATCCAGCCCTGCCAGGGCCCTGTAGACCACGGGAAAATCCAGATCCACTCCTGCCTCGACCAGTTGGGTGCTCACGACACGCGTGGGCAGCCCATCTGCCAGCCGAGCTTTGATTTCGGCAATGCAACGGGATCGATGAGCGCCGCACATGAGAGCGGACAGATGAAAAGTATCCTCGGGCATGAGGGACCAGAGAATTCGGCAGTCGTCGCGACGATTGACAACGCACAGCACCGAAGGGATTGAGGCAAGTTCCATAGCCAGATCTTCCCAGGTTCGAGGCTCGTGGATATTTGCCGGCACTTTCACCTCCACTCGCTTCAGGCTCTCGTAAAGCGCGGGCGGGTCTTCCATGATTTCGACGATGCCCTCCAGACCCTGAAAATCGAAACCGGGTTCCTTGTGCGGGTCGAAGGCCGGTTGGGTCGCGGTGCAAAGGAGCACGGTGACGTTGTAGTGTGTGCGCAATTCGGCCAGTGCATGGAGAATGGGCCGGAGAAATTCGGGTGGCAGGAGCTGCACTTCATCCAGCACCACCACGCTCCCGCTGATATTGTGCAGTTTGCGGCAGCGGCTTGGTCGTGCCGCAAAGAGCGACTCGAAAAACTGCACGCTGGTCGTCACAATGATGGGCGCGTCCCAGTTTTCACAGGCGAGGCGTGAACGCGCTGTTTCACTTTCGGGTCCGGAATCGTCGAGGTTGCTGTGATGTTCCACGACTCCATCAGGGAAGATTTGCCGAAATTGGTCGGCGGTCTGTTCAATGATGCTGGTGTAAGGAATCACGTAAATGATGCGCCGGTGCCCATGGATGGCTGCGTGATTCAGCGCAAATGCCATGGACGAAAGAGTTTTCCCTCCTCCGGTGGGAACGGTCAGGCTGAAAATTCCCGGGGTGTCCTTTGACTTTTGGATGCACCGTGTCAGAATCTCGGTTCGAATTTGATTGACCGGTGTTTTTCTGGCAGCGGTCTGCTTAGCCGACATGTACGACGTGAAATGCGACGAAAGCTCCTGCAGTGAAGGATATCCACTCCTCCTGCTTGCCTTTTCCGGGTCGAAAAACTCTTCCGTATCGAGAAAATCGGCGTCCACCAAGCAGGAAAAGAGCATTCGCACCCAAAAAGCGGGGTCCCGGCCAATCGGCTTTTCTTTGGGAAATGGTTGATCGAGGATTTCTCTCGGAATGCCGCCTGCGAGTGCCGCCTCGAGCAGATCCTTTTCCTCCAATCGTTGCGAAAGAGCCGCCTGGCCTGTTTTGTCCGCTTCCCAGTCGGGGAGCCCGGCATGGTGGCCGGCGGCGATGTAAGCCAGCAATCTTCCGGCGATGCCGAGCCGCTCAATGGCATAAAGGCCACCCGCTGTGGAGTGATTGACTCTCGCTTTGGCCTCCAGGTGGGCACCCTCTCCGGCGGCAGCTCGGATCTTTTTCTGAAAAGGCGGACCGTATTTACCCAGATCATGCCAGAGACCGGCCAGCCATCCCCAGGAGCCGAAACCGAAAACGGCAGAAAACAGGGCTGCTCGCTCCGCAGTGCCCATCAGATGATCCTTGAGCAGATGCAGCCGCCCATCTTCCGAGACGTGTGCCAAGGGTACGTTTTGCAAATTTAATTCTCCCTGGGATTTCATTGTGGCAAGTGGTTTTTTCAAGAATCTTCAGTTCCGGTTTGCTGTACTGCATCTCGCGTGAATTTTCTTTTCCTCATTCGGGGGGTATCGGTTCATGGTTTTTTACACTGAAATCAAATTTCCCTCTTTTCACCCTATCCTGTTGTTCAGCGGTTTCATCACTCATAAAGTCTTTTAGCCCGGTGGTGCTCTGCCGCCACCCGGTCGCGGAGCTCGCGAGGGTGAATGACTTGAACGCGGGGGCCGTAGTAGAGAATCCAGCTCACGAAATCGGGAGTCAGTGGGAGGAAGAGCCGGAAACGGATGCGGCCATCAGGGAGGGGTTCCACCCGCTGGCTTTTGTGCCAGTGTTCTTCGGCCACCCAGCGGCCCGCTTCCGGTTCGAACAGCAATTCCACCTCCACCGGTTCCTCGTTTCCCGAGTTCATGAGCCCCCAGGCGCTACCCACATAATCGTCCAGGCTGAAGAGGGCTGGGAGGTCATAGTTTTCAGAGAGAAGTTTCGCGTGGGCGATGCGGTCCACTTTGAAGGTGAGCACCTTTCCGCGCATTTCGCAGTGGGCGATGAGATGCCAGGAGCGGACAAAAGGCATGATGTGATAAGGGTGCACGGTGCGGCGGTTTTCTTCGCCGCTGCGGGAACTGGTCCGGTAGAGCATGCTCACCTTGCAGCGCCGCAAAAGGGCCTGGTGCAGGAGATCGAGAATCTCCTGCCGATTTTTCCCCGAGGCTTTTCTCTGTTCGCATCGGTGAAGTCGCTTCAGGTGAGGGATGAATTCCGCGGGGAACAGGTTTTCAAGGTGGGCCACCGCAGCGTCAAGCTCCGCAGAATGGACGCCTGTATTGCAACGTGCTGTCTGAACGGCCAGCAGCAGGGCCAGCGCTTCTCCGTAAGTGAACCTCACCCGCGAAAGCCCGGGAGAGGTGGGGAGGTGGTAGCCTCTGGGAGACGCGGTGATTTCCAGTTTGAGGCCGTGCCGGATCACATCCAGGTCCTTTTGGATTGTTCGCACGCTCACTTCAAAGCGAGCCGCCAGGTCCTTCCTGCCGTAGCGATGAGGGTTCGTATCCACGAGGCGCAGGATCGCGAGAATGCGGGACACTCGCCGCGTTTCTTGATGCAACCGGCCCAGGCCTGGAGGTTTGGGGATTCGAAGCATAGCGACCCTCTTATGCGTGAACCATGCATGATGCGGCATGATAACCCCATGGGAGGGAACACAGCGGTTCCCTCCCATGGGGGCGATGAAAAAATATCGAGCAGATCGAACCGATTGGTACGGCGTGACGGGTCAAAGGGACCAAAGATCGAGGTGTCCCAGGGATCATGCTGGAGCCAGATTACAGAATGTTGTCCCCAGGATCAATGCACTTACTCATAATCATTGGACAAAGGCTATGCCTGCGGCGCCCTGGCGCGTGGGAAAAGGCGGTTATAAGATGAACTCCCGAGGAGGCCCGACGGTTTCCTTGGCAGGCGTGGTAGCCCTCGGGTTTCGTTGAGAGGTGCGGACGGCACGCTTCATGGGCCATTGCAGGTTTTGTTCTTCCGGAAACCTGTTTCCTGGCGGGATACCGGGTCGACCTGGTTTTGCGGCCTCGCACCCTTCAATGCGGATCGCAAAGTTGCCGACTGTTGTTCACGTGGTTCGCGCGCTCTGTGCGGGCATCATCGACAGCAGCACGACGCGGGCCCGTGACAATGGATGGACTGGGGCTCCGCTCTTCCGGTCCAGAACCGGTGCCACAGGCGGTGACATTCCCAAAATCCGTTGACCTCTCGCGACGTTTGTGTCAGGTTGGCGGGGTCGTCGAATGTAATGCTTTTTGGGTGCGCAGTCGTGCAGGCTGCTTTTGGTGTGAAGCGACAACGTGGGGATGCGATGCAAGGTGAACATTCTGCGGAAAAACGGCTGGGCGTGGATCGAAGGGCCCGGCCCACACGGCCCCTTTCCCTCGCAAGCCTCAGGGGGCGCCGCCGCCATGTGCGGAGAATCGAAGACCGGGATATCCACCAGTACGTGGATCTCTACGATGGCAACCACGTCCTGCTGGTGGTGGCCGCCCTGCTGCTCTCGGTCACCGACGCCTACCTGACCCTCTTTCTCATCGCCATGGGAGGCAGCGAACTCAACCCCGTCATGGATTACTTCCTCGAGAAAGGTGCGCTCAGCTTCTTCCTCTTCAAGTACGGACTCACCGCCGCCGGTGTCCTGTGGCTCCTGGTGCACAAGAACTTCGTGATCCTGGGCCGAACGGTCAGTGTGCGAGCCGTCCTGACGGTCATCCCGTGCCTCTACGGTCTGCTCGTGGCCTATGAACTCTTCCTCATCGGCCGGGGCGGGCTGTTTCCTGTCCTGTTATCCCTCCACTGATCCCCGTTTCAGGTGAGGTGTGATGGAGCGAACGCCGGGCAAGTTGGGGCGGCGCGGATGTGGGCTTCAATTTGCAACGCATGTTGATCTGTCAGGGCGCGCGCATCGCAATGTTTCTCTCCGGTATGAGGAGATCGAAGAAACACCCCCCTAACCCCCTCCAGGGGGGAATCTTATATTGTATTTTGCCGGAGAGATCAATGGGGCACCGCGTCGATTCGTCTCTCCCCTGATTCCCCTCCAGGGGGAATTCTCTCTCGGAGTGGCGTTGCCGCGGATTTTGAACCTCTTGTGCAGATTTTGAACGCTTTGTTTTGTGGCGGAGTTCATTTCGAAACAAATTTGTGCCAAATTGTGGCACTGCATTCTGAAAATACCCAATTTGTTCCAGCCTGATTTCCTCTTCTTCCGCTTCCGGCTCCCCGGACTTTCATCAGATTCAAAAAAATTTCATGTCATTACTTTCGGTTAAAAACATCCGAACCCGCCCCGACGCGCCGTGGTACGGCCATTGCTCTTCCAAGAGGCCGAGAACACATGAAAATGAGGGGATGCAACGGAATTTTCTCCACACCGAAAGGGCACGACATGTTCGGCAAGACCAAGCGACTCTGGAAGACCCCTTCACAAAAAACCTCCTACGACGCGGTCATTATCGGAGGCGGCCTGCACGGCCTCGCCACGGCCTATTTTCTCGCAAGCCGGCACAACCTCCGCGATGTGGCCGTCATCGAAAAGCGCTACATGGGCTTCGGGGGCTCGGGCAGGAACACGGCCATCGTCCGCGCCAACCAGCGGACCCAGGAAAACCTCCCCCTCTACAAGGAAGCCCTGGAACTCTGGCCCGTGCTCACCCGGGAGCTCGATTTCAACCTCATGTTCTACAACTGCGGGAATCTCAACCTGGCCCACAGCGACGCGGCGCTCAAGGCCATGCGCCTCCAGGTTTCCTCCGCCCAGTTCCATGGCATCGACATTCGCCTCGTCGACCCCAAAGAGTGCAAGGAACTGATCCCGCTGCTCGACATTTCCGACCGGCCCCGCTACCCGATTTTCGGCGGCATGTTCCACCCGCCGGGAGGCATCGTGCGCCACGACGCGGTCGTGTGGGGCCTCGCCAGGGGAGCCTCCAGGCTGGGTGTCCACATCCATCAGGGGACGGAGGTGCTGGCGATCGGCACTCAAAACGGCCGGGTCACCCACGTGGAGACGGACAAGGGGCGCATCCAGACCCCCAGGGTCCTCAATGCCGCAGGCGGATATTCGGCGGACATCTCCTCCCGGATGCTCGGGATCAAGCTGCCCATCAGCGTGCTGACCATCCAGGCCATGGTGACCCAGCCCCTCAAGCCCATCCTGCACCACGTGGTCTCATCGGGCATGTATCACTGCTACGCCAACCAGACGCTCAAAGGGGAAATCGCCACCGGCGCCCACATGGACCCCTGGCCCAACTACACCACGGGAACGAGTGCGCACTACATCAAGCACCAGGCCGAGGCTCTGAGCGAAATGCTGCCCTGCCTTCGCGGGGTCAAGTTCATGAGGACCTGGGCCGGGCTGGCGGACATGACCCCCGACATGGCGCCCATCATGGACGGCAACGACCCCGTGCGCGGGTACTACATGGACTGCGGCTGGGGTTACTTCGGCTTCAAGTCCTCCTGCGTGACCGGGAAGTACATGGCCGAGTTCATGGCGAAAGAGGAGTGCCCGGACATCCTCAAGCCCTTCACGCTCAGGCGTTTCGAGCAGCACCGGCTCATGGGGGAAACCGCCGCCCTGGTGGAATATTCTCCCGATAACTGAGGGGGGCTCTCGGAAGGGCGGAGGACATTCACGCACAAGTGCAAACAGACTCTATCGGAGGACCTCATGGCTCTACACATCACCTGTCCCCTCTGCGGGAAACGAGACGGGTATGAATTTCGATACGGGGGCGAGGACAAGGGACCTGCGCCCCGGGGCAGTGACGTGAGCCCGGAGCGATGGTGCGAGCACGTGCACCTCAACGAATGCCGGGCGGGCGTTCAGAAGGAGTGGTGGTACCACCGCAGCGGCTGCGGGAGCTGGTTCACCATCTACCGCGACACGAGAACCAATCTCCAGGTGGAAGCGACCGAAGATCATACGTAAAGGGGATCCGGAAATGACCAGACTCACGAACCTGCCCACCCTGCGGATTCAGCCGGAAACGCGCCTCAAATTCCAGTATGGAAGAAAGCTGTGTGAGGGTGTCGAAGGGGACACGCTCGCCACGGCTCTCTACGCCGGAGGCGTCCGAATTTTTTCGCGCAGCCTCAAATACCATCGTCCCCGGGGTCTCTACAGCCTCGACGGCGAGTGCAGCAACACCCTGATGCGGGTGGATGGGCTGCCCAACGTCGCGGCGGAAAAGACCGTCCTGCGAGACGGCATGACAGCTGCCCCCCAGACCGGCTTCGGCGGCCCCCAGTGGGATCCGATGGCCTTCATGGACAAGCTCAGCCGGTTCATGCCCGCCGGTTTCTATTATCGGATGTTTCACCGGCCGGCCCGGCTCTGGCCCCACGTGATCCCCCAAATCCGCAAAGCGGCCGGAAAAGGGGTTCTCGACCCCGATTTGGAACTGCCGGGGCGGTTCGACGAACTCTTCACGGCAGCGGACGTCTGCGTCGTCGGGGGCGGGCCCGCGGGAATGGCCGCAGCCCTCGCCGCGGCGGAAAAGGGGCTTCACGTGGTTCTCCTGGAGGCGCGGCCGTGGCTCGGAGGTTTCTGGGACCACCGCACCGCAAAACGTCGTGACGGCACGCCGCTTTTTGAGAGCGCCGCTCAAATGGCCCTGCGGCTCGAAGAATCCCCCATGGTGCGCGTGTTCAAGAACACGTCCGTTGCGGGGCTCTATCCCGAAAATGTCGTGACCGCCTGCCAGACGGGAAGCCCTTCGGATGCCTTCCGCGAACGCTACCTGGAGATTCGTGCACAGAGCACGGTCGTGGCCACGGGGTGCATCGAACGGCCTCTTCTGTTCGAACACAACGAACGCCCGGGGGTCATGCAGGTGGGGTGTGCACACCGGCTGGCCCGAACCTGGGGAATCCTGCCTGGGCGCCGCGCGGTTTTCAGTGTGGGCGACGATTTGGGGCTCGAAGCCGCCCTCGATCTGTCGGACCTGGGCGTGGAAGTGCCCTGTGTGGCCGATGTCCGCTGGAGCGGCCAGGATGCGGGCCTCACCCGCCGGCTGAAGGAAAAGGAAATCCCGCTGCTCAAAGGTTGGGTGGCGTGCCGCTCCCTGGGTTGGAAAACGGTGAAAGGCGTGGAGCTCAAATCCACCAACGGAGTCCACAGACGCCGCTATGACTGCGATGTGCTGGTGGCTTCGGCGGGGCAGACCCCGCTGACGGGAGCCCTCACGCTCGCGGGAGCCAAACTCGCCTACGACGAGCACACCAATTTCTTTCTGCCCTCTGTCCTGCCCCCCAGGGTTCACGCCGCCGGGCGCCTGCTCGGACACGTGGACCCGGAATCGATCGAAGCTTCGGGGCGGCTGGCGGGACTTGGGGCCGTGGCCGACTGCAGCGGGAAGTCCGCCGAGCTGACCGACGAGATGGAAGGGGTGCAGGTTCGCCTCGGCAAACCGCCCGGAGGCTGCAAGTTCGTCATGGCTCCGGTCAAGGGTCACAAAACGTTCCTGTGCTTCGACGAGGACACCACCGTCAAAAATGTGGGCCAGGCCATGGCAACGGGCTTCGACGTGCCCGAGTTGATCAAACGCTGGACCGCGGCGGGAACGGGGCCCGGACAGGGGGGCATCCCCGGCCACAACCTGCCTCTCCTCGTGAGGCATTCCCAGGATTCTCCGGACGCGGACCCGCGACCCACGACCGTGCGTCCGCCTCTGGTGCCGGTGCTCATTGGCGCCTATGCCGGGTCCAACCACGACATGTGCAAACGGACCCCCATGCACGCGCAGCAGGAAGCCGCGGGGGGCCGGATGGAGCGGATCGGGGTCTGGATGCGGGCGCGCCGCTTCGGCGACCCTGAGCATGTGCGCCGGGAAGTCCGCAATGTGCGGAACAACGTGGGGCTGCTCGATTCGTCCACGCTGGGGAAATTCCGGCTCCACGGACCGGACGCCCTGAAGGTGCTGCAAAGGATTTACGTGAGCGACATGGCGACGGTGCGCGAGGGCCGGGTCAAGTATTCGGCCATGTGCAACGAGGACGGCTGTGTCCTGGACGACGGCGTTGTGGTGAAGCGCGGGGAAAACGACTACTACTTCACGACTTCCTCGGCACGGGCAGGGGCCACCGCCGAATGGATCCACTACCACTGCCGCTATGAGGACTGGGACTACAACCTGGTGAACCTCACCGACGGCTTCGGCGTCATCAACCTGGCCGGCCCGCGAGCTCGGGACGTGCTGGAAAAAATCACCGAAGCGGATGTGTCCAATAAAGCCTTCCCCTTCTCGGGCTACCGGGAACTGGTGCTCGGCGGAGAAATTCCGGTGCGGGCCATGCGGCTCGGCTTCGTGGGGGAACTCTCCTACGAATTTCATGTGCCTTCCTCCCTCATGGCCTCGCTCTGGGCCATGCTGGAAGAGGCGGGGAAACCCTTCGGCATTGAAAATTTCGGGTTGGAAGCCCAGAACATCCTGCGGCTGGAAAAGGGCCACGTGATCCTGGGTTCCGAATCGGAACAGCGCACCACTCTCCACGACATCGGCCTCGGATTTCTCTGGGCGCGCCACAAGAACAACGGTCAAACGGTGGGCGCGACGGCCCTGCGCCAGACGGAGCACCAGGAAGGACGACTCAAGCTCGTGGGCTTCCGGATGCCTTCTCCCTCGGACCCGGTTCCGCGGGACGGCTCCATCATCGTGGACCGAAAAATCCTGGGCTACGTGTGCACCGCGCGCTACAGCGACGCCCTCGGTTTCCCGGTGGGGTTCGCCCTGGTGGAAGCGCCCCATGCTTCACCGGGGTCCCGGCTGGCCATTTTTCAGGACGGCTGCGGCGGTGAATTGATCCACGGGGAGGTAGTGGAGACGCCGTTCTATGACGCGGGCGGGGAACGCATGAGGATGTGAAAATCTGGCGGCCGGCGGCGGCTTTGCCCGTTGCCGGCCGAGAAAAGGATAGGACATGGCAGCAGTGAAGAGACGTTCGCCGGTGGTGTTTCCCGGAAAGCCTGCGGAAATTGAAGTCTCCGGGGGCTGGGAAGTGGTTGTGCGCTACGAAAGGGAATCGGAGCTTTCGCCGGTGGTGGTGGATTTGAGCCACAAGGCCAAATGGATGGTACAGGGGAAGGATCTACAGGGTGCTCTGGGGGATACCTTCAGGGTGGGACCCCGGCCGGGAGATGCCCACCTGGAAAAGGGCTGCCTCGTGAGCCGCCTGGGGTCGAAGCAGGCGGTGCTCTGGGAACTGGGGCAAATGGAACCCTTCGACACGACGGGGAGCGGTTTCACCGATGTCACGGAAGGTTATCTGCTGCTGGCGCTTGCCGGCCCCGGAGTCTTCAGCATCGCGGAAAAGCTCACGGCCCTGGACCTCCTGCCGCGTGACAGGAAGCCCCCTTTTGTCCTCCAGGGGCCCTTCTCTCACGTTCCCTGCCAGGTGGCCGTCCTGAACACGACGGAGGACACGGGGGCCTTCCTGGTGGCCTGTTCTCGAGGCTACGCCCGGGACATGGTGCACGCCGTGATGGAAGCGGGAGGCGACTGGGGCTTGAGACCGGCAGGGGAACGATCCTTCCAGCGCTTTCTGGCGTGACGGGCTTGAGGCGCCGCGCCCGATGCGATTCGCCGCTCCGGCCGGCTGCCTCCGATTCCCTGGAAATTTCCCCCGGGCGGATGCGGCAACTGTCGCAGCCGGCAGGGGGCCGGCTGCGGAATTCCGGGAGATCGCCGAAGGTCTGCGGCTGCGGATGAATTGATACGGAACAAAGGATTCGGCCATGGGTTCCATGAACGGAAACGGGGGGCAGGACAATCGGCTGGAACTGGCCATCGGCCGGGAGATCCGGGATTTCCGCAAGAAGATGGATCTCACCATCGCGGACCTGGCCAGGCTTGCCGGACTCTCGCCGGGGATGCTCTCCAAGATCGAAAACGGGAACGCATCGCCCTCCCTGGCTACCCTGCAGGCGCTGTCCCGGGGGCTCAACATCCCCGTCACGGCGTTCTTCCGCAAGTTCGAGGAGGAGCGGGATGCCAGTTACGTCCCCGCGGGTCAGGGCCTGGTGATCGAACGGCGCGGAACCCGGGCCGGACACCAGTACCGGCTCCTGGGGCACTCGGTGGGAAAGAGCATCAACATGGAGCCTTACCTCATCGAACTCACTGAAAAATCCGAGGTTTTTCCTATTTTTCAACACGAGGGCATGGAATTCATCCACATGCTGGAAGGGAGGATGCTCTATCTGCATGGCAACCGCTCCTATCCCCTCAGTCCCGGGGACTCCCTCTTCTTCGATTCCAATGCCCCTCACGGCCCCGAAGAACTCATGGAACTCCCCATAAGGTTTCTGTCGGTCATCGTTTCACCCCGGTTCTCTTCCTGAAGGACCGTTTTCGTCGGTCGGGAGGGATGCAGCCTTCAATTTCTCCCGACGGTGCGTCTCCCCTTGCGGGGGACCCAAAGGAGGTCTTCATGTGTGCTATCGCAGGAATCCTGCTCAAGAATGGAAAAAGGCGCGCCTTGCCCATGACCACGGGAAAGGCGCTCACGGAAATGCTCCAGGCCACGCTGCACCGGGGACCCGACTCGGCCGGCTGGGCCCTCTACCGCGAAAAAGTGAGCGAGGGGCTTCGGCTTCGTTTTTTCATTGCGGAGGGCGACCGCGGGCACCGGGAGCGGCAGGTCGTCTGCGCCGGACTCTCAACTCTGGGGGCCGAAATCGTCGAACAGGAGGCCATCGGGTGCACGCTGGCTCTCACCGTGCGCTACGAGGGCGAAGTGCTCCAACTGACCCATGCGCTGGAACGCACGTTCAAGCTGGTTTCCGTCGGCAGGAGTCTCGACATCATCAAGGATGTGGGGCAGCCTCGGGAACTGGCGGAAAAGTACGGCATCCAGGAGTTCGACGGCACGCACGGCATCGCTCACATTCGCCTGGCCACCGAATCGGGCGTCCATCCCGAGACGTCGCACCCTTTCTGGGCGTCGGGATTTGCCGATGTGGCCACGGTGCACAACGGGCAGCTGACCAACTACTGGATCATGCGGAGGCGGCTGGAGCGGTTGGGAATGACCTTTTTTACGGAAAACGACACCGAGCTCATTGCCGTCTACCTGGCCTACCAGATGAGCCAGGGTGCATCCCTGGAGGACGCCCTGAGAGAGTCGCTCGAAGACCTGGACGGAACCTTCTCGTACCTGGTGGCCACGGAGAACGCCATCGGGTACGCCAAGGACAAGCTGGCGGCCAAACCCATGGTGATCTACGAAAACGACGACCTCATCGCCGTTTCCTCGGAAGAGGTGGGGTTGAACCGCCTCTTTCCCGGCAGCGCGCTGGAAACCACCGAGCCCGCGCCCTACACCTACGGGCTGTGGTCGCGTGCGTGAGCGTAAGTTTCTGCCCTGAAAGGACTTCATCACCCAGCCCGCGGTGGGCACCCGCGCCGCCCGGGGAGATTTGAGCCGGCGCATGGTCTTTACTTTGAAGGGGTTGCACAAAAATTTGAAACGAAAACGTTATCCTGTGGGGCTGTGCTCGGAAGATCGACAAACATCATGATGACGTTCATGACCGATTTGCTTCTCCGCGCGTGACTGTGCAGCGAGCAAATCCAAACCTTTTCATCCAGAAGACAGGAACACGATATGGCTACCATCGATCTATCCGCCATGCCGCTGCGCACGGCCAATGAAGTCATCAAAGGATTCGGCGCCAATCACGAGGATGTGGACATTCTCAATCCCGATGCCCGCCACTACATCGCCGTGGGTTTGACGAGCCCCATCACGGTGCGCATTCGGGGATCGGCCGGTTACTTTTGCGGGGGGCTCACCGACGGACCCCGAATCCACGTGGAGAAGAACGTGAGCTGGGGCGTGGGGGACAACATGCTGTCCGGTTCCATTGTCGTGGGAGGCAATGCCGGGGCCATTGCGGGCGAGGCGCTGCGGGGCGGGGAAATCGTCATCCACGGCAACATGGGATCCCGGGCCGGGCAGGTCATGAAAAAGGGCACCCTCTGCTGTGCGGGCAGCTGCAGCTTCATGGCCGGCTACATGATGTACGGCGGTCGCATCATCATCCTGGGGGATTCGGGATTCAAGGTAGGTGAAGACATGGCCGGCGGCGAGATTTTCGTCGGGGGCCGGATCGATTCCATAGGAAACGATGCCCTGGTGACGGAGCCGACCGGGGAAGAGACCGAGAGCGTCCAGGCGTTTCTGGACCGCTACGGGCTGAGTTTCACGGGGAACTGGAAGAAGGTCGTTTGCGGGGGAAAGGGGTTGAAGTATTCCCGGCAGGAGACGCGAAGCTGGTGCATTCCTTTCGACCGCTTTTCCGGAAGCGGCGTCGAGTACTGGAACGAAAAGGTCCGGGAGGACATTCAAGCGAAGGGAAAAATCGGGCGCTACCGGGTGCGGGGCTATGGAGCGGCGCGCCATGTGCCGCATTTCAGCGACCTGGCTTTCAGGGCGGACCTTACGCCGGTGGCTGCCGAAGTGGATGCCGTCTCGCGGGTGAACCTCCGGACCTTCATCGGGGGGCGCCATGGGGCCCGGGCGCTGGATTTGAGCATGCCCGTCCTCATCGCTCCCATGAGCTACGGGGCGGTGAGTTCCCCCATGAAAATCGCTCTCGGGATCGCTTCGCGGCTCTCGGGCATTTCGGAAAACACGGGGGAAGGGGGCATGCACTCGGTGGAACGCGCCGAGGCCCGGCAGCTCATCGCCCAGTGCCTCTCGGGGCGCCTTGGCTGGAACATCCACGACATGCTGCGTGCCGATGCCCTCGAGCTCTACATTTCCCAGGGGGCCAAACCGGGTTTGGGCGGACAGCTCATGGCCTCCAAGCTGACGGCGGAAATCGCCCGCATGCGGGGAATTCCCGAGGGGATGGACCTGCGCTCCCCCTCCCGTCATCCCGATGTGCTGGGTGGGGACGACCTCATCATGAAGATCCAGGAGCTCAAGGAAGCGGTGGGCTGGCGCCTGCCGGTGGGACTCAAGCTGGGCGGGGGGCGGACCCGCGACGACATCAAGATCGCGTTCAAGGACGGACTGGATTTTGTGGAGCTGGACGGCCTCCAGGGTGGGACCGGGGCCGCGGCGAACGAGGTGCTGGAATACGTGGGCATCCCCACGCTCGCGGCTCTCATGGAAGCCCAGGACGGCCTCGCGGAAATTCAGGCCGAAGGACAGCTGCCCATCATCATCATGGGAGGCATCCAGAGCGGTGTGGATGTGGCCAAGGCCCTGGCGCTGGGGGCTTCGGCCGTGGGGCTCGGGACGAGCATGCTCATTGCCGCGGGCTGTGTGGGCTGCATGCAGTGCAGCTCGGGAAAATGCCCCGTGGGCATCGCCACCCAGGATGAGAAGCTCACGGAAAAATTCGACATCCCTGCCAAGGCGCACCTCATGCACCGCTACCTGGAATCCATCCGCGATCAGCTGGCCGCCCTGGTGCTGGGGCTGGGTCACGGGGACGTGAACCAGCTCTGCCGGGATGACCTCGTGGCCCTGACCCCCGAGGCGGCCGAGATGACACGGCTTCCCTACCAGCCGGATCATCCCGTGCGGCTGGCGGCTTTGGGCCGGGGGCCCTCCCGCTTCGATCGCGGCCGCACGGAGACGGGGTCCGCCAATTTTTCCCGTCGCAGTCGCACCCTGATTCACGCCATGGCCCGCTCGAAGGAGGAGGATCGCGCGCTGCAGCGGGAGATTCTGGGGGAATTTCTGAGACCCCGGCAAAACCCTTTCCCCGAGGGACGCGGCCCCCACCTGGATGACGTGGTCTTTCTCTCGGCAGCCCTCACGCGCCTGGTCATCGACCCTTACCGGGAAGCCTGCTCCACGCACACCCGCATCAGCCGTTCCACGGGGCTGGGGCGGCTGCCCGCCGGCGCTCCCTCCCTCGAGCTGGATAAGCCTTTTCTTTTCACAGGTTTTGACGAAGCTCCCGAGAAGGTGAGGACGGCTCTGGCAAAGAGCCTGGCGAGCACGGGATGCGCCTACGTGGGGCGGCGGCCCCTCGTCACGCACAATGGGGAAGAGGCGCCGGGAAGCGAGGGGGTTCCCTGGCTCCAGGTCCTTTTGCCGGGAGACAGGCCGTCACCCGAGGCCGCCGGTCTCCTTGCGGCGGTGCCGAACGGGGAGTCGGCGCCCAAGGTGGAGCGGCTGCGGCCCGGTCAGCTCGTCGGGGCGATCTTGAACGGTGCCAACCGGGACGCCCTCCTGATGCATGCCCTGGAACAAAAATGGGACCTGCTCCTGGTGGACGCCACGGGCGGCCTGCTGGAAAATTGGCCCGAGTTGTCCTCCGAATTCCAGCTCTCCCTCATGAGGGATGTGATCGCGGCGCTTCGAAAGCTCAACCGCGAGGAGGAGATCGCCCTCGTCAATTTTGGAGGCATGCGTTCAGGGACGGATGTGGCCAAGGCCCTGGCCCTCAATTTCAAGGCGTCCGTCTTTGGGGTGGCTGCGGCCATGGCCCTCGGGGCTGAGGCGGGCGGGACGTCCCTCGTCTTCAATGAGGCTACGGGTGTGGAGGAGATGTCGGAAGCCCTGATCAACTGGATCCGGGGAACCGCAGAGGAGACGGCCATCATTGCCCGATGCACGGGCAAGACGAGCGTCCACAACCTGGAACCGGAAGACATGCGGAGCATCACCCTGGCCACACGAGCGGCACTGGACATCCCTCTGGCCTCGGGTCAGTTGAAACGGGAAGGGTTTTGACCGGCACGCGAGAGATCGTTCTCTGAAAGATTTGGAGCGACGCGGTTCTGAAAACGGCGTCGCTTTTTTCGTTGGCGAGGAAGGCTTGCACCGGAGCGCCTCCCCGGCCGCCTGTCGTGCGAGGCTGCAGACCCCGCGGCGATGACACAATTTTGAGTCATTTGTTGTGATAAGAGACTTGTATTTGAGCTATTAGAACAAAATTGTTTATATGTGGATGAGAAAATGCGATAGGATCTGATTGTATAATTCATTATTACGTATAAATACCAATTACTTATGAAGATATGGCTCATGATTCCAATCCTGGCATGGGGAGTGCTTTGAAGTTCCTGCGAGGAAAAAAAAGATCATTGGAGTAAACCCAGTGCAGGGAGAGGACAGATCATGACGCTCGCAGTCGCAATCGAAAGTGGTGTCGGCAACGTGGATGCCGAACCGAGAGAAAAGGTGAGGCGATGGCTGGAAGAACGGAACATCGAATTCATTCTGGCTCAGTTCGTGGACATTCACGGCGCTCCAAAGGTGAAGCAGGTGCCGGTTCGCTACTTCGATGACCTGGTGGACGACGGAGCGGGATTTGCGGGAGGTGCCGTGTGGGGCCTCGGGCAAGGCCCCGAAAGCCACGATCTCATGGCTCGCGCGGACCTCTCCACTTTTGTCCAACTTCCCTGGAAGCCCAATGTGGCCATCGGCAGCTGCGACCTCTACGTGGACGGAAGTCCCTGGCCCTATTGCGCCCGCACCAACCTCAAGCGAATGATGAGCGAGTTCGCTGCGGAAGGGTACCTGCTCAACGGGGGATTTGAGCCGGAACACTTCCTGGTGCGTCGCGGCCCGGATGGAAGGATTCAGCCCTGGGATCCCGCCGGCATCGACACCCTTGCCAAGCCCTGCTATGATTTCAAGGGCATGTGCCAGGCCATGGATTACCTCCAGGATGTGATCCGCCATGGCAATGAAATGGGGTTCGAGATCTACCAGAGCGACCACGAAGACGCCAATGGCCAGTACGAAATCAACTTTGGGTGGTCCCATGCCTTGCAGGCTGCAGACCGGCTCGTTCAGTTTCGCATGATGGCCGGGCAGGTGGCTCAAAAACACGGCGCTATCTGCACCTTCATGGCCAAGCCCTTTCAGGACCGCACGGGAAGCGGGGCGCACCTTCATTTTCACGTGGCCGATGTGTTCAGCGGACGCAACCTCTTCCCCCTGAAAACGGGGGAGCGGGACTGGAAGGGACTGGGAATCTCCAAACTGGCGGCCCACTATGTGGGGGGCATCCTCAAGCACATTCGAGCCATCACGGCCGTCGCGTCGCCCACCATCAACTGCTACCGGAGGATTCAGAGCGGCGAGTTCGTCTATTCCTCCGCGTCGGGGTACACGTGGACGCCGGCCTATGCCTCCTTTGGGGACAACAACCGCACGCAACTTCTGCGCTGCCCCGATGCCAGGCGCTTTGAAGACCGGTCCCCGTCGGCCATGGTGAATCCCTACCTGCTCCTGGCCGTGCACATGGCGGCGGGCCTCGACGGCATCCGCAACGAAATCGATCCCGGTGAGGCCATTTTCAAGGAAAATGTCTGGAACCTGTCTCACGAGGAGCGGCGGGCCCGGGGCATGATTCTCCTTCCCCAGAACCTCATGGAGGCCATCGAGGAACTGGAGGACGACGATGTGGTCCGGTCGGGGCTGGGTCCCATTGCCGAGGAGTTCATCCGGCTCAAGAAGGCGGAGTGGAGCGAATTCATGCGTCAGGTGACGCCCTGGGAGGTCAATCGCTACCTGGGCCTGCTTTGAAAGGGGACAAGCGCGTCGAAATGGTTTACGAAAAAGTCATCGCCATGCTGGACGCGGGGGGATGTCCTTACACGATCCACGCGCATCCCCCCGTGGGGACCATCGAGGAGGCCCGCCAAAAAGTGGAGCATCTCACGCGGAATCTTCTCAAGACCGTGGTGTTCAGGATCCGCAGCGGCCAGTGGATTCTGGCCGCTGTCCAGGGGTTTGACCGTATCGATTACCGAAAGCTGGCGGAAGCCTTGCGGGTGAAGCGCACCGACCTGCGCTCCGTTTCACCGCGGGAGGTGGAGGAGGATCTGGGCTTTGAGGTGGGGGGGGTCGGTCCCTTTCCCATCCGTGAGGATGTGGAGGTGATTCTGGATCAGGGGCTGCTCGGGTTGGATTCCATTTTTTGTGGGAGCGGAGTCAACACGCGGACGGTGGAGATCCGCCTGGCGGATCTCCTCAAGGCGACCCGGGCCCGTGTGCATCCCATCGTGAAAGAATGACGGAGGTCCGCCGTGGGCAGCTGCCCGGCCTCCAGTCTCAACGCCGTCTCCAGCCTGCCCAGGCGGGATAGCCTTTCTCGTCGCGCAGGATCAGCACCTGGTTTCCCTTCTTCACCTCTGCTGCGATGATGGCGGGCTTGCCGTCGAATTCGACGCGCGAACCCTTCACCTCGATTTTGTCTCCGGGCTGGAGGACGGTCTCCTGGTTTTCCAGAAACCAGTCGGGTCCCAGATGCACGGGAACGCTTTCCTTGTCGGTTTTCAGCAGAAGATGGACGCCCTGGGACATGCCCTTTTGGGGCGTGACCTTGTCCACGGACACGACCTCGCCCGCAAGGGTTTCGACGGTTTGCGGATTGTACATTCGGGAGTAATGCGTCCCCGCCCCCCAGCCGCCCTGTCCCTTCCCCATCATGCCTCGCTGCGCGCCCGCTTCGAGCGACATGCCAAAGACGAAAAACACCGCGGCTGTGAATACCAAAGCCTTTTTCATGATGCCACCTCCCCTCGTTAAGGAAAAATATCCCTGCACGAACTGAATGCAGGAGCTCTCAACAAAAGGGCCCTGACCTCAGGCCCTCACTCCCGAAAGATCTCAACCGGAATCCGGGACTGCCGATGAAAATCT
>CAZZHS010000056.1:0-24222 GCA_964654275.1 uncultured Syntrophobacteraceae bacterium
TCTGCTCTGGTGGACGAAATGCCGAAGAAACGCCTGGAATTGACAACTGAACAAGGAAAAAAATATGGAACTGCTGCTGAATCGAGCATTTTTGAAAGAGGTTCTGGATGGGAAGCCTGAGGGAGAAGGCCTCGTCCTTCACTGCGGCGCGCTGCACCTCCTGCTGGTCAGACCCAGAGTCGATGCGGAATTGCTTCATGCCTTCCGGCAGGGAGTCACTTCCTACACTTACTGGGAATCGTCCACTCCCGCGCCCGTGCCGGTGTGGATTTTTTTCTTCACACCCCCTCTGGAGGCCTGCGACGTGCCTTTCAATCCCAATCTTGCGGACGGGGAAGAGGCGGCCCGTTACCTGGGAAGCCCGAATGAGGAATGCCGCGCGCTTCACGTGCACCTTTTGGAGGGTTGGCTGCCGAGGGAAAGCGTGCAGATCCGCCTGGCCCCGCAAGCCGTCGCCGGATTTAAAAAAACGCTCACGCGCTACCTTCGGGAGGGACATGGCCTGCTGGGGTTTCGGCAGGCCATGGAGACGGTGCGCAAATTCAATGTTTCCGCCCTTTCCAGGTTCGGGATGTCCTTCCGGGTCCCCGTGCAGACGGAGCGTTCAGATGCCGGCTGAGCGGATCGAAAAGGGTGCGGGGATGGGCCTGGGCCGGCATGCCGCCTGGGGCGACACGGCTGGAAACGTTCGGCAGGGATCAGAGCTCCGGAGCTCCCGCGGGAACGAGGCACACGAACACCAGCGGCTCTTCGCCGGTATTTTTTAGCTGGTGTTCCTCGTCACCCGGAATGAAGATGACCCAATCTTTTTCAATGGGAGTCCATTGGCCTTCCTTGTACAGCGAACCACGGCCGGCATGGACAAATATTTCGTGTTCCCACGGGTGCGCATGTTTGGGTGTGTGCCCGCCCGGCAGGAGTTCGAAGATGCGCATGCAAAACTTGGCGGCCCCATCGTTTTGCCCGATCACGACGCGACCGGTCACTCCTCGGGCAGGTTCCTGATCGAAAACTTTGCCGGGTGCATCCTGGTAATGGATGACTTTCATGTTCTTCGGTCCTCATGAAAACAGGCGGGCTGGGAATCCCGAGCGGTTGTCGGACGTTCCAGGCTCCCTTCAAACGGCCCCGCAGGGCCGTTTGGAAGCTTTTCCGGCTGGCGGCCAGCGAGTCGAGGTCTGAATCAGGACAGGAATTTCTTTTTGAGGTCTTCCCAGGGCGCGAAGATGGTGAAGAGAATTGCGGACACTAGATAAACCGCCACGATGGATGCGGGGAAGGTCAGGTAGAGGATGACGTAGACAGGAAAGAGGGCAGCGAGTGACAAAGCGAGCTTGATAGCCGGTTCAACCCATTTGCTCTTTTGCTCTTGTTTTTCATCCATGGTCTCACTCCCGTTGCAGATTGAAAAAACGGATTCCAGATGCGCGGATTCTGGCTGGAATCCACTCCGTTTGGGCGAAGGGGAGGGCCGAGCCTCCAATGCCTCAAAAAATTAATGTCCCACACTAAACATGTCCGCCTCTTTTCGCAAGAAAAATGCCCTTCGCTCCGTGATCTTTTCTTCACAAGAGTCCGCATCAAAGGGGTTGACGACGTTCATCGTCTTCAATTAAAAGCTACAGATGAATCGAATTCTCCAGGTTTTCGGATCTTTTTGTTGCGTGGCCGGTGTACTTTGTGTATAAATGCACACGAAGATAATAAGGATGAAAATGCAAGCTCTGTGCCGAACGCCGGAGATGAGAATGCCGGGAGATGGTGCCCAAACGCTGGTGGGGTTTTCGATATTTTTAATCAGCTTAGGAGGATAAGCATGTCAAACGCAGTAACCCAGAGCATTTTGGTGGTGGGAGGCGGAATGAGCGGACTCTCCGCCGCCATCGAAGCGGCCGAAGCCGGCCATGAAGTGTACCTCGTTGAGAAAAATCCGTATCTCGGGGGACGTGTGGCCCAGCTTCACCAGTACTTTCCGAAGTTGTGTCCGCCTTACTGCGGTTTGGAAATCAACTTCCGTCGCATCAAGAACAATCCGAGGGTCCGTTTCTTCACCATGGCGGAGGTGAAGGGCATTTCCGGTGAAACGGGGAACTTTGACGTCTCCATCCAGCTGAACCCCAGGTATGTGAATGAAAAGTGCACCGGGTGCAACAAATGCGCAGAGGTCTGCTCGCTGGAAGTCGACAATCCCTTCAACTACGGCATGGACAAGATCAAGGCCGCTTATCTTCCCCACGACATGGCGTTCCCCATGCGCTATGTTCTGGACCCCAGTCTGGTTGCCAGCGATGAGGCACAAAAGGTCAAAGAAGCCTGCCCTTACGACGCCATCGACCTGACCATGCAGCCCAAAACCGTGGATCTGAAGGTGGGCGCCATCGTCTGGGCCACAGGCTGGAAGCCCTACGACGCCAAAAAGCTCGACACCCTCGGTTTCTCGCGCAATCAGAATGTCATCACCAACGTGATGATGGAACGATTGGCCGCCTGGAACGGCCCCACCCAGGGCAAAATTCTCCGTCCCTCCGACGGCAAGGCGCCCGAGACCGTCGCTTTCATCCAGTGCGCCGGTTCCCGCGACCAGAATAACCTCCCGTTCTGTTCGACGATCTGTTGCATGGCTTCCATGAAGCAGGCGACCTACGTGCGCGAACAGTACCCCGATGCCAAGGTTTACATCTTCTTCATCGACATCCGCGCCATGGATCGTCTGGAAGACTTCTACCAGATGGTCAAGAAGGATTCCAACATCCAGTTCTTCAAAGGAAAAGTGGCCAAGATTGAAGAAGATCCCGCAACCAGGAACGTGACCCTGAGGGTCGAAGACACCACGGCCGGTGCCCTTCATGAAATCACGGTGGACATGGCGGTTCTGGCCACGGGCATGCAGCCCAACACCTCCGACGATCCCATTCCCACCTCGGTCACCTATGACGACTACGGCTTTGCCGCATCCCTGGAAGCAAAACCCGGGGTTTTTGTCGCCGGATGCACCCGGACTCCGGCCGGCGTTTCCGAATCCGTCCAGGACGGCACGGCCGCTGCACTCAAAGCCATTCAAGCCCTTGCCAGGAGGTAAACTCAATGGACAAAAAAATTGCAGTATATATCTGTACCGGATGCGGCATTGGAGATGCCCTCGACATAGACCAGCTGAGCGGTGTGGCAACCGACGAATTTTCGGTGCCCATCTGCAAGACCCATGAAAACCTCTGCAGCAAGGCCGGCGCCGAACTCATCAAGGCCGACATCGCCGGTGAAGGCGCCAACGCGATCGTCGTTGCAGCCTGTTCCCCCCGCGTCATGTACGACGTTTTTTCTTTTGAAAATGTTCTCCTGGACCGCGTCAATCTTCGCGAACAGGTCGTCTGGGTTCAGCCCGCAGGTGAGGAAGACACCCAGATGATGGCCGAAGATTACCTGCGCATGGGCCTGACCAAGATCAAAGCCATGGATCCTCCCGTCCCCTACAAGCCTGAGCAGGAAATGTCGAAGGACATCCTGGTGGTGGGTGGCGGCGTGACCGGTCTCACGGCGTCCCTGGAAGCCGCCAAAGCAGGTTACCAGGTGGTCCTCGTGGAAAAAGAGGCTGAACTGGGCGGATTTCAGAAAAATGTCGCCCTCAGGGTCACCTATCCCTACAAGGACATCGAGAAAAACGACCTCGCTCAGCTCATCGATGCAGTGCAGAAGGAAGAGAAGATCAAGGTCTACACCGGTGCCAAGCTGGAGGCGCTCGAGGGCGGCCCCTGCGTGTTCAAGGCCACCATCGCTCAAAACGGTTCCAAAGCGGAACATGCCATCGGCGCCGTGGTGCAGGCCGCCGGCTGGCAGCCCTATGATCCCACGAAACTTGACGCAAAGCTCGGCTACGGGACTTCTCCCAATGTGGTGACCAACGTTCAGTTTGAAGAGATCGCCAAATCGGGCAAAATCACACGTCCCAGCGACGGCGGTTTCGTCAAAAATGCGGCATTCCTCCAGTGCGCCGGACAGCGGGATCCTGACCACCTCCCCTACTGTTCGTCCGTCTGCTGCTTCACGGCCCTCAAGCAGGCCATCGAAGTGAAGCGGCAGGATCCCAAGGCGGGAGTTTACGTGGTCTTCAAGGAAATGAGAACCCCCGGACAGGGCGAAGACTTTTATCGCGCGGCTCAGGAAGCCGGTGTGATCTTCATCCGCTGCCAGGATCCCGAAGTCGCCCTCCGTGGTTCGGAACTGACCGTGCAGGCCTATGACGAGCTTCTCGGCGACACCGTGATCCTGGGCAACCTCGATCTGGTCGTTCTGGCCACCGGCATGGTTCCCGTCACCGCCTTCGGTGAAGACGTGAAGCAGAAAAAGGAAGGTGCCGAGGAAGAACTGATCAAGCCCGACGTCATTTACGCGTCGGACGTCCTCAACCTCAAGTACCGCCAGGGCCCGGAACTGCCTTCCCTGCGTTACGGATTCCCCGATTCGCACTTCATCTGCTTCCCCTACGAAAGTCGCCGCACGGGCATCTATCCCGCCGGCCCGGTTCGTCGTCCCATGGGCGTGGCCAACTCCGTGGAAGATGCCGCCGGCGCGGTCATGAAGGCCATTCAGTGTGTGGAATTGACCAGCAAGGGACAGGCCGTTCATCCCCGGGTGGGCGATGAAACCTATCCCGAATTTTTCATGCAACGCTGCACCCAGTGCAAGCGCTGCACGGAAGAGTGTCCCTTCGGTGCCATCAACGAAGACGAGAAGGGCAACCCACTGCCTCAACCCACCCGCTGCCGTCGCTGCGGTGTGTGCATGGGTGCCTGCCCCGAGCGCATCATCTCGTTCAAAAACTATTCCGTGGGCATGGTGGGTGATATGATCAAATCCATCAGCGTGCCCGACGAATACGAGGAGAAGCCAAGAATCCTGCTGCTCGCCTGTGAAAACGACGCCTACCCCGCCCTCGACATGGTCGGCCTGCGTCGCATGACCTACAATGCATGGGTGCGCGTCCTGCCCGTGCGCTGCCTGGGATCCATGAACCTCATCTGGGTCGCCGATACGCTCTCCAAAGGCATTGACGGTATCATGCTCCTCGGCTGCAAACACGGTGACAACTACCAGTGTCACTTTATCAAAGGCAGTGAACTCGCCGACGTCCGTTTGAGCAAAGTCAAAGAAACTCTGGATCGACTGGTTCTGGAGTCCGATCGCGTCAAGTTCGAAACCATCTCCATCACCGACTACGACAAGCTCCCCGCTCTCCTCGATGCCTTCGCTGAAAGACTCGTTGAAGTAGGTCCCAATCCTTACAAGGGATTCTAATCGTCTCGCAGCCGCCGGCCCGGGATTTCCCGGGACGGCGGCAACCCCCGATGAATCTGGGAAGTCGGAGATCCAGGCCGGAAGGCTGAGAATCCCTCCCTGTAATCTCTCAGCCGCCTCCGCTGCCTCGTGGTACAAGACTCCTGTCTTTGTCCAGGCTTTGCGCCTGAGGTCTTTTTTCCCCATTTTTGAGAGGAGGCATCACGATGAGTAACAGAGTGGATCCGAACCTGATCAGCGATTTGGAGGCATTTGGCCTGAAGGATGCACACAAGTGCTACAACTGCGGGAATTGCACCGCCGTCTGTCCTCTCTCAACTCCCGAAAACCCCTTTCCTCGCAAAATGGTCCGCTACATTCAGCTGGGCCAGAAAGAAAAAATTCTCCGCTCTCCCGAACCCTGGCTTTGTTATTACTGTGGCGACTGTTCCACTCAGTGTCCTCGTGGGGCCGACCCGGGTGAAACCATGATGGTCACTCGCAGGTACCTCACCTCCCTCTATGACTGGACGGGCTTCGCTCGGAAATTTTATACTTCGGAACGCTTTGAAATCATGGCCATCAGCATTGTGGCCCTTCTGGTCGGCATCGGGCTCCTCATTTTCAACACGGGCAAACCGAACTGGGAGATGGCGGCCATCAACTCGCTCTGGCCCGCCGAAAAGATCGAAATCGCGGACCTGATCATGGCGGGTATTCTTTCGACCCTGCTCCTCAGCAACGTGTTCCGCTGTTTTCGATTCATCATGGGTGACCTTTCCTTTAAAATTCCTCTGCGCCTCTATGCCGGCGAGCTCAAGGAACTGCTCATCCACACCGTCACCCAGAAACGTTTCAGCAAGTGCTCCGACAGAATGCAATGGTTCGTACACCTCATGATCATGACGGGCTACGCCTCCGTTTTCCTCCTGGTTGTCGTGTTCATTCGATGGTTCCAGAGAGACCTGCCCGAATACTCCATCTGGCACCCCGTTCGCCTCGTCGGCTACTATGCGACCTTTGCCATCATGTATGGGACCACCTACGCCATCATCGGCCGGCTCAAAAAAAGCAAACCCGTTTACAAAAATTCTCACGCAACGGACTGGATGTTTCTCATCCTGCTCCAACTGACGACACTGACCGGTATTTTCATTCACTTTGCGCGCCTTCTCAACTGGCCCGCTACCACCTATTTTCTGTACGTCATCCACATGATGGTCGCCGTGCCCATGCTCGTGCTTGAAGTGCCTTTCGCCAAATGGGCTCATCTGGCCTACCGTCCCGTGGTGATCTTTCTGCTCCAGGTGCGTGAAAAATTCGAAAAGGAAAAACTGGCCGCCGCGCCCGCTGGAGTTTCCGCCGAACCGGAAGTGGTGGTGGAAACGACAAGCTGAATTTGAAAATCTCCGCCGCCTCGATGGCCCATCGCGAGAAGAAGCCGTCCAGGAGCGTTGGTGCTTCGGAGCATCATCAAGCGTCTGCAGTTCAGGCCGTCATTCCCCCGCGCGGCCCTGGCGGAAATCCAACAAGACCCATGAAGAGCTGAATCCCTGCCATCACCATATGCAGGGATGGCGGATTCTTTTAGGGCCGCCGTTTCATGTGCCCTCGTTCGCCGGACATTCCGTATTGCAGCAGGCTTGAACGTGACGCCAGGGCGATGACCAGGGGCTCCTGGTCGTGGAAGAACCGATTGCACCTGGTCCTTGAGCGCAGCGACGTCGAAAAGGATCCGGTCCCGCGCGTTTCTTACACAGGGCCCTCGGGGACACTCCCTCC
The DNA here is from genome assembly GCA_964654275.1 of uncultured Syntrophobacteraceae bacterium. Taxonomy (GTDB): domain Bacteria; phylum Desulfobacterota; class Syntrophobacteria; order Syntrophobacterales; family Syntrophobacteraceae; genus SLCH01. Next base: position 7,054 of record CAZZHS010000056.1, read on the forward strand.
CGAGGGCTCTTTGAGCTGATGACTACCGTGGTCTTCACCCGTCAAGTGCACCCTGCCCTTCGGAATTGTTTCAAGCGGTTTCATGGGCCTTGGGCTGCCCTGAATTTCACGGCAGGACCCATCGGCGGCAGGACCTCCCGGGGGTGTGACACAGTGCTGAGTGTTCATGCTGCTCGTGCCGCAATCCCGCCCCCTCCGATCTATTCGGGGTGCCGCCCTTGACTGCTTCCCCTGGAGACAGCCCCTTGCAGGCAGAAGTGATCGAATTTCCCGTCCTTCCATCAATTCAACGGGTGATGAGCAAGGCTCGATCGGTTCGCTTTCACCCTGAGTTCCTCTCCGCGGCAGTTGCAGAGTGGGGGAGACGGGTTGATCCCATCTCGGCCTGGAATCATCCGTGCCATCCAGGCGGGGGTGGACGCGAAGTCCTGCAGTGGCTCTTTGTGCTTGACGTCTTGAATCACTGTTTTTGGCCCGATCGTTCCGAAGTACCCTGGACCGTCGAGATAGGAGCCGTGTCCTATTCGGGGTACTGGGGGCTTGCCGCCGCATTGAAACGGGGCCTCGACGAAAAGGTCCCCTTAACCGAGGCAGCTTTTCTGGCTGGGATGAAAAGATCGGATCTCCTCCATCTCTTTCGTGGGCAGGGCTCCCTTCCCCTCCTGGAGGAGAGACTCTTCAACCTGAACGAGGCCGGAAGGGTTTTGCTCGACCGCTGGCAGGGCCACATCGTTCATCTGCTGGAGGAGTCGAGGGGAAACGCCCTGAAGACCGTCTTGAACCTGGTCGATTCCTTTCCGAGCTTTCGTGATGAAAGCACGTACGACGGCAAAAGGGTTTTTTTTTGGAAAAGAGCGCAGCTTTTCGTCTCGGATGTGAACCAGGCCTTTTCGGGTGCCGGCTGGGGCGCATTTCATCAGCTCGATGAACTCACCGCCTTTGCAGACTATAAGCTGCCCCAGGTCCTGCGCGAACTGCGGCTCATTTCCTACGAAGAAAGCCTGGGAGAAAGGGTCGACAGCTATGGCGAGATCGAACCGGGATCGAAAGAAGAGGTGGAAATCCGCGCCGCGACCATTTGGGCGGTGGAGCACCTGAAAAGCGAGTTCCAGCGGCAGGGACGCCTGGTCAACAGTCCCTGGGTGGACAACTGGCTGTGGAATCTTGGGCAGCTCGACGCGTTCCGCCGAAGGCCCTATCACCGGTGCAGGACAATATATTATTGATCATTTTGCCCATTTGGATGACAATGAAATCAAAGTCGTTGTTTTTCCATCAGACACAGGCGATCTGAGGCTTGGGAGCCTTCCGGCACCAGGACGGAATGAGTGCCTGAGGCATCTGCGACTTGAGGAGCGCGCGGCGAAGTCCGAGTGGCCAGTTTGTCGGAGGTGGATTTTCACATTTCGAACTCAAAATCAAAAGGAGGCGACAACATGCTGTTCTTGGCCATATTCAACTACTCACCAGAAGACCGTAACCTCGTTGTGGAAAGAGGCATGCAAAGTCTTGACAAAGACGCGGGCGTGGAAGTGAAAGGGGAATGGTTCGACATTTCCGGGCATCGTGTCTTTCGCCTTTTCGAGGCCGATGATGATGTCCGGCTTGCAGCATCCATCTACAACTGGACAGACCTTGGCGTGGCCGAGGTGATTCCTGTGATGAACACCGAAAAGGCCCTCAAGCTTCTGAAAAGAATTACAAAGAAATAGGACTTCACCGCTCTGGATGGCTTCTGAGTTCCGAAAGGGTGGTGTCCCCGCGACACGGCCTCCGATCCGAGGAGGACTCTGAACCGCCTTTCATGCGGCCGATTCCTGAAAAAGCCGCAGGATTTCGACCGGAACGGCTGTGCGAACAGCATCAGAGGCGGGGATCAACGCGGCATTCAGGTGATCTGCCTCGGGGAGGAGTCCCCATGAGGGTGCGTTGCTCCTGTGGGGAACGTCGTCGAAACATGGCAATTCAAGTGTTTATGCGATCCTCCGAACCCTCGCCCAAGGGGTTTGGGGGATTTTTTTTGCTGCCGGAATCTTGAGAAGGGTGTTTCATAAAGAAGGAGAGGTTGATGGAGGAACTGGATCGCCTTGTGTCACGAATCGAGCCTGCGGATCCATCTTGGGAAGAAAGGGCGTGGGAGCGTCTGAGATCCCAGATTCGCCCCAGAGGCTCCCTGGGTTACCTTGAGGTGCTGGCGGCGCGACTGGCAGGGATCTGCCGAACCCTTCGTCCCCGCGTCGACAAGAAGCTCATTTTCACCATGGCTGGGGACCACGGGGTGGCCGAGGAGGGTGTGAGCGCCTATCCTCAGGAAGTCACTCCTCAAATGGTCTACAGTTTCGTGCAGGGATGGGCTTCCATCAACGTGCTGGCAAAGCATGTCGGCGCCGAGGTTCGCGTGGTGGACTGCGGCGTTGCGGCCGATCTCCCCCGGGAATGGCCCATTGTCCACAGCAAGATCGCTCGGGGTACAGCGAACATGGCTCGCGGACCCGCCATGTCCGAAACCCAGGCTCTCCAAGGGGTGCTTCTTGGCGCTCGCCTGGTGGAGGACGCGGTGCGCACCGAGGGGTATGAACTTTTGGGCACTGGAGACATGGGCATCGCCAACACCAGTCCCTCCACGGCCATCGTCGCAGCATTCAGCGGCAGGCCGGTGGCGGAGTTGACGGGAAGGGGCACCGGCATCGATGACGCCGGTTTCGAAAGAAAGGTGAAAGTGATCGAAAAGGCATTGGACATCAATCGACCCGATCCTCATGACCCTCTGGATGTCCTGAGCAAAGTCGGGGGCCTTGAAATCGCAGGTCTCACCGGGGCGGTCCTTGGGGCGGCGGCATGCAAGGTGCCTATCGTCTGCGATGGCTTCATCGCCACGGCGGGGGCCCTGGTGGCCTGCCGTCTGGTTCCGGCTGCGCGTGACTACCTGTTCATCTCCCATCGCAGTGTCGAGGTGGGCCATGGGGCCATGGTCGAACTTCTGGGGCTCAGGCCGATTCTGGATCTGGACATGAGACTGGGGGAGGGCACAGGATCCGCCCTGGCCATGTCTGTCGTGCAGGCAGCGGCCAGGGTTCTCATGGACATCAAGACATTCGCCGAAGCTGGAGTGACGGACACAGGGCAGTAGGGCCTTTGAGTCTCAGAGAACCCCCACGAGCCTGGAATTCCATTTTGGATTCCATTTCTCTCGTTTTGAGGTATAAAGAATTCTAAAAATATACTCGATAAAACAGTCCTCCAACCCACTGCCTGCTGTGTCCTGTTGACACCGAGTATAGACGCAATATAAGAAAGGAGTGAGAATCGTGCACAGTTTGACGCCTGAAGGGGAAGGCCTTCGACGTGCGATCAAGTGGATCTCCGGAAACCTGGAGGAAAAAGGTGATGGTTCGCTTCAGAAATTGATTCAGGAAGCGGTCCTGCGCTTTGATCTTTCGCCCAAGGATGCCGAATTTTTGATGAAGTTTTACAAGGACAGTCAAAAGGGTCAGCCCGGGTGAACAGCGTGTCGCAAAAGCAGTTGTAACTTCATGGGGATGTAGCTCAGTTGGGAGAGCGCAGGCTTCGCAAGTCTGAGGTCGAGGGTTCGAATCCCTTCATCTCCACCAGATTTCGGGGAACTCATGGTTCCCCATTTTTTTTGGGTCTGCCGGATCATGGTCCCGGCACCTGGAGTTTCCCCCACCCGCTGATTCGAGGGATCCCGCGACGTCCCCATCCTGCTCCTTTACAACCGTGCGGAAGTTTCTTCACCCCTCCGAGGGCAACCGGTGCGCCTGGACCGAGAGCACATCTCCGTCGATCCATCCTCCCGAGGAGCATTCGCCCGGTGCCGAAAAGTGGGAAGTTCCGCCCGGAGCGTCAAACGTTTTGTGAAGAGGTCGCCGAAGAATTTCGTGCACCACAGACAGTTCCTCGCCAGAGACAGACATGGACTCGCAGGATCTGATTTTGACCCGGCCCCCTTTGAGAGGAGGACTTGATGGATCGATCGAAATTGCGCCTTCATCGTGATTTTATCAAGGATTCGCTTCGAAAACAGATAGATTTTTCCAGCACCGATCAGAGCAGAGGGATCCCCGCGCCTCCAGTGCAGAAGCCTTTTGACCCCGCGGCTCCCCGCATTCGCCTGAGCACCCCGGAACAATGGCTTTCGTGCATTCAGTCTCCGGGGCTGGTGGAGGCCATGGCCGGGCGCAAGAGTCGACGCAGTTTCACCCGAGATCCGCTGAGCCTGGAGGAACTCTCTTTTCTCTTGTGGGCGAGCCAGGGGATTCGGCGGCTGGTGAACGAAGGGACGGCGTTTCGAACCGTGCCGTCAGCCGGAGCAAGGCACAGCTTCGAGACGTATCTGTTTGTCCGGAGCGTGGACCAGGTGAACCCGGGTCTATATCGGTTTCTCCCCGTGAACAATGAACTGCTGCTGGTCCGCCAGATCGAGGGGATGGAACAGGCCCTGACGCGGGCAAGTTTTGGGCAGAATTTTGTGGGCTCGGCGGCGGTGACCTTCGTGTGGGCCACACTCCCCTATCGCATGGAGTGGCGCTATGACTTGGCCGCACACCGGGTGATTCTCATGGATGTGGGGCATGTGTGCCAGAACCTTTACCTCGCCTGTGAAGCGATCGGAGCCGGCACCTGCGCCGTGGCCGCCTACGATCAGGAGCAGATGGATCACCTCATCGGGCTGGACGGAGAAGACGAGTTCACCCTCTACCTGGCTCCGGTGGGCAAGGCTCGTTCACGGGGCGAATAAGCGCTGACAGGGGGGGCGCCTTCGGGCTCGTCTTGTCACCCAAGGACACGAAAAACATCCGCATGCAGTGCGAAGGGCATACACGGCCGCAATGGGGCGGAGGGGAGCGCTCTAGTACAGCCGGGCAGAAATGATTGCCCGGATCGGCTGGTTTCCAGGCTCTTGCCTGGAAACCAGCAAGTGGTTTGGAACTTGCGCCAGGGAGTACTAGGCAGTGGGCCTCGATGCTCCTGCTCCATGGAGACCGCAGATCTTTTTGCGCCAGGAAACAGGTGCACCCTATCTGCGTCTAAAAACCGAAATCCCTCTTCCTCCATAAATGGCTGCAATGGCGTTCAGGCTCATTTTCGCCACCGGGGCCTGGCCGTTTTTGGTCGACAGCATGCTGCGGTCCGGCTCCAGTTGGCCACCCTGCACCACCGGATCGGTAAATTTGGCCGAATGGTCCATGTTCTCCGTCCACACGGCCATGTCTCCGGCACGCGTCTGGTCAGGCGGGATGTTGGTCCATTCATCGGCCACCACGCGCGCGAAATTCTGCCCCGAATAGACGGAGTAGCCATGGTTTGCATAGGAATCGACCGAATGACCATGGCACCAGTACTGTAAAGGCACTCTCCAGGGGGAATAGGCTATCCAACCGGTGACCGTGGAACCTCTGTCCGTCGTGACATCATAATCGGTGCCCGTCGGTCCGTCGGCGCCCCATGGCGCAACGTTGCGACGTCTCACTCTGCCGGGTGCGCTGAGCCTCTGTAACCCCTCCGGTTCGCGTCCTGCTGAAACACTCTCGTCCCCCGCTGCATTCTCCCCGGCGGGCACAAGCTTGGGAGCGGCTCCCTGCTGCACCACGTGGGTGAGCTCGTGGGCCAGGACATGCGTTCCCTCCTGAGTTTGGGGCCGATATTCGTCGTGCCCGAAGAAAACATGCGGCCCATGGGTGAAAGCTCGGGCATTCAGAGAATCGGACAGCTCCGCCGCATGATGATCCGCATGGATCCTCACCGGTCGGAAATCGAAGCCGAATTGTGTTTCCATGAACCGCCGCACCCCCCAGCTTATGGGGACCCCATTCGAAGCGCCCCTCAAGCGCCGGAGTGACACGGCTTCCGGTCCCTCAGCCGAATGGGGCGCCCGCAGAGTCTGCACCGGTGCCGATTCCGACTCCTCCTCGCCCAGAACCACCGCATCCTCAAAGGAAGGACTTCTGTGAGCAGCCAGGCGCTGGATGGCCGTGACATCATCCGAACCTGGCTGAAATACGGAACTCTCCCGGGGCGCCGGTGCCTGCTGCTCAGCGGACATGCGAACGATCCGGTCGGCCGTCCGCTCAGCCTCTCGTTCAAGAGAGTCTCCCGGCTTGCTGACCTTGAGCTTTCTTTGAAGAGACTTTGGCGGAAGAGTCCCGGTCGTGGCCGTGAACTCGTGCTGCGGGGAGGAAGTGTCGAGCGAGGCCCGGTCTTTTTCAACTTCGACGGCAAAGCTTTCCGCAGAAGTCGGGTTGGCGGGGTCTCTCAGGGAGCGCTGAACCTGAAGCAGGGAACGGACCCGATAATCTTGCTGAGGAACAGCCCGATGGGTTTTGGAGAGGTTTCGCGGAATACCGCCCTGAGTGAGCCTATGCCTTGAAACAAAAGTGTGCATATGGAGTCTCCCTTTCAGGAGGGATTAACGTGTCCTTCAGTCGCAGCCGGGTGCGGCGCCTGGACGGATCGAACGCACACATCGCGGCGATGCCCGACGCAGGCCGGACTGGTCGCGAGGATTTGCCTCACGGGGTTTTGGAAAAGCTTTTTGGTCTCACCTTGAGAACGTGCACGGCAGAGTTCCTCAAGTTGGAGAAAGATCACCGGCTCTTGAAAGCAAACATTGCCTTTGCACTGAACTGGACGCAGAAGAAAACTCGAAGAGTAGCACGTGATGACTCAAAGTGCCGTGCGGAAGCAGATAAAGGATGCAAGCAGTTCGAGCTCAAAAAGTCTGTACGTGCATGCACAGGTCTGTACATTTCATACACTCAACTGCATCCGAAAGGCAAGAGCGGAGCTGGGAGGAAACTTAGAAAAGAATGTTTGAAGGAAATTCAATCACGGAGGACTCAGAGGATTTGAGGAAAGGTTTCCTCAAAACGGCTGTTCGCAATCCAGCGCCCGGCCTGGAACTCTTTGGCAAGACCGCCGAGCGATTTCATGGTCGGTGTCGCCGAAGCTTCAGCCCTCCAACATGGAACCCCGCAGCCTGGCCGCATTCAAAAGCCAACCGCCAACCTGTTTTCATGGTCGAGCACCCCTCTGATTTTTTGAGCCAGATCCTCCATCAAGAAAGGCTTCTCGATGAAATTCACACCATCTTCCAGGATGCCGTGATGCGCGATGATGTCGGCCGTGTATCCCGACATGAACAGGGTTCTGATGTGCGGACAGAACGCCCGTACCTGCTCTGCCAGCTCGCGGCCGTTCATCTGAGGCATGATCACATCGGTGATGAGCAAGTCGATCTTGCCGGAGTATTCGGAAGCCAGTCGGATTGCGTCGTCGGCTGTCCCGGCCGCCAGGACCTGGTAGCCCAGTTTTCCCAGTATCATTCGACACATGTCCAGAATTGTGAGTTCGTCCTCCACTAGGAGCACCATCTCGTTGCGGCCGAGGGGAATCGCCCCTCCGCTTTCTGTTTTCATCGTTTCGCCATCTTGATCTTCCGGTCGGTCCACATAGCCCGGGAGGTAAATCTCGAAGGTCGCTCCTTGCCCCGGCTCGCTGTGAACGTTGATGAAGCCGTCATTCTGTTTGATGATTCCATAAACGGTCGCAAGGCCGAGCCCGGTGCCCTGGCCGAGTTCCTTCGTGGTGAAAAAAGGATCGAAGATCTTTTCAAGGGTTTGCCGATCCATGCCGCAGCCGTCGTCCTTCACCACCAGCACCACGAAATGGCCCGGGACGAACTCCTCGTGACGGGCGCAGTGAGCCTCATCGAAGGTTGCGTTGCGGGTTTCGATGGTGATCCTTCCCGTCCCCGAGATGGCATCCCTCGCATTGACGCACAAGTTGGCCAGGATCTGATCGATCTGGGAGGGATCCATCTTGACGAGCCACAGGTCGCTCTGAGGCCGCCACGAGAGCGCGACATCCTCGCCGAGAAGCGGCCGAAGCATCTTGAGCATGCTCTCGACAGACTCATTCAAATTGAGGATTCTGGGGCGGATCGTCTGCTCGCGGGCAAAGGCCAGCAGTTGGCGTGTGACTTCCATGGAGCGCCTGGCAGCTTTGAGGATCTCTTCGAGGTCGGCATGGAGCGGGTCATGGGGATGAAGCTTGTACTTGGCCAGTTCCGTATAGCCCATGATCACGCCGAGCATGTTATTGTAGTCGTGGGCTACGCCTCCGGCAAGCCGGCCCACCGATTCCATTTTTTGAGACTGAAGCAGCTGCGCCTGCAGTTTTTCCCGCTCCTCCCCGGTTCGTTTGCATTCGGAGTTCAATAGAAGCTGTGCCACGATGGCAGCCAGAGTGGTGGCAAAGGATTCCTCGTCAGAGTGCCACTTTCGCAGGCGGCCCATATGCTCCAGGCAGATGACGCCCACGAGCCTCCCTTCGATGAGGATGCCCGCATCGAGCATGGAGGTGATTCCAAGCGGGGCGAGGTAGGATTCGGCCAGTTCGCTGGTTCGTGGATCGCCTTGAGCATCTTCGGCGCAAATCCAGTTTTCACGCAGAATGGCCTCAAAATAATGCGGAAAGACACTGGTTTTCAAAGTGGCACCCCGAGTGTGCGCCTGTGCGTCGGCCTCATAGAGTGTCAGGCAATTCAGTTCCGCGCCATCTTCTGAGAGTTTCCAGATGCTTGCGCGTGCCACGGCGATGGTTGTCGCCGCGACCTCGGCGATCCGCTGGATCGCAAGGTCAAAATCTCCACTCACGATGTGAGGGTCGAGCGCGAGTTCGGCGATGGCCGCACGCTGCGATGCGGCGCGTCTGCGGCTCGCTCGCAGGACTTCTTCCGTGCGCTTGCGCTCGGTGATGTCATGAAACTGCTCGATGATGAGGCGCACCTCACCGTTGTCGTCCAGGATGGGATTGCTCCGGCAGAGGAAGTGCCGGCGAAGTTCCGGCACAAAGCGCTCAACGGTTTCGAGCTCCTTGCTTTGCATGGCATGAGACGTTGCACAGGTCCCGCACGGCTCGGTCCGTCCGATCAGGAAATGGCAAGGTTTCCCTGCCACGGCCTCAGGAGCCACTCGCATTGACTCATATCCTGCCCTGTTGCAGCGGACGATGGTGCGATCCGGATTCTGAATGGAAATGATGTCGGTGACGGCGTCGAGAACATCTTCGAGGAGGCGGTTCGCTTTGCGCAGCGCGTCGTCGACCTTTTCCCGTGTGAGCCGCCCGACCATCAAGCTTCCCAGGAGGGCTGTGCCCAGAGGATAAATGAGGAGCACGGGGACGGTGATTGTGCGAAGGACCTGCGCTGCAATTTCTCGGGGGAGAGTGAAGAAGATGGCCAGCATGACAAGGTGGATCGTCAGGCCGAACAGGTAGAGTTCCAGCCAGGAGAGATTTTCAAGGTGCCCCTTTCTGCGGTAACCCCAGGCCATGCCGATGATCCCGGAGGCGAGAATGACGTAAACGCCCGTCCAGGCTCCGGGACCTCCCTGATAAAGGCGCAGGGCCGCGGTCATGGCCATGGCCGTCACCGTGGGGATGACTCCGAAGAAAAGGCCCGTGGTGGCGATCAGGACGGAGCGGGTGTCAAAAACGACACCGGGAATGAATATCCACGGAGTGAACATGACCCCCATCCCGATGATGCCGAGGATGCATCCAATCCCGATTTTCTGCAGGGGAAAGGGTTGACCCGAGCGCCAGCGGGAAGCAAAAATGTCGAAAAGAAGGGCTGAAGCCAGTAAGAGTGCGGCGTTTTGCACCAACGCAACGAATGCGATGGAAGAAGAGCCCATGCAGAACTCCCGAGGTTGGAAATGAGTTCGATGAAAGCCATCAAGGGGCTGACAGACTCAAATCGGGGAAATTGACAGGGGGACGCACCACGCGATCGGTTGAAGGGCAACTGTGCAGTCAAACGCAAGCTGCTGTAGAGGCCGGCAACTGGCCTGACTCGCAAAACAACCCACCCCGTGGCTGGGTTTTTTCCCTTCACAAATCTGCGCCCCATAGAACCACACAATTGTCCGGATGAAATTTGTATGCAAAGAGCATGCGCTTTAGCGAGTTGAATCGAAGACTCCAACGATCCGGATTCCTCTGATCCGGCCCATCTCTTTGCAACTGCACTTGGAAGAGGGGATCATCCGAAACCAAAAGAAAGCGAAATGCCCGCGTGGAAGGCGCTCGCAATGCGACCTGAGCAGCCATGGAGGAGGGCATCTTTCCTGGTGGCGGGGGGTTGCCCTCCTGCGTTGCATTCCCCTCCTGGACGGCCGAATGCTGCAGGGGAGGTGGCTTTTGGGGACGAGATCCTGAAACGCGCAGTAGAAGAACTTGGCTGGCAGATCGCCAAAAATGCGGCGTTCGAAGGCTCCCTGGTGGTTTAGCACCACAAGAATGAAGAACGCCGCCTCGGATCCAACGTGGACACTGAAATGCACGGGGACCTTGTGGAAACAGGAGGCATCGATCCCAGCAAAGTGGTGCGCTTCGCGCTCCAGCGGGCATCCGGCGTGGCCGCTCTCATATCCACCACAGATTGGTCTCTGGATCGGAAGGGTGCTGTGCAGCAACCTTGCTATTGACAAACCAACTCTCGCCAATGTATTGAATACTCAAACCTTACTCAATCTGATCCTGTTGCAATAGGGAACTGTAGTTTCCGACCTCTCCAAACTCTCAAGTCAATGAAGCCGGGAAGGCTTTGACGGGCGTAGAACCTGTCCAGTCTCCCCGGCTTTTTTTGTTCCCCGGCTGAGACCCGCCTGGCGCTCGATTCAGAAGGTTTCTGACGCATCTCGTTTAAACCACACGATCAGGGGTTGGTCCATGAATGCAGCAGAAGTGCTGAGATCCATACGCTACGACTGGTTGAGCTACATCCAGGAAAAGGTGCGGGTAGATTTCGACAATATGCGGCAGAAGCCGGTTCATTTTATTTACAGGACGAGGGCGCATCTTATCCGTGATGTTCTGGGCCGCTTCAGAATCCGTGACGGCAGCGGTCTGAGTGGATTTTTGGTCAAAGCTGACAATGGAGAGGTCTATTTTCTCTATTTTCATGGGGTCGGGAAGGATGCCGGAGTCGATGAGGGGTATTGGGTGCTCAGCTTTCGGGTGTTGAACGACAGGGAACTGATGGCTTTCTACAGGAATGATCGAAAGATGCTGCTGAACATGACGGTAAAAAGAGTTGTGGATTTCCACGGGCACCTTTGCCCGGAACTGGCGATCGGGATGAAGGCCTGTGAGTATGCGCGGAAACTGCTGTTCGGGGACGAGGAGGCTTCAGGACACATCTCGGTTCTTGTGGAAAACTGCACCTCCGCCCTGGATGCCCTCCAGGTCCTCCTGGGGGCAACGGTGGGCAACCAACGCCTCAAGGTGCTCGATTTTGGCAAACACAACTACACGTTTTCGGACGGGAATGCGAATACCGGGTTCACGTTGAGATTCAAAGGCCATTCTTACGGTGACGAGCATGAATACGAGATCCTCGAGGAAAAGATCGCCCGCAACCAGATTTCACTGGATGAGGTGGTGAGGTTCCAGGCGCTTCTGGATGGGCGAGTGCTCAGACTGCTCGCCTCCAGCCCGGAGGGTCTTTTTGATATGGTCGAGACCAATGGGACGTTGCAGACCACTGAAACCCCGGCAGCTTATCTTTCTTGCGCGGGGTGCGGGCAACACATGCTCAGAGAGCATGCCGTCGAATTCCAGGGGCAGCTCTATTGCGCTCCGTGTCGTGAGGTATTCCAGCGTCCCATGACGGGGCACAGCCTGAATTGAAAGGAGGGCGCAAGACGGTGTGTGAGTTGCATGCCTATCTGGTGGGAGGGGATAAGGAAGAACTCGTGGTCCAAAATGTGGAGGCCGTTGAATCGAAAGGAAAAGAGCTGCTCATCAGGGACATTTTCGGATACCTCTATTCTGTTACAGCCCGACTCAGTGGAATCGACATGGCCGCTCAACGGATCGTGCTGATCGCGGACTGCGATGAAAAGGCTTCTGTTTAAATTACATCGAAGTAATCGATGCTCCGGACGGTGCCTCGGCTCAAAAATCATACACGCAATCATGCAGGTGATCGCCAGGTACAACGGAATCTGAACCATGGGAGTCAATGCCGACGCGGCGAATAAGTCGGTGAAGTCGGGAACTAACCGCGGGATAAGGGGTGATAGCCCCATCTGCCACAATGCTTGTGAGGGCATCGCTCAGGATATGGCTCAATTCGACGTTGTCTATCGGTTCATCGTGGAACCGGAGGGGCCTGCCGACCTGCCGCGAGACCTAGAGCTTTTCATCCCTGTCGACGTCGCTGAAAGCAACGTTTGTCGGAACCGAGCATGGAAGCGTGGATCGCAGCGATTCGCAGACGAATCAGGGCTCATGATCGCCATGTGCCCCCGTGTAACCCGTCTCAGGCAAAGGATTGCTCGCATCGGGTGGAATTGGAGTGATTTTCACAGCAATAGAAGCCCGAAGGCCCACAGCGATCTCGGACGGGAAGGTGATGTGCCTGATGCTCAGGATGGAGGCTTCCGAAAATTGCGACAGTCCCAGTCTGGTCGCTGCACGTTGTCACGGATCAGAGGCCCGTTATTGGACATCGCTCCGGGCCCTCAATCCCGGCTGCGCCGCTCCAGGTATTCTCAGTGGTGGCTGCCTCCCGGCTTCCAGACTTCCGAAGAGCGCAAGAGCCTGTATTTGAACAATTCCCTCAGGTGGATGAATTCGTTGGGAAAACGGTCATAGAAGAGGTTGAAGAGTTCCTCGTGTGATCTCACCTCGCTAAGCCATTCCTCACGATTGACGGCCATGAGTTCGACAAAGGTATCCTGCGAAAAGTCGAGCCCTTCCCATCGGATGTCCTCCGGCCTCGGAACAAACCCTACGGGGCTTTCCACTCCTCCGGCTCTGCCGTGACTCCTCTCGATGATCCAGTGGAGCACCCGCATGTTCTCACCAAACCCGGGCCAGATGAAATGGCCGTTTTCATCCCGGCGAAACCAGTTGACGCGGAAGATGCGTGGTGGATTCGGAAGGTGACCAACGATTTCCAGCCAGTGATTCCAGTAGCTGCCCATGTTGTAGCCGCAGAAAGGCCACATGGCCATGGGGTCCCTTCGAATGGGGGGAAGATCCTCCTCGGCCGCGGCCGTCGTTTCCGACCCCATGGTGGCCGCCAGGTACACGCCGTGAGCCCAGGTGAAGGCCTCAAACACAAGGGGAACATTGCGGCTCATGCGCCCCCCGAAAATGAAGGCCCTGATGGGAACCCCCTTTGGGCTGTCCCACTCGGGGTCAAACGTGGGACATTGCGTGATGGGGGCGGTAAAGCGTCCATTGGGATGGGCTGCGGTCCGCCCGCAACCTGGAGTCCAGTCCTGCCCCCTCCAGTCAATGAGGTGAGGGGGAGGCTCGTCGGTCATCCCTTCCCACCAGACGTCTCCATCGTCAGTGAGAGCCACATTTGTGAAAACACAGTTGCGGCGGAGTGTCATCATGGCGTTGGGATTCGACGCCATGGAGGTTCCAGGCGCCACGCCGAAAAGACCCGCCTCAGGGTTGATGGCCCGCAGGATCCCGTCGGCGTCGGGTTTGATCCACGCAATGTCGTCCCCAATGGTGAAAATCTTCCAGTTCTCAAAGCCTTTGGGAGGAACCATCATGGCAAAGTTGGTCTTTCCACAGGCGCTGGGGAATGCCCCGGCCACATACGTCCTCTCCCCATCAGGACTCTCCACACCCAAGATGAACATGTGCTCGGCCAGCCATCCCTCGTCGACAGCCATGACCGAAGCGATCCGCAGGGCGAAGCATTTTTTGCCCAGGAGGGCGTTACCCCCATAGCCGCTTCCGAAGGAAAAAACGGCCCGTTCGTGCGGAAAATGAGCGATGACCAGATTGTCAGGATTGCACGGCCATGGAACATCCTCCTGGCCGGGCGCGAGAGGGGCGCCCACCGAATGGACACAGCGAACGAAAATGCCCTGGTCGCCCAGAACGTCCAGGACGGACTGGCCCATGCGGGTCATGATCCTCATGTTCACCACCACGTAAGGGGAGTCCGTGAGTTCCACGCCGATTTGGGAAATGGGGGAGCCGAGAGGCCCCATGCTGAAGGGAATGGCATACAGGGTGCGCCCGACCATGCAACCGTCGAAGAGCGTTTTGAGCTTTTCCTTCATGATCCGTGGGTGCATCCAGTTGTTGGATGGCCCGGCGAAGGTTTTGTTGTTGGAACAAACGTAAGTGCAACTCTCCACCCTCGCCACATCCCGCGGGTCCGAGCGACTCAGAAAACTGTTGGGTCGTTTGGACTCATTGAGTCGGATGAACGTTCCCTTCCGGACCATCAACTCGCACAGGTGACCGTATTCTTCTTCCGAACCGTCGCAAATGTGGATGTGGTCGGGACGGCAGAGGGCCGCCATCTCCTCGATCCATTGCAACAACTCCCTGTGATCCGTCCTGCCGCCTGTCATTGCAGTGTTGTTCATTGGATGATCCTTCGAAATCCTGAATGCTGGATGTGGGCGCTCAGCAAAGAGCTTCCCGCTTAGAGTGAGGTTGCGCAAAAACTCAGGGAACCTGCAGTGCGGGAAGTGCCACGTGTTCTGTGCTCTCTTGAAAGAGCATTATGAAGGAGGCCGTGCAAAGAAACAATGTCAGAGAGCGGAAAAGCCGCTCAAAACATCTTTGGCCGCGTCGATGCCGCCCCCGGGAACAACATGAGCCATAGATGACCCGTTGGCTACTGAATCTCGGGGGTTCCCGTGAGAGCGTGCCACAGCCCTCATCAGCCGCACGAAAACACACTGCCGGGAGACCCCGGCAAACGCCGCACCACGTGCCCGGCATGGTTTCATGCACGGCTGCATGGCCCTGTCATGGCATTGTTTTCATTGGCAAAGTTGACACGGTCTTCTGCCGGGGGCATGTTTTCACCGAGGTCGATCTCCATGTAGATCGTTTCAGGCACAGGACTCGTCGCATAGGGTGGAATTTCGCGGAAGCCGAGTTTGACATAGAGATCCCTGGCTTCATGCATGAACGGGAGGGTATCCAGCCGCATACAACGGTACCCCAGTCGAAGAGCCTCGCTCATGAGCGCCTTGCAGAGCTTCCGGCCGATTCCCAATCCCCGGTACGGAACCCTGACAAAAAGCCTTTTCATCTCACAGATTCCGGAATCCCATTTTCTCAAGGCGACGCAGCCGGCGGCCTGATCGTCAACATAAGCCAGCAGAAGACACCCCGCAGGGGGGCCGTATTCGCCCGGGAGATGGTCGACCTCATCGCCGATGCCCTCAAAATCGAGGCTGATCGGCAATGATGTGGAATACTCCCGGATAAGTTGCGCGGCGACCTTCAGGTGAGCTGGATCCGTCACACGAACAATACGCAGCAAAATTGTTTCTCCATGATCCGAAACCGCATTTCAGACTTCAGACACGACTCCGACCATCCGGGAGACCAGGTCTTTCAGGTCCTTTCGTGCGTCTCAATTTGCCCGGGCAACACGCGATAAAAGCCATCCCTGGCGTTTCGGGTCCACTTCAGGACATCATTGCCTCTCTCGTGAGGTCGGGATCTTGTGTGTGAGCTTCTGGGGAAAGAGAAATCGAACGCGCCATTTTCTGTCATTTTTGAAAGCCGGCCCGTGATGAAGTGGCCCGGCGGAACGGCCTGGTAATTTTGGGGAGCGCGTGAAAAATTTCCGCAAGACAGCCGGTGGGATTTCGGACAGGACCATCCCCACCAGGACCATCCCCGCTCCCATCAGTGCGACGGGCGTCATCGTTTCTCCGGCGAGGTAATAGCCGAAAATGGCAGTGAAAACCGGTTCCATGCAAAAGATCAGGGCCACATGGACCGGGCTGGTGAACCGCTGCATTGAATTGAGGACCATGAAGGTGAGAACCGTGGCAAAGACGGCACAAAAGATCAAAGCCCACGCCACATCGGGTCGCCACTCCAGAATGCTGTGTCCGCGCAGGGGAGCCCCAAACGCGGTCAAAACCGCCACGGTTCCCAGCTGTATCGCGGTGAGCCACGTGACATTGCTCTCACGCACAAACCGACTCGTGTAAATGATTCGAAACGCGATACACAAAGCGCCCAGGACGATCCACAGCTCTCCCTTATTGAAACTCGAAAGGGAAAACTCCCCTCGAGAGCACAAAAGGAAAAGCCCGGAAAAACAAAACAGAGCGCCCCACCGTGCGGACGTGGGAATGTGCTCTTTGTAAAAGAGGGCTCCCAGAAGCGGGACGAACACCACGTGCAAACTGGTCAAAAAGCTGGAATTGGTGGCCGTTGTGTACTGGAGACCGATCGTTGCCGACGAGTAGCTCCCGAAAAGAAGCAGCCCCATGACCAGCCCCTGCAGAATGGTCTGCCGATTGACGTTTTCCCGGTTCAGCCGGCAGAGGGGGAGGGTGAGCAGGAATGCCAGGCTGAACCGCTGGCACAAAAAGACAAAGACGTCGACCCTGGCGATCGCGTCTTTGACCACCACATAGGCCAATCCCCAGAAAACTGTACTGAGCAGGATGAGGCCGTTGGCTGTCAGTTGACTGTTTGCGGAGGGAAGATGGATTCCCCGGAATGGGATCATGTCAGTCAAGACTCCCCACGCTTCACCCCTTCCCGGCAAATGCCCTGAGTGCACTCCCGGTCAAACGATAAACGGTCCATCCCTCCACGGACGCCGCCCCGGCGGAACGATAAAACGCCATGGCGGGTTCATTCCAGTCGAGAACGGACCATTCCAGGCGGCCGCAGCCTCTTTCCACGGCCAGTTCCGCGAGATGCTGCAGCATGGCCTTCCCGATTCCGCGGCCTCGAAGGTGAGGCCTCACAAAAAGGTCCTCGAGGTACATCCCCTGTCGCCCCAGGAAGGTGGAATAGTTGTGAAAAAACAATGCATAAGCAGCCGGCTCCTCGCCCAGAAAGGAGAGGAGGACCTCCGCATAGGGCCGCGGTCCGAACAGTGACCGTTCGAGTTCTTCCACGGTGGCCCGAACTTCATGGGAGAGCCGTTCGTAATCGGCCAGTTCCTGGATGAGACTCAGGATGAGGGGGGCATCCTCCAGGGTGGCGGCGCGAATTTTCAATTTCCCGGCCTGGGGAATGGACACGGCGTGAACAGGTGCACTCATGAGTTTTCCATTTGTATTTGTCAACTCGACAGTGGTAAGTTCTTGGCCGTTTCATTCGATCATGCGGCCCTGTCCA
>CAZZHS010000057.1:0-24007 GCA_964654275.1 uncultured Syntrophobacteraceae bacterium
AATATACGCACTCGGCCCTTCGGAGGTCAACAGTCCGGGAGAGCGAGGGAGGGTCGGAGCAGGACGAGCATCCCCCGGAATATGAGCCCGAGACGGGCTCCCGCAGCAGCTGCGCGATGGATTTTCTCCCCGGTTCCTCTCCGGGACAAAGGCATCAAAGAGCACTGAGATGGCCTTGCCTTCAGCGCTGCAGGACTTGGGACATCCCTGAATTCGAAGGTGCTGTCGAAAACAGGAGGAGAACCGGATGGCACGAGAGGGAGGAGCAACGGTCCCGGCACAAAAAAAGGGCCGGCCATACTGACCGCCCCTTATCATTTTTGTGGCGTCCCCAACCGGATTTGAACCGGTGTTGCCGGCGTGAAAGGCCGGTGTCCTGGACCGAGCTAGACGATGGGGACGCAAAGTAAATGTGCTTTTAACCCATGCCTTTGTGTTTGTCAAGGCATTTTCTGAGCTGATGGGCCGTCCGCGGCTCGAACGCGGGACTCTCTGCTTAAAAGGCAGATACTCTACCTACTGAGTTAACGGCCCCCAACTGTTCCGACGAACAGGAATTGACTTCCTAGCACGGCTTCCAAAGCCTGTCAACAGAAAATTTGGAGCCGCCCCGCTCCCTGGAGTTGGCTGCGGTGAGCACCCTGCCCGTCAGGAAGGAAGTTTTTCTCCTTCCGCAAGAGCTTGCAGCATCTCCCGATCGAGCACGCGAATGGATCGTCCTTCCACCCGAATGATGCCCTGCTGCGTCATGCGGGCCAGAATTCTTGACAACGTCTCGGGGATGGTTCCCAGAAGACTGGCCAGCTGGCTCTTGGTGATTTCCAGCTCCAGCGTGTCCTCGCCGGGATTTCGTTCCCCCAGGTAGAGGAGATGGGCCGCGAGCCTGCTGGGAACTTCCTTGAGGGAGAGATCCTCCACCATGTGCGTGAACCTCCTGAGGCGCAGGGAGAGAATGCTGAGCATGTTGAGCGCCAGTGCAGGTTCACCCTTGACGAGTTCAATGAAGGCGCTGCGGGAAAAAAACAGCACCCTGCCCTTCTCCAGGATTTCCGCATGCGCCGGATAATTCCCGCCGGCAAACACGGGAACTTCTCCGAAAACCTCTCCCTCGCCAAAAATGTGCAGGATCTGCTCCTTACCGTCGAGAGATACCTTGTAGATCTTCACACGACCCGACAGAACCACGTAAAAGCCTTCCGCCCTCTCCCCCTCATGGAACAGCAGGTCCCCCCTGGCCGTGAGCTTTTCCACAGCGATTCGCTTGAGATCCTGCAGCTGATCCACGGGAAGCCCGTGAAAAAGCGGCACCTTCGAAAGCTGTTCCATCCAATCCATCCCCATCCTGCTCCCTTGTGTTTCAAGATATCGCTTCTCCCGAGCTGGACCTGACAGGTGAAATCTCGCGCGCTCAGGGCGGGAGATTTCATTCCGCCCCTGCAGATCTGTTTCCAGCACCCCGGAGCCCATTTGGAGCCTGAAGGCAAAAGGCGACCCCGGCAGCACCACCGCCGTGTTGGCCTCATGGGTGTCCACGGACGTGACACCTGTCAAAAAACTTTATCTCTCCCGGCACTTATACTATAAGTGTTCGAAGGTTGTTGCAAACAACTCCTGAGAGATGTTCCTCCTCCATTCCCGTCCACGTTCTTTTCAATTTCCCGAACATCCGCTCTCCCCAGCCAATCTCGGAATTCCATAACTCGACCGCCGGGACGTATCGCGCCGACTGCAGCCAGTCATTTGCAGGACCGGGCAGTGCCGCGATTTCCGCCGCGACATCCGGAGAACAAGAACCGGAAAATTGCGGGGGTTATTGGTGGTGCCTCTCGCGCCTGGCAAATCTTCAAACTGAAAAAAAAGTGCTCGCTTGACTCAGGTCAAAGTCTCTTTTTTTCAAGTCCGTTAGGATTCCTCTCACAGCACGCGGAAGACCATCGACACGAAAGAGCGGTTCCGAGAGGTCGGAAAACTAACCTTCAACACAAAATAAGGAGATCTGACATGTTTTGTTATCAATGTGAACAAGCGGCAAAGGGCGAGGGTTGCACCAAGATCGGCGTGTGCGGCAAACAACCCGAAGTGGCCGCATTGCAGGACCTTCTGATTCATGCTCTCAAGGGACTGTCCCTCTTCGCCGTGGAAGGCAGAAAAGTGGGCGTCGTGGACGATGCGGTGAACGTCTTCACCTGCGAGGCACTTTTTTCAACCCTGACCAACGTCAATTTCGATCCCGACGATTTCATCCACCTGCTCCGCAGGACCGTGGAGGTTCGTGAATCTTTGAAAGCCAGGGTGAAAGCGGCCGGGGGCAAGGTGGATTTCACGGATGCGGCGGCAACCTTCCAACCTGAAGGCACCCTGGAAGGGATGGTGGCCCAGGCGGAAAAAGTGGGCCTGAAGTCGGATCCTTCCATCGATCCGGACATTCTCTCGTTGCAACACACGCTCCTTTTCGGCCTCAAAGGCGTTGCCGCCTATGCCGATCATGCCCAGATCCTCGGCCAGAAGGATGATGTGGTTTTTGCGTTCCTCCACGAAGGTCTTGCGGCCATGCTCAACAAGGAACTGGGTCTGCAGGACTGGCTGGGGCTGGTGCTCAAGTGCGGGGAGGTGAACCTGCGCACCATGGAACTCCTGGATGCCGGAAACACGGGGGTTTACGGGCATCCAGTTCCCACCAGAGTCCCACTGGGAGCCAAACAGGGCAAGGCCATTCTCGTATCCGGCCACGACCTCAAAGACCTGGAGGAGCTTCTCAAACAGACCGAGGGCAAAGGCATCAACATCTACACACATGGGGAAATGCTGCCCACTCACGGCTACCCGGAGCTGAAGAAATATCCTCATTTCTACGGGCATTACGGCACCGCCTGGCAGAATCAGCACAAGGAGTTCAGCCAGTTTCCAGGCGCCATCCTCATGACCACCAACTGCATCCAGAAGCCTCAGGGGGCCTACGAAAAGAACATCTTCACGAGCGGCCTGGTGGGCTGGCCCGGC
Source organism: uncultured Syntrophobacteraceae bacterium (assembly GCA_964654275.1). Classification (GTDB taxonomy): domain Bacteria; phylum Desulfobacterota; class Syntrophobacteria; order Syntrophobacterales; family Syntrophobacteraceae; genus SLCH01. The sequence continues at coordinate 3,001 of CAZZHS010000057.1, forward strand.
ATTCCCCACATTGCCGACCGCAACTTCAGCCCGGTCATCGCGCGAGCGTTGGAACTCCCCGGCTTCGCTGAGAACAGTAATGGAAAATCGGTCATGGTGGGGTTTGCCAGGAACAGCATCCTGGGCGTGGCCGATAAGGTCATCGAAGCGGTGAAGAACAAGGCCATTCGGCATTTCTTCCTGGTTGCGGGCTGCGACGGCGCCAAGCCCGGGCGCAATTACTACACGGAATTCGTGGAAAAAGTCCCCAGGGACTGCGTGGTCCTGACCCTGGCCTGCGGCAAGTTCAGATTTTTCGACAAGGACCTGGGGGACATCGGGGGCATCCCCCGGCTTCTGGACGTGGGACAGTGCAACGACGCCTACTCGGCGATCCAGGTGGCCGTCGCCCTCTCCAAAGCTTTCAACGTGGGCGTCAACGATCTGCCCCTCTCGCTGGTCCTCTCGTGGTACGAACAGAAAGCCGTGGCGATCCTGCTCACCCTGCTCTACCTGGGAATCAAGGACATCCGTCTGGGGCCCTCTCTCCCGGCATTCACGACTCCCAATGTCCTGGACGTGCTGGTGAAGAATTTCGACATCAAGCCCATCAGCACCCCCGATGAGGACCTGAAAGCCATTTTGGGATAAAGGCGGACAGCGGGCGCTGATGCGAGAGTGCGCGAAGCGGTTTCTTCCTGCCCTTCGCGCCCTCTCTTCCTCGAAGGGGTAAAGGCGTCCTGCGGATTTGAACCGAAGCAAACGGCGGAAACTTTTCAGCAACGGGGGCGCAGGGATTGATGAAGGTGGAGGTCGGGATTCTTCCCCACCAAGAGAGCCCGGAGCGACGAATTTCGACCTGCATTTTCATCACGAACACTGACAACCCTGGAGAGGGGGTGAGACCATGAGATGCCCAGGACAAGACAGCAGATACTGGCAGCCCGGAGCGATTTTTGAGACGGAATGCCCCAGTTGCGGCGCCACGGTGGAGTTCTTCAAAGACGAATCTTTGCGCAGGTGCAGGAAATGCGGCCACAAGTTCGTGAACCCCAGGATGGACTTCGGGTGCGCCTCCTACTGCAAGCATGCCGCTCAGTGCCTCGGCGATCTTCCCCCCGAGCTGCTGGCTCAAAGGGAGAATCTCCTGAAGGATCGCGTGGCCCTCGAAATGAAGAAATATTTTGCGAAGGACTTCAAACGCATCGGACATGCCGTTCGCGTGGCCCAGATCGCCGAGAAGATTGCGGCCAAAGAAGGCGGGGACCCGGCCGTGGTCCTCATGGCCGCCTATCTTCACGACATCGGCATCAAGGAGTCCGAACGCAAGTACCGCAGCAGCGCAGCACATTATCAGGAGCAGGAGGGGCCTCCGGTCGCCCGCGAAATCCTCTCCGGACTTGGAGCCCGCGAAGAACTGGTGGATGAGGTCTGTGACATCATCGGGCATCACCATCATCCACGGGAAGCCGAAACGATCAACTTCAAATGCCTCTACGATGCCGACCTCCTGGTGAACATGGAGGAGCATCAGAAGGAAAAGCCCTCCGACCCGGAAAAGCTGAAACAAATCATTCAGAAGGCCTTTTTGACGGAATCGGGGAAACAGCTTGCGGAAGAAATTTTGCTGAAATGAATTGCGCTGCAAACTTCCAGGGCGGCGTGATTTGCCCATCGACAGGGAGTACACTCATGGAAATCAAACGAAAAATCATCGAAATTGACGAAGAGCGCTGTGACGGCTGCGGTCAGTGTGTCATTGCGTGTGCTGAAGGCGCCATCGAAATCATCGACGGGAAAGCCCGTCTCATCAAGGATTCCTACTGCGACGGCCTGGGAGCCTGCCTGGGCGAATGCCCTCAAGATGCCCTCCACATCATTGAACGGCCTGCCGAGGCTTTTGACCACGAGGCGGTGGAGGAGCATCTGAAACGCAAGGAAAAGGAGCAGAGTCAACCACTGCCCATGGCGCAGGGAGGATGCCCGTCCGCCCAGATGCGACTCTTCACGGAGCGTGCGCCTGCCGGGGAGGGCGATGTCCCGAGACACGAAGGGACCTCGGCTCTCAGGCACTGGCCGGTTCAAATCCGTCTTGTTCCCCCCAACGCACCATTTCTCAAGGATGCGGATCTCCTGATTGCAGCCGACTGCGCCCCCGTGGCCTATCCCAATTTCCACGCGGACTTTATGCAGGGCAAGGCGGTCATGATCGGGTGCCCCAAATTCGACAATCCCCAGGAGTACGTCTCCAAGTTTGCCGACATCTTTCGCCAGGCAAACATCCGCAGCGTCACCGTGGTGGATATGGAGGTGCCCTGCTGTTCGGCGCTGCCCATGATCGTGCGCAGGGGGATGGAACTGGCTCAGAAAAACGTGCCTCTGGAGGAAGTGATCCTCCGCGTGACGGGAGAAGTGCTCAAGAAAAAACATCAGGCCGCCTGAGAGGTCTCCAGGGAGGCGAGACTCCCCTTTGGAGAAAGTCTCATCGCCCAGAGAAAGGGACGCGTTTGCGCCTCCTTCTCCGGGCACCTCGCCACATTTCCTGAGCGATGAGTTGGAAGGAAACTTGCATCACACCTGGATGAGGTTTTCCGGTTCCAACATTATGAAATCCACCCAAAGTCGGGCTATTTCTTTCTTGAAAATCGCCCGCGGATGCCTCATACTGGAATTGCATGTCGTTGACGCCAGTTCTCTTCGAGCCGCGAGATGACCATGATGAGAGCAGACTTTTTGCACCATCGGCGAGTCAGGCCGCTGATTTTTGTTCTGATGGCAGCCGTGTTCGCCTTGAGTCAGGGCTGTGTCAAGGGCGGTCTGCACTCCGACTATTCAGGGGTGGGTTCCGGTCATCCCCCCTCCCAGTCCGCCCGCGGCAGCTCTGCCCCTTCCCTCCTGCCTTCTGCCAACGCAACGGCCGTCGCTCAGTGCCCGGCCCCTCCTGCGGCCCTCACCCACCAGACGGTGACCCACGAGGTTGCACCCCTCGAGACCATCTGGCGCCTGTCCAAAATGTACGATGTTCCCGAAGAAGCGATCTATCTCGCCAATAATCTCAAGCCGGGCCAAACCATCCGCATCGGGCAACAGCTGACCATCCCCAATGCGAAGCCGTTGCGGCATGTGGTGTCGCTCTACCCCAACACCGACTGGAGATACATCGTCATTCATCACACGGCATCCGACATAGGGAAGGCGCTCCTCATCAACAACTACCATCACGATCGCGGATTCTGGAACGGCCTCGGCTATCACTTCGTGATCGGCAACGGAACACTGGGGAAACTTGACGGCCAGATCGAGGTTTCTCCGAGGTGGATCAAGCAAATGAAGGGAGCCCACTGCAAAGCAGGGGGCATGAACGAAAAGGGCATCGGCATCGCCCTGGTGGGCAATTTCAATGAGCACCTTCCCACTCAGGCTCAGATCGATTCCCTCTCCTACCTCCTAAGACTCCTGTCGGACTATTACAAGATTCCCGCAAGCAGGATCATCGGGCATCGAGATGCAGAGGGAGCCAAGACCGATTGCCCCGGCAAGCGCTTTCCCTGGCCCACCATTCGACAATGCCTTGCCAGCCGGTGAGACATTTTGCCAGGGCATCCCCCCCAACGGTCTTCGTCCGATCTGAACCTCTCTTGCAGGAACCCACGTTGTGTCGGGGGTGGCTCCCACGCGATGCCATCTGCCTCTTTCCGCAAGTTATGTTGTCCTCAGACTTGATTTATTCTATATTAACAAATAAAGTTTGATCCCACCGGGATCGGCTTGGTTTTGTCATGCTACCGTGCGCGCTCGAGGAGGGTCACTATGAACGAGCTACTGGCACCGGGAGGCAGCCTCCAGATGGTCGAAGGGGTCTTTGCCCATGGTGCCGCTGCAGTCTATGTTGGATCCAAAGGATTCAGCCGTAGAAAATGCGCCTGGGAACTGGAGGATTCCCAGATTCGTGAAGCCATCGCCATTGCAAAACCCTTCCGCGGTAGGATTCGCATCGCCATCAACGCCGAAATTCCACCCGAAAAGCAGATGATCCTCATGGGCAAGATTGCCAAATATGCAGCATGGGGAGCGGAGGGCATCATTGTGAAAACGCCCGCCGTCATGCAAATGGTGAAGAAGAACTTCCCGGAGCTGATCATTCACGCGAGCGTGGGTTGCAACATTCAAAGCAAGGATCAGATGATTCAATACAGGGATTACGGTGCGTCACAGATCGTTGCCAGCACCGAAATCGACACCCTGGAGAAATTGAAAACCTTCAAGCGGGCAGCAGACGAGGTGGGGGTGAAGGCTGAAGTGCTCGTCCACGGGAACCGGTGTGTGGGCGGGGTAGGAAACTGTGTCTTTCATGAACTGATCAGCGATTCCTACATCAAGCGCATTTATCACGACGAAGACGGAAACGAAATCGTCGAATACGAGGGATGGCCCGACCGGAGCGGCAGCTGCTTCAGACTGTGCCTGCTCACAGACGAACAACGGAGGAAGGTCCTGCGCCAGAGAGGTCGCCCGGAAAAAGAGGTTCAATCCATCAACGAGCTCATCAAAAGACGCCCCAATCTGGCGTTTGTCCTCAACGGCAGGGAGCTCTGGGATGTGATGGATCTCGGCCTGCACACGCTCAAGGTGCAGGGGCGAGAGTATCCGGTTCCCCTCATCAATCGAATGATCGCCATCTACAGAGCGCTCATCGACGCCCACGCCGCGGGCAAAAGCCATGATGAAGCCGAGTTGATTCCTCTCCAGAACGAACTGGACGCCATCGCAAAGGACCGTGACCGCATGCGCATGGAAAAAACCCTCGAGCTTCATCGAAACATCAAAGGCCTGTTCCCCTGAAATGGCTCGCCCCCTCTCGAGGGCGGACGCGCCCTCTTCGAGGCACACGAACCCGCCTCAAATGAACCATCGGTTCAGATTCCCCCATGCGGAATGGTTTCTCGAGTCAGCCGCACACCAGCGGATGAGAGGCTGACCTGGACCTTGTGTGCACGGAGGATTTCCGAACTCTTCGCCCAACCAGTAAGCGAACCCGCCGGAGAGCTTCAGGGGATTGATCGCTCTTGCCGCCTGCATCCGGTGTCAAAGGCTTCTGAGGAGGGGAAGCAGCTTGCGAAACTCATCGGTTCCCGACACGCCGAGCAGTTCATAAATGATCATCTCCGTAGAACTGATCAGGGCACCGGCCCTCTCCAGCCGCTTGAGCCCCACGGTCCTGTTCCATTCACTTCTGGATGAAACGGCATCCCCGGCCACGTGGATCGTGTACCCCAGTTTGAGCGCATGGACGCCTGTCTGGAAAATGCACACGTGAGCTTCCAACCCCGCCAGGAGAAGAGTTTTTCGACCGGTTTTCTCCAGAGCGCCCGCAATGGCGTCTTCCCTGAAGCAGCTGAACCAGCTCTTGTCGAGCACCTGGGGTTGGTGGACTCCCTCCAGGAGCTCCGGCACCACGCCTCCAAGCTTCATTGCATTCTGGGTGGTGAAAAGGATGGGAAGGCCCATGACTTGTGCCAGGCCAATCAAGGCCTTTGAATGCTTCACGAGCAGTCGCCAGTCCACACAAGGCTCCAGCAAAACCCTTTGTATGTCCACCAGCAACAGAACACAGTCTTGGCGCGCCAGCAATTTTCTTGAAATGTCCATGCCCCCTCCTTCAGGAAACATCCCACAGCACTTCGTGGCAGAGACGCCGGGCAATTTCCGCACTGGCCCCTCCCTGGAGACGCCAAAAAGTCGCTGCTCTCTCAGAGATCTGCCGCCTCTTCATGGGATTGGCCAAAAGGCTGCGCAGCGCCTCTCTCAGTTCGCCGGGGTCGACAACCAGGAAGCCGCAGCCTGCCTCCAGCAACTGGGTTTCGATCTCACGAAAATTGAACAGGTGGGGTCCCCAGAGAGCAGGAATACACTGCGCCGTCGCCTCCAGGGGGTTGTGTCCACCGAAGGGCACCAGACTCCCACCGATGAAGGCCGCCTGGGCCAACGCATAGAACTTCCTGAGCTCACCCAGCGTGTCCAGCAGAAACACATCCTTTCCCTGAGCGCGGTCCCTTGTCGACCTGAGCGCGACTTTAAACTGGTAATTTCCCGCCATCCGGAGCACCTGAGGGGTGCGTCCGATCTGTCTTGGCGCCAGCAAAAGCAGCAGATCGGGAAAGTCCTCCTGAAGTCTGGCATGGGTTTCCAGCAGGACCTCCTCCTCCCCGGGGTGAGTGCTTCCCGCAATCCATACCGGTCGATCGAATCCGATGCCCGTCTCCTTCCGCAAGGTCTCCAACTCCGAAGGCTGAAACGCCTGAGATGACGCATCGAATTTGACATTTCCCAGGGCCTGCACACGACCCTTCGGCCCGCCCAAGGTTTCAAACCGGAGTTTGTCCATTTCCGATTGTACGAAGATCCATTGAAACGACGTATAGAGCGGCTTCAACAGGTCCCTCCAGGGCCGCAGCCTTGCAAAGGACTTTTCGGAAATTCTCCCATTGAGGAGCACCAGGCAAACCCCTTGCCTCTTGAGTGCGAGACAAAGATTGGGCCAAATATCGGTCTCGACGAGGACAAACATTCCAGGGTTGATTTGCGAGACGTAGTGTTTCACGAGCCACGGGAAATCATGGGGCATGAAAAAGAACTTCTGAACCCACGAACCCAGTTGCTTGACCGCGATTTCGTGTCCCGCTTCCGTCGCAGAGGAGAAAACGATCTCCACATCGGGTGCCAGACCGCGCAAAGCTCTCACAAACGGAAGCACTGAAAGGGTTTCACCCACGGAAAGGGCATGAATCCAGACTCGCGAGCCACGCGCTGGAAAAGTGACCCGATCCAGTCCCAGGCGAAAACGAAAGCTTTTGCGATATTTGCCAAGGTGTTGGGATTGGACGGCGTACACGAGAAAGAAAACGGGCCACAGAAGGGTGAGCGCTGCCGAGTAGAGGACGACCGCAGATTTGAACCACCACTTATCCACAGGAAGCATGTCCTTCGGCTGAGCGCCGTCTCGCGGCTCATTCATGCTGACGACCCGGACTCTCATGGGGAAACACCGACTTCCGGCCTCAAATGACGATGTGGCGGCAAAAGCACCCCTCAGCCTGTGGGGCCGGCCGGAGCCATCGCCGTGGCGATGACCAGATCGGCGACGCGGGAGGCTACACCGGGTTCTCCGAGCATCCCCCGGATTTGGGCCAGCTCCCGGCACTGTCTGCCGAGGGCTTCAGGGTTTTGCAGGAGCGAAACGGCGCGAGTTGCGACCAGATCTTCTCGTGCCTCATCCTGCAGGAGTTCGGGAACGATGGTCCGGCCCGCGATGAGATTGGGAAGCCCCACATGCGAGAGGCGAACGAGTTGTCTTGCCAGATGATACGTCAGGCTGGAGAGCTTGTAGACAATGATCATCGGCGTCTGGAGGATGGCCGCCTCCAATGTGACCGTGCCCGAGGCCGCCAGCAGCAGATCACAGGCCTGCATGACGCCGTAGGTGTCTCCCTGCACCACCCGGATGGGCAAAGTCCTCGGTGAGAATCCCTTGAATTCTTTCGTGGGCTCACAAAGGACTGAGCTGCCTGGATCGGACGGGCATCCGCTCCGCCGGCCATCCTCGCCCTCCGTGACTTTCCGGCCCGGAGCCGGGCCTTCAAAGTCCGAGGCACCCCGGGACCGGTTGATTTCCTCATGGACCCTCGCAGGGTCAACGGTCCGGGCAAGCGGAACAAGAAAAGAAGCCCGGGGAAAGGCTGCGTGAATGCGCCGCGCTGCGCCCAGCAGAACCGGCAAAAGCGATCCGATCTCTCCCGCTCGGCTTCCGGGGAGGAGTCCCACCACGGGACCCGACTCGGGGTCCGGGCAGTATTTCTTTCTGGCGTCTGCTTTGGAAACCACTTCCCCAAGGATGTCCAGGAGCGGGTGACCCACGTAATGGACCCTCATGCCGCGCTGCCTGTAAAATTCTTCCTCGAAAGGCAGGACGACCGCCATGGAGTCCACAAATCTCCTGAGAGCCCGAACCCGCCGACTTCTCCAGGCCCACACCTGCGGGCTGATGTAATAGAAGACCTTGATGCCGTGACGGCGTGCGAAGCGTCCCAGGAGGAAATTGAAATCGGGAAAATCGATGAGGACGAGCAGGTCCGGCTTTTCCCGGAGCAAAACGTCCTTGATTTTTTTCCAGGCTGTGCGAATAGTCCCCAGATGCCGGAAAACTTCCGTGAACCCCACCACCGCCACATCCCGGTTGTCCACGATAACGTTTGCGCCCGCCGCGCGCAGCAGCGATCCACCCAGGCAGGAAATTTCAGCGTCCGGGCGCTTCTCCAGGATCGCCCTCACCAGGCCGGCCCCGTGGAGGTCTCCCGAAGCTTCCCCTGCGCTCAGGAAAATCCTGAAACCCTCTGTGCCGATTGCTCGCATTTGCCTCGCATCTGTCGATGGATCCGCTGAGAGATGTCCAAAGCCACGGCCAGTGCACGACGTCCCTGGGCCCCGTCGACCACCGGCTTATCGCCCGTTTGAATGGACTTGAGAAAGGAGCTGATTTCCTCCTCCAGGGCATCGCGTTCGTCGATGTACAGCTCTTCGATGGAGAGCTGAGGGTAGCCCTGCTCATCGGGTTCGTTTTCCTTGTGGACGGCGTAGGCCCGCTTTTCCGCATAGTCGGCCGAAAGATAGCAATTCTCCTGGAAGACCCGAAGGCGCCTCATGTTTTTGAGGGAGATGCGGCTGGCCGTGAGATTGGCCACTGCGGCATTGGCAAACTCCAGGCGCACCGTGGCGATATCGGGAAGGGGCGTGAGAACGGCCACGCCTGCAGCATGAATGTTGACGAGCGGGGCATCAACAATGTGCAACGCGATGTCGATGTCGTGAATCATGAGATCCAGAATCACATCCACTTCGAGGCCTCTTTCATTGAAGAGCGCGAGGCGATGCGCTTCGAGGAACATGGGGTTGTTGAGACGCGGCGACATGGCCTTGAAGGCCGAATTGAACCGTTCCAGGTGCCCCACCTGCAGGATGCACCCGTTGCGCTCTGCCAGGTCGATGAGCTCATCGCTCTCCTCGACGGACTGCGTCATGGGCTTTTCAAGCAGGACATGCACCCCGCGGGTGAGAAACTCCCGCGCAATGGAAAAGTGATGGATCGTCGGCGTCACTATGCTCACCGCATCGACGCGGCCAAAGAGCTCCCGGTAATCCAGCGTGTAGTCGGTTTTGACCTCGGCCGCAACAAACTGGGCCTGTTCGGCGTTGATGTCGGCCACTCCCGTGAGCCGGGCTTCGGGCAATCGGGCGTATTTTTGAGCGTGATAGCGCCCCAGGTAGCCCACCCCCACGACGCCCACACGGAGTGCTTCCGGTTTGGGTTTGCGGATGAAGACAGGCACGCTCAGGTCCTTGGGCGCCGGGGAGCCCGCGGTCTGAATCGTTTGAGGGAATATGGCCGGAACATGGGGACGCTGTCTGACGGGCACCTCCTCTTTCTGGTCTTTGAGGACCAGGAAAGTCATGGAGGCCGCATCGGCTGCATCGATCATCTTGTCCAGGTCGAACACAAGGGTTTTTTCGGCTTCCACGGCGAGAACACGGGCACCCACCCGTTTCATGGTCTCGATGGTGTCGTAACCCACGGCAGGCACATCGAAACGGAGGTCCTGGATGGGTTTGCTGACCTTGACCACCACCGCGCCGCCCCCGCAAAGCCTGCCACCCCGGATGATCGTCGCATCCGTTCCGTCGATGCCCTCCACCGCGAGCACGGCCCGGTCTTTGACCACCAGACACTGGCCGATGTCCAGGTGCCCCACGGCCTTGGCCAGTTCCCAGCCGAACCGGATGTCCGCCTCTTCACGATTGTTGGGTTTGCGACGGGTGAGGATCCCCTCAGGAGCAAGAAGCGAAGGGAGGAACAGGGTGGATGGCTCGATGCGGATCCCCTCCGATTCCAGTTCTTCCGCAAGGGCCCGCAGGAGGAAGTCGTCTTTTTTGTTGCGCAGCTTGTTGAGCAGTTTCACAGCGCGCCAGTCCGGGCGGATGCGCGAATAGAGCTTGGTCTTGTTGATGGCCCCGGCCATGGCGGCGTGCGAGATGTCGCCCTTCTTGAAAGCTTTGATGAGGCGATTGAGCTGACCCAGCTTGAGAAGATGAAACTCGTCCACATACTTGGCCAGGACGGGATCCGTTTCACCCTCGAACCCCACGGCCACCACCTCGACACCCGACTGTCGTGCGGCATGAGCAAAAAGGAGCGGAAATTGCCCGCTCCCTGCTATGAGACCCACTCGACTGTAGGGCAATTTCTCTTCTTCAGATTCCCGGTGAATCATGCCCGAACCTCATCACCCCTCGCTTGGAATCGCCCTGCATGAATTCGATCAGCACCTCCACCTCCGGTGTGGGCTCCACTTCCCGAATCACCTTTGCGAGGGCATCCTTGAGCAGCATCTGGGTGCGAAAGAGAATGCGGTAACTTTGCTTCAGCCCCTGGATGGCCTCACGCGAGATGTTCGCTCGCCGCAGTCCCACCACATTGGGGCCATAGAGCCTCCCGGGGTTCCCGGAAGCCATCATGAAAGGGGGCACGTCCACGCGAATTCCCGTCATGCCCCCAACAAACGCATGGGTCCCGATTCTCACATACTGATGAATCGCCGTCAATCCGCCCAGGTTCGCGTGATCTCCAACCTGGACATGTCCTCCAAGGGTCAGCGCATTGGCCATGATCACATGGCTGCCGATCACACTGTCGTGGGCGATATGGACATGAGCCATGAAATAGTTGTGGTTTCCGATGGTCGTTGCCCCTCTGCCGCGCTGTGTGCCTCGATGAACGGTCACCCCCTCCCGGAAGACGTTGTCATCGCCGATCACCACGCGGGTTTCCTCTCCCCGGTACGAAATGTCCTGGGGCGGTTGCCCAATGGAAACAAATGAATGAATCTGATTCCGCGCTCCGATTTGGGTCCAACCGTCGATGACGGCGTGAGGACCCACAACCGTCCCCGATCCCAGGCTGACATGAGGGCCGATCACCGTGAAGGCTCTGATCACCACATCTTCAGCCAGCCGCGCCCCCGGTGCAACGATCGCGGTGGGATGAATTTCCATAGCTCAGTCTTTCTTCTCCCGGGATACCGGATCCTTGCCGGTATCTATGGTCGCCATCATTTCCGCTTCCGCAACCAGCTCACCATCGACAAAAGCCTCTGCCTGCATCCGGAAAACGGTACCGCGCCTCCGGACTATCTTTTGTTTCAGGATCAGCTGATCCCCGGGTCTCACAGGCTTTCGAAAGCGCACCTTGTCCATGCCCATGAAGTAGACCGGCCGTCCGATGAGTTCGGAGAATTTCGAAAAAGCCAGTATCCCGCCTGCCTGCGCAAGCGCCTCCATGATGAGAACACCCGGCATGATGGGCTGCTCGGGGAAGTGGCCCTGGAAAAAAGGCTCATTGATGGTCACATTCTTGAGTGCCACCACCTCCTCTTCCGTGAGTTCCAAAACCCGATCCACGAGCAGAAAAGGATACCTGTGGGGCAACTGCCGCATCACCGCCAGGATGTCTTTGGTCATTGATCTTCCCTTTTCAATGCGGCCTCGAGTTCCTCCACCCTGGCCTTCAAATCTTTCAGATCCTCCCGCATGCGAGACAAACGCTTGATGTCTTTCAGGTTCTCGAACCATTCCTTCCGAGGTCGAGCAGGAATCCCCATCACGTCAAGACCCGCCTTGATGGAATGGGCCACTCCCGATTTGGCTCCGATGCGGGCCCGATCGCCTATGGACACATGCCCTGCAACACCCACCTGGCCGGCCATGACCACATGGCGACCAATGGTGGTGCTCCCTGAAATCCCCACCTGACCCACGAGGATGGAATGTTCCCCCACCACCACGTTGTGAGCCAGCATGACCAGGTTGTCGATCTTGGACCCTCGCTGGACCCAGGTGCGGCCAAAGGCGGCGCGGTCGACTGTGGCGTTGGCCCCGATTTCAACATCGTCCTCGATGTGCACGGTCCCGAACTGCTCGATTCGCACGTGGTGTCCCTGCTCATCCTGGGCAAAACCGAACCCGTCGGCACCCAGCACCGCGCCGCTGCAGATCCGCACTCGGTCGCCGATCACGCAGTGGTCCAGGATGGTTGCGCGGGGATAAATGAGGCAATCCTCCCCGATGGAAACATGCTCCCCAATGTAGACGCCGCCATAAATGCGAGAATTCTTGCCGATTCTGCTGTGTGCCCCCACCTGGCTCAGCGGTCCAATGCGAACAGTGGGGTGAAGTTCGGCATCTGAGGACACGACGGAAGAGGGGTCAATTCCCGATGCCAAATGTGGAGGTTCCTTGAAAAGACGGCTGACCCGGGCCACGGCCAGATACACCGGATCACAGACGAGTTTCGAACCCTCCAAAGCCTCCGCCATCTCGGGAGGCACGATGAGGCAGGAGGCTCTGCTCCACCGGGCCGCCTGCAGATACCTGGCATGCACAACAAAACTCAAGTGCCCGCTCACAGCATCTTCCAGTGAGCTGATGCCCCAGACCCGCGTCTCCCCATCCCCCACCACCGTGCCGCCGGTGTGTTCCGCCAACTCGTTCAAAGAAAAGCTTTTTTCTTCACGCAAAACGATATGGTCTTTCGTTGTGAAGGGAACTGCCGCTCTAAATGCAACTCAACCCAATAGAGTGCCCCCCACTTGGATCGTCATCTCAAAATGACGAGTGCAGAAAGGGACACCTTGCACTGTGGAGTGTAACAGGCTGCTTGCAATCTCCGAGGTGTCAACGACCCTGCACCACCTCGCAACCGCGTGTCCATTTGACATTCGCCCGGTCCCGGGAGGCTGCCGGCAATCCTGCCCCAGCGGCTTGAGAACCGGGCGGGGGACACTCGATTGTGCAGAAGGGTGCCTGGAGACTTCGAGACAAACGGCCCCAAAAAAAATGTTCGCAACGACAATGGCTGATGAAACCTCTGCGTCCTCATCAGCCATCGCCCGATGATCGTGCCTTACATCCGGTCCAGTTCCTGGATAATCTTGTTGGTCAGGTCCTCTTTTTCATTGGTGAAGACGATGCCGGCTTTCTCCCGCTCGAATATGAAATCATATTTTCCGTCGCGACCGACTTTGCGCACAATTTCAAAGATCTTGTCCACGAGAGGGGAGGAGAGTTCGTTGGAGAGCTTATTGAGGCGTGCGTTGGAATCCATGAGGAGCTTTTCCGTTTCAGCCTGCATCTTTCGCAGCTCCTCAATTCTCTTGCTCTTGGTCTTGTCGTCCATGACCGCCTTCTTCTTCTCAAAATCATCTCTCGCGGACGAAAACTCCTGAGCTTTCCGATCCACCTCCACCTTGATGGTTTCGCTTTCCCGCTTGAACTGCTCGCTCGACCTCTGCCCCGCCTTGGATTTTTGCAGCACGACGGACATTTCAAAGTAACCGATCTTGGGGTTGGCCAGGGCCACGCCGCCGGAGATCAGGGAAAAAGCTGCCACCAAAAACATCACTGTCACAAATGGTCTTCTCATACTCTTGTGCTCCCTAGAAAAACGCTCCTGCAGAAAACTGCCATTGATAACTGTCCTCTCCCGGTTCGGGATCGATATTGTAACCCCACTCCAGGCGCAGGGGACCCAGGGGTGAATTCCAACGCACCCCGGCTCCCACATCGGTCCTGAACTTCGTGATGTCGAAATCGCTCATGGTCATATACGCGTTGCCCGCGTCGAAGAAGACCACACCACGCACCCCCAGGTTCTCGATGAGCGGGAACAGCACCTCCACGTTGGCCAGACCATAAGTCAAGCCGCCGATGATCTCGCCCTGCTCATCCTTGGGTCCCACGTCGCCCCACTTGAACCCCCTCAGAGAGTTGATGCCGCCGAGGAAAAACCTTTCGTAAATGGGCGTCGGGCTCCCCGAGTCAAACTCTTCGATGTAGCCGAACTTGCCGCGGACAAACCCGACCAGCTTCCAGTAGATGGGGAAAAACCAGCCGCTCTGCAGCTCGAGTTTGAGGTAGTCGCTGTCACTGCCCAGAAACGGAGCCGAATATTCCGTCGTGATCCAGTTCAGGCTACCGCGGGTGGGCACGAAGGGGTGATCCGTCGTGTCCCTCTCCACCCCGAAGGTGACACTGCTCTTGACCTGCCGCCCCTCCTGATCCTTGATGAAGGCGGAAGCATTCGGCGCCACATCGGTCACGTTTGCGTCTTCATACGTGTAGTAGGAATTGAGCCGACTGTAATTGCCGAAAGGGTAACCGGTGCGGACTCGGATGCCGACTGCATCCTTGGTGAAATCGTTGTACTCGCGCAACCAGTTGTAGAGGTCGATGCCCGCGCTAAAGTTTCGGTCGAAAAGCCACGGCTCGGTGAAACTGAAGACATAACGCTGAGCTTCCTGGCCGAAGTAGGCCTTCAGCCCGATGATTTGTCCCCGTCCAAAGAGATTCCTCTGAGTCACCTCACCCGTGGCGAAAAGACCATCATCGGAGGAGAAGCCACCGCCGACGCTGATGGTTCCGGTGAGCTTTTCCTTCACCTTGACATGGAGATCCATCACACCCGCTTGGTCCGTGTCCGCGGGGACGATCTCCACGTCCTCGAAAAAATCGAGCTTCCTGAGGTTCAGGAGGCTCCTTTCCAGCTTGGTAGAGCTGTAGGTGTCACCTTCGGCAAACTGCATCTCCCGCCGAATCACCTTGTCCCGTGTCTTGGTGTTGCCGGAAATGTAGATCCTGCCGATTCTAACTTTGTCGCGCTTGTCGATGTTGTAGACAATTTCCGCACTGCGGTCTTCAGGACTGCGCTTCACATCGGGAGCCACGTCCACGTAGGCGAACCCTTCGTCCATGTACCGGGTGGAGAGCAGCTTGATGTCATCGCGAATGGCTTGACGGCTGAAGTATTTCCCTTCCTGGGCCTTCAGGTCCTTTTTGATGTTATCCATGTTTTCCAGAAGGTCTCCGGCCAACTTGACGCTTGTGATCTTATAACGGTTCCCTTCCTCCACGGGAATCTCGATGTGAAAACCGTCTTCCTTGCTGGTGACCACGGGAGTTCCCACCCGGGCATCCATGAACCCCTGATCGTGATAGAAAACGGTCAGGCGGTCCACATCGGTCTCCAGAACATCCTGCTGGAGAACCCCCCTGTCCGTGATCCAGGAGACGAGGCTTTTTTGCTTGACCTGCATGATCCCGCGGAGTTTACGGTCCGAAAAATTTTCATTGCCGTTGAAGGAGATTCGTCGGATGTAAACCTTGCTTTTCTCATCCACCTCGAAGGTCACCACGGCCTTGCGGGGATCCTGGGGAAAATCGATGCTCGTGCCCACGTCAGCGTTGAAAAAACCCTTCTGGTGATAGAGCCGCACAATTTTTTGAGCATCTTCCGCGATGATGTTCCGTTGCAGCACGGTGTACTGTCTCGTGGATATGGCGGCCAGGATGTCCTTTTCCTTGATCTTCTTGTTCCCCTTGACCTTCACTTCGAGGATCGTGGGATTTTCCTGCACGTCGAAGATCAGGACTTTTCCGGCGGGAGTGTCCTCGATGATTGCATCCACTTTTTCAAAGTAGCCCATCCCATAGATGGAGCGAATGTCTTCGGCAACCTGCTCCGGCCTCAGCAGTTCCCCCTCCTTGCTCTTCACATTGAGCTTGACGGCATCCGCTTCGATCCGCTCGCTCCCACGCACCTGCACCTCGGCGATGATGGCCTTGGCCAGCAGGTGAACGGCCATCTGCTGGACCAGCTGGTTGACGGCCGAAGCCAGATTTTCCATACCCCGCTCTTCCGCGAAGAGAATCTCCGTCCTTTTGGCACCGGTAGTGTCCACCAGTCGCGCATCGAGGCTGATGGTGTTTCCGATTTCG
Organism: uncultured Syntrophobacteraceae bacterium; assembly: GCA_964654275.1. Taxonomy (GTDB): domain Bacteria; phylum Desulfobacterota; class Syntrophobacteria; order Syntrophobacterales; family Syntrophobacteraceae; genus SLCH01. Next base: position 18,859 of record CAZZHS010000057.1, read on the forward strand.
GTGAAGCTCCCCATGACCGAGTAGTCAGCCCCCAGACTGCGGGCCGCCGACCTCGCCTGCGCCTCATCTGCCGCCGCCCTGGTGGCTCGAAGCACTGCGGCGGTATCCACGATCGCGAGCCCCTCTTTGCCCAGCTGGCCGGCCAGGAGGTCCATGATCAGCCGTTGTGTCGCGGCCGTGTCCTGCTGACTGCGGATTTCGAAAGGCAACACCGCGACCCTGGGGGAAGTCTCTTCCGCCCAGGCCATGCCACTCATCCCCACTGCGAGGCAAATGAAAGCCCATAGTCTACGCATCTGTTTGTCCCCCTCCCTCAACGGAGCCAGGTTGTCATCTTTCCCTCAGTTGCCCGTCGACAAGTGTCAGCGTTCGGTGCATCATGGACGCCAGTTCGGAATTGTGGGTCACGATGATCATGGTCACTCCGAACTCTTCGTTGATGGAAACCAGCATGTCATGCAGGGTGCGGCCGGTCCGGGTGTCCAGGTTTCCACTGGGTTCATCTGCCAGGAACAGGCTTGGTTTGAGGACCAGGGCGCGAGCCACGGCCACTCTCTGCTGTTCTCCGCCCGAGAGTTCTCCCACGCGGTGTTTGAGTCGATCCGAAAGTCCCAGCCGTTCGAGAAGGTGCAGGGACTTCTCCGTGATCTCCCGCTTGCCCTCCCCGGCGATGAGTCCGGGCATCATGACGTTTTCGAGGGCATTGAACTCGGGCAGGAGATAATGAAACTGGAACACAAACCCTATCTGGCGATTTCGAAACTTTGCCAGTTCCTTCTCATCCGACAGAAAGATGTCTCTGCCGCCATAGAGCACCTTGCCGCTCGTCGGTCGTTCCAGTGTGCCGATGATGTGCAGAAAGGTGGACTTTCCCGCTCCGGAAGCCCCCACAACCGCGATCCGCTCCCCTTTACGGATCACCAGATTCAGATCCCGAAACAGCTCGATGGATTGAGCCCCACTGCCGAAGACTTTGCTGAGCCCCAGGGTCTGAACGGCCACCGGCCTCTGGTCGCTATTCATACCGCAGCGCTTCCGAGGGTTCCAGCTTGGCAGCCTGACGCGAGGGGTACAGGGTCGCCAGCAGGCTGATGACGATGGCGGAAAACCCGATGAGCGCCACATCCGAGAACTGCATTTTCACCGGAAGGGTCGACAGATAGTACACATCCCTCGGCAACTCGACGAATTGATATCGCTTGAGCAGCGCACACAGCCCATAGCCTCCCAGGAGACCCAGGACCGTCCCGGAAACCCCGATGAGAAACCCCTCCATCACGAAGATCTTTCGGATGCTCGCCGTCGTGGCGCCCATCGCTTTCAAGATGGCGATGTCCTTGGTCTTTTCCATGACCAGCATGATGAGGGAACTCACGATGTTGAAGGCCGCGACCAGGATGATGAGCGTCAAGATGATGAACATCACCACCTTTTCGAGCTTCAGCGCCGAAAAGAGATTCTGGTTCATCTGCATCCAGTCCCGGATCCAGTACGTCTGCCCGAGGCGGGTCCGGAGGGCATCGGCAATGATGCGGGCTTTGTAGATGTCGTCCACCTTGACTTCGATTCCGGTGACCGTGTCCCCGAGCGAAAGAAACTGCTGCGCCGCCTGCAGGTGAACATAGGCCAACGTGTTGTCGTACTCGTACATCCCCGAATGGATGATGCCGACAATCTGAAAGAGTTTGCTCTTGGGCGCCTGCCCCACGGGTGTCAACCGCCCCGAGGGCGAGATAACCGTGATCCAGTCACCATGCCGGACTCCCAGGTTGTTGGCAAGTTCGACCCCGAGCAGGATCCCGGGGTGGGCGATGTCACCCTCTTCCTTTTCATCGCGGGGCTTCAAGTCCCCGAGGCTTCCGCGAATCATGTTTTCCTGGATGTTGATGACCCGGTGTGCGGACAGGGGGTCGATGCCGCGCAGAATGGCGCCGGATACGCCTTTTCCGGAACTGACCATGACCTGCGTGTAGATGAAAGGGGTGGACGCCACCACCCCTTTCTCCTGATCGACCTGCTCCATCACGGCGCCATAATCGGGAATGGGTCCCGAGAAATTCCCCACGACCACATGGGACGTGATGCCCAGGATGCGGGTGCGCAGATCCTCATGAAACCCGTTCATGACCGCAAGGACGACGATGAGCGCCGTCACCCCCACGGCAACTCCGATGACGGAGATGAAGGTGATGAGCGATATAAAAGTCTGCCTCCGCTTGGCGAGCAGGTAGCGGAGGCTCACGAAAAATTCGAAATTCATAAAGGATTCAGCTTTTCTTTTCCGGCCTCAGGTGCGGAAAGAGGATCACATCCCGGATGGACGGTGAATCGGTGAACAGCATGACCACGCGGTCGATGCCGATCCCCTCCCCCGCGGCAGGAGGCATGCCGTATTCGAGGGCACGCAGGTAATCGTCGTCCATCTCATGGGCTTCTTCATCCCCCGCATCTTTGGCCTCCAGCTGGGCCTGAAAACGTTGCCGCTGGTCCCGGGGGTCGTTGAGTTCCGAAAAGGCGTTGGCCATCTCGCGGCCGGCGATGAAGAGCTCGAAGCGGTCCACGAGCGCAGGATCTTTTTCGTTTCGCCGTGAGAGGGGCGAGACTTCCACGGGATAATGGGTGATGAAGGTCGGCTGGATGAGCTCGGGCTCCACAGCCAGGTCAAAGATTTTGGTGAGCAGCTTTCCATGCCCTTCGAACTTTTCCGTTTGGATTCCCATCCGAGCCGCCACTTCCACGGTTTTTTGGAAGTCCTCGAGCGATTCGCGGGGGATGTGGCCGATCTCGGACAGGGCATCGAGGAGGGCATAGCGTTTCCAGGGGGGCGTCAGGTCGATGGTCTGCCCCTGATATTCCAGCTGCAGACTGCCGCCGTTCACGGCCCGCGCGATGTCCACGAACAGCTCTTCCGTGAGCGTCATGAGATCTTCGTAGGTGGCGTAGGCCTGGTAGAACTCGAGCATGGTGAATTCGGGGTTGTGCTGGGTGGAAATGCCTTCGTTTCTGAAGTTGCGATTGAGCTCGTACACCCGATCGAAGCCGCCCACCAGAAGTCGTTTGAGATAGAGCTCCGGAGCGATCCTCAGGTAAAGGTCCATGTCCAGAGCGTTGTGGTGCGTCTTGAATGGCTTCGCCGTGGCCCCCCCCGGGATGGGCTGCATCATGGGGGTCTCCACTTCCAGGAACCCCCGGGAACCGAGAAACCGCCGGACGGCCTCCACAATGCCGGCCCGCTTGCGAAACGTCTCCCGAACGGACTCGTTGACGATCAGGTCCACGTACCGCTGCCGGTAGCGGGTCTCCACGTCCTTGAGCCCATGGTACTTTTCAGGGAGGGGGCGCAGGTTCTTGCTGAGCAGGACAAAATCCTGGACTGCCAGCGTGAGTTCCTCGGTGCGCGTCCTGAAGAGGGTTCCCGTCACGCGGACGAGGTCCCCGATATCGAGCTTTTTGACGATGGCGAGTCGATCCTTGCCCAGGTGATTCTGCTGGAAATAGAGCTGAATCCTGGCATCGGCGTCGAGAATGTGCATGAAGATGGATTTTCCGAAGGAGCGCACGGCCAGAATGCGGCCCGCCACCGTGTAAGCGGTTTGGAGACCTTCCAGTTCCTGCCCGCTTTTCTCTGCGGCGGATTCGATCAGATCCTTGATGCGATGAGGAACCGCATAACCGTTGGGATAGAGGGGGACCTCCGCCTGTTCAAGTTCTTCCGCTTTCTGAAGTCGCTCCCGCATCACAACATTGAGATCTTCCATTTCCGCAAAATCCCTTTTCCAAATTAGAAATATGAGGGCGAAATCCAGCTTTTTCTCAGGTGGACGAAAATTAGATGATTTGCATCAGGACGTCAAGGGCTATCGGCCGAGGGCCCGACGCTCCTTACGGACCGCACCGGCCGGGATTGGGAAAGTCAGGGGTGGGTGCGGCGCCGCAAACCGCCCTGTGGGGACATCGCAGGTGGATGCAAAAGATGAAATGCGGGCAACACACCGGAATGGAGCCCGTTTCGGGCTTCCGCTCCCTCCACCGCCGAAGGGATGTCGCACGACGTGCCGGTTGCCGGTGAGAGGAGGAGCGTTCTCAGTGGCACGATGCCCGCTTTTGTGCCGTGCCGAGAGCGCCGCTCCTATTTCTCTTTTTTCTTCGCCATGCTCGTCACCGTGAAGGCGATGATCAGAGCCCCCAGGATGGCCAGGACCCAGTCTCCGCTCTCATAGAGTTTCTTCAGCCCGTACAGGAGGATGGAAATCCCTCCCGCAAGGCTCAGCCACAGTGTGGTGCGATCCATCTGCAAACCCCTTCCCCTAGCCGGCCGCGTTATGGGGCCACCGGCCCGGCTGCGCGTTGGACATTCATAAGGTGCGAAAATCCAATGACTTTTCTACCCATTTTTGCTCAAGAACGCAAAGGAAAAGAGGTTTTGCAGACATCACGGGACAAGAGTGTTGACAATCGGACTCCAAAACGTCTATTTAAGCGGTGAAACTGGTTGGAATGCTTCGCGGTTCCCCAAAGCGCCCGTAGCTCAGCTGGATAGAGCAACGGACTTCTAATCCGTAGGCCCGGGGTTCGAATCCCTGCGGGCGCGCCAATAATATCAAGGGGTTGGCCTAAAAACGGCTGACCCCTTGTTCGTTGCTTTCGATTTTGGCCACCAAAAAGCCACCACTTGATTTCAAAACAGCTTTCTGATCCTGCAAGAATGCCTGAAGGATTCATCCAATTTTTGCCATTCCGGAACTGCGGACAGATCTCAAGACTCTCCAAGCCGCGCCCTCGCAAGCACCCTCTCCATCTGCAAGGCCTTTCACTGCCTTGCGAAACCCTGCCGATGGTGCTGAACTTCCCTGGGCCTTTTTCTGTTGAACTCAACAATTAAACTTACATTCCGCAGGCAAAATTGTAACGGGAGGTGGATTTTTCAGTGACAGTGCTCTGGACTTTTTCGTCATTGTCTTGTATGAGTGTGCTTGGAGGTCCGCGTGTAAACCTCATCAAGCGCAGGAGAGACAAGACATGCTCGAGCCCGAAGACATTCAAGAGATCGAAGCCAGCGAAGTCTACCACCTTCCCATCATCAAGGCCTTCGCCGACCGGATTGATCTGGTGAACACCGTTAACCGACTGGTTCCCAGCAACATGGAAA
>CAZZHS010000058.1:0-23810 GCA_964654275.1 uncultured Syntrophobacteraceae bacterium
CTGAGAGATTCACGGTGCCTGTGCCGGATGACCGTTGAGATCATCATCGATGTCTCCGCAACCCACGAGGACTGGGTCGATGAAGAAGCCGCTGCGCACCGTGGGCCGGATGATTGAGGAATTGGAGCGATGGGCGCAGTAAGGAAACACAAAGCGACTTCCAGCCAGGTTTCAAATCCATCTGGCGACTTCCTTCACGGCCACGGCCTGCGGGTCGGGCCCAAGTGAACATCAAACTGCAAGTTTCCAACTTCATCCGGGAACCGATACCCGATATAATGACACGTTTCGCAGTTCTCAGCATGAGCCTCTGTTGCGATTTCTTTCCTGCTCCGGTAAATTTCGATCTCATCGATTCCCGGCACGCGGCGAAAGCGGCGATGAGGGAGGGGGCGTGTCGCGCCAGAAACTGGAGCACCCATTGATCGAGTGTCCCCAACCCCTGGGGGTCACTCCCGAACGCTTCAAGCGGAAATCGAGAAATGCCTGTGTAAATCCGCTTTCCGCCACAACCGGGAGGGAATGACGGGTTGGAAGATCGGGAGATGGTCATGCTGGTGCATGTCGTGGTTCTTGGGAGGGCTGGAGACACTATGAAAGTCCATGAGAGTGAATCCTCTCATGGGGCGGTTCTCTGAAGGGAGGCGTTGATGGAACTCAGGCCCGGAAGTCATCAAAAGATTTCGCAGCTGATCGGCAGGGGAGTCGATATTCCCAACCCGCTGACCCTCGACATCGGGGACGAGGTTTCCGTGGAGAATATTTCCGGGAGTGGCGTGAAAATCTATCCCGGGTGCCGCATCTATGGAAGATCAACCGTCATTGCCGAGGGAGCCAGGATCGGTGCGGAAGGCCCCGTGACCCTCGACAATTGCCAGGTCGGCCCCCGGGTCGAACTCAGGGGCGGCTATTTCAAAGATTCGGTTTTCCTGGAAAAAGCCGGCATGGGCATGGGGGCGCATGTCCGGGAAGGATGCATTCTCGAGGAAGAGGCCAACGGGGCCCACTGCGTGGGTCTAAAACAGACCATCCTCTTTCCCTTTGTGACCCTTGGGAGCCTCATCAATTTCTGCGACTGCCTCATGGCGGGAGGAACAAGCCGCAAGGATCACAGCGAAGTCGGGAGTTCCTACATCCACTTCAATTATACCCCCGACGGAGACAAGGCGACCCCCTCGCTCATCGGCGACGTCCCAAGAGGGGTCATGCTCAATCAGCCCCCCATCTTTCTTGGAGGCCAGGGCGGCATGGTGGGGCCCCTGAGGCTGGGCTTCGGAAACGTGACCGTCGCGGGCACGGTGCTTCGCAGGGACACACTCGAGGACAACAAGATCATCACGGGCGAAACCTACCAGGCCGCCGTGTCGGACCACAGGCCACACAGCTATCGCCGGCTTCGACGTGTCCTCAGGAACAACCTCATCTACCTGGCAAACCTTTCGGCCCTCGAGGTCTGGTACGAACACGTGCGCAGGCCCTTCTTCTCGACCATGGAATACGGAGGTCTCCTGTTCCAGGGCGTCCTCGACAAATTGAAGCTGGCCAGGGCAGAGCGCACCGGCAGGCTCATGGCAATGATCGATAAGGTGCCCCGTTCCCCCGAGGTTTGCGGGTGCGGGGCGAATTCCGAGAGGCGGAATTGCGAACTGCACGAAAACATTCGCAGCGTCTGTGAGCTCTTTGAGGCAAAGTCTCACGACGAGGCGGAAGCCGCACTTCGAGACCGTTTTCTTGGCGCCTTTGAAAAATGCTGCCGGGAGACGGACGGAAACTACATCCAACGGATAAAAGCCTTGCCGGGGGATGTTTCGCAGGTGGGGGTCCTCTGGCTTCAGCAGGTGGTCGACACCCTGTGTCACAGGGCAGGCGCGTTTCTTCCGGCGTTCAGTCTTTTTTGAAGATTTGGAAATCGATCTACTCAATAAGTTCCTGGAGGTTAAGAGCATGGGTATTTTGTTCGGCACAGATGGGATCAGAGGCGTGGCAAACCGATATCCGATGGATGCCCCGATGGCTTTTCTGGTGGGGCAGGCGATCACCCACGTTCTGAAAAAAGAAAAGCATCGGACACGGATCATCATCGGGAAAGACACGCGCATCTCCGGTTACATGCTCGAAAGCGCTCTCCTGGCGGGAATTGCATCCATGGGGGGAAATCCCTACCTCGTCGGCGTCCTGCCCACTCCCGGCATAGCGTTCATCACCGAAAGCATGCGCGCGGACGCTGGAATCGTCATCTCCGCCTCGCACAACCCCTACCAGGACAACGGCATCAAGATCTTCGGCGGCAACGGTTTCAAACTTTCCGATGAGCAGGAAGCGGTGATCGAAGAGCTTGTGCTCAACGGCAAGCTTGCGGACAAGGTCCCGCCTCCCGATAGAATGGGACAGGCGTATCGCATCGACGACGTCCTGGGGCGTTACATCGTCTTTCTGAAAAACACCTTTCCACGCTCCCTGTCGATGGAAGGGATGAAGATCGTCATGGACACGGCCAATGGTGCCGCCTACAAGGTGGCTCCCGAAAGTTTCACGGAACTGGGTGCCGATCTGGACGTGATCCACAACAGGCCCAACGGGATCAATATCAACGACAACTGCGGTTCGCAGTACACGCAGGATCTCAGCAGGCGGGTCCTTGAAAAAGGCGCGCAGATAGGACTGGCTTTCGACGGCGACGCCGACCGTCTGATTGCCGTGGATGAGAAGGGGCGTACGATCACCGGCGACCAGATCCTGATCATTTGTGGAAAAATGCTCAAAGACAAAGGTCTTCTCAAGAACGATCTCCTGGTGAGCACCGTCATGAGCAATCTCGGACTGACCGTCGCCTGCAGGAAATACGGATTCAAGCAATATGCCTCCAAAGTCGGGGATCGTTACGTGCTGGAAGACTTGCAGCGGCTGGGGGGTGTTCTTGGAGGCGAGCAGTCGGGCCACGTCATTTTTCTCAACCACCACACGACGGGGGACGGCATCCTGACGGCAGTCCAGCTCGTCGCCGCCATGCTCGAATCCGGAAAGCCCCTCTCGGAGCTGGCGCAGCTCATGGATGTTTTTCCCCAAAAATTGATCAACATCGATGTCGAGCGCAAGCCCGACATCTCGACGCTGCCGCAGGTCGTCCAGGCCATCCAGGATGTGGAATCGGCCCTGGGCGATGAGGGACGCGTGCTGGTGCGCTATTCCGGGACGCAGAACATGTGCCGCGTGATGGTCGAGGGGCCGAGCGACGAAGTCACTTTGAAGTATTGCCGGCAGATCGCCGATGCGGTGAAAGAGGCGATTGGATAGGCCTGCCGCCCTCGCTGTGTGTGAGGCTCCCTGTGAGCCGGAATCGCGCCCTGAGCTTCGTGCGCAATCCCGAAACAGGCCGACTCGGCTGATCGTGCCTCCAATTCCGGGGGATGCCGCCGGCTTTGGGCTGCACGCTCCTTGGGGGTCGGCATTGCGCTGAGCCGATGCACGCCCTAAAAATTTCGGGAGGACCCATGCCGTCCATCGAGGACGTAAAACGATATCTCCTCACCCGGGGGATCGAGGTCTGGGAGTTCGAAGCGCCCACACCCACCTCGGAGACGGCCGCGAGGGCTGTGGGCTGTACGGTGGGGGAGATTGCCAAGAGTGTTCTTTTCATTGTGGGCAAAGACCCCGTGCTGGTGGTCACCTGCGGGGATCTGAAGGTGAAGGGATCGCAGCTGAAAAAGGCGCTGGGGCTCACAGGGAAGGTGCGGCTGCCTCAGCCGGACGAAGTCCTGAAGCACACGGGGTATGCGCCGGGAGGCGTCTGCCCCTTTCTGCTGCCCGCAAACCTTCGCGTGCTCATTGACGCTTCCATGCGGCGCTTTCCCAGGGTCTATGCCGCTGCGGGCAATGACCACTCGGCCGTGCCCGTAACCGTGGACCAGCTGCTGTCACTCACGGGAGGAGAAGAAGCCGCCGTCTGCGATTTGGAGGAACCCGCCGGGGTTTGAACGGCCTTCAGGAAATGGACTGCCCATGTGCGCGATGAAACTACACCTGAGCAACCGGTTGGAAATCCTCGCCGGCGAACTGGCGCGCGTCGTGGCTGAGCCGCTGGATTCCCCTTTTGCCCCGGAAATCATCGTGGTCCAGAGCAGGGGCATGGAGCGCTGGGTTTCCATGCAGCTCGCGCAGCACCACGGGATCTGCGCCAACTGCCGGTTTCCCTTCCCCAACGCGCTCGTCCACGAACTCTTCCGCAAGGTTCACACAGGCCTTCCCGAAATTTCCGCCTACGATCCGGAATACCTCACCTGGCGGATCATGCAGCTCCTGCCCCCTTTGCTGCAACAACCGGGTTTCGAAACGCTCCGCCGCTACCTGGGTGACGGCCCCTGGGGCCTCAGGCACCTCCAGCTCTCCAGGTCCATCGCCGAGACCTTCGACCAGTACCTGCTCTATCGGCCCGACTGGATTTCCCGTTGGGAAAACGGCGAGGAAGACCACTGGCAGGCGGAGCTCTGGCGGAGGCTTGTCGGAGAAATTCCGGAAAAACACCGGGCGGCTGTGGCGCGGCAATTCTTCGAAAAGCTTCAAGGCCTTACGGCGCCGCCCTCTGATTTTCCCCAGCGGATCTCCGTCTTCGGCATCTCCTATCTGCCCCCCTTTCACCTTCATGTGCTGCACCAGGTGGCACAATGTACCGACGTGCACCTCTACCTGCTCAACCCCTGCGCCGAATACTGGGGGGACATCGCTTCACGAAGAGACCTGAGGCGTCTGGAAAAGGTCGGCGCGCTGCCTCTGAGCATTTCCGGGCAGACCCGCCCGGAAACGGGAAACTCTCTTCTGGCCTCCATGGGGGTGATGGGAAGAGACTTCTTCGACCTTCTCCTGGAACTGGACGCCGAGCAGGAAGACCATTTCTCTCCTCCCCAGGAAGGAACGCTTCTGTCACGCATCCAGTCGGATATTTTTCATCTGCGCGAGAGCAACCCGGGTGGAGAGAACGCATGGGGAACCGATCACCCTTCCAGGGACCGCTCCCTGGAGATCCTGTCCTGCCACGGTCCCATGCGGGAGGTGGAAGTGCTCCACGATCATCTGCTGGAGTTGTTTGAAAACGATCCGGCGCTGATGCCCGGCGACATTCTGGTCATGATGCCGGACATCGAAGCCTATGCCCCTTTCGTGCACGCTGTGTTCGGAGCGCCCCAATCGCCCCGCCGGAGGATACCCTACTCCATTTCCGACAAGAGCATGCGCGGCGAAAGCGCCGTCATGGACACCTTCCTCTCCGTCCTCGAACTCTCCGGGCACCGGTTTTCCGCGCCGCAGGTGATGGGGATTCTGGAATCCCGTCCCGTGCAGGCGCGATTCGGGCTGGAGGAAGGGGACCTGGACACCCTCATCCGGTGGGTGGGGGACACGCGAATCCGCTGGGGCTGGGATGAAACCGATCGAAACCGCTGGTGTGAAGCGGCGGGGGCCCGGAACACCTGGCGTGCCGGCCTGGATCGACTCCTCTTAGGATATGCCCTGCCGGGCCGGGGGATTCATCTTTTCCAGGGTATTCTCCCCTACGATGACCTGGAGGGGAGTGAAGTCCAGCTCTTGGGAAAATTCCTGGATTTTCTGGAAACCCTCCGAGAATTCCTGGAAAGTCTGGAGAAGCGGCGCACTCTGAGTGAATGGACGGATTGTCTCTCGGGTTTTTGCAGGGCGTTCTTCCAGCCCGACCCGGGGAACACCCGGGATCTGCAGGCACTGCGCGAGGTCTTGGAACACCTGGGCGAGCTCGAAAACATTTCCGGCTTCCAAGGGGAGCTGAACATTTCCACGGTGAGCTGGCATCTGCGTCGGCGCCTGGAAGGGGGGACCTTCGGCTTCGGCTTCATGACCGGAGGGGTCACTTTCTGTTCCATGCTGCCCATGCGGAGCATTCCCTTTAAGGTCATCGGCCTCCTGGGCATGGATGTGAACGCTTACCCCCGTCAGCCCAGAAATCCCGAGTTCGATCTGATGGCCGGATCTCCTCGAAAAGGCGACCGGTCTCCCAGAAACGACGATCGGTATCTCTTTCTGGAAACACTCCTGTCGGCCCGCGAAAAGCTTCTCATCATCTATTCGGGCCAGAGCCAGCGGGACAACAGCCTCATCCCGCCATCCGTTCTGGTGAGCGAGCTGCTGGACTACGCCGCTCGAATCCTGGGATGCGACCCCAAACAGCTGATCACCCGCCACCGGCTGCAGCCGTTCAGCCCCGAGTATTTCAAAGAAAGCGACGATCTCTTCTCCTACTCTCAGGCCCATTGTCTCACCGCTGGGGCGCTGCTGCGTGAAAAGGGCCCCAAAGCCCCTTTTCTGAGTGCCCCGCTGCCTCCTCCCGCCGAGGCGTGGAGGAGGGTCGAGCTGTCGGAAGTGAAGCGTTTTTTTTCCCATCCCTGCCGCCATTTCTTTCAGAGGCGTCTCGGTCTGTTTCTCGAGGACGCGACTTCGGCTCTGGAGGACACGGAACCGTTTCAGCTGGAGGGGCTCGAAAAGTATGGCCTGGAACAGGATCTGCTCCGGCAGAGGATGGAAGGGGTTCCATGGGAATGTCTGAAAGCCGCGCGCACCGCTTCGGGAGACCTCCCTCACGGAAGGGTGGGGGATTGGGCTCTCGAGAAAACCGAGCGTCGGGTGGAACGGTTCCTGTCGGTGGCCGAACCTTTCCTCAAGCCCGGGCCCCTGGAACCCCTCACCGTGGCCTTGTCCGTGGGCGGCTTCGATCTCCGGGGAACACTCGCCCGGGTCTATCCATCGGGATTGGTGCGCGCGCGCCTGGCGAAGGTCAAGGGCAAGGACCTGCTGGACCTGTGGATCGACCACCTGGTCCTGAATGCCCTGGAGGTCCCGGAATATCCCCGCCGGTCCATCCTGGTGGGGCTCCAGGGAGGAAACGGGCAGGCCCTGGAACTGGCGCCGGTGGAGAATGCCGCCGTCCTGCTTCAGGAACTCCTGGAAATCTATTGGCGAGGACTTTCCGCACCCCTCCATCTTTTCCCCCAGGCATCCTGGATGTTCGCTTCGAAGATCGTTGGGGGAAGCGATCCGGAAAAGGCGCTCACGGCAGCCCGGCGGGAGTGGGCCGACAACTGGAAACTCGGGGCCGAATCGGACGATCCTTACTATCGGATGGCTTTCGAGGGACAGGAGCCCCTGGACGGGATGTTCGAAGAACTTGCCCTTCAGGTGTTTCAACCCCTGCTCGGCCATCTGGGAATGGATGGGCCACCCGACCCTTCGGGGGCTTGATCAGGCAGGGAAGCATCCACTCCTGGTGCAGAGCGCCGCAATGAAGGTGCGGTGACATGTGGGAAGGCAAGTTGCCAGCCGTTTTCGGTCGAAAGGGTGATTCGTTCGAGCCGTAATGCGCTCAGGAGGGCATCCCTCCACGGCGCAGGCGATCGGCCAGTGCCTTCAATGCCGGGAAATCCCCTTTATTTTGCCGTTTGGACCTCAGGTTGCGCAGTTGCATGCGCATGCGCGGATTGGCCTGGAGCAGGGGCTCATTGCGGTCGAGAAAATCCCAGTAGAGGACGGTGAACGGACAGGCCGTGCTGCCGAGGCTTTCGTGGGGGTCGTAGCGGCATGGCGCGCAGTAGTTGCTCATTCTCTGGATGTATGCCCCGCTCGCGCAGTAGGGCTTGGTCCCCACAATCCCCCCGTCCCCGTATTGGCTCATCCCCAGTGTGTTCGGCAGGGAAACCCAGTCGACCGCGTCGGCGTACATGGCCATGTGCCACTCGTGGAAGCGAAGCGGGTGGACGCCCAGGAGGAGGGCGAACAGACCCAGCACCATCAGCCGCTGGATGTGATGCGAGTAGGCGTGTTCCAGGACCTGCTCCATGCAGTCGCGCAGGCACGCCATGTCCGTTTCGCCGTTCCAGTAGAACCGGGGCAGATCCAGCCGGTGGTCCAGGTGGTTCATATCCTGGTAACCGGGCATGTGAAGCCAGTAGACGCCGCGCACATACTCTCGCCAGCCGATGATCTGCCTCACGAAACCCTCGACGCTGTTGAGGGGCGCCTGCCGGTTCCTCCATGCGGAAAGGGCGGGTTCGAGCACCTCCTGCGGCCTCAGGAGCTTGACGTTGAGAGCGGCCGACAATCGCGAGTGGTACAGAAAAGGCTCCCCGATCCACATGGAATCCTGGTAGGTGCCAAAGTGAGCAAGCCTGTGGGCCATGAACCCATCGCGCAGGCTCAGGGCTTCTTCGCGGGTGACGGGCAGGCTGAAACGGGCCAGGGAGCCGGGGTGGTCGGCGAACCGGTGCTCGACCAGGCGCATCACGTCCCGTGTTGTTTCGTCGGGAGAAAAGGACTCCAGGGGAGGAACGGCTTCGATCTGTTCGGCCCGGAGAGGGCTTCGATTGTCGCGGTCGAAATTCCATTGCCCTCCGACGGGCTTTTGGTCCTCCGTCATGAGCACCCCGAGCTTCCGCCGCATGGTTCGATAGAAATGTTCCAGGATGAGCTTTTTCTTTCCTGAGGCAAATGTGGAAAATTCTTCGAGGCTGCAGAGGAAATGATCGTCGGCGCGGACCTCGAGGGGGACGCCGGCCTGTTGTGCCGCACGCGAGAGGCTCCGCAAAACGCGATGGTCTCCCGGTTGAACCACGATGCATTTTTCCGGGCGCAACCGCTGCAGGTCCTGGAGCAGGAGGGAGTGAAACTCTCGGCCTCTTTCGTTTTCCCGTGATTTCTGCAGGGCGTGGTAGTGAACGCGGGTGCCGTCCATCCGGATCCGATCCCTGAAATGACGCATGGCGGAGAGGAAAAACACGATGCGGCTCTTGTGGCACCACACATGGGTGCTTTCCTCCTCGACCTCGGCCATCCACACTGCGTCCCGGGAACGATCCAGGTCTCGAAACGCCTGGGAGGATGCGTCCAGTTGATCGCCAAGGACCAGGATGAGATGGCGCATGGGGGATTCCTCCAGGTGCGGCCCTTCAGGGGCAGGTTGCTTCGACGGCCGCGCGGATGTGCTCGAGGCGCCTCCGGTTCACTCCCAGATCCCAGTAGCCGAGGCGGGAGGCGGAACGCATGTGGATCACCCCATGGGCCTGGTCGACCTCGAATTCCACGTCGTCCACAAATCCCAGGAGCGTTCTGAACGTGACATGAAGATACCCCTCGTCTTCCTGGACGATGCGGGCGCGCTTCATGGTGCCCACGACCTGCTTGAGGCACTGGAGGACCTGCTGCGGGGAACGGCCCTGGAGGGGGAGCGGATCAACGGCCTGCGGCCCGGGAGGAGCCAGGCTGGAGACACAATTGGGGGAGGAGGGACACGGGGCCAGCCTCGAGTCGGCTTGCGCGTTCAAAGGCATGATCAGCTCCGGAGCCGACAGCGCCAGCGCCAGAAGTAAAAGGCTGCCGGAGATGCGGCAAACGTTTGATGGGGGGGGGTTCATGCTTCACGGGCTTTCCAAGAGGGAGTCGGAACCTACCGAGACGATGCCGAGATAGCCGTCCACCGTCAGGACGTCCCCCGTCCGGATCAGGCGGGTCGCGTCGGGAACGCCGGTCACGCAGGGCAGTCCATATTCCCGGGCGATGATGGCACCGTGGATGAGCATTCCGCCGCGCCGCTCGACGATGGCGCCTGCCAGGGGCACCACGAACGTCATGTTGGGGTCCACCGCGTCGCAAACAAGCACTTCTCCATTGCGGAAAGACTGAAGATCGGAACTGTGGAGGATGACGCGGGCCTTCCCGCGGGCCAGGCCCGGTCCCGCCGGCTGCCCCACCAGTTGACGGGGCTTGACGGTCGTCCGTTCCCGACGCTGCGGGGTCTCTCCGGCGGCCGGAGGCTGGAGTGCCGGAATTTCAGCGAGGGACTTCCGGATTGCTTCCAGAACGGGGGGCTCCACCTGGAGCTTTCCTCGGGTCTCCAGGCGCTGCCGGGCTTCCAGGAGCGCTGCGATTTTGTGTGATTCGATCCGCGCCAGGTGGATGTTGTCGTCATCGCGAAGGCGGTAGCTGGACCGCCCCAGATCCAGGAGCTCCCGGGCATGGTTCAGGGCGTCCCCTTCGAAGTTTGCCAGAAATCTCTTCTGGAGCTCTCCAGCGTCGTCCTGGGTGAACACCTGGGACGGGTCGGGTCGGTCGGCCAGCTCCAGGATGATTCTCAGGAGACCTTCAGGACCCTGAGTGCACTGGACAACACCGGTGACGGGGCAGGAAAGATCCCCGAAACGATCCATGAAGGACTGCAATCGATCCCGGAATTCGGGAGGGGACTCCAGGTAGCGGCCCTCCTGCAGGAGTGTGCGCAGCTCCCCGCTCCGACGGACCATGGCCGCCATTTCGTCCAGCAGGCGATTGCGCTGGAGGCTTTCCAGGTTGGAATTCCCCAGCAACTTCAAGAACTCATAGGGATCCGAGGGGCGCAGGGTGTCGTTGTAGACCTGCCCGAAGAGTCTCATCCCGTGGGCAAAGGGGATGAATTCGTCCCAGTAGATCTTGACCCAGCGGCTCTCGACGGCCTTTCGCCGTTCGATTTCCTGCGCGAGTTCCGCGTCCGAAAGATCCGCGAGCGACACGCCGGCCATGGCCTCATGTTCCCGAATCATCGCGGGAATGAGTTCCTCCTCGATGCGCCGCCGAAGCTCCTGGAGGTTCTCGAAGCTCCTGCGCAGCGACAGGTACCACGCCCGCTGATCTTCCTTGGAATCCCGGGGAAGGCTGGTGATGGGCCGCGATTGAAGCACCACCGTGCGGCCGCGCTCCAGGGTCCACTCCACGTCCTGAGCGGCGCCCATTGCCGCTTCAAGACGCAGTGCCAGACGGGCAAGGTCGAGCACCTCGTCAGGGCTGAGAGGCGGGGACGACGCCAGGTCCCCCGGAAGCGGGACGACCTTGACCCCGGTTCCGCCGGGGATGAAATAACGCTCACGCACCGGAGCGTGATGCGAAAGGATCCGCTGCCCTGCCCGGTCGATCAGCCAT
Organism: uncultured Syntrophobacteraceae bacterium; assembly: GCA_964654275.1. Classification (GTDB taxonomy): domain Bacteria; phylum Desulfobacterota; class Syntrophobacteria; order Syntrophobacterales; family Syntrophobacteraceae; genus SLCH01. Next base: position 10,963 of record CAZZHS010000058.1, read on the forward strand.
CGGTCGGGTTCGATTTGGCCGTCCACCAGGCCCTGGTTGAGGCCGTGAACGGCTTCCAGGACCAGCTGGGAGGGGTCGTTGGGATTGCGGCTGAAAAGAATGCCCGAACGTTCTCCGCGGACGAGTTCCTGAACGAGCACGGCCATGCTGCTTTTATGAGGCTCGAGGCCCAGTTCGTGCCGGTACAGGAGCGAGGCGTCGGACCACAGCGAAGCCCAGACCAGCTTGATGTGGTCCAGAATGGCGGCCGCGCCCCGGACGTTGATGAAGGATTCGTGAAGCCCGGCAAAAGACGTCTGGGCGGAGTCTTCCTGCGTCGAAGACGACCGAACGGCCGCCGGCACGTCGGCGAAGTGAGTTTCCATGGCCCATTTCAGAGCGGACTCAATCTGCGGGGGGAAGGGTTTGGTGAGGAACAGGTTGCGAATCCTGAGACCGGCATCCCAGATCTCCTCCCAGCGCATCTCTTTGAAATCCTTGCGATTCAGTTCCAAAAGGATCCGTTCGCGCAGGCCCGTCGAATCCACGAAGGCGTCGTAGGCCGCGGCGGGTATGCAGATCGAGCGGGGAACCTGAAATCCCATCCGGTGGAGAGTCGCGAGGGCAGATGCCTTGCCGCCGACCGCCGCCTGGTCGAACTCCCCAATCTCTTCCAGAGTCAGGGCCCATTTCATGCCCTGAACCTCAGCTGAAAAACGTTCTGGAAACGGCTCACGACCAGGTACTTCCGAATGCGCACCTCCATGAGGGCGCAGCTTTCGGAATCCAGAAATCCTTCGAGATAGGGATGCCGGGCCAGGTAGATTTCGCGCAGATGCGCAGCCTCCGGGGCGGGAATCTCCCCGGCGATTCCCAAGGCCGTGGCCGCCATGGCCTCGTGAAAGTCGCGTTCCGTGTTGCTGCGATTGTCCACGAGGAGAGCGACCCGTGCATCCTCGGTCATGTTGTGGAATTTGCGGGTGGTTCGCGCTGTGGCAAAAAGCATCCGTTCCAGGTCGTCGGTGACGGCAAAGGCCACCAGGCTGGCGTAGGGCTGTCCCTGGTCGTGGGTGGAAAGCACCGCGAGCCGCTGGGAGAGCAGCAGCTGGTGCAGCTGGGTTTTCAGGAGGTCTTCTTCCATCTTGAGTCCCGGATCTCATGAAGGTGAGGGTTTTTGCCCGGGAATATCGCAAGGCGTGAGAGGTAACCGCAGAACGCTTCACGATTTTCCCGGTGGTTATTGTCGCAAGACTACTGCAGAACCTGCCGCGAAGCAAGCATGACAACCACTGGGAAAAAGTCGGCCGGGACCTGAAGCGATGTGATTCCAACCGCCTGCATGCCCGGCGGATCACAGGGGGATGACCCTCCGGAAAGTTTTTGGCCTGCCTGCTTTTGAGCGACATGCCTTGATTGGACGGACGAATTGGTATATCCCCATGGAGCAGAAGGTCGGGGCCATTCAACAGAGCACGGAAACGGGAGCTGGATCAGCTCCCTGACCGACTTCAGGGAGGATACAACATTGGAGCAGGAAGTCAGGAGACTCATTGAACAAAAGGGCCCCCAGACCGGATCGGAATTGCTGGAGAACCTGAGAGAGAAGAGTTTTTCCCTCTGGAAGACCTGTCATCTCTCAAGTCACCTGCTCGTTCGCTCTACGGGCACGCGCTACCTGAGGCTCGACCGCATGGTCGAGGGCTACGCCAGGCTGTCGCCTTCCATTCTGCGGGAATTCATGACCTACACGGTCGTGGGACTGGCCGGGGACGAGGGCGCGCTCCGGGAGAGGGTTGAAAAGATTCAGCGCCACATTGGATACGTGAGCCGATCCAAGCTGGCGCTTGCTCGAGGCATCGTGGGACACATCCACAACAGGCTGGAAGATTCGTGGCCGAAGGAAGCCCGTATCTGCATCATCCTTGCGGGGGACATCGTCTACGGCATGGCCCATGACGTTCCCCGCACCGAACGAAGCCTCGGCAAACTGGTGAACGGTTCCGACATCGACATGATCGTGGTTGCGGAAGATTCCGTGCCCGAGGATTTTCTTCGGGAGCTCGACCAGACCATCTACCGGGAAAAATACCTCAACCTCATCTCGCCGAGTGCCCGTGAAGAGATCGACTACGTGGTGAAGAACATGGATCGGGTGAGGGAGCAGCTTCGCTTCGACACGTTCAAACGAATGGTGGCGTGCAAGATTCTCTGGGAGGGCGTGCTGCTGTTTGGAAGTCAAAGCCTCTTCCAGGAGATCCAGGCGATGCTGGTTCAAAACGGGGTCTTGGAAAGGCTCCGCGACATGCAGAAAAAGGCCGAGCGTTTCAGGCGTGAGGCGCACCGGCATCTGCTGGAATCGAGCATGACGTCTTTGAGGAAGGAGGACCTTCGCCTCTTTTACACCACGGAAGAGTCCGAAGAATTTGAATAGGCAGCGGGAACCCCGGTCTCGGGGAACTTGACGGGATTCCCGCCACAACCTTGCCGGAGTGAACTCCGGACTCGGGGAAATTTTTCAGGAGGGCGCCTCAGCCTTGAGGGCAAGGGGCTTCCCGGGGCCTTCTCAGGACGCGGCGAGGCTTGCGCCGGCTTCGTAGCCCATCTGAAAAGCCTTCAGATTCACGTCGAGGATTTTTGCCGGGAGGGTTTTGCGAAGGGCCCCCTCCCAATGGCTGCGTTCGATGGGAAGCCATCCCAGCCCGGCCAGAACCCCCACCATGACGATGTTGCCCGCCCGGTCCGAACCCGCCTGCCTTCCAAGTTCCACCGCGTCCACCTTCACCAGCCGTGCGACGTTTTGCTCCACCGCCTGGTAAAGGGATTCCAACGGCGGGTAGGCGCTCTGCCCCGTGGCCACCGTGAAAGGGACAATGGGCACCGTGTTGGTCAGGGCCAGCGTCGCCCGGTGGCATTTGGGGAGAGCGCGGGCCGCTTCGAGAGGTTCGAAGGCCATGAGGATGTCGGCTTCTCCGTCGGCGATGGTGGGGCTCGAAACGTCACCCACCACCACGGAGGATTCCACGACGCCTCCCCGTTGGGCCATGCCGTGGATTTCGCTCATGCCCACCGCAAGTCCCTGCTCCAATGCCGCCTCACCCACCAGTCGCGTGGCGAGGAGTGTCCCCTGACCTCCGACTCCCGTGAAAAATATTCTCATGGTCTGAACGTCCTTTTTCTTTATGAATGTCTTTAGTCCAGGATTCCTGCTGCTTCAGCCGACCTTCTTGGGCTTGATGGATTTGCAGATCTGGGAACACACACTGCAGCCACTGCAAAGGGCCTCGTTGATGCGGATGCAGGTTTCCCCGGCGGCGGATTCTTCCCAGACGAAGGCGGGACAACCCAGCTCAGTCAGGCAGCTTTTGCACAGATCGCACGAAGATTGATCCACTTGAAAAACCACCCTGCTTTTCTTGCCCAGCATGCGATTTTCAAAAAGAGGGCAGGGGCTTTTGGCGATGAGCACCGACACGCCCGGTTCTTTCAGGCTTTCCTTGAGGCTCTCCAAGACTTCCTGCGTCTTCTTCACCTGGAGGGGATTCACGGTGAAAACCCGCTGAACGCCGCATCCGCGCACCACGGATTCCAGGCTCACTTTGGGTTCCACTTTGCCGCCGGGGGTGAGCTCCACGCCCGGGTGCGGCTGATGGCCGGTCATGGCCGTGGTGCCGTTGTCCAGGATGACCATCAGGAAGCGGTGGTCGTGCGACACGGCGTTGACGAGCCCCGTCATGCCGCTGTGAAAAAAAGTGGAATCCCCGATGAAGCTCACCACGGGACGGTCCAGGACCTTGCTGAATCCCCCGGCGGTGGACACTCCCGAACCCATGCAGATGAGAAAATCCGCCATCTTGAGAGGAGGAAGCACTCCGAGCGTGTAGCAGCCGATGTCCGAAGGATAGATGGCTTCATCCCCGAAGATCTTTCGGATGGAATAGTAGGTCGCGCGGTGCGGACAGCCGGGGCACAGGTTGGGCGGCCGCATGGGAAGTTCCGGCGCGGTGAAAAGCTGCGGCGGCTCGTAAGGAACCCCCAGATAGTGATGGAGCGCTTTTTTCACTTTGGCCCCGTCCAGTTCGAAGGCCCGGGGAATGAGGTCCTTGCCCTTTCCGGCGATGTCGACGCTGATTCCGTTCTCCTGAGCGATCCTGCGGGTCGCTTCTTCCAGGACGGGTTCGAGCTCCTCCACCACCAGGACCTTTTCCAGCCCCTTGAGGAAGTCGGCGATGAGGGCGGCGGGGTGGGGGAACGAGAAGCCCAGCTTGAGGACTTTCACCCGGTCCTTGAGGTTCAATTCTCTCAGGGCGTCCTGGACGTAGGGGTAGGAGGTGCCGCTCGTGATGATGCCCCACTTTCCGTCGCCTTCCACAAAGTTGAGCGGGCTTTTTTCCGCCTCTTCCTGGAGTTTCTGGAGTTTTTCGAGCTGAACCAGCCGCAGCTTGCGGCCGACCATGGGAATGACCACGAGATTGAACGGGTCTCTCTCGAAGGAGCCTTTGGGTGCCTCCGTCGGCAGGTTCCCGAGAACGACGGGGCCGCGGCAGTGATTGACCCGCGTGGTCGTGCGCACCATGCAGGGAATCTTGAATTTTTCCGAGATTTCCAGGGCCGCCAGGGTCATGTCCCGGGCTTCCTGGGGCGTGGAGGGTTCCAGCATGGGGACCATCCCCATGCGGGCGAAAAAGCGGCTGTCCTGCTCGTTTTGGCTGGAATGGAGCGATGGGTCGTCGGCCACCACCATGACCATGCCCGCCTTGACCCCCACGTAGGCGAGGGTCATGAAGGCATCGGCGGCGACGTTGAGTCCCACATGCTTCATGGAGCAGAGGCTCCGAACCCCGGAAATGGCCGCAGCACATGCCGTCTCCATGGAAACCTTCTCGTTGACGGAATATTCCACGTAGACCCCGGCCTCGGAGGCCAGTCCACTGAAACGGTCGATGATTTCCGACGAAGGGGTTCCCGGGTACGCGGCCACAAAGCGAATGTTGCCCTCCAGAGCTCCCCGCACAATGGCTTCATTGCCCAGCAGCAGGTGAGGCTTGTCGCTTCCGGGTGCTAGCAATTCATGCATTCCTGTCCTCCTATGGCATCCCGCAAAGATGACGGATTTGTCAGCGGATGCTTCAATGGTCTGTTCTTTTTCTTTTGAACGCGATGGGGGGGAGACGCCGAACGCAGGTGCCGACTCACGATCTCCGCCGGTCCACGAACAAGCGCACCGCCCCGTTTTCCCGTTCGAGCGATCCGGCCTCCACCAGCTTCACGCGGGCGTTGATCCCGATGAAATTGGCGATCTTCTGCTTCATCACATCCACCAGAGTCCGCTGCTCACGCATCTTGTCGGAGAAGAACTGTTCCGTGACCTCCACCCAGATCTCCAACTGGTCTTGGTGCCCTTCCCGGGTGGCCACGAGCTGGTAGACCGGCCGCTCACCCTTCAACTGCTCCAGCACATCCCCGATGCGTTCGGGGATGATGTTGGTTCCCTTGATGACGACCACGTTGTCGCAACGCTTCCGGATGGGGCTCATGCGCCGCAGCGTCCGGCCGCATCCGCAGGGCGCCTCCAGGATGCGGCACAGATCTCCCGTTCGGTAACGGATCACGGGAAAGGCTTCCTTGGTGAGGGTGGTGATGACCAGCTCCCCTTCTTCTCCCGCAGGCAGCACCCTGCCCGTGAGCGGGTCGATGACCTCGCAGTAAAAATGATCCTCCTGCAGGTGCATCCCGTTTTGCTCCAGGCACTCCCCGGCGACCCCGGGTCCCATCACCTCGCTGATGCCGTAGTTGTCCGTGAACTTGACCGCGAGTCGTTCCTCGATCTCCCGGCGCATCTCCTCGGCCCAGGGCTCCCCCGCGCAGATGCAGTACTTGAGAGACAGGGTCTTGGGATTGACCTTCATCACCTCCATCCGGTCGGCAATGACCAGGGCATAGGAGGGCGTGGAGGCAAGGACCGTCGTGCGAAAATCCTGCATGATCTTGATCTGGCGTTCTGTCCGCCCCACGGAAGTGGGAAGGACCGAGGCCCCGATGCGTTCCGCCCCGTAGTGGATGCCCAGTCCCCCCGTGAGGAGCCCGTAGCCGAAGGTGACCTGAATGACGTCGTCCTGGGTGACGCCCCCGGCACTGAGGATGCGGGCCACCAGGGTGCTCCAGTTGTTCAGGTCCTGGCGGGTGTAGCCGACCACGCGAGGATTGGTCTGCGTGCCCGACGAGGAGTGCACCCGCACCACCTCGCGCAGGGGCACGGCAAACATCTCATACGGATAGCTGTCGCTCACATCCTGGCTGGTGGTGAACGGCAGCCGCTCCAGGTCCTGGAGTTCCGTCAGGTCTTCTTCCGGGTGAAAGTCGATCTCCTTGAACCGCCGCCGGTAGAAGGAGACGTTGCGGTAGACGCGATTGAGGGTGGCCTGAAGCCTTTCCAGCTGAATCTGGTGGAGTTCGTCCCGTGACACGCATTCTTTTTCGGGTTCCCAAATGGGCATGGCAAAAACCTCTCGCTTGATGGGGAAGAGACACCCTGAGTACAACGCTACACCGTAGAGTGTCCACCACTCGATCCGTCATTCGGGCAGTCTTTTGGCCGGAATCCACAGAAAAGAACCAGCTGCAGGCTTGAAAACTGCCGGCATGACGCGTGTCGAAATGGACACCTCACACTGTGGAGCTGTACAGAGTTTGCCCTCAGGCATCCACAATCTGTTTGGCGCCCTTTCCGAGATAGGCCCGCTGGACTTCGCGATGTTCCAGGAGCATGGCGCCCTCGCCCTGCAGAACAACCTTTCCCGTTTCCAGAACGTAGCCCCGGTCGGCGATCTGAAGGGCGGCGCGTGCGTTTTGTTCGATGAGAAGAATGGTCCGCCCTTCTTCCCTCAATTCTTGAATGATCTTAAATATTTCACGAGTCACGAGCGGCGCCAGGCCCATGGAAGGCTCGTCGAGCACCAGCAGTTGGGGGCGTGACATGAGCGCCCGGCTGATGGCGAGCATCTGCTGTTCGCCGCCGCTGAGCGTCCCCGCCAGCTGTTCGCGGCGCTGCCTCAGGATGGGGAAGCGCTCCAGCATGCGATCCATGTCCTCCTGGACCTGCTCGCGCTTGCGGCGATGGATGTAGCCGCCCATCTGCAGATTGGCTTCCACCGTGAGCGTGGCAAAGATCTGGCGCCCTTCGGGAACCAGCGCGATCCCTTTCTGGACGATGGATTCGGGAGGGAGGTCCTGGATGGGATGTCCCTGGAACTCGATCTTGCCTTTCTTCGGTTGAATGAGCCCGCAGACGGTGTTGACCAGGGTGGACTTGCCCGCTCCGTTGGCCCCGATGAGAGTGACCAGTTCCCCGTTGCCCACGTGGAGCGAGACTCCCTTGAGGGCGTGGATGTTTCCGTAGTAGGTGTGTACGCTCTTGACGGTCAGCATGGTCCGGCCGTTTCACTCCTCACCCAGGTAGGCTTCGATGACCTGAGGGTTGTCCTTGATTTCCCGGGGAGTGCCCGATGCGAGAGCCTCGCCGTAATGGAGCACCAGGATGCGATGGGAGATTTCCATGATGAGGTTCATGTCGTGCTCCACCAGCATGACGGTGATGCCCTGCCCGCAGATCTTCTGGATCAGCTCCCCCAGATCTTCGGTTTCCCGCATGTTGAGCCCCCCGGCGGGTTCGTCCAGGAGGAGAAGCTGCGGTTCCGTAGCGAGGGCGCGCGCGATTTCCAGGATCTTCTGCTTGCCGAGCGGCAGTGATCCCGCGGGCAGGTTCGATTCCCCGCTCAGTCCCACAAAATCCAGGAAATGCAGGGCCTTCTCGCGGATGAGCCTCTCCTCGCGCGGCATGCCCGGAAGCCGGAGCCCCGTGGCCCAGAAACCGGATTTTGTCTTGGGGTGCCTCCCCAGCATGACGTTTTCCAGGACGGTCATGGAATTGAACAGGGCCACGTGCTGGAACGTCCGGGAAATGCCGAGGCGCGCAATCTTGTGGGGGGGCTTTCCGTTGAGCACCACGTCTTCGTAGACCACCCGTCCCGAAGTGGGTTGCAAAACCCCGGTGATGCAGTTGAACAGGGTGCTCTTCCCGGCCCCGTTCGGTCCGATGACCCCCTGGATGATGGTGCGCGGGATGTCGTAGGAAATGTTGTGCAGCGCGGTGACTCCGCCGAACTGCATGTGAATGTCGTGCAGGGAGAGCGCGGCGGAAGTGGGGTTTTGGGCGGGGGGGCTCATGATCCTCCCTCCCCGGCGGCGTCGGTGCGGCCGGCACGGGAAGGCAGCAGCCGCGGCAGGAGGGACACCAGGCCCCTGGGAATGAACAGGGCCACCACCAGCAGGATGCCGCCGTAGACCATGATTTCCTGGTCGGCGAAGACGTGGAGCCACTCGTTGCCCACAAAGGTCATGAGCACCGCGCCGAGGAGCGCGCCCCAGAGGCTCTGCATGCCGCCGACCATGACCATGAGCACGAACTGGATGGACCACATCAGGTTGAAGGAGCTGGGGTTGATGAAGGTCACGTAGTGGGTGTAGAGGCTCCCCGCGAGGGAGGCGAACACCGCGCTCAGCACGAACACCTGCACTTTGTAGCGCGCCGTGGGGACCCCCATGGCTTCCGCTGCCGTTTCTTCTTCATGGATGGCCCGCAGGGCCCGGCCGACCCGCGAGTGCAGCACGTGGAAACAGAAGAGAAGCCCGACGAACACGAAACTCCACACCAGGTAGTACCAGGCGATCTCGTCCGTGAGGTCCCATTCGCCGATGCTGAGTCCGGGGATGCCCACCAGGCCGGAGGGGCCTCCCGTCCATTCCACCTCTTCGTTCATGATGATGTTCACGATGACGCCGAACCCCAGGGTGGCCATGGCGAGGTAATGCCCCTTGAGACGAAGAGCGGGGATGCCCAGGAGCCAGGCCACCAGCGCGGATACGAGGGCGCCCAGGGGCATCGCGGCCCAGGGGTTCATGTCGAAATGCGCCGTGAGCATTCCCGAGCAGTAGGCGCCGATGCCGAAAAATGCGGCCTGGGCCATGGAAATCTGCCCGGCATAACCCATGAGCATAGAGAGGCCCAGGCAGACCAGCCCGAAGATGCCCGCGAAGATCATCACGTCGATGTAATGGGAGACGGCCCGGAAGGGCTGAACCACCCAGGGAAAGACGCCTATGAGGATGACGGTGACCAGAAAGATCCACCAGTCCTTTTTGCTCATTGCGAAACCTTCTAGAATTTCTTGAGTTTGGCCGCTTCGCCGCTTCCAAAGAGCCCTTCGGGCTTGAAGAAGAGGGCGAAGAGCAGCAGCACCAGGGAAACGGCGTCCTTGTAGCCCGAAGACAGGTACCCGGCACAGAAGGATTCGGCAAGGCCCAGGATGCACCCCGCGACCAGGGCTCCGTAGAAGTTGCCCAGCCCCCCCAGGGCCGCCGCGCCGAAGCCCTTGAGGCCCAACATGGCACCGCGGTCGTATTGCATGAGGGAAATGGGGGTGATGATGACTCCGGCGGCCGCACCCACCCCTGCGCTGAGCACAAACGAGAGGAGCACCATCTGCCGCACGGGAATGCCCACCATGCGCGCGGCGTTGGCATTGTCCGCACAGGCCAGCATGGCCTTGCCGTAGACCGAGCGGTGAAAGAAGATGGAGAGCGCAATGATCACGAGCGCGCTCACCCCGAGGACCCACAAGGCCTGGGGCTGGATGGCGGCGCCGCCCAGCATGATGGGGCCGCCCTCACTGAAAGTGGGGAGCACGTAGGGATCCTTGCCCCAGAAGCTCATGGCCGTGCCCTTGAAGATCATGGACATGGCGATGGTGATGATGATGAGAGACAGCACGCTGGCGTGGCGTGCGCGCCGGATCACGAACTTTTCCGTGCCGAAACCGAGCGCGGCGGTCACCAGGACCGAGGCTCCGAAGGCCACGGGGATGGGCAGGCCCAGGGATCCCACAAAAAAGACGGCCAGAAGACCGCCCACCATCACGAATTCACCCTGCGCGAAGTTGATGATTTCCGTGACGTTGTAGATGATGTTGTACCCGATGGCCACAAGGGCGTAGATCACGCCGAGGGTGAGTCCGCTGACCGTGTATTGAAGCAGGTCTGTTGCCAGCATGGAGCCGTCCACTGGGGTTCTGTCGTCCTTCCTGTATCCGGTTCGGGGTTCTTGGAGGATCGGTCCTCCCTGTCCACCGGGAAATCGTCGAGCACTCGGAAGCCGTCGACCGGGGCCGCCGCTTCAACTCCATCTCGCGCCGATCGCCTGACAAACAACGGGAATCGCACTGGATCCGGAGCCGCATCCAGCAGTTCTCTTACCTCAACCCGGGACCCGGTTTCAACACTAATCGTCGAGGGCGCCGGCCCACCGGAGGCCGCGAAAATCGAAGAGGCCGGATGCATGCGCACCGGCCTCGATTCAGCCCGGCACGGGCCCTCACCCACGGAGGGAGCGGCCCGTGCCGGTCCTGATTTTTTCAAACGTGTGGCGGGATCAGGGCGCCAGAGCCCACTTGCCGTCTTTCACCACGACCATTTCCAGGTCGTCTTTGCTCAGCCCGTTGTGGTCCGTGGCGGAGAAATTGAATATGCCGTGCATGCCCACGAATCCCTGAGTGTTTTCAATGTGGTCCCGGATCTTGGCGGGGTCGGGCCCCACGGCTTTCAGGGCATCCATGGCCAGGTGCATGGCGTCCCAGGCGTGGCCGCCAAAGGAGGAGATGGGCTCTTTGTAACGTTCTTCATAGGCCCTGGTGTATTCCATGATGACCTTCTTCTGAGGGTGGTCGTCGGCCAGAAGAGGACCCACGTTCACGCGCGCCAGGGGCAGCAGGACGCCTTCCGCGGCACTCCCGGCCAGCTCCAGGTTCTTGAGGCTCCCGAAACCGTGGCTCTGGAAGAGGGGGATCGAATCCATTCCCAGGTCGCGCCAGTTCTTGATGGCCAGGATCTGGGTGGGTCCCACGGACCAGTTGACAATGGCCTGAGGCTGCGTGCCGCGGATTTTGGTCAGCTGGGGCGACAGGTCCGTGTCCTGCGGGCCGAACCGTTCGTCGGCCAGGATGGTGATCCCGTATTCGGGGGCCAGGCGCAGAATTTCTTCACGGGCGCTGGCGCCGAAGCCGGTCGAATCGGTCATGACGCCGATTCTCTCGATCCCCTTGGATTTCATGTATTCGAACATTTTCCCCACCACGTGCGCGTCGGAACCGGCCACCTTGAAGATCCATTTGCGCTCTTCGATGGGGGTCACGATCTTGTAGCTCGTGGCCAGGGAGATCATGGGCACCTCGGAGGATTCGGCGATGCTCAGAACCGCGAGGGATTCGCCGCTGCGAGTGGGGCCGAGGATGACGGGAACCTGGTCGCGCTTGATGAGCTTTTTCACGGCCAGGTTGCACTTGGTGGCGTCGCTTTCGTCGTCGTAGATGATGAGTTGGATGGGATGGCCGTTGATGCCGCCGCTCTTGTTGACTTCATCGGCGATCATCTCCATCGTCTTTTTCTCGGGCTCCCCGAGGAAGGAGGCGACGCCGGTGATGGAGAGCACGGCTCCGATCTTGTAGGGCTTGGCGGCCGCCCAGGCGGGTGTGCCGGCAAACGGTTGAAGGATGAAGGCTCCAAGGAAGGTGAACCACAGCAGACCGGCCGGCCATTTGTTCTTGCCTTTCATACGTGTTCCTCTCTCTTTGCAGGTTTGTGGTGGTGGTGCGGAAGACTCAAGCCCATAAAAAAAGCCGTGGAGTCACTCCACGGCTTCAAACAGGAAAGCCGTGGGCGGATCGTGCTGCGGTCCACCCACGGCCTTGAACTCAAAGGCGTATGAAAACGGGGGCAGACCGCCTGAGGTAGCCGTAATAATAATAGTATGCCGCTCGTGAGGTCATCCCGTTCACTCCAAATCCTCCATCGCGAACTCAAGCTGATCGAAATTCTCGTGAGGGAGGCTCCAGTTCGATTCCTCCATCACCAAACGCAGTCCATAAGATAAAATTCGTAGCGCTTTGTCAAGAGAAAAACCATTGAATTTTCCTTGTGTTGGAATTTTGCTTTGTGTTAGAAGGTCTCAGCTTTTAAAGGATTTTTCACCGTTTGGCCTGGGTGGTGGAATAGGTAGACACAAGGGACTTAAAATCCCTTGGGCCTTGCGCCCGTGCGGGTTCGATTCCCGCCCCAGGCACCAGTTTCCAGGGATTGCTGATTTCGAACATTGGGTCCGCAGGTCATTTTGTCCCCAATTTGTCCCCACTTTCTCGTTAGCGTATTGGTCACCCAATGCTCTCTGGGCAATAATGAATGCACCTTCTCAATGAGTTTTCAGTGGTGAGTCGCAAAGGTTTATCGTGTCTCTCTCTTCAAAATACCCCTGCTGACGGTGCGCTAAAAAGGTTCCCTTGCCCGTTGGAACCCATGAGATTCCTCAAAAGGCCCTATCTACGATGCTGCCAAAACTGCCGGATTCTCCTGGAAAGATGCATCCCCACCATCACCCGTGAAAAAGACTTTAATTCTGAACCGGAATAATCAATTTTGCCGCCAACAAATTGGAGACTATGAGAAATCTTGAGGTGTAGGAGTTCAGAGGCAATTGGATTTCATCATCACAAGCGTTGACGTCTCACGATGAGAGAAAATCGAAGGAGAGGGAAACACTCGAATTGCAGCCCCCAGGAAAAGGCTGCTATCCTGAAGCGCCAAATGGTTGAAACGGTTCCGGCCGCCGGCAGTGGCCTATCAAGGGATCGAGCTGCACCCTCCGCTTCGCTTCTGGCTTCGCCCCACTTGGGTCCAGGCGCACGCCCCCTCCGGGGACCCCACGCGGACCATGCAGGGGTGCACCTCACCCCGAGTTCCGTCAGGGCTCCAGATCCTGCTGATCC
>CAZZHS010000059.1:0-22035 GCA_964654275.1 uncultured Syntrophobacteraceae bacterium
GGCCTGTCCCTGATCACCCAGTATGTAGGACAGGTGTGCGAGTCCCTCGGACCGAACCTTCTCAAGAAACATAACGTCCCCTTGTGGATTTTTTTGAATTCGAGCAGGACAGGGCGGTTGACTCCGACGGTTGCTGAAGGCTCGACGGTCGCCCCTCTTGCCAAGCGGGATGAAACCATTAAGTTAGTATAGGTCATTTTAGACCAAAATCCATGCGTAATGGTTACGGAATTATGAATACATCACCCGAAAAGGAGCGAAGACATGGCCGACCCTCAAATCATCGATGTGCAACCGCGTCTGGAGCTCAATGGTCCTGCGCCGGATTTTGAAGCGAACTCGACACATGGTCCCATAAAATTGTCACAGTGGGCTGACGGTAAATGGGTTATTCTCTTCTCACACCCCGCCGACTTCACCCCCGTATGCACCACGGAATTTATCGCGTTCGCCAAACTCAACGACGAATTTGAGAAACGAGGCGTCAAGCTCCTGGGGAACTCCATTGACAGCAACTTCAGCCACATTGCCTGGGTCCGCAACATAGAAGAAAAATTCGGTGTAAAAATCCCCTTCCCCATCATCGCGGATCTGGATCAAAAGGTTGCAGGACTCTATGGAATGGTACACAAGGCTGTCTCGCAAACTGCCGCCGTGCGCTCCGTCTTCTTCATCGACCCCAAAATGGTCATTCGCGCCATGATTCATTATCCGCTCAATGTGGGCCGCAATTTCGATGAGATTTTGCGTGTGGTGGACGCGCTTCAAACTGCGGACACCCACGGAATTGCATGCCCGGCCGACTGGAGACCTGGGGATGCGGTGATTGTGCCGCCTCCGGGTACCGTTCAGGACGCAGAAGCACGCGTCAAGGATGCAAACCTTCAAATTACGGATTGGTACTTTTCTAAAAAGAAACTGTGAATTCTCCAGACGATTTGGAACGGACGGGGATCAGCCGACAAGGATGAGAGTGATCTCGAGGCACATCGAAAAGCGGATCGTGTGGTAAGAGGGGCGCAGGAGGATGGTGGCGCCCCGGATTCTTTTCCAAATGGAGCCATCCCGACGTGGGCGGTGATGACGCGAGAGCACCGGAAAGACTCATAGCATAAGGAGGATATGGCCATGATCTTCTGTTTCAACGCTGGTGAAGTATTTGATGTCGCCATAAATATCGAAAAGAACGGTGTGCATTTTTATGAAAAGGCCCAGCAGGCTATCGATGACCCCGAGGTGAAGGCGCTTTTCAAGGCTCTGGCCAACGACGGTGCCCAGCACAAAAAGCAGTTTGAACAGTTCAAGGCCGAGCTTCCGGAGGAGTTGAAGCGACCGACGGTGAGCGATCCGAACAATGAACTCGACACCTACATCAGCATGCTCGCTGACCAGCACGTCTTCTCCTCGGGGGCCGATCTCGAGAAGCAGCTTGCTTCGGTCAAAACCGTTTCCGATGCCCTCGACATGGCCATGAGGTTTGAAAAAGACTCGGTGATTTTCTACCTCAGCCTCCAGGAGGCGACGTGCGAGGGGCGCGCTCACGATCTCATCAATGTTCTCATTCGGGAAAAGCAAAATCACGTGAAGCGACTCTCCGTTCAGACCAGAAAGTGCTCGGCGGATGTGAAAGCGTGTCTTCTCAACTGGCCGGCGTGAATCTTTACCAAACCTGGTGAATCCGGGCAACTCCCGGCCCGGATTCACCATATGTTCTCACCGGATCCGTCGGCGCCGTGCTCTTGACTGCAATTTTCCGCCGACCGCGCCCAGTCGGTAGGCAACGTCTCGCAATTGCCTCAGTAGAATGCATCGGAACAGCCTGCCATCGTCGGAAAAAATAGCAAAATTGCATCGCCTGTCCTGCTGTGGGGCCGGCGTCGATGATCTCTCATTTGCGCAACCCGCGCTTCTGCGTTATTATTCGTTTCGTGAAGCCCTTCTGCACTTTTTTCGGTGTGCCTGTCAGTTTTACCAAATGTATTCTCGAAAGAACCCTCGCTTTCCCCTCGCCTCAGGATCACTCGGGTTAGAGGGCACCTGCATTGTGTCAGTGCCGGGGCAGCGATGCCGGGCACAACTCTTGGACCTCAAAGGGTATCGTCTCAACGTCAGCCGGATCGAGTTTTTTAGAGGCCGTTGTGCAAATCTCATAGCCTTTTCAGGGGACTTGGAGCCATGAAGCACGCCATGAAAGATCTGGTTTCCAGGATAGGGCAGGTGGAGCCCGATGCCGGCCTGGCAGTCCAATTCTGGGATGGTGAAACGGTGGGCAGAAAGGAGGGGTGGGGGGTGCTCTTGCGCCTTAAATCCCCGGCGGCGGCGAGAAAAATCATCTGCGAGGGTTTCCTGGGTTTTGGGGAAGCCTACACTCAGGGAGATTTAGAAGTCGAGGGGGATTTACAGGAACTGCTCCGGCTGGGAATGGCGGTGAAGCACGATTACGTTCGGCCGGGCTTCTGGAGAATGCTCCGGCTGATGCCGGACTACCTGAAAAACCGAAGCCGGCTGGGCCGGGCCTCCAAAAACATCTCGCATCATTATGACCGGGGCGAGGAATTTTATTCGCTCTACCTCGACAAGAGTCTCACCTACTCGTGTGCCTACTTCAGGACACCGGACCATTCCCTGGAACAGGCCCAACGGGACAAATATGAAATCATCTGCCGCAAGCTCATGTTGCAGGAAGGGGAGAGCCTCCTCGACATCGGCTGCGGCTGGGGGGGAATGCTCATTCATGCGGCGAAGAATTATGGGGTGAGGGGGGTGGGCAATACCCTCTCACGTCGCCAGAGCGACTATGCCAACCGGCGCATCCGGGAGCTGGGTCTTCAGGACCGCATCCGCGTGGTGCTCCAAGATTATCGTCTCATGGAGGGGCGTTTTGACAAGCTGGTCTCCATCGGGATGTTCGAACATGTGGGGCGAGGGTACATTCCCGTTTTCATGGAGAAGGTGTCCCAGTTGCTGAAAAAAGGGGGCCTGGGACTGCTCCACACCATCGGCAAGGATGTCTATTCCTCCTTTGATCTGTGGACCATGCGCTACATCTTTCCGGGCGCCTACCTCCCCAATCTTCCGGAAATCACCCTGGAGATGGGGAAAAGGCGTCTCACGATTCTGGACGTGGAGAACCTGCGACTTCATTACGCGCACACTTTGGACCGCTGGGGTGAAAATTTTGAGAGGAATATCCAAAAAGTCCGGGAGATGTTCGACGAGTCCTTTGTGCGCATGTGGCGCCTCTATCTTCAGGCTTCCTCGGCCAATTTCAAGTACGGTGAAGGCCGGCTCTACCAGATCCTTTTTTCCAACGGGCTGAACAATTCGCTCCCCATGACCCGCGAATCCTGGTATCGGGACTGAGTGACTTGGATCTTTTCCCGGGGTCCACGCCTCCCCCTGATTCCAGTTTCGTCGACATGTTCGAAATCCCGCCCGAATCCTGCAGGATGGAACTCCCGGCGCCCGAGGCGGGCTCGAGACCTGGCCGGCTGAAACGTGGGATCAACTCTGCGCAGAGGAGCACCCCATCGCGAGATCGATCATTTTTTTAAATGATAACGAGCATTAAGTTCTGCTTTTTCCTCGGGGGGCAGGGAGTCGAAATACCGCTTCCAGCCCGGACAGAACTTGATGTGCCAGCGCCAAAATCGGCCCAGAAATGATCTGGGGTTTTGGTCGTACCTGGCCCGCAGCCCGCATTTTACGCAGTTTGCTTCCGCCATGTGATCTCTCCAATCCTGCAGGATAAGTCTCCCAGGGCATCCGCCCTGGGTTCCGCTTTAAACAAGCCATGCCATTGTGCCGGCCCGTTTGGCCACGTTTTGTGTCACGCCGGGCTGTTTCCGGCCCAATCCCTTCCTCAATGCAGATCTAGAGGAATAACCTCGTTTGATGGGTGACCTTCCGAGGAAACGATCCGCAAGGCACATGCACTTTGCTCATCCTCCATGAAGTTACCACGGAATTCGGAGTGTCTTTAAAGAATCATTGGATGGCTCCGATCACCCCACCGCTGGAAAGATCAGGAACTCGCGGCAACCCCCCTCTTCCAGGGTTCACGGAAATGGAAATCTTTTCAGGTCGGGCCAGGCCTGCGGCCTCATCCGGCAGATGCACTGGAAATAGATGCGGCTGACCCTCGAACTTATCCGTGGATAGCTCCATCGTTTGTGGTGCAGCCCCACAGTAAAGGGTGTCCATTTCGACACCCTTCATGCCGGCAGTTTTCAAGCCGGCATCCAGCTCTTTTCTGTGGATTCCGGCTAAATGAGTGCCGTAATGACGACTCGAGTGGTGGCCAATCAACTGTGTTGAGTTGTGCTAAGAGGCCATCGCTAAATAACCTGAAATGCTTCATATGCTGAATATGGCATAGGAAGAGAGCCATTCAACGGTTTTTGATCCAGGTTATTCGCACGTGTATCCTGACATAGGGGGGACTTCGATGCCAAAGTGGGTTCGCAGCACCTCCGCATATTCCTTTTCATTCTCCAGCTCTCGCTCCTGCCGCTCACCACCTCGCGTGATAATCAAACGCATCCCACTTAAGGTCATTCGCCCTTCCTCTGTTGCCAAGGAGCAGATGCGTTGTTGCGTAAAGTGTGACTCAGGTGAGGTCTGATGATGGTGACACATCGCCGCATAATCTTTATAGACGTGTGGCTCACAGCTGAAGCGGTATAGCGGCTTCCACTCACCCCTCTCACCGCGCTCGATCAGAATCAGACGGCCACCACTATCTTCCTCGATGCGATAAGCGCGCTCTCCCTGCTCCTGCTCGGCCCGCTCAGCCAGCCGCAGAGGCTCACGGAATGAGTCGCCGAAGCCAACCTCTACGATCCAGCGCTCGACAAGTGTGACCATCAAAGTCATGTGGTCGAACTCCGGCCCGAACTCCCCGCGACCATTCATGACGCTGGCTGAAAGCATCAAGACATCGAACCCTAAAGCACGGAGCAAGGAGGCGAATAACCCGTTCAACTCGTAGCAGAAGCCGCCGCGCCTGCGCACTACAACCTTCTCGAAAAGGGCTTCGTCATCAAGGACGATTGGCTCTCCCCAGTGAATGCTCAGGTTTTCAAAGGGTACGGTGAGCAGGTGCGCCACATGCAGCTGCCGCAAGGTCTGGGCAGTCGGCGAAAGCGACCCGGCATGATTGATGCGTTTGAGATAAGCAGATGTATCCATGCGACACGCCTTTGGTGATTCACTACTCGTAAGAGCCCAACGCCAGGAATATGCGGCCACAGCCAAGCGGCTACGGGCTTTCGGAGAATGCCAAAGACTTGCAGCGCGTGGTTTTGGTCCGCTTGATTCATTGGTTTGGCTTTCATGTCTCGGGCTGCAGTCGCTTCCACCAGTACCCTGGTCTTCGTTTCAGGTGGGCAACCGCAATGACACGTATGTGCTCATCTGCTTCTATCACATACAGGATACTGTAAGGGAAGCGTGCCACGAGCGCTTGGCGGACCTCTTCAGCGACACGCTGGTAAGCCGTAGGGTGAGCCAGGATACGTTCTGAGGCCTTCTCGACTTCATCGAGAAATGCAAGTCCAAGGTCGGCAACTCTCTCTTCATAGTAGAGAGCCGCCTCCTGGATTTCGCAATCTGCCTCCTCGTGGAAGGTTATCTTCCGCATAGGATGGCCGCCCGTGCTCTTCGAAAGACATCCGCAGCCGCTAACTCCTTAGCTTTCCCTTCCCGCAGGTCCTTTAGTCTGCGTTCTGCTTCCTGGACCCACATCTGCAGGTTCTCCTCGTCGGAAGGTGCATCAAGACTCAAAATAATTCTCTCGGCCAACTTGGCCCGTGCATCAAGACTCAGCTTCATAATCTCGGCTTCGAGTTGTTCTGTATTCATGGGATCTCCTCTTTTGTACTATCGAGTGTTCGGATGTTGCAGGCAACGCCACAACACCTTGCATGCGCGGTGCGTATGATAGGGGCCGAACACCGGCGATAACCGGCACGCGCCGTAGCAGCACTGAATTTCATAAAACCGAGGCGTGGCGCGTGTCCGGTTGATTGCCTCGTTCAAGTAAGCCGCTGCGCGGCAGATCGACTGCTGTGCGGCGCTATTCTACCCACCGTCTGATTCTGCTCAGCCAACCATTCTCGCCTTCCGAGTTTGTGTGGCAACTCTCCTTTCCTCAACCATTTGATCCCATTGATCATTTAACGAGAAAGGAAAGTCACCATGTCCCAGGATTACACTCAGCAATCCATGAGAGCCCTGCAGCTTGCGGGAATGAGTGAACGGACGCAGCAGGCCTACACCCGCTCAATACGCATGCTCGTGGACTTCTACGGAAAGGCCCCCGACCGGATCACGGAGCCCGAGCTTGAAGACTATTTCCTGCGTCGGAGGAACGCTGACAAGTGGTCGTCAGCCACGTGCAGAATGGCCGTGAGCGGTGTCAAGTTGTTCTTTAAGAAGGTCCTCCGGCGTGAATGACACATTTTCACCTAATCTCAGATCCAAAAAGGAGCACCGGCTTCCTTCTATCCTCAGCCGGAAAGAAGTCTTCCGGGTCCTGAAGCACATCAAGACGTTTCAGAACTTTGCCAGTCTTTCCAGCGTCTGCGCCTGCGGGCTCAGGATTTCGGAGACCCTGGGCCTCCAGGTGTCGGATATCGACGGCAAACGGATGATGGTGCATGTCCATCACGGAACCGTGCCGCGTCGACGAACTCAGTCCACCAGTTGAAAGGGTTCTGGCAAGACATTGTATGAGGCCTTTTAGAATCGAACGGCCTCACGGCTTCCAAAAAGTCCAGGCAGCTCCTGAGGTCCCTGGGATCGTGGACAGACCCTTCAGGCTCCTCCCCCGGGCCATCGCCGCGAGAAAGTTCACGTCGCTTTCGGGATGCTTCTCGCCGCGCGCCACCGAACCGAGGATTCGAAGTTATAATGCTCCGTTGCGCCTGGCGATTTCAAGGATCGCCTTTCGTTTGATTTGGAATTTTTGTTGCGAGCTGATCTTTTTATGCCACCCCTGCTTCTTGTTTTGCTATAGGGAGGCTGGAGCTCAATTCCAGTTCCGACCTCCACGTTGGCTGGGGAAAATGGTAAAAACATTGCCGATACCAGGGGACGATGGGAAGGCTCCATCCCATCTATAAGGTTTTTCTTTTTCCCATATTTCACGGGAATTTACGGCCGCTGAACGAAAAGGCTCAAATCTTCGTTCATTGAGATTGCACGCCGGCGGTGCTTTTTCGCTTTGACACCTCCTTCAAAATTGGTTCGCAAGGGACAAAGCCCTGGGCTTGGTGGTGTTCGCACTTGATTTTGTCCGCCTCACCCAGCCGTGTTGGCGGGCCGGCCGGAAGGTTGAGTTAAGCACAACAGTGGGCCTCGGTTCCGCTCCCACTGACAATCCTTGCTGCAGGTGCCGCGCCGCACGACCGCTCTCGACAGGGCGAAAAAAGCATTCCCGTTACAGTTTGCCGGTTCCTTTTCTCCCTGCATCAGTCGAGAAGCAGATAAAGAATCGGGGTCAAAATCATCCGAGCCTTATTTGGAGGAATGGACCATCGTGCGATGCTGCTCGCGCTCACACCCCCGGCCATACCAAAATGCCCCCCCACATAGAGGCCGTCAGGACCCACTGCCAGGGCAGAAACCTCACCTTCTATCATTGTGAGGCCTGACCCCAGAGCCGACCATGAGGGGTCGGCAGCCTTGGCGACGACGGGTCCGCCGGGCAACACGGAAAGGCATAAAAACAGGCAGAGAAACGCCCGCGCGCAAACGGCATCTACTCTGATGAGCTTTGGTTTCGCGTTCATGCTTTCTCCTCTTTGGATTTCGTTCCTGGCTTGGGGGATTTCCTTGCGAGAATACTATGGAATCCATTGTTTTGCATAGGTTGAAAATGCGTGGTGGATCGGCAGCTGCAACCAGAGGGCTCCTGGCTCGGTTGCGTCCCTCGCAGCACCAAACATCCTCCTCCCTGGTCCCATCGAGCACATGCCTTTGCAGGCCTTTGTCCTGCTCTTTGAGGAGCCTGATTAGTTGCCACTGCGCCGCATTCAGACGAATGGCGACTTCGTTGGACTCGTAAAAATCAAGGGGGGATGTCGAGGCGTCCTGTCAAAAGCCGCACAGCTCGTTGGATCTGACCCGCCTTTTTCCCGCGTTGTCGCTCATTGTTTGGGGCACCACTGCATTTGGTGCGGGCGGTTGGCGCATCATGCGGTCTGATTTGGCCGTGCATTCCGGTCAGCTCTTTCCTCTCCTGAACGGAAGCTTTCCCGTTCTCGATGCACATGCAACCACTCGCCCTGTCTGTCGGGGGCGGTGAGCTCACGCAGGCCGATGTTGGCGGTTTCCAGGCTGTAGAAAAGAGGTCGGCGTGTTTTACAGGCTGTGGAGAGGCGGGAAAGAGTGAATAAACCCGCACTAATGGCGCATATTCATCGACAAGATCTTCAGGTGCCGATCAGATGCACACGCGCGAGCACAAGATGGAGGATTCCATCCGCATTAACGGGAAGACCGATGATTCCGGCGCGCTCCCCATCGGAGAGCACTCCCACTGGCGCCATATTGCCGACTTTGCGGGTGTGAACAGACAGGGGGAAAACCGAGATCCGCGTACGGGGTGCACAAGTAAAAACAAAAGGGTCACGGTTTCCCGTAACCCTTTGATTTTCTTGGCAGGCCAGGAGGGATTCGAACCCCCAGCCCCCGGATTTGGAGTCCGGTGCTCTAACCGTTAGAGCTACTGGCCTGCGACGTCGTTTCTTATAATGGGTCTTGGGGGATATGTAAAGAAAAATTATTTTTCGCCCAACCGGTTTTTGTGAAGTTCAGGAATAAGAAGTGCATAACGGAAATGGTGAGGGATGCAACGCTGCGGCGGAGAGGAACCCTGCCGGATCGTGAACTGAACGAGGTTAGGATCCAAATGGAAAGGATTATTTTATGAATGGACTAGCCTTAAAATAACACTGCGATTATATTGATGAGAAACAAGACCTTCAGCGAAGGAGCGTGTGAGGACAGGAGGGCCGTTTTCATGAAAATCAAATATTGCAGAAAGTACGAAAAATACGTGAGCCAGCAGCACTGTGAATTTTTTAACGAAGGCAGGCAGTGCGACTATTACAATGCCAAGACCTGGAACAGCATCAAGGACCTGTTGCGGGATGAGGACCGACCCAAATGGGAAGTCAACGCGGTCATCAAACCCTTCAAATGCGCCCTGCTCGACCGGAATTTTTTGAACCTGCTGAACCAGCGAAAACGTTTGCGTCGAGGGCATGCAGCGCTGAAATGACGTTGACTTGACAGCGGCGTCATTTCGGCATGTTGATCAACACCATGAAATTCGTAAGGTCTCTGCCCTTCCCGGATCTCTCCGCCATTGAAGTTCCCGCCTCGGGTGTGATAAGAAGGTAAGCCGATTGATCAGCCCAAGCAGTTCGAGGATTTATCCAAATTCCTGAGGATGAGGTCCCTTCCGGCGTCACGGGTTCCGGTTCATGCCAATCCCGCGTCCAGGAGCCTCTCTGCGGTACGCTCGCCTTTTTTACGCGAGACGGTCGGCATTCCTTCTTCCTGAGAGAGTGAGCGCAGCCTATGTTCAACAAGATTCTGGTGGCCAACAGGGGAGAAATTGCAATTCGGGTCATTCGGTCCGCCCAGGAATTGGGCATCAAGACCGTGGCCATTTATGAGGAAACCGACAGGACGGCCATGCACATCATGAAGGCCGATGAGGCTGTGTGCATCGGCTCGGGACCGAGGAAGGACTACCTGAACATCGAACGCATCGTTCAGGCGGCTCTCAGTTCGGGAGCCGAAGCGATTCACCCCGGGTACGGATTTCTCGCCGAGAACCCAAATTTTTCCAAGGAGTGCACGGAAGCGGGGCTAGTATTCATTGGTCCGCCTCCGCAGGTCATCAGCGACATGGGCAGCAAAGTGATTGCCCGCCGCATCATGAATGAGGCGCAAATCCCCTCGATTCCCGGCACTGACGTCCTCCCCGAAGGGGAAGAGGGGGAGAAAGCGGCCGTCGAATTTGCCGAGAAGAACGGATTTCCCATCATGGTGAAGGCCGTTGCGGGAGGCGGCGGCCGCGGCATTCGCCATTCCACCAATTTGGAAGAACTGCTGAAAAACCTTAAAATGGCGCGGTCCGAGGCGCGGATGGCTTTCGGCAACGACGCCGTTTATCTGGAAAAGGGCCTCACGCGGCCCCGGCACCTGGAGGTGCAGATCCTTGCAGACAACCACGGGAATGTGATTCACCTGGGCACTCGAAACTGCTCCATACAGAGACGTCACCAGAAGATGATCGAAATCGCTCCGGCCAACCTGCCCAAGATCCTTCTCGACCGGGTGTGCGACACGGCGGTGAAAGCCTCCAGGGCCTGCAACTATCTGAATGCGGGAACGGTTGAGTTTCTTCTCGATGAAGACGACCATTATTATTTCCTGGAAGTGAACACTCGCATCCAGGTCGAACACACGGTCACCGAGATGATCACGGGCGTGGACATCGTGCGGGAGCAGATCCGCATCGCCGCCGGTGAGCCCATTGCT
This sequence comes from uncultured Syntrophobacteraceae bacterium, assembly GCA_964654275.1. Taxonomy (GTDB): domain Bacteria; phylum Desulfobacterota; class Syntrophobacteria; order Syntrophobacterales; family Syntrophobacteraceae; genus SLCH01. Next base: position 10,558 of record CAZZHS010000059.1, read on the forward strand.
TTCAAACAGGAGGACATCTCCTTTCGCGGTTGCTCCATTGAATTGCGGATCAACGCCGAGGATCCCAAAAACAACTTCATGGCAAGCCCGGGCGTGGTGCAGATCTACCAGTCCCCGGGCGGCCACGGCACGCGTCTGGACGGTGCGGTCTACCAGGGCTATGAAATCCCGCGGTATTATGACTCCATGCTGACCAAGCTCACCGTGTACGGTTTCACGTGGCAGGAGGCGGTCCAGCGTTTGAACCGCGTTCTCAACGGCTTTATCATTGCGGGGGTCAAGACCACCATTCCGTTTTACAAACAGATCATGAAAGATCCGGATTTCCTGGCCCAACGGTTCGACACGTCCTACATCGAAACCCATCCGCATCTGCTGGACTATGAAGAGGAGGTTCCCGAGATGGATCGGCTCGCCAGTCTCGTGGCCGAAATCAATGCCTACGGGTACAATCCCTATGCCGAGTCCTGAGGGCGCCTCCGTGCAGGGCCCCGCTCTTCATGGAATCAACAGCGGATTTCCTGGAGCCGCTTCCCAGTTGTTCCTCCGCAACCCCCCGGCACAAGGCGCCGGGAGGCTGCTTTCTCCCGAAGGAGTCCATGCTCATGGCCGATTTTGATAGAATCACGCCGCAGATGTCGAGCCGCGAAATTTTGGATTGCCTGCGCCGCACTCCCGGCTATTTCATGACCAACAACGAAAGAGACCTTTCCCAGTCGGATTTCAAGTGCCGCATCATGCCCAGCACCACCCTGAAGGTGGCCCCCTATCGAGACGAGACCGGGTACTTCGCTTTCGAGATCTGCGGCGGCGCTTCCGTTCACGTGGATCTCATGCGCAAGCAGATCAACCCCTTTGAAAAGCTCAGACTGATCCGCAAGGCCATGCCCCGGACGCTTTTGCAGACGGTCTGCCGGGGCAGGAATCTTTTCGGCTACCGCCCCTATCCCGACAACGTGCTTCGTATGGCGGTGCGTCTCTTTTCCCGCTACATCGACGTGTGGCGCATTTATGACTTTCTCAACTACGTGCCCAACCTGATGGTGGTTGCGGAGGAGGTCAAAAGAGCCGGAAAGATTCTCATGCCGTCCATCTGCTTCAACACGGGCCACGGCTACACCAACGATTACTACCTGAACAAGGTGGAAGAGATTCTGACGGCCATGGGAGAGGACGTCATCCTCTCCATCAAGAATCACTCGGCGCTCGGATCCCCCCGGCGTATTGCGGACCTGGTGGCGGCCATACGGGGACGGTTTCCTCACCTGTTGCTCGAGTACCACGGGCACAATACCGATGGCAACGATCTGGGCCGGATGGTCGCTGCGGTCATGGAGGGGGTCAAGATCGTCGAGGTCTCCGACCACGGAGCCGGAGGCATCTACAGCCAGGCCCCGGCCCTGAGCTTCATTCAGACTCTCCGCGATTACGGGATGACGGCGCCCGGTTTCAAAGTCCAGCCGCTGGTGGACGCTTCAGACATTCTGCGCCGTGAACGGCGCATCTACGAGCGCTTCGAGACCACCTACCACGGTTTCGATCCCACGGTGAAACGCCACAAGCTGGCGGGCGGGGCCGCCAACATCGCCTTCGAGCAGGCGGAGCGGGTCGGTTTGCTGGAACGGATTCATGAGGTTCTGAGCGACCTGATCGAGGTGAACAAAGAGCTGGGCAACATCTGTTCGGTGACGCCGGGAAGTCAGATTTTTTGGACCACCGCTGTGAACAATGTCCTGCACGGCCGCTACTGCAATCCCAGTGACGATCTGAAACGACTCCTTCTGGGGCGCTATGGGCCTTTCCCCATCTACCGGCCCGAGGAGTGGATCTTCGAGAAGGTTCTGGAGCACAACCGCAAGGACGGCAAGAAATGGCGCCAAATCATGGCGGACGAAGGGGGCATCTCCCAGCTGGCGGACGAGGATCTCGACGCCCGCCGCAAGGACCTGCAAAGCAAGATCAACCGCCCGGTCTCCGAGGAAGAGCTCTGCCTCTATCTCCAGTTTCCCCGGGATGCGGTGGAATATTTCAAGTTCGAAAACAAATTCGGAAAAACCTGGATGCTTCCCACGGAAGTCTGGTTTCATCGGGGAGGCTTTCAGGACGGCGAACGCATCACCTTTGCCGATTTCGACGGGAAGACCCACTATATTGACTTTATCTCCACCCGGCGCGTGGGAGATTCGGTGCATACCTCCCTGCTGGTGGATTATAATTTTCAGAGTCACACCCACCAGGTCGGCGCCAAAAAGATTCCCGGGGGCAAGTAGGAGCGGTCGGAACCTTGCTCGTCCGCGGGGCTGCGGTTCATTCTCCTCGCTGAAGTTTGGTGGAGTTGGGAAGCCCTCCGGGGGATTTGCCGGTGATGAACCCTCACGGGCGGCAGCCTCTGGAGGGTTCTGTTTTCAGGGTGATGTCATTGTTTTGAGTGGGAGTGGTTCATGGACCGCCTGGTGGACATGTTTCTTGCCAACCTCGCTTCCGAGAGGGGTTTGAGCCGAAACACCATCCTCGCCTACAGCTCCGATTTGCAGGAGTTTTGTCGTTTTTTGGAAGGGCAGGGCATCCACGATCTGCTGCAGGTGAGCCGCGAACAGATTCTCGCGTATCTGGAGTGGCTGGGGCCCCGGATTTCGGCTCGAAGCTGCAGCCGGAGGCTCGCTGCCGTTCGCAGCTTCTACAAGTACCTGCAGCGGTCCTTCCAGGCGGAAAACAATCCGGCATCGCGCATCAGTTTTCCCAAGGTTTTCACCCCGCTGCCCAAGGTTCTGAGTGCGGCGCAGGTGAGCGCCCTGCTGGAAGCCCCCAACACGGCCACTCCCCTCGGGCAGAGGGACAAGGCCATGCTCGAGCTCCTCTACGCATCGGGGCTCCGGGTGAGCGAGCTCACGGAACTACAACTCTCCCAGGTTCACATGGACATGGGTTACGTGGTGGTGCGGGGAAAGGGAGACAAGGAGAGGCTGGTCCCCATGGGCGAGTGGGCCTGGCAAGCTTTGAACGCCTACCTGGAGGGCGGACGCCGGTTTCTCGACCGCAGCGGGCGATGCCGCCATGTCTTTCTCAACCGGGACGGCCGGGGACTTTCCCGGCAGGGCGTATGGAAGATTCTCAAGCATTACGCCCTCAAGGTGGGCATCGATGTGGGGCTGACGCCTCACATGCTGCGGCATTCCTTTGCAACCCACCTTCTGGAAAACGGCGTGGATCTGAGGTCCCTGCAGGCCATGCTCGGTCATGCGGACATCTCCACCACACAGATCTACACCCATGTGGCCAAGGCCAGGCTCAAGGAGATCCATGAAAAATATCACCCTCGTTCCTGAACCGGTCCCCAGGCCACCCGGACCGTCACGGCGGGCCGCCCGAGACAGCACAGGATCCCCTGCATGGAAGTGATCACCACGCACGTCAATGCGGACTTTGATGCCATGGCATCCATGATCGCCGCGAAGAAGCTCTATCCTGAGGCGCTGCTGGTGTTTTCAGGCTCCCAGGAGCGGACCCTGCGCGAGTTTTTCATCAAATCGACCCTCTATCTTTACAATTTCAGGCGTTTGAGAGACATCGACCTGGAGGAGGTGCACCGCCTCATTCTGGTGGACACCCGTCAGGCATCGCGCATTGCCCGGTTCGACCAGATTGTGAACCGGAAGGGGGTGGAGGTCCATATCTACGATCACCATCCCGATTCCCCCGATGACATCCCCGGGGATCATGTCGTCGTGAGGCCCGTGGGAGCCACGGTGACCATCCTGACGCAGCTCATTCGAGAGCGTGGTCTGGATCTGACGCCCGAGGAGGCAACCATCCTGTCGCTCGGAATTTTCGAGGATACGGGCTCCTTCACCTTCAATTCGACCACCGCTGAGGACTTCGAGGCGGCTGCCTACCTGCGCCGTGCGGGTGCCGATCTCAACGTGGTGTCCGACATGGTGACGCAGGAATTGACAGCCGAACAGGTCAGCCTGCTCAACGAGCTGCTTCTCTCGGCCCGAAATTACAACATCAAGGGCATCGAGGTCTGCATCGCGACCGTTTCCGTGGACAACTATGTGGGGGATTTTGCCCTGCTGGTTCACAAGCTGAAGGACATCAACAACCTGGATGTGGTGTTCGCCCTGGCGCGCATGGAGGACCGCATTTACCTGGTGGCGCGCAGCCGCCTGTCGCATGTCAATGCGGGGGCCATCGCCCGGCAGTTCGGAGGCGGCGGCCACGCCACGGCAGCTTCGGCGACGATCCGGGACTTGACACTCATTCAGGTTGAAGAACGCCTGATGGAGATCTTGAACGCCAGCATCCGGATCTATCCCACGGCGGAAGCGCTCATGACAAGCCCGGTTGTCTTCGCCGACGTGCACATGCCCATTCACGATGCCGAACAGATCATGGTGCGCTACAACATCAATTCCATGCCCGTCCTCCAGGCGGGAGAGCTGGTCGGGCTCATCACGCGGCAGGTTTTGGAGAAGGCCATCTTTCACAAGCTGGAAGGTCAGGCGGTGGGGGAGTTCATGACGTCCGATTTCGGAACGGTCGGCCCCAACGCAGGACTCCTCGAGATTCAAACCTATCTGGTGGAACATCAGCAGCGCATTCTGCCTGTGGTGGAGGAAGGAAGGATCCTTGGCGTCATCACGCGCAAGGACCTCCTGAATTTCCTGGTCAACGATCAGGAGGAGAGTGCGGAGCCGCACCTTCCGGAAATGGGAGGGTCGCGCTGGCCCAAGCGCAAAAATATTTCCGGCATCGTGAAAGAGCAGCTGGACCCGGAAATCATTCAGGTGCTGAAGGACCTCGGGGAATTTGCCGAGCACATGGGATACAAGGCTTATGCCATCGGGGGGTTTGTCCGCGATCTCATCCTTCGCCGCCCCAATCTGGATATGGACATCGTGATCGAGGGGGACGGCATCGAGTTCGCCAAGGCTTTCGCCGAGAAGCGCGGGATCCGGGCCAGATGCCACAAGAAATTCAACACGGCGGTGCTCGTTTTTTCCGAGCGGCTGAAAGTCGATGTGGCTTCTGCCCGTTTTGAGTACTATCAGCACCCGGGCGCCCTTCCTGTCGTGGAGGCCAGCTCGCTCCGCATGGATCTCTACCGTCGCGATTTCACCATCAACACCCTGGCGCTCAGCATCAATCCGGGGGATTTCGGTCATCTCATCGATTTTTTTGGCGGTCAGAGAGACCTCAAGGAAAAGACCATCCGCGTGCTGCACAACCTCAGTTTCGTGGAGGACCCCACGCGGATCATGAGAGCCATTCGATTCGAGCAGCGCTTCGGATTCCGCATCGGCAAACAGACGGCAAACCTCATGCGCGGTGCGGTGAAAATGGGGCTGGTGCATAAACTGGGGGGAAGACGTTTCTTTCACGAAATCCAGCTCATCCTCATGGAAGAAAATCCCCTTCCGGCGCTGCAGCGCATGGCGGAGTACGGGGTGCTTTCGGTCCTTTCGAGCAATCTTCAATTCGACGCCAAACGCCGGGAGATTTTCAATGCCATTGGGAATGTGATTTCCTGGTACCGGCTCAGTTTTCTCGATGAACCGCTGGAAAGCTGGCGCGTCTATGCCATGGGACTGTTTTGTGATCTTCCGAGAGCCGACCTGGACGGCATCTGGGAACGGCTCGATTTCCCCCCCACCCAAAGCCGCCGCATGGTCTGGACCTTCCGGCGTGTGGAGAAGCTCCTGCGGGGGTTTTTCCAGTTGCCTGATCATCGGCCCAGTGATATCTATCGAGCTTTACAGGATTTTAATCCGGAAGAGATCCTTTTCATGATGGCCAAGACGTCCAGTGAGAGAGTCCGCCGAGCCATCAGCCATTATCTGCACCGGTATCGAAATGTGCAGACGGAATTGCGGGGACGGGACCTCAAAGCGATGGGCATCCCGCCCGGGCCGGTCTACCGTGCCATCCTCGATGAGCTCCTCGACGCCCAGATCAACGGCGAGGTGAAGAGTCGGCAGGACGAGCTGGCTTTGCTCAGCAAAAACCATCCCGAACTGGTCGGCGCACCTTTGGAGCAGGAATCCCATGGTGCGACGGGGTCTTGATTCCAGGGGTCTCGAGGGATTTGTCGGGGTAAGGAAGGGGCGTGTTTTGAGGGGGCCTTCGTGATCGAAATTTTGGCCGGTGCGCTGCTTTACGTCGTTCCGCTGCTCCTGGGAGTGATCGTGCACGAAGTGGCGCACGGCTGGGTCGCGGAAAAGTGCGGGGATTCCACCGCTCGCGATCAGGGAAGGATCACCCTCAACCCCCTGGTGCACATCGATCTCATGGGCACGATCATCCTGCCCGGACTGCTTCTCATGGCCGGATCGCCGTTTCTCTTCGGCTGGGCGAAACCTGTTCCCGTCGATCCCTCCCAACTGAGGGGCGGGCGCAGCGACATGGCCCGGGTTTCTGTTTCGGGCCCGCTGGCCAATCTGGCCCTCGCCGTGGTGAGTGCCCTTGTCTTCCACGCGATTCTTTTCGGCACCCGGAGCGGATGGATTGGGGAAGGGACCTGGTCGAGCCTTGTAACGGAGCCGCTTTTTCACATGGCTTACTACTCCGTTCGAGTCAATCTGGTGCTCATGCTGGTGAACCTCATGCCCATTCCTCCTCTTGACGGCGGCCATTTTCTCATGGGCGTGCTTCCCGTGAACCTCGCCGTGAGCCTCGGAAAAATCGAGCCCTATGGGATCCTCGTGCTGCTCCTGCTGCTGGCGTCGGGCGTCTGGGGCTCTTTGTTCGGACCTGTCTTCAGGGGGCTTATCAAGCTGCTCGGCATGTGAGGAAGATGGAAGCCCCGGCGGCGGTGGTCCGGAGACTGTTTCACAACGGGGCACAGGGGAAAGGGCATGCGACGCGTTTTTTTAAAGGGCCGTTCAAGGGTGGACACGGATGGGCGGATCAGGCTAAAAAGCATTCAGGCGTGAAATCTCACAATGCCGCAAACGATGAACCTACTGCAGACAGACCGCAGCGCTTCCGCACTGCACTCAGCCAACACATCCCATGGAAGCCTCTGAGGAGAGATGGAGACAATGACAGCGAAGAAACGGATTTTAAGCGGGATGCGCCCCACAGGGCGTTTGCACCTCGGAAACCTGCACGGCGCCCTCGACAACTGGATTCAGCTCCAAAACCAGTATGACTGTTTCTTTTTCGTGGCGGACTGGCACGCGTTGACCACCGATTATGCCAGCCCCGGGCAGATTCGTCAAAACACCTGGGACATGGTGCTGGATTGGCTGGCCGCGGGCCTCGATCCGCAAAAAAGCACGCTGTTCATTCAATCCGACATCAAGGTGCATGCGGAGCTCTACCTGCTCCTCGGCATGATCACGCCGCTTGCATGGCTGGAACGCAACCCCACCTACAAAGATCAGCAGCAGCAGCTGGATCAGAAGGATCTCTCGACCTACGGATTCCTGGGCTACCCGGTGCTCCAGGCCGCGGATATCATCATTTACAGGGCCAACGGGGTGCCCGTGGGAAAAGACCAGCTGCCCCACGTGGAACTGACCCGGGAGATCGCACGCCGGTTCAATTTCATGTATGCCAAGGAGGTCTTTCCCATCCCCGACCCGCTGCTCACGGAGGTTCCCGTGTTGCCCGGCCTGGATGGCCGTAAAATGAGCAAGAGCTATGGCAACTGCATCTACATCACCGAACCGGAGGAAAGCATCGGGGAGAAGATCCTGAAAATGATGACCGATCCCGCCCGAGTGCGCCGCAACGACCCGGGCGACCCGGAAAAATGCCCTGTTTTTGACTACCACAAGTTGTATTCCAGCCATGAGGAAATCCAGGTGGTGGACCACGGCTGCCGCACGGCCGGCATCGGCTGTGTGGACTGCAAGAAGATACTCATCAAGAATGTGATGCTCAAACTGGGCCCCATTCGCGAACGACGACTGCGGCTGGAGGGGAACCCGGAGGGGGTGAAGGACGCCATCCGTAAAGGAAATCTGGCTGCCCAGCAGGAGGCCTCCCGGACCATGGAGGATGTCCGTGTTTCGGTGGGGCTCGGCAATTCCCTTTTTTGAGCTGCATCGGTCCGGAAAATGCGAAGATGCTCTCGTGCAGGCAGATTCCCAATTCCGTGATTCGATCGTTTGATTTTGAAGTGGGAAGATGCCCGCGCGTGTGAGACTTCAAAAAGCCATTGCGGATGCAGGGGTTGCCTCCAGGAGAGCGGCGGAGGAACTCATCCGCCAGGGGCGTGTGTCGGTCAACGGCCGACAGGTGACCACTCCCGGGCACTGTGTCGACCCCGCCATCGATGAGGTGCGGGTCGATGGAGAACCCCTCCGGACTCCTGAGAAAAAGGTCACCCTTCTTTTCTACAAGCCCCGGCTTTGTATCACCTCGGCCCGGGATCCGCAGGGACGAAAGACGGTCTTTCACTACCTCCCCAGGGACGGAGTGAGGCTCTTTCCCGTTGGAAGGCTCGACTACGATGCGGAGGGTCTGCTGCTCCTCACCAACGACGGGTGGCTTGCCAACCGCCTCCAGCACCCACGCTACGGCGTGGCAAAGATTTACGAGGTGAAGGTGACGGGCCGTCCTTCCGCCGAAGCCCTGTTCAGACTGCGCAATGGCGTGTTGCTTGAAGAGGGGACCACCGCACCCGCAGAGGTGACCGTTTTGAAGGAACTTCCTGGTGCAACCTGGTTGCGCGTGGTCCTTCACCAGGGCTGGAATCGCCAGCTCAAGCGAATGGGAGAGGCCGTGGGACACCCCGTGATGAGAATCAGGAGGGTGGGGTACGGCCCCCTCTCCCTCGGAAATCTCTCTCCTGGAGAATACCGCCAGCTTGAAGATCGCGAGGTGACGGGGCTGAAGCAACTGGCGGGCATTGAAGAGAGGCGATCTGGACGGCAATGAGCAGCAAGACTCGCAGAAATTATCCATATTCCATCGATGATTCCATCGTGCGCAAGGGTGGAGGCACGCCCCGCCCCCCAAGAAAGATTCTGCGCAAGGTCCTTGTATTCCTTCTGCTTGCCGCAGGAATCTTCTACGTGGTGAAACTTTTTTCTGCAGACGCGGTCGTTTCACGCCTGCCGTTTCCCAAGAAGCTGGAGGCGGTGAGGTTCCTGCACAATGGCAAGGAGGTCATACTTCTTCCCGATTCGCAAGGCATCGTGAATCCCAGGGACACCCTGCAGTTTGTGGCGGTACAAACGGACGGCTGGGTCTCCTGGGGCACACGGGTCACCGCAGCCGATGTAGATCTGGAAAAGATGAAGTCCCAACCGGTGGTCATACGGGATCTCATGCCTGAGGAGACGTTCGAAACCCCCCGGCCTCTGGACGTGTGGGTGCTCCTGTGGAACCGGCCCATCGGGAAAGTCTCTTTCCTGGTTCAGCTGGATTCCAAGGACTGGGTTCAGAAGGCCAACACCGTGGAGGATGATGAGAAGCGGCTGGCTTACCTGGAAAACGCTCTGAAAGACAACCCCACCAACACGCTGCTCAAGACTCAGCTGGCGGGGCTCTATTTCGAGCGAAAAAATTATGATGAGGCGGTGCGGCTCTACAAGGAGGTGAACGAATCGGGTCAGTCTGCGACCATCCTCGAAAGGCTGCTGGAGGTTTACAAGGCACAGAAAAAGACGGGGGAAGCCCTTTCCACCTACCTGGATCTCGTGCAAATGACGGAGGATCCCAAGCATTTCAGGGGCCTGTTGGACTATCTGAGCCGAAGCAGATCACCCTCGGACGCCGTGAGCTTTCTCGAAGGCAGCCAGCGGAAGATCCCCAAGGCGTTTCACACCTCCCTCCATTTGCATCTGGCCGATCTTTCGAGTCAAAACAAGAACTGGTCCAAGGCGGCTCAATACTATGACCTGGCTGTCAAAGGGGGGGTCAAGGATCCCAACGTCCTCTACAACCTGGCAGTGAGCTACCAGCAGGCCGGAGATACGGGCAGGGCTTTCTCCGCAATGGAGCGGTATGTGAAAGCCAAGCCGGGCGACAGCAAGAGCCAGATCCAGCTGGCGGCACTGGCCGAAACCAGAGGCGATCCCGCAACGGCGCGAAAGATTTACGAGGACCTGCTCAAGGCAAATCCTCAGAATCGGGATGCGCTGGTCCGTCTCATTGCCATTCTTGAAAAATCCGGCGACAAGAGCGGGCTGGAATCGGCCTATGAAAAACTGGCCCAGCAGCAACCGGACAACAAGACCGTCCTGCACAACCTTGCCGTCCTGCAGTACAAGGGAGGGAATTGGGACAAGGCTTCAAAGAGCTTTGAAAAACTGGCCAAGTTGGATCCGAAGGATGCCAAGGTCCAGACCTACCTGCTCGACATCTATCGTAAACAGAAAAATGAAAAGGCCGAGTTGGAAACGCTCAAGACTCTCGCCCGGTTGGAGCCCGGGAACAATTCCTATCAAGAGGCCATCTTTGCCCATTATGACGAAAAGAAGGACTACAAGTCCATCCGGTCTCACTTCCTGGCGGTGAGCCAGCAGAATCCCAACTCGGTCCAGGTTCGCAATTACCTGCTCTATGCGGCTTTGAAACTGGGGGACAAGAATGCGGCCGTCAAAGACCTGGAAGCCCTGGCGCGCCTGCAGCCCAAGGAGAAGAAACACCTGCGCCAGGCTGCCGACCTCTATGAATCCATGGGCAACTTCAGCGAGGCCTCCAAGAAATACGAACAGATTCTGAAACTGGATCCCAACGACAAAGGGGCCCAGGATGCCTACTTGAGGCTCCAGATGAAATCGCTGCGCGGCACGCAAACCACGAAACCCTGAAGCATTCTCGTGCTGGAAGCCTCTCCATCGCCATGGATTTTGGGTTGCAAGACGCTCCTCAGTGGTGTATAAAACGAAAAAGTCAAGGGCGGGTAACTCAGCGGTGAGAGTGCCATCCTCACACGGTGGAAGTCGGAGGTTCAAATCCTCTTCCGCCCACCAGAAAATAAAAGGGGTCAGCTCCGGGAGAGCTGACCCCTTTTCGATTCTCAAGACCGAATGACCTGGAATAAGGTCACTTTAGTAGCCGCTTCCCACGATGAGGCCGCCTGCGGTCTTTCTCACATAGGTGTTCTTCTCTTTCCCGTCCCATTCATACTTGACCCAAACGCCTTCGGCAGTGGCCTGGCTCAGGGTGCCGTAAAGCGCCTCCGACCTGTCCTTCAGATTGGTGCCCACCAGAGAGGGATGGACCAGCATGGCGCCATCCTCCTGCATGATGAAAACATAGTGCGGCTCTTTCTTGGCGGCATCGGCGAAGTCTTCAGCTTTCTTGCCGCCGTCGATGGCGACCACAATTTCATCGACCTGTGCCTTGATGGCGTCCTTGTCCGCTCCAAAGGCTATCGTGGAAAGAGAAAGGCCGATCAACAGGATCAAGGGAAAAAGAAAAATTCTCTTCATGCGCGTCTCCTCATTGGTTGAACCTAAATGTGAATTTCTTCGACGATTTCAGGGTCCCGGAATGCTTCGAAAGGCTCACCTCCTTTCC
>CAZZHS010000060.1:0-21639 GCA_964654275.1 uncultured Syntrophobacteraceae bacterium
GGGAATCTTTCTGCTGCGGTTCGGTCTTTGTCTCCAGGTCTCGAAACGCTTTTGCCCTTCTTCCAAGGTTTCGGCGGCGGGTACGAGAGAGACCTTTTTCATCGGCTATCCTCTATGGGGTTTGAATGAGAGCCGATTCTATGACACGCGGCATCCTCCTTTCATGCACTGTTGCCGAAAGCACACGATCTCCGATTTCTGAATATTCTTCCAAAGTGCGTGATAGTCACAAAGCTATTGCATAATGGCCGGAAGAGAGTTGTCGAAGCTTCATGAACAATCTATAAGTAAAATAAGATGATGTGGAAAATCAAAATGCTGGCGGATACCCACAGCATAAGGAACCTCCCACTCTGAGAATCGAACAGCGCCCCCACATCCTGGAGATAACCGGAAACTACACAATCACCTGTTGGGCCTTGATATTTCAGTGAATTGTCATTTAGTGGACCGGGGGTATTGAATGGAGTTTGAATGGGATCCTCACAAGGCCACTTCGAATGAACTCAAGCATAAGGTGCCTTTCGGAGAGGCTGCTACGGTCTTTTCGGACCCATTGGCCATCAGTTTTGCTGATCCTGACCACTCATATGAAGAAGATCGATTCATCACGTTTGGTTATTCAAGGCTGGGACGGCTCTTGGTTGTCGCGCATAATTCTCGTGGGGATCGAACCAGGATAATCAGCGCGCGCCTGACGACACGCCAGGAGAGGAGAATCTATGAAGAAGGATGAAAATGACGAGCTGCGCCCGGAGTACCGCCGCGAGGACTTGGGTCCGGGGGTGCGCGGGAAGTATTTTGAGGCTTATCGCAAAGGGACCAACCTGGTGTTGCTCAGCCCGGATGTGGCAAAAGCGTTCCCAACAGAGCAAGCTGTGAATGATGCCCTTCGCTCACTCATAGAGGTGGCACAACGATCGGTTGGCCCAACCAAGCGCTCCAGCCGACGCCCGAAAAGCGGCGCGCCTGAGCTCTGATGTTGGGCAAGCAGATTCTGCGCGTACACAGAATTCAAAGACAGTAGCGTTTCTGGGCTCCGGGCGCTACACTGCAAGTAGTGACACCACTTTCTTTCTGTAGAGGAAAATATGAATAACATAACGATCTCACTACCGGAGGACAGAATGTCTAAGCTCAAGGAAATGGCAGCCGGGCTTGGCACAACCCCAGAGGAGCTCGTACGGGCCAGTATTGAAGATCTGCTCGGCAGACCAGAGGAATTCGAAAAAGCAGTAGACTACGTCCTCAGGAAGAACGAAAAGCTCTACCGAAGGCTGTCTTAATGCGCATTATCAGCCTGGGTCAAGCCCTGGAACTCCACCGTCGTATCATCGAACAGTCTGGCGGTACACCTGGAATCCTAAACCTGGGAGCGCTCGAATCGGCCCTACTCCAACCCCTCTGCTTGTGGTTTTTGTCCTTTTCCATTTTCCCTGCCCCTCTGTCCGCGCTTCAGAGCCACCATCCCTCCATCCCGCGTAATTACGGCGGAAATCTCGATTTTTCAAACCATTTCCGGACTGCCGATTGAAACGAACGGGAATGACTCCCTGAGGTCCGGGACATGTGTTTCGAGAGCGTACGCCCAGGAAAACAGGTGAGAAGGTAGAAGACCAGCTCTTCAGCCCAACAACAAAAGGGGCAGGATGCGATGCACCCTGCCCCTTTTGTTGTTTATCGTCCCGTTGGATTGGTCAAAACCCATCCGGGGTTACGCCCCGAAGGATGAGACGACGGTTCCCGAGCGGTTTGACCCTGGCGGTTTTAGTCGGGCAAAAGCCTGCTGAACAGATGCCGAATGGACTGCCAGCCCATCTTCCTGCGCAGCATGCCCAGCTGATCCTGGAGGGGGATTTCTTTCGGACAGACATCCTCGCATCCCAGAAGGCCCAGGCACCCGAAAATCCCTTCTTCGTTGCCCACCACTTCGAAATATTCGTTGCCGCTGCGCTGATCGCGGGGATCCATCATGAAACGGGCGATTCGGTTGAAAGCCACCGCCCCCATGAAGTCTTCCCGCATGTTGGCCTTGCCGCATGCCGCCACGCAGCACCCGCATTCGATGCAGCGCTCGAGCTCATAAATCTCCTCGGCGAGCTGGTTGTCCATGCGCTCTTCCTCAGCCTTGGGATCGAAGACCTTGTCCGTGTGAACCCACGACTGGACCTTTTCATTCATGGCCCGGAACCAAGTTCCCGTGTCGACCGAGAGATCCCCGATCAGCTTGAACACCGGCAGGGGCATGAGGGTGATTTCATCGGGCAGGTTCTTGGTTTTGGTGTGGCAGGCCAAATCGGGCCGACCGTTGATCATCATGGCGCAGGAGCCGCAGATGCCCGCACGGCACATGAAGTCGAACTGCAGACTGGGATCCTGCTCCTCACGGATGCGGTTGAGGGCGATGTAGAGGGTCATGGCATCCGTTTCTTCAAGCTCAAACGTCTCCATGTGGGGAACGGACTTGGGGTCTTCAGGATTGTACCGGAATATGCTGAACTTCAGTTGTCTTCCCACTGTCGCACCTTTCCTTAGTTATGTTCAGGGGCATCGGGAGCTTCCTTGCAGCCCACGACGGATGGATCCTCGCTGCAGATGATCTTGCAGGTCCCGTATCCTCGCTCTCCGGGAGGCAGTTCCCAGACGGAGGAATTGGCTTCGTAATTGAGGGTGGGCAGATCATCCCCTTCCTTCCAGGTGGCCAGCGTGCGTTTGAGCCAGTCGCGGTCGTTGCGCTCGGGATAGTCTTCCCGGGCATGAGCGCCGCGGCTTTCGGTTCGCTGCTCGGCAGCGTAGGCCACGCACAGGGCCAGTCGAACCATGCCCTTGATGCGCAGGGCCAGCGCAAGTTCGGGATTGGCACCGGGTGCGGAGGATCGCAGCCCCACCTTTTTGGCGCGTTCGTGGATTTCCTGCAGTTTAACAACCGCTTCGTGCAGATCGGCGGCGTTGCGGAAGATGCCCACGTAGTCCATCATGACATCCTGCATGGCGTTGCGGACTTCGTAGACGTTTTCCCTGCCGTCCTTGCCCTTGATGAGCCGATCGATGGCTTCCTGTTCCTGCTTGATGGCATCCTTGATCAGTTCGGTCTTGAAGGTCACTTCGCAGCCGTCGAGGTAGTCGGCGACTTTTTCGCCCACGATCCTGCCGGCCACGATGGTTTCCGCCAGGGAGTTGCCGCCGAGGCGGTTGAACCCGTGCATGTCCCAGCACGCCGCTTCACCCGCTGCGAAAAGGCCGGCCAGCCCCTGGGCCGCCCCGTCTTTATTGGTGCGGACGCCGCCCATGCTGTAGTGCTGTGCGGGGCGGACCGGAATCATCTGGGTCACGGGGTCGACGCCCAGAAATTCCCGGCAGATTTCATCCACTTCACGAAGCTTGGTCTTGATGTGCTTTTCACCCAGGTGACGGATGTCGAGCCACAGGTGGTCGCCGTAAGGGCTTTTCACGCCTTTGCCCTGACGGATATGATGGGTCATCCAGCGGGAAACGACGTCGCGGGAAGCGAGTTCCTGCTTCTCGGGCTCGTAGATGTGCATGAACCGCTCGCCGTTGACATCCTTGAGCGTTCCGCCGTCACCGCGACACCCTTCGGTCACCAGGATGCTGGTGGGAACGATGCCGGTGGGGTGAAACTGGACGGCTTCGGGGTTGCCCACGGGAACGATGCCCGTCTTGAGTGCCAGGATGGAACCGCTGCCGTCGCAGATCACGGCGTTGGTGGTTTCCCGGTAGATGCGCCCGTAGCCGCCCGTCGCAATGAGGGTGGCCTTGGCCAGGTAAACGCGAAGCTTCCCGGTTTTGAGGCAGCGGGCCACCACGCCGTAGCATCGCTGACCGTCGTGAATGAGCGAGACGGCTTCCACCCGGTCGTGCACCTTGACGCCGAGCTTCACCACCTGGTTGTCCATGGTGAAAAGGAGGGTGTGCCCCGTTCCGTCCGAGGTGTAGCAGGTGCGCCACTTGGCCGTGCCGCCGAAATCACGGGCGGTGATGAGTCCTTCCTTTTCTTTCTTTTCAACTTTCTCGAATTCCTGGCCGCCTTTGTAATAGGTTCCCCTTCCGGGAACCACGCGGTTCCAGGGAATTCCCCAGTGCGCCATTTCGCGAACGGCGATGGGAGCGGTTTCCGCAAACATGCGGGCCACTTCCTGGTCGCAGCCCCAGTCGGAGCCTTTGACCGTGTCGGCAAAATGGATGTCGGGACAATCGCCCTCCCCCTTGCAGGCATTTCCCAGGGAAGCCTGCATGCCGCCCTGGGCGGCCGATGAGTGCGATCTTCTGGGAGGAACTATACTCAGGCAGATGCTGTCAAAGCCCCGAGAAGCCGCTTCCACGGCCACCCGTTCTCCGGCCAGACCCGCCCCGATGCACAATAAGTCGGTGTAGAAGGTATCCAATTTCGGCTCCTTATGCAGGGTTGATGATGAAGTAGAAGGTGAACAGGGTGATCAGGCCGATGGTGACAAACACGATGGTCAGCCTGTTTTCAAAGCGCTTGAGGAATTTGCGGTTGGAACGGGTGATCCAGCCCCACTTGACACCGATTCGGTAAAAGCCGATTCCCACGTGCAGTTCGATCATGGGAAGCAAAATCATGTAGAACAGAAGCCACCAGCCCCCTTGAATCCGGGCGGCGCTCTTGGCGGCGGTGATGGGCAAATCGGTCAGGACCGTCCACATGTGGATGCTGCCCATGATGAGAATGATCATGGCCGTGCCGGCCTGCACGATCCAAAGCCAGGTGTCCAGGTGGTTCAGGCGCACCGTGTGACCCCACATGGCTTTCTGTTCTTTGTATTTGAAGGGAATCTTCCGTGCCGCGATGACAAAATGCAGCAAAAAGATCAGGGCGATGACCGGACCGCCGATCTGCGCGAGATAGGTCGCCTCCAGAAAGTGCGCGATGGCGTTCATGACTCCGGACCCCAGGTTCACACTGGCGACCAGCACCATGTGGCTCCACATGAACAGGATCAGTGCAACCCCGGTGAACATCTGCAGCGTGTCCAGGTAGGCATCGGTCCGATAAGGTTGTTTCGCTTGAGCAACAGTCTGCGTGAACATCATTCTCCCTCTATTGTTCCTCAATACGTGTTGGAATGTGAAAAAGACCAGGGACGCTCGCACCACAAGCCAGGAACCTTAGGATAAAAATTTTTAAATGTTAAATATTTTTTGGTCCTGACTTCGATCTTCCAGCCGTAAGTTTTCAATATGCATACAAGTATTTTTTTGAACAAAGTATCCTGGAATGACACAAAGCATGTGATTTCATACGATTACCCCATCGAAGAAACGCAGCGTGCCCAAATGGGCGGTGCGCCCCGCGCCGGCGGCCTCCCATCCAGCCCATGGCTCAGTCCTTCAGAAGCATCCGCAGCGCATTGTGATACCTCTTCACACGCGCCAGATCCTTCTCACCCATCGACGGCAGCCGCGTCACAACCAGATTGTCCTCCAGATCCGCAACCTTGACCTCAACAGCCAGAGGATTTTTCCGTACCCGTTCGATGTAAGCGGGATACGCTTCCCCTTTCCGGCGCGTGAGACACTCCACCGCCTGCAAGACCGCCTCGGGAAAGCCCTCCCGTCTCAGGCTGTCCAGGGAAACGTCGCTCTCCTCCAGCACATCGTGGAGCAGCGCCACCAGCCTGGCTTCCTGAGATTTCACACGCTGCATGACCCTCAGCGGGTGCAGCACATAAGGTTCTCCCGCCTTGTCCTCCTGCCCCCTGTGAGCATGCAGCAGGATGAGGATGGCTCGCTCAATCGGGTTCATGGTCCTGGTCATCCCGTCTCCTTTCATTTTCCCGGCGCGCACGGATCAACACCGGCGTGTTTTCGTCGTACTCCCTTTTCGCCTGGAGCAAGATCACGGAAAGGATCACCAGAACGCCACCCAGCATCTGGAAGGGCTCCAGAACCTCCCCCAGGAAGAAAAAGGAGATGAAAGCCGCGGTGATGGGTTCGAGAGTCGCCGTGACACTGGCCCGGGTCGCACGAATGAGGCTGATGCCCTCGGAATAGAGCCAGTAGGGAACCACGGTTCCCAGAACGACGATGTAGACAATCCAGCCCCACTCCACGAACCCGTAGGGGCGCTGAAAGGCTTTCAGGGGAAAAAGCGCCACATTCCAGAAAAGGGCCGCAAAACTGAGCGCATAGAACAATACGGTCCAGGGACTGTAGCGCCGCATGCCCCGCTCCCCCTGAATGGCATACCAGGCAAAGGCAAGCCCTGAAGCGATGCCGTAAGCGATGCCCTCCAGATTCATGGCGAGGAGGTTGAAATTGTAGGCCCCCACCACCAGGTAGCATCCCGCCGTGGAGCCGATCAGGGCCAGCAGCGTCGGGCGCGTGAGTTTCTCCCGGGCGAACAGCACTGCGTGCAGAGCGATGAAGGTGGGGGCCAGGTACTGGAGCAAAATCGCCACGGCCACGTGGATCTTCGAGATGGCGTAGAAGTAGGTGTATTGCACCATCGCCATGCCGGCAGTGCCGAGCACGAGGAAATAGAGAATGTCTCGCGGAGCGATCCGGAGCAGCCTGCGGTCCCGGTAAAGGAGCCAGAGCAGGAGGAGCAGAGCGGACAGGGTCACACGCATTTGCACCAACTCGGCCGGAGTGACCCCCCTTTGAAAAAGAAATTTTCCCGAAGATCCCGACACGGCCCAGAAGACGGCAGCCAGGATGACCAGAAAATAGCCCTTTTTGGGAAGAGCCGACGGCTCCGTCATGGAGTGCGACACCTTGTCCAGGAGATTCAGGATAAAGAACGCGGGGAAGTTTTTCGTGCTGTTGCCCCCCGCCGGTCATTTACGCAGCCAGACCACCCAGTGGTCGAATTTGGGGAAATAGAGCACCATCATCACCAGAGAAAAAGCAAAAAAAGCATAAATTTCCCTGGAAAAGCCATGCAGGAAAAACAGCACAAAACCCAGAACAGCCGGAATTTCGCACAGGGCAAAGGTGACGAAGACAGTCGTCCGAAGCCTGCCCACAAGGGTCTTCACCGTGTCCTGAGGGCTTTTTTTCAGCAGAGCATTGTTCAGGAATCTGATGACAAACAGGGCCACCAGAGCCATCCCAAAGAATATCTCCCTCATCTGCGGGAAATCTCCCTCGCCCATGAGCGGCTCCATGGTTCCTCGCATTTTGAGCCATTCCACCACCAGGGGATAGACCGCCAGTGACGCAACCATGGCATAGCACACCACGACCGTTTTCCGAAATTCTTCACGCAGATCCACCTGCCGCTGCATCTTCAGTATCCGCCTCCCTTCCCATTCCCGACCCGTTGAACGGCAAAGGACTCCTCAAGGCGCGAGGATGTCCCGACACGGGTCACTAATGAAACACCCTGGGAATGTTGTCAACCTCCGCTTCCTCGAAGAGGAGATTTTTGAAGAGGGGGCTCACAGGTGGTGAACGCCGCCCAAGGGCGTCTCAGGGTTTCCCCGGACTGTTCAGGGCATTGTTTGGGAAGCGTTTCCATTGGGTGCGCGGCGCCTGAGAGACCTCACAGGAGTTGGCCCCTCACGCTCGGAGGGGATGCAAAAAACACACGGCGGCACCGAGAAGGAAATCCTGTCCACTGGGAGAGGCTGATTCAAGATTCAAAAGAACTTTACGAACTGCGTTCCGCGATCAGGCTCAAACACCTGCGGCAATAAGCCACTCGAGAGCGCTCAGACCCGGGTCCGGAGACCCGGGTCCGAAAAACTGGAAGCCCTGCTTTGACTCTCAAGGGGATAAAATGTGTCTTCGATTCCTGGAGTGCCCCTTGCACCGCCCGACAGGCGGCGCATCAGGGTTGCTTGACCCTGCGGCCGATTTCGCGCCCCAGTTCCACACATCGCTGGAGATCTTCTTCAAAAGGTGCAAATTTCACTCGGAGCCCCGGGTCCACAATGACCATCTTCATGTCCTCCAGGGCCGCAGTCACGAGCTTGGCCGCTTCTCCGCTCCATCCGTAGGACCCAAAAGCCGCCGCCAATTTGGGGGCCGGGCGGAGACCCTTCATGTAACAGAGCATGTCCGCCACAGTCGGCAGCATTCCGTTGTTGAGGGTCGAAGACCCCACCACCACGGCGGCAGCGTCCAGAAGCTCCGTCATGATGTCGCTGCGGTGCGACATCTTCAGGTTGAAGAGTTTGTACTGAACCCCCTCCTGCCGCAATCCGTCCGCGATGGCCTCGGCCATCTTCTCGGTGCTCTGCCACATGGTGTCGTAGAAAATCACCGCTTTCTGCTTCGTGACCTGGCGACTCCATGCGTCATAGGCCTCGAGGATTCTTCCCGGGTTGGAACGCCAGATGAGGCCGTGGTCGGGGGCGATCATGTCGATGTCGAGCCCGGCCTCACGGACGGTTCCGAGCAACTTCTGCACCAGCGGAGAAAACAGCAGGAGAATGTTCGCATAGTATTTGCCGGCGTGATGCATCAGGAGTTCGGCATTGACCTCGTCATCGAATCTTTCACTGGTGGCCCAGTGCTGGCCGAATCCATCGCTTGAAAGCAGAAGTCGATCTTCCTGAAGGTAAGAAAACATGCTGTCGGGCCAGTGCAGCATGCGGGTTTCCAGAAATTGAACGGTTTTTCGGCCTAAGTTGAGGGTTTGTCCTGATTTCACCACTTCGTAGGGCCAATCCTGGCGATGGTAGTGCTCCAGGAGCGCGTCCTTGCCCATGGCAGAGCAAAATATCTTTTCGGGCCGGATCTCCTCCACCATTTCGGGGATGGCACCCGAATGGTCCATCTCCACATGATTGACCACCAGGTAATCGATTTTTTTTGGGTCAATGAGCGTTCGGATGCTGTCCAGCAGGGCGCCCTTGAAGGGTTTTTTCACGGTGTCAAAGAGGGTGACCTTGTCATCCAGGACCAGGTAGGCGTTGTACGTGGTGCCGAACGGGGTGGAATATCCATGGAAGTCGCGAATGTTCCAGTCGATCACTCCCACCCAATACACAGAATCCTTAATTTCCACAGGCTTCATGGGAATCCTTTCAACTCAAATGGAGAGCCGCCTGCGACGGTGAACCGTCAGCGAGGAAGACCCATTGTGCAACCGCCAGGAGTGATGATCTCCACGCCGGACTGAGGTGAACCCCGTACTGTTGGGGTGGTCGTCAGGATTTGTTCTCTTCGACCACGGATCCTGGCCCGGCGAGAGGACGGAACATCTTTTTGCCCGCGCCGCACACGGGGCATTTCCAGTCTTCCGGCAAGTTGGAGAAGGTGGTTTCCTTGGGAATCTTGCCCCTGCGATCTCCCCGGTCGGGATCATACAAACACCCACAATTGGGGCCCTGGCATTGGTAGATGTCTTCGGGTTTGGCCATGATGCTTTACTCCTCATCTCATAAGTGGAAGGGATCAATAAAAACCTTTTTATGATCAACCGGCGTGGCATGTGTCAAACATCTCATGAGTACTCTAAAGCCTCTTCAGGACATAAGGGAAATGCTCGCCCCACAGACAAAACCAATTTTACGGTAAGTCAAGAATAACTCTTAAGGTCACTTCCCCTGATGTCAACCGCCCCCTGATCGATTTGAGCGGCAGACCCGGCCAAACGCGCAATTGACTTTCCTTCTCACATGATCAACACTACGGCGTAGAATGGCGGCGAGACAGGAATTTTTACCCTCACACGAGGTTCCGTTCCTCAGCGGGAGACGCACTGCCCATGTTCTCTAACAAGAAACTCTTTTCATGGGCGCTGGAAAGCAGCCGGGGTCTGCAGATTCTCCTGGTTTTCATGATCTTTTGCACCATTTTTTTCCGAGTCTTCCCCCTGGAGATGCAAAAGCGGATCATCAACCAGGCCATTGCCTTTTCTCAGCTCGAGAAATTGTTTCTCTACTGCGGGTTTTATATCGCCGCCGTCATGCTGGCAGGGGTTCTCAAATATTTCATCAACATCCTCCAGGCCTACATCGGTCAAAAAATCCTCCTGCGCATGCGGGCCCAGATGTACGAGCATATTCTGAGCCTTCCCCTGTCCTTCTTCCGAAAAACTCCACCCGGAATGGTGATCGCCACTCTCACCTCAGAGTTGAGCGCCATTGGGGATTTTCTCGGAGGAGCCATCGCCACGCCGCTCATCAATGTGCTCACTCTGGCGACTTTCGCGGCTTACCTGGCCTACCTGAACCCCCTGCTTGCCGCGGTGAGCTTCGTCATCTACCCCATTGAAATTCTCATCATTCCCAGGCTTCAGCAACGGTTCAACCGTCTCAACCAACAGCGGATCGACGTCACCCGCTCCATGAGCAACGTCATTGGAGAAGCCATTTCGGGGATACACGAAATCCACGGCAACGCCAGCTACTCCATGGAAGCCGGCAAAATGCACAAGGACGCGGAAAGCCTCTTCCGCATCCGACACCGCATGAACATTTACAAGTTCCTCATCAAGTTTGTGAACAACTTCTTTCAGAGCCTCGGCCCGTTCTTCCTCTTTCTGCTCGGCGGTTACCTGACCATCCAGGGCCGTTTCGACCTCGGTGCCCTGGTGGCCTTCCTGTCGGCTTACGAGAAGCTCTATGACCCCTGGAAAGAGATGATGGACTACTACCAGGACTATCAGGACAGCCGCGTGAGGTACCAGCAGATCCTCGACTACTTCGACCAGCAGCCCGAATTCCAGCTGTGCCCTCCCGAGGAACGAGAAGCTTTGCACCTGGCAGGCCAAGTTCAGCTGGAAGATCTGTCCTTCATTGTGGACGGCCACATTCGCATTCTGGACCAGGTTTCTCTCAAACTGGAGCCGGGACAGCAGCTGGCGGTGGTGGGCCTGTCGGGAAGCGGCAAGAGCACCCTGGCCATGGTGATCGGCCAGCTCTACCGCTACACGCAGGGGCATGTCAAACTGGACGGCAGGGAACTCAAAGACCTCTCCAAATGGGACGTGAGCCACAATATCGGCTATGTGGCTCAACAGCCGTTCATCTTCAACGGAACGATTTACGAGAATCTGATCTATTCGTACCAGTCCATTCATCCGGCGAAGGCAGCTGAAGCGGAACCCCGCCCCTCCCCGGAGGAGATCCTTCTGGCCGTCCAGCGGGTGGGACTCTCCGACGACCTCCTGAGAATCGGCCTCAACACTGTTCTCACGCGGGATCGTCATGAATTCATAGCGGAAAAGATCATCGAGGCCCGCAGAGCTTTTTTCCAGAGATGGGGGGCAG
The DNA here is from genome assembly GCA_964654275.1 of uncultured Syntrophobacteraceae bacterium. Lineage (GTDB taxonomy): Bacteria > Desulfobacterota > Syntrophobacteria > Syntrophobacterales > Syntrophobacteraceae > SLCH01. The sequence goes on from CAZZHS010000060.1 coordinate 11,205, forward strand.
AGCTGGGTTCTTCGGTCGATTTCTTCAACATGGATCGGTATCAATACCACACCACCCTTGCGGAAAATATCACCTTCGGCGCACCGAACCAGGAAGAATACTCGCTTCATGCCCTGCACCAAAACAGGCTTTTCAGGGAGTTTCTTGAAGAGACGGAGCTCATCGAGCCCCTGGTCCAATTGGGAGCGGAGATCGCGAGAGAGACGGTCCTCCTGCTGCGAGATTTGTCGGAGGACCCTTTCTTCTTCGAAATGAGTCCCATCCGGCAGGACGAATTTGATGCGTACGCCGCCCTTGTCGAACGCATGGGGAAAACCGAGACCCACCTGCTGGATTACGGAGACAGAACCGCGCTGCTTCGCCTGGCCTTGCGTTTCATTCCCGCACGCCACAAAATGGTGAGCCTCTCCTCCTACCTGGAGATGGAAATCCTGGTGGCGCGGCAGCGTTTCATGGAAACTGTGGGCGAACAGGCGCCGGAGGCCTTCACCTTCTACCGCCCCAGTGAATATCTTTATAATCGAAACATTTTGGACAACATTCTCTTCGGGGAGCTCAAGCAGGAGAACCCGCAGGCCATGGCGCTCGTGCAGCAAAGGGTTGCGGAACTCCTGCGCGATGAGCAACTGGCGGACGAAATCATTCGGGTTGGGATGGAGTTCAACGTGGGGAGTAAGGGAGATCGACTCTCGGGGGGGCAGAAGCAAAAGATCGCCATCGCCAGGACTCTTTTGAAGGGCCCTTCGATCCTCATCCTGGACGAGGCCACGGCAAGCCTGGACAACACCTCTCAGGGGCGCATCCAGCACCTGCTGAACGAAGAGTTGAAGGGCAGGTGCACTCTCATCTCCGTGGTGCACAGGCTGGAGATGGTCCGCAATTTTGACCTCATCGCCGTCATGAAGGCCGGTAAGATCATCGAGCTGGGAACCTATGACGAATTGATTCAGAAGAAAGGATTGTTTTATGACCTCGCCCACGGTGCCCGATAAAACCTGCCAGATCCAAATGACGGGCAGTCGATGCGAAATGGATGAAAACCTTGAGATTTTGAGGAACATCCAGGCCTTCTCGTGTATCCCAATGGACCGCCTGAGACTCTATGCCTACCTCAGCAAACGGATGTATTTCAAAGAGGGGGAGTTCCTCTTTCATCATGGGGATTCGGACGACAAGGGCTACATCATCATCTCGGGGCGGGTTCAAGTCATCCGGGAATACCAGGACAGGTCGCTCCTGCTTGGAGAATTCCAGGAGGGGGATTTCTTCGGAGGGCTGGCCCTCCTGTCGGACATCAAGAGGCTCTTCTCCGTGAAAGCCCTCACCGACACCCACTGCCTGACCATCGACCGCGAATCGTTTCGGAAGATCATGATCCAGTTTCCCGAAATCGCGGCGCGTGTGCTCGACGTCATGATCAAGCGCATTGTCATCATGGAGGAGAGACTCCTTCAGGCTCAGCTGGATCAGATTGTTTACGGTTAGCACCCCGTCTCTTCCGAATTGCCGGAGGGCCGGCATCGGCTCTCACAGCCCGCCGGACATCCAGGGCGGTCAAGCCATGCCTCAAAGACAACGCACCTGCTTTGGAAAGGATCCTCACTCCGCTCTGCCTGGCGAGACTCACGGAAAGGACTCTCATGAACAATGAAACGCTCACGGCAATGGAAGGCATCCTTGTGGGACACGCCGAAATTCCCGAGGTTCCCACGGGCTGCACCGTCATCCTTCCCGAGGGAGGGGCCGTCGCCGGTGTGGACATCCGCGGCGGTGCTCCGGGAACGCTCGGCAGCGACACCCTGCACCCCCTCAACCTGGTGGACCGTGTCGATGGTCTCTTTTTCACCGGTGGAAGCGCCTTCGGCCTCAGTGTGGCCGAAGGCGTCCGGTACTACCTCAAGGAACGAAACATCGGCTTCAGCACTGATCATGGAGTGGTCCCGATCGTCGCGGGCGCCGTCATCTTCGACCTGGGGCTCAATCCCGGTAATCTGTTCCCCGATGCGGCCCTGGGATACGAGGCCTGCGAAAACGCCTCCAGCAACCCGGTGCCCGACGGCAGCCACGGCGCCGGCAAAGGGGCCACCGTGGGCAAAATCTACGGGCTTCAGCGCGCCATGCGGGGAGGAATCGGCAGTGTTCACCTGCAGACCCCGTCAGGTCTCCAGGTGGGTGCGCTCATGGTGGTCAATGCCTTCGGTGACGTGATCGACCCCGACCAAAACAGACCCATTGCGGGCTGCCGCCTCCATGCGGAAAGTCTCGAACTGACCCGCTCGGAGTTTGAAATTCTCGACTCGCTGCAGGTCCACGCTTTCTCGGGGCTGGAAGCCACGGTGGTCGGCACCGTCATCACCAACGCCCGGCTCAGCAAGCCGGAACTGACCGTGGTGGCTCAAATGGCTCACGACGGAATCGCCCGAACCATAAGGCCGTCTCACACCCGCTTCGACGGTGACACCCTTTTTGCCCTGAGTCACGGAAATCTGGAACCGGTCGAACCCAGCGTGGTCGGCACGCTGGCGGCCATTGCCGTTTCCCAGGCCATTTTGAAAGCGACGAGAAGCGCACGGTCCCATGAAAACCTGCCGGGTCTGGGGGACCTGTTCGGAAGGTCGTTTTCGGACGTCTGACGGACTCCCGTCAACCACATCAACCTGCCTGCAGGAGTGGTCATGAGAGAAAATTTCAATCCTTTTAAAATTGCTCAGGAACAGCTGGACCAGGTGGCCGAGAAACTGGGGCTCGACGCAACCACACACCAGTTGCTCCGAAGCCCCATGCACGAAATCAGTGCCGCTCTGCCCGTGAGGATGGACGACGGCTCCACGAAGATCTTCCAGGCCTATCGGGTCCAGTACAACACCGCCCGGGGTCCAGGAAAAGGCGGTATTCGCTGGCACCCTCAGGAAACCCTCGACACCGTCCGCGCCCTGGCTGCCTGGATGACCTGGAAGACCTCGGTGATGGACATTCCCCTGGGAGGTGCCAAGGGCGGCGTCGTGTGCAACCCCAAGGAGCTGTCACCGGGCGAGAAGGAACGCCTGGCCCGCGCTTACATTCGGGCTCTGGCCCCCTCCCTCGGCATCACCAAGGACGTTCCCGCCCCCGATGTTTACACGACCCCTCAGATCATGGCCTGGATGATGGATGAGTACGAGACCATCATGGGGCAGAGTCATCCGGGCGTCATCACCGGCAAGCCCGTTCCGCTGGGCGGCTCCAAAGGGCGCAATGACGCCACGGCGCGTGGGGGGATTTACGTGGTGCGGGAAGCCGGCAAAGCCTTCCAGATCAACCTGAAAGGCGCCACCATGGCTGTCATGGGATTTGGAAACGCGGGGCAGAATGCTGCGCTCCTGGGTGAGGAAACCCTCGGCCTCAAAGTGGTGGCTGCCTCCGATTCAAAGGGCGGGGTCTACAATCCCGGAGGCATGGATGCAAAGCAGCTCGTCGATTTCAAAAATAAAAATGGCGCCCTGAAAGGCTTTCCCAACGCCCGGGACATCACCAATGAGGAACTGCTGGAGCTGGACGTGACCGTGCTCTTTCCCGCAGCTCTCGAGAACGTGATCACCCGGGAGAACGCGTCACGCATCCGGTGCAGGATCTGCTGCGAGCTGGCCAACGGCCCCACCACTCCCGAAGCGGACGAAATCCTCAACGCCAACGGCGTGGTGGTGCTGCCCGACTTTCTGGCCAACGCAGGCGGTGTCACTGTCTCCTATTTCGAACAGGTTCAGAATTCAAACAATTTCTATTGGGAACTCCAGGAAGTCCATTCCAGGCTCAACGCCAAAATGACCGGAGCCTTCCAGAGCGTCCTGGAAATGAGCCGAAGAAGCGGAGTTTCTTTACGCCATGCCGCCTACATGCTCGCTGTCGCCCGCGTGGCGGAAGCCTGCAAGCTGCGTGGGTGGGTGTGACGAATTGTCTCGAAGCGAAAAAGGACTGGAACCCGTTGAAGGAGACAGCGGCTCCCGGTGAGCCCCTCACGATCCCCGACGAACTGTTGAAAGCCCACCGCATGTGCCTGCACATGATGCGGTTTCCTCATCTCCTGGAGGAAATGCGGCGGATTTTTCTTTCAGCCCTCGAAACCCGCGGCATCTGCAACGCAGACACCCTGCGTAGCCGAGCTTCACAGTGGCTTCAGGATCATGGGGAAGATCTCACCGAGGAAAATATCTCGATGTGTGTCCAGGCGCTCACGGATCTCTATTTTGTGCGCCATCACAGTCAGGAAGAAATCCGGGACCACATCGATCTGGCACGGAAAAAAGATGCTTTCCAAAAACTGCGCCAGGTGCTGCTGCAGGAAAATGTCACGTCCATCCGCATCAAGGACGCCCTGAAAGAATTCTGTGAAATCCCCCAGGGCAGCCTGCGCATCTCGCCCGAAGAGGCCGAAGGCGTGAGGGTCGCCCTCATTCAGCATTTCATCTCCGGGCAGCTCCCTTTCATCGGCATCGCCAAGAACCACATCACCATCCGGGATGTGGCCGACGTGCTGGATCATTCCCTCTGGGACAGGCGGCGCTCGGGCAAAATCGGCGGGAAAGCGGCCGGGATGCTCCTGGCCCGCTCCATTGTGCTGCCCCGCCTGGGCCCCCGCGACCCGGACATGGAACGATACGTCGCCACGCCCGAATCCTTTTTCCTGAATTCCGGTATCCTGTCGGACTTTATTGACCACAATCGTCTCGATTCCTTCCACACGCAGAAGTACAAAAGCGTCGAAACCCTCGAGGCGGAATACGGGACCATGTCCCAATTGCTCGAAAAAGCCTCTTTTCCCCCTGACGTGGTGGAAGATTTTCGAACTCTGCTGGAGCGGGTCGGCCAAGCACCTCTCATCCTGCGCTCATCGAGCCTGCTCGAAGACAATCTGGGTTACGTCTTCTCGGGAAAATATGATTCGATTTTCCTTGCCAACCAGGGAGATCTGCAGGTTCGGCTGAACGATTTCATGTGGGGCCTGAAACAGATTCTGAAAAGCACGTTCAGCCCGTCGGCCATCCTTTACCGGAGGGACCACGATCTTCTGGATTTTGATGAGAGGATGAGCGTCCTGGTGCAGAAGGTGGCGGGGCGCCGTTTTGGTCCGTACTTTTTCCCCTTTGCCGCGGGAGTGGCTTTCTCCCGAAATCCTTACGCATGGAGTCCCAGAATCCGCAAGGAAGACGGCTTCGTGCGGCTTGTGCTGGGCCTGGGAACGCGGGCTGTGGAACGATCCGGTCCCGGTTACCCCCTGATGGTCCCTCTGGGCAATCCCACCCTGACTACGGAAGTGACCGCACCCCAGGTGCGCAAGTATTCGCAGAAACTGGTGGACGTTCTCAATCTCGAAAGCCGCCGTTTCGAGTCCGTTCCTTTCATGGATCTTTTCAGGGAAATCCGGCACCCCGATCTCTTTCAGGCTGTTTCGGTCGATGTGGAGGGCCACCTGGCTCCGCCGCTTTATCCGGCGCAACCGATCGATGTGGAGCACAGTTGCATCACCTTCGCCAACTTCATCAGCAGGTCGCCCTTTGTTCCCCTCATGAGGAAGATCCTCAAACAACTCGAAACGGCCTATGGGAGGCCCGTGGACGTCGAATTCGCCTGGGACGCGGAGAAACTGTTCCTCCTGCAGTGCCGGCCCCTGGCGACCCGAGAAGACATGCCTCGCGTGACTCTCCCTGCAAACATTCCGGACAGGGACGTGCTTTTTAGAAACCGCAGGGATGTCACCAATGCCATGGTCCTCAACATCGAGTATCTCGTCTACGTGGACCCGAAAGCGTACATGCGGATTTCCAGCCTCGAAGAACGGATGGAACTGGTTCGCGTCATCGGCAGGATCAACCGCTTTATGGAGGACAAACGTTATGCGCTTTTCGGGCCGCCCCGCTGGGGCAGCAACGACGTCACCCAAGGGGTGAGGGTCGGCTACGAGGACATCCGTCACACCCTCATTCTGGGAGAAGTGGCTTTTGAACGGGAAGGAATCACCCCGGACGTGTCCTACGGCACTCACTTCTTCAGTGACCTGATCGAAGCCCGGATCATCCCGCTCGCCATTTATCCCGATGAATCAGAAACAGTCTGGAACGAAGATTTTCTCCTGCAGTCGGAGAATTTGCTTCCCGAAATTCTCCCCGACTACACACGCTTCAGCGAGCACGTTCGCGTGATCCACATCCCCTCCAACACGAAGGGCAGGTTTCTGCAGGTTTACCAGGATGGAGAAACCCAGGAGGGGGTGGGATTTTTCGGAAAAGAGGAGAAGTCCTTTCCTTCGAACTGACCCAATGGTCAAACAGCCGGGGCTTGGCATCCTGACAGGAGGCAGAAACGTATTCCCTCAAGCAGGTTGATTGAAATCCCCTTCCCGGATTGCAGTCACGAGGTGACCTCGACTCCATGACACGGATTCAAAAAATCTTCCCGGCCTTCATTTGCCTGCTACTGACCGGGGGAAACTTCCAGCAGCGAATTGTAGGGGGAGAGATTCACCGTGAAAAGCGATCCCAGGAATGCAGGCCGGACGGTGACTTTCCCCTTTTTGCCGGGATAGAGGATCACCATCCCCTCGTGGGGATAAATGAAGTCGATCCGGATGTGGTGAGGTTTTTTGAATGTGTAGCGGAGGCGGTGTTCGCTTTGGAACCTGCTTTCACTGCCAAACCCCTGAATGACGAGGAGGGTTTGGTAGTCGTCCACTTGAGCATAGGCACGCCTCATGTCCTGAATGAGCCGAAGGGAATCCTCCTCTCGCCACGACAAGTCTGCCCGAAGACCTGCAGCAAAAAGTAATGTCATCACGTTCAAGAGAAGGATCGGGAAGAGTCGCATGCTTCGGACCTTTTCGAGCTATTTACCAAACCGGATATTTTTACGTTAGAAACCAATTCTCATGGTGTAAACCCCCTTGGGGGCCTCCTCCTTCCCAATGGCTCGCCGAAGCAAATAAAAAAACCCCTCGCTGCGCAGGGTTTTTAAACACCCATGGCAGGAGGGGTCAGGCTGTCCCAATTTTCCTGAGAATTATCCGTTCTTGCGGGCAAACTCTTTCATGAACTGCACCAGGGCTTCCACGGATTCGTGGGTCACGGCGTTGTAGAGGGAAGCTCTGCAGCCGCCCACGGACCGATGTCCCTTGAGACCTCCCAGTCCCTCACCGAGCGCCTCGCTCACGAATTTAGCTTCCAGTTCGCTCTCTTTCAGGAGAAAAGTGACGTTCATGTGCGATCTGGACTCGGGGGATGCGGTGCCTTTGTAGAAGTCCTGGCTGTCGAGGTAATCATAGATCAATGCGGCTTTCTTTTCGTTGACGGCCTGCATCTTTGCGATGCCCCCGATCTTTTCCTCCAGCCAGCGGGCCACTTTCCACACCACATAGATCGCAAAGCAGGGTGGCGTGTTGAACATGGACTTCTTTTCCGCATAGGTGGTGTATTTGAGCATGGTCGGCAGGTTTGCGGGGGTTCGGTCCAGCATGTCCTTGCGGACGATGACCAGGGTGACACCGGCCGGTCCTGCGTTCTTCTGGGCTCCCGCATAGATGAGCCCAAAAGGATTGGGATCGAAGACCCGGCTGAAAATGTCCGATGACATGTCACTCACCAGGGGGACGTTCAGCCCCTGGGGAAAATCCCTCCACTGCGTCCCGCGGATGGTGTTGTTGGACGTGAGGTGCAGGTAGGCTGCGTCGGCAGGCACCTGAAAATCCTTCGGGATGTAGGTAAACTCGCGGTCCTGGGAGCTGGCAGGGACCCGCACCTCTTTCCCCAGAATTTCAGCCTCCTTGATGGCCTTGGTCGCCCAGGTCCCCGTGTTGATGTAGGCGACGGGTTTTCCATCGAGAGCCAGGTTCATGGGCACCATGCAGAACTGCATGCTTGCCCCGCCCTGCAGGAAGAGCACCTCGAAGCGGTCGTCAAGCTTCAGGAGGCGCTTGATGCGGGCGATGGCGTCGTCGAGCACTTCCTCGAACCACTTGGAACGGTGGCTCACTTCGAGAATGGACATCCCCGACCCCCTGAAGTCGAGCATTTCCTGCTGGATGTCTTCGAGAATCTCCGTCGGCAAGGCCGCCGGACCTGCATTGAAGTTGTGAATCCTGTGTGCCATCGATACGTATCCCTTCTTCAAATATTGGATTGGCCTCATTTGGGACGGTTTCGAAACGCTTCGCTGCTCTGCCTCAATAGAGACCGGCCGACTCCAGACCCTGGATTTTCGCACATTCATACAGGGCTGCGTAAGCCCTGCCTTGGGCGTGGCAAGTTGACCGACAAAAAACAGTCGTTTCTCAAAAGATTTTGGAGGACCACAGACCGACAAAAACTACGTTCGCCCTGAGGTATCGAAGGGCGGCATGGCGCACCAAGATACAGCTGTTCCTTAGAGAGATTCGGTAAAGGGCCAGGGAGAAATCTGTCTGCTCATCCTCATGTTCCCGACAATTTGATGGAGATCAATGGGACGCCCGTGTGAGCGCCGGACTCAACGCAAAAGTGAAAGCTAGATAAGCCCCTGATAGTTGTCAATGAAATTTTGCGCGCCATCGGGTATATATGCCCATGTCGACATCGGCGGCGCAGGAAGATGATCCCCCATCGAACCGGTTTCACCCACAGATTGGACGAGACGCCATGAAAAAACCGTTTCCTGACCCCACTCCCATCGCGTACGGCGGCAAAATCCATCACGTGCTGGAAGACGATGCGCTGCTGCAGTGGGCCGCGGAGCACTCCCTGCGCCCTTCCGAAGCCCAGATTCAAGCATTGAAAAGGGGGATCGTGCCCCACCGCTATCTCAAAAATTTTGAGGCCATCTCCCTGGAGGAACAGATCCGGATCTGCACCAGCCGTGTGTTCGTTGCGGGCTGCGGCGGACTCGGCGGCGTAGTCATCAGTCTTCTGGCCAGGCTCGGAGTGGGACATCTCCGGATCATCGACGGAGATGCCTTTGCCGCCTCAAACCTCAACCGACAGTGGTTTTCCACTGTCCCCGATCTCGGCCGCCCCAAAGCGCAGGTGGCCGGAGAAGTGGTGTCCCGCATCAATCCCCTCGTCCGCGTGGAGGCCGTTGCGGAGATGCTCACAGAAGACTCGGTTGACGGCCTCCTGGAGGGCATGCACCTCGCCCTGGACGCTCTGGACAACCTGCCCGCCCGGTATGTGGTGGCCGATGGCGCCCGTAAAGCCGGAATTCCCTTCATCCATGCAGCCGTTTCCGGCTGGTGGGGACAGGTGAGCACCTTCCTGCCTGAATTTGCCCACGGTGTCAGGAACATTTATGGGGGCAAAACTTCCAGGGACCCCGTCGAGGACGCCATGGGAGTCCTGGGTCCCACCGCCTCCCTGACGGGCAACCTGCAGGTCTTTGAAGCCATGCGGCTGATCCTCGGAAAACCCCCGGCCTACACCCACCGCCTCGCCTATTTCGACGGCGAAACCGGCACCCTGGAGCACATCCCCCTCAACGGCGGAACGCTCACCTGATCCCATCGATCCCGTCAGCATGACAAGGCTCAGCCTGCCCCGCCGTCTTCAATCCTGGGCCCTTTCAGTTGACAGATCCTTTTTCCCTGGCCTCATACTTGTCCTTGAAAATCGGGCAGAAACGCAGCAGAATCTCGTCTGCAAGCCACTGAAAAACCGTCCGTCCATCCTCCAGTTCTTCCAGATTGGCAATGCTCTCGAGAATCTCCTCGTAAATCCGCCTGGCTCGCTCTTCAGACAATCCCCCGGCCATCGCCGGTTCGAGGATGGCGCGCAACAGGACAGATATTTCTTCCGAACCCGGAACGTGAGACATGGTCACTCCTCCTTTCAGGTCATGAAAGATCTTCGTTGGTGAGAGAGGGACACCCATCCTGTGGAGGGAGTCCCGGCAGGGTTTATTTTTTGGATTTCGCGAAAAATCGGGAGACCTTCGCCAAGCCATCCTGCCTGTGGAAAAGGAGCCATACCCCTCAAACAGACTCCCTGCCGTCAGGGGATGGCCATATGCTAAAAACAGCTCCGCAAACGTTTTGCAGGAGATTCCACCGAACACCTTGCGCTGTCCGCACCACATTTCATGTGCGCTCGTCTCGTGAGGTTCTTGTGGAGACGATTCCACACGGAGTCGTTGAACGTGCTATCATAGAGGTTCGCGGGGCGAAATCAACAGCGGCCCCATTTTCATGACCTCATTCCCGCGCGACTCAGGCGGGAGCGGCGATTTTCGAGGGTTTTACCGGACTTGCTTCTGATTGTCTTTCGAAACAAAACGGTGAAGCTACGGACATTTTGTTCTGAAAATGTGCACTCAAGAGCGAAGGACCCAGTGATTGAAGTACTTTTACCCGATGCGCTGAAGAGGTTGTGGAAAGGAGTTGAAGAGGGAAACTGAAGTTTCGCACACCAGCTGAGTGGTGCAAATAGGTACAACCAGTTGGGAT